>DAOUJG010000031.1:0-137806 GCA_034423015.1 Dehalococcoidia bacterium | reverse complement strand
TTCGGGCTCCAAGAGTATGAAGGCGGGGCGACCACGCTGGGTCGCGGTCTCTCGAGACCAAGGGGCGGACCGGTCTACCCCGCCACCTTCATCAAGATACAAGGGGTGGGGCGTGGATTCCCGTCTACCTGGGGAATGACGGAGCAGGCCTGCTTGCTGGAGAGTGGCGGAGGCGGGCCTACTTGAAGAAGTCGTAGTTCTTGGCGATGTAGGCGTTCCAGTGGCCGGGGACGGAGTACTCGTAGAAGATGGCGGAGACGGGACAGACGGGCTCGCAGGCCCCGCAGTCGATGCACTCATAGGGGTCTATGTAGTACATGTCTGCGCCGTCCGCGGTGTGTATGCAGTCGACCGGGCAGACATCGGTGCAGGTTGCGTCCTTGACCCCAACGCACGGCTCGGTGATTATGTAGGTCATCGGCCGTTACCTGTCCTCGCCTAGGACTGTGCCTGACCCTAATTCTGGTCTTCACGCCGTCAAGCTGTCAAGAGATATTGTGGAATAAATAGTATCAAAACTGGCCAGACCGGGCCGCTACTCCTGGTGGCCGGCCAGCAGGGGCGTCGCCGCGGGCGCGGACCTGGCATCCCGCGGCAGCGATTTCTCCCAGTCGGGGATGAGGACCCGGGCGCTGGACTCCAGGTTGAAGATCACCAGCACGCCCAGGAAGCTGAAGACCATGGACATGGTGAGGATGACGCCGAAGGAGCCTGTTACGTAGATGATCAGGCCGGCAACGCCCGTGGCTACGGCGTGGCCCAGCAGGGCGCCCATGGTCTGGAACCCGTAGCAGGTGGATATGGGCCCGGCGCCGAAGTACTGCCGGTTCACGACAAGGTAGGCGGACATCTCGCCCCCGAACCCGATTCCGAACAGGATGGCGAACAGGTAGAAGGACCACACGTCCTGGGCCCAGAAGACCACCAGCACGGTGATCCCCTGTATGAACATGGCCACGCCCATGATCTGCTTGCCGCCGAACCGCTCGGCCAGGATGGGCGTGATGAGCCTGCCGCCGACGCTCAGCAGGGAGATGAGGCTCAGGATCACCGACGCCGTGACGAAGTCGATGCCCGCGTCGACGGCGATGGGAATGGTGTAGATGAGCACGATGCCGTGGCCGGCGCAGCCAAGGCCGTGGATGAGGGGCAGGTTCCAGAAGGCCCGGGTCTTCCTGATGTGCTGGTTGAAGACCTTGGACCGTAGCTGGTCGGCCTGCCTGCTCCGAGGCGGCTCGGGGGTGTAGTCCCTGGACGCCCCGTAGGGGGTCAGGCCGACCTCCTTCGGGCCGTTGCGGAAGATGGCGGTGAGGAGTATCGTGACGCCGCCGCCGGCCGCCCCGACGATCCAGAAGGTCCACTGCCACCCGAACTGGCCCAGGAGGAACGCCACCAGGGGAGCGATGGCGGCCGCTCCCGTTCCCCCGGCGGCCCAGAGGATACCCACGCCCAGCCCCAGGCGCCGCCGGAACCACCCGCTGACCGAGGCCATGAGGGGGACCATGGCCAGGGACTGGGTGACGGACAGCATAACGCCGAAGGTGAGGAAGAAGTGCCAGGGCTCCTTGGTGAGCCCCAGTAGGACCATGCTGGCGCCGTATATGATCCCCGCCCAGAGCATAACGAGCCTGGGGCCGTACCGGTCGCCAAGCCACCCGCTGACCGGGGCGAAGACGGCTCCCACCAGGTAGTAGACCATCAGGGCCGCCCCGATGGTCCCCATGCTCCACCCGAAGCCGCCGTCGGGGTCGTTCAGCGGCGCCACGGTGATTCCCGCGGACATGCTGATGGACTGGCCGATCACCTGGACCGTCGCCAGGATGGCCACTATGATCCAGGCGTAATGGAACTTTCCGGAGAGCGTCATGACGCGCGCCGGAGCGGAGGAGCTGAGGGAGAGGGCCAAGGTCTACGCCTTACTCAGTGTAGGGGCCTCAGTGTAAGGGACACGCCGTGAGGAAGGCCGAGCCCCACCAGGACTCCTCGGTGGACTCCACGGCGGCGGCAGCGTCGAGGCTGCCGTCCTCGGATGGTGCGACGGTGTCGGCGCCGGCGTCGGGGGCCGACGCGCCTATTGCGAAGGAGAAGCTCCGGTCCTGGGCCTGGGAGTCAGCCGAGGCCGCCCAGGCGCCGAAGAAGATGGTAAGCATCACGGTCAATAGCAGCACTACCATGAACGTGACGGGCATACCTTTGAGTCTCAAGTCCATCATGGCGGGGCCCCACGCCGTGGGCTGGATTCCATTGTCCGCCCACCAGGTACATAAGTCAAGGGATAGCGCAAATATGATATATTCTATTACTGGACCTGTGCCGGCACGCGGGCCCGGCGGAAAGGGTCCGCTCAGGGTGTGAGAAACATGGAGATTCGTGAGCTCATAAGCTTCTACCACGTGGCGCGCCTTCGCAGCGTCTCCCGGGCGGCCGAGCACCTGGAGATAGGCCAGCCCACGGTGACCACCCATCTGCAGAAGATCGAGAGGGAGTTCGGCGTCACCCTGTTCGACCGCATCAAGCGGCCCATCCAGCTCACCTCCGATGGGGTGGTCTTCTACGAGCTGGCGGAGCCCATCGTAGAGGGAGTCACCAACGGAATAGAGGCCCTGAAGATGCAGATGGACTACCCGGAGCACCGGGGGTCCTTCGTCATCGGGGCCTACTCGGACCTGGTCCTGCACCACCTGCCGCCGCTGGTGAAGCAGTTCCGGGACCGGTACCCCCAGGTGCAGATCAAGCTGGTTGCCCGCTCCCACTCGGTCCTGGTGGAGATGCTGTCCGCGGGCGACCTGGACATAATGCTCGGCGCCGACCCCGAGAGTCCGGGGCTGGAGTTCACGTACCTGTTCGCCACCGAGTTCGTGCTGTTCGCGCCCCCGGACCACGAGCTCCTCCGCCAATCGAAGATAAGCTTGGCCGACATCGCCTCCAGGCCCCTCATACTGCTGGGCCCGGGCAGCCAGAGCCGGGGGAGCCTGGAGCGGGCACTGAAGCGGGACGGCCTATCCTACAACGTGGCCCTGGAGATGGATGTCATGGAGATGGCCAAGCGCTACGTGGCCATTGGTATGGGCATCGCCGTGGGCCACGAGTACGTGGTCCAGCCCGAGGACGCCGGCATACTGGGAATCCGTAGGCTGTCGTCCATCCTGCCCTCGGCTCGAATGGGGCTGGTGACCCTGAAGGGCAAGTTCCTCAGCCGGTCCGTGCGCAACTTCATGGACACCCTTGTGGCGGGCCTGGGCGAGGGCTCCGGCCACTTCATGGACTCGCCGGTCTAGCTGCGGGCGTTGAACCGGTAGTGGGGCGCTCCCTGGTCCGTCGACCAGCCGTCGTAGAAACGCTGTACGTGGGGCGTCAGGGCGGCGGCCATGGCCCGGGTGCGGAGCACCTCGGGCTCCACGGGCCTCCCCAGCTGCTCTCGCAGCTCCCGGACCACGTCGTCCTTGTTCACCCGGGTGAACCGGCCGTCCCTCATGACGACCTCGCCGTCGATGACCACCGTCTTCACGTCCTGGGCCTTACCCCTGTACAGCAGGGCGTCGATGGGGTCCACGTCCGGGTCCATGTACGGCTCGGTGACGGAGGCCATGTCCATCAACACGGCGTCGGCCCGCCTGCCCACCTCCAAGGCCCCTATGTCGTCGTGGAAGAAGGTCGGCTTGGCGGCGTTGATGGTGGCGTTTCGCAGCACCTGGTGGGAGGTGATGGCCGGCGCGTCGAGGCCGGGTTCCCGGTGGAGCTTGGCCACTAGACGCATCTCCTGGATCATGTCGTCGTCGTCGTTGATGGCGGTGCTGTCGGTGCCCAGGGCCACGTTCAGTCCCCGGCCGACCATGGCGTCCACGGGGGCCACGCCGTTCTTCAGCCGCAGGTTGGAGCTGGCGTTGTGGCAGACGGTGGCGCCGGCGCCCGCCAACAGGTCTATGTCGGTGTCGGTGAGCCAGATGGCGTGGGCGCAGGAGAGCTCGGGTCCCAGGAAGCCCAGGTCTCCCAGGTGGGTCGCCGGGGTGCGGCCCCATCGCCTCAGCCCGTAAGCCTTCTGGTACATGGTCTCCACCAGGTGGATGTGGACGCCGGTGTTGTACCTGGTGGCGTACTCCTTGGTCCGCTCCAGGAAGCCGTCGTCGGCCCACTGCACGTTGGCGGGGCTGAGGAGGACCCTGGTCCTGCCGTTGGGGTCGGAGCCGTGGTCCCTGTGCAGCCTCTCGAAGAGGGAGAAGTAGTCGTCCACCGATATGGTGTTGCGGGCCAGGTGGCCCCGGAGGGCGTCTCCCAGCTCCGTCGGGAGGCTGGCTGCGAACTTCTCGTCGTCGTCGTAGACCACCCGGTTCTGGCCGCGGTACATCACGGAGAAGGCCGAGCGCATCCCCACTTCGTCGAAGCCCTTGAGCACCTGCTTGACGTTCTCCTCCAGCCCGGTGGATGGGGTGGTGCTGTGGTTGTACATGACGGTGGTGGTGCCGGACGCGATCTGCTGCATGGTCGTGTACAGGGTCATCAGGTAGTCGTCCACCGGGCGCCGGCCCCAGCCCGATAGGATCCAGGTCTCCAGGCAGTCGTCGGTGGTGCCCAGCTGCAGCGTCGACAGGCCGCGGCCGTGGTGATGGGAGTTGACCAGGCCCGGGAACACCAGGTACCCCGGTCCGCCGACCTCCTCGTCGGCCTGGTGGCGGGCCCTCACCTCCGTGTAGGGGCCCACGTCCTCGATGACGCCGTCCCTCTGGAAGATGGCGCCGTCGGTGATCACCGTGCTGGACTGGGCGTCGCTGCCCGCCCGGACGATTACGTACCTTCCCCGGAGCAATGAAGACGCCATGACGCTACCTCCTCGCCGGACTCGGTGGTCGATATTATACACTTGCCCGGCGCCATTACATAGTGTAACGTGGTCCGTGGGATGGACACGGGCGTCGCGACCGCGGGCGGGCTTGCAGAGCGTCCCTTGAGCCGGGCCCGGGCCCTCCGCCTCCTGTCGGAGCTCGACGCCGACACGGGGCACGGGGCGACGACCGTGTACGGGGAGCCGGGAAGCCCTGTGCCCGCCGCGTCGGGCCCCGGCGTCGCGGAGATGGCCTCGAGGCTGGAGGCGAGCCCCACCGGATATGTCCTCTTCCAAAGCGGGGACCGCGTGGTGGCCCTGCTGCCCCCCTTCCCTGTCTCGCGGGGCGGCCGGCTAGACGGCTGGGACACCGCCGGCATCCGGGGCCTCATCTCCCGGGACCACTTCTTGGGCGTGGTCCTGATGAGGCTGGGCCGGCTGGCCGTGGGGGTGTTCCACGGGGAGTCCCTGGTCTCTTCCAAGACCGGCTCCCGGTACGTGAAGGGGCGCCACTCCGCCGGGGGCACGTCCCAGAAGAGGTTCCAGCGCATCAGGGAGAAGCAGGCGCGGGAGATGTTCGACAAGACCTGCCAGGTGGTCAAGGAGCAGTTCGACCCGTACCTGGACCGGCTGGACTACGTCCTCCTGGGGGGAGAGCGCCACACCCTCGGCGGCTTCATTAAGCGTTGCGGATACGTGGACGCCCTGGCCCCCAGGACCGTGGACCGCGTGCTCGACGTAAGGGAGCCGGGCCTGAGGACGTTGCGCGACTGCATCGGCACCGTCTGGGAGACCCGCGTGTTGACCGCCCGCCCAGCCTGAAGGCCCGCTATGTGGTCCATATGATCGAGCCTGCTCCCCCCGGCGCCCGGCCTTCTCCTGACCCGAAAGAGGAGTCCCTGGGCCTGCTGGAGCTCCACCTGGTCCTGCGGAGGCTGGCGGGCTACACCACCTTTCCCGTTGCCCGGGAGATGGCCCTGGACCTGACCCCGTCCTACCGGTTCGACGAGGTGGAGCGCCGTCACAGGGAGACCGCCGAGGCCCGGCGGCTGCTGGAGGCGGGGGTGCACCTGGACATGGGCGAGGCCGCGGACCTGCGGCCCGTGCTGCAGCGGGCGGCCCTGGCGGGGGTGCTCCGGGGGGAGGAGCTCCGCCAGGTCGTCGGCACCCTGCGCTCGATGCGCGGGGTCCGGGGCGTCCTGTCGAGACGGCGTGAGTCCGCCATCCTGCGCTCTGCCTCCCAGGGCTTGCCGTCCCTGCAAGCCCTGGAGGACCGGCTCGACCGCTCCATCGGCACGGCCGGGGAGGTGCTGGACACCGCCAGCCAAGGGCTGAGAGCCCTTCGGGTCGACTCCCGCGCCGCCTACCAGGGCCTCATGGACTCCATGGAGCGGGTCCTGCGCCAGGCCCAGCGCCAGGGCATCCTCCAGGAGCCCATCATCACCGAGCGCCAGGGGCGCATGGTCCTTCTGGTGAAGGCCGAGATGAAGGGGCGGCTCCCGGGCATCGTCCACGACGTGTCCGACAGCGGCGCCAGCCTGTTCGTGGAGCCCATGTCGGTGGTGGACGCGGGCAACCGCTGGAGGGAGCTTCGCCTGGCCGAGGAGCGGGAGGTGGAGAGGGTGCTCCGGGAGCTCTCCGCCGAGGTGGAGTCCGCGGGCGGCGACCTGCTGCGGGGCGTGGAGATAATGGCCAAGCTGGACCTGGCCATGGCCAAGGCCCGCTACGCCTCTGCCGTGTCCGCCTCTCCCCCTACGTTCCTGGAGACCTTGCCCCAATGCGTCCGCCTGGTTGGTGCCAGGCATCCCCTGCTGGGCCCGGATGCGGTGCCCATCACCGTGGAGGTCGGGGGCGACGGGGGGGTGCTGGTCATCACGGGGCCCAACGCCGGCGGCAAGACCGTCGCGCTGAAGACCGTGGGCCTCCTGGCCCTCATGGCCCAGGCAGGGCTCCAGGTGCCGGCCCGGGACGCCACGTTGGGCCTGTTCGACGGCGTGTACTGCGACATCGGCGACCAGCAGAGCATAGAGCGGTCCCTGTCCACCTTCAGCTCCCACATAACGAACCTCAAGGCCATCGTGGACCTGGCCACCTCCCGCTCCCTGGTGGTCATCGACGAGCTGGGGGCCAGCACCGACCCCGAGGAGGGCTCGGCGCTGGCCAAGGCGGTGTTGTCCCACTTCCGTGACCGGGGAGTCACCGTCGCCGTGACCACTCACCAGAGGGACGTGGCGGCCTTTGCCCAGGGAGAGCCGGGCATGGTCAACGCCAGCGTGGAGCTGGCCCCGGTCACTCTGGACCCCACCTACCGCCTGGCCATGGGGCTTCCGGGCCGGAGCTACGCCCTGACCATCGCCTCCCGCCTCGGCCTGGACGGGTCCATCGTCGAGGAGGCCCGGTCTCAGCTCACTCCCGCCCATCGCAGCTCGGAGACGCTGCTCAGGGAGCTCCAGGAGGAGCGGCACCTGGCCGAGGAGAAGCGCCGGGAGGCGGAGCAGTCCCTGGCCGCTGCGGCCCGAAGGTCCCGGGAGCTGGAGGAGGAGCTGGCCCGCCTCCGGGATCGGGAAGAAACGATGATGGAGGAGGCCAGGTACCGCCTCCAGGTCAAAGTGGACGAGGTGCAACGCCGGCTCAGGGAGGCCGAGCGCGCCGCCGGCCGGGCCCGGCGGCGTCACACCCCGATGACGCCCCCGGCCGCCGCCCCCGGGAACTTGGGCGGTCGGCCCGAGGTGGAGCCGGCCGGGGAGTATGGGGGAGAGGAGCTATCCGAGGCCGTCCAGCCCCAGGTCGTCCATGAAGAGGAATCAACCGACAGGGACCCCTCGGAGGCCGTCAGGGCCGCCCAGGGTGAGCTCGCCGCGGTGCGGAACGAGCTGGCCTCCCCGGAGTGGAGACCTCCCTCCAGCGGAAGGGGAGACTGGGTACGGGAGCTGCGGTCGGGGGACCGGGTCTACCTGAAGGGAGTGCCGCAACCCGTGGAGGTGATCACCCCTCCCGACGATGATGGCTCCGTAGAAGTCCTCCTTGGGACCATGCGGGCAAGGCTGCCCGTGTATCGCGTAGACAGGCCCGCCTACGCCTACGCGACCCCCACGGGAGAGGGCGTGTTCTATACCCGGCACGCCAACAAGCCGTCGGTAGCCCCCGAGCTGGACCTGCGCGGAAACCGGGTCGAGGAGGCGGTCGCAAGGGTCGAAGAGTACCTGAACGACGCCGCCATGGCGGGCCTCGCCAGGGTGCGCATCGTCCACGGGTCCGGCACAGGCGCCCTCAGGGAGAGTCTCCGCGGGCACCTGCGAAGCCATCCCCTGGTCAAGTCCTTCGGAAGGGACGAGATCACGCCCGGCGATGGGGCTACGCTGGTGGAGCTGTAGCAGCCGGGGGCCGGCCCCCCTGGTCAGGGTCCGAGTCCGGGGGTGGTCCCGGCCTTTACTCTCCCGTGAACCGGGGGCCCCGCTTCTCCACGAAGGCGGTCACGCCCTCCTGGAAGTCGGCGGTCAGGGCGATGCCGCTGATGGCGGCGGTCTCGGCGTCGAGCTGGGCCCCCAGCTCCGCGCTCCAGGAGGCGTCCATCAGAGCCTTCACGCGCCCGAAGGCGACGGTGGGCCCCGAGGCCAGGCGGGCGGCCAGCTCCATGGCGTGCCGCTCCAGCTCCTCTCCCGGCACCACGCGGTTCACCAGACCCATCTCCAGGGCTCTCTGGGCGCTGATGGGCTGGTTTACTAGGTACATCTCCATGGCCAGGGCCGGTCCCACCAGCCGGGGAAGGTAGTAGGTCGAGCCCCCGTCCGCCGTGGCCCCGATCCCGGCGTAGGCCATGACGAACCGTGCCCGCTCCGAAGCCAGGCGCAGGTCGCAGGCCAGGGCCAGGCCCAGCCCGCCCCCCGCGGCCACCCCGTCGACTGCGGCGATGACGGGCTTGGGCAGCTCCCTGATGGCCATGATCACACCCCGGTGGAGGCGTCCCGCCTGGGTCCGCAGATGCGCGGACATCCCCTCCGCCCCGCCCTCCAGGACGTCGGCGAAGCCCCGGACGTCAGCGCCGGAGCAGAAGGCTCCCCCGGCCCCGGTGAGCACCACGGCCCGCACGCGGGGACTGCGGCACTCCTCCAGCGCCGACACCAGCTGCTCCATCGCGTCGGCGGAGAGGGCGTTTCTCACCTGGGGACGGTCCAGGGTTACCGTCGCGACCCCGCCGGTCGTCTCGAACCTTACGTCGTTGCCGGCCAAAGGGCTCCTCCTTTCCCCACATCCGGGGCCCCGCGTCCCGGGCACCGGGCCCGGGAGCCTGTCCGCGCCAGTATACTATCCCGCCGGGCCCATTAGGAATCGATACCGCTTTCTGGTAGAATTTGGCCGTCGTCCTTTCCCGGAGGGTCAGCATGGCGGACAACGACGCCGAAGTCGAGGCAGTGAAGGCGGCCAACCTGCGCTTCTACCAGGCCTTCGGGGGCCTGGACATCGACGAAATGGAGCGGGTATGGGAGACCTCGGCCCGGGTCATGTGCGTCCATCCCGGGTGGCGGCTGCTGACCGGGTGGCGGGACGTCAAGGCGAGCTGGGAGGGGATCTTCCACAACACCACCCTCATGCACTTCAACATCACCGACACCAGGGTGGTGATCCAGGGAGACAGCGCCTGGGTCTCCTGCGTGGAGAACATCAGCAGCGTCATGGACGGCCGCGCCACCAACTTCGGAGTCCAGGCGACTAACGTCTTCGTGCGCAGCGGCGGCGAGTGGCGCATGGTGCACCACCACGCCTCCGCGTGACCGAAGCCAAGCACGACAAGCACGATAGGAAGTACGGGAGGACAAGACCATGAGACCGAATATCCTCAGGCAGAAGCTGGCAGAGGGAAAGCCCACTGTCAGCACGCGAATCCACAGCGTCTGGCCCTCGGTGGTGGAGGCCATCGGCCACACGGGCATGTACGACTACGTGGAGTTCGTAGCCGAGTACGGGCCCTCGGACCTCCACGACCTGGACAACCTGTGCCGGGCCGCCGAGCTGCACGGCATGGGCTCCATGATCAAGATCGACCAGAGCCTGATGCCCTACCTGGCCCAGAGGGGCATCGGCTCCGGGTTCGGCAGCGTCCTGTTCACCGACACCAGGAGCATCGACGAGGTGCGTGAGTGCATCAGGGCCGCCTGGCCGGACCACCCGGACTACGGGGGGCACTACGGAGTCGCCACCAGGCGCAACTCCTACATGGGGTACGGCGGGACGCCGGAGTACGTGCAGTCCATCGGCGACACGGTCCTCGCCTTCATGATCGAGAAGAAGGGGGCGGTGGACAACCTGGAGCAGATACTGAAGGAGCCGGGCGTGGACATGGTCCAGTGGGGCGGGAACGACTTCGCGGTGAATATAGGCCGCCCCGGGGAGACCAAGCACCCCGAGGTGGTTGCCGCCAAGAAGAAGACCTTCGAGACCGCCATCAAGATGGGGGTGCCGCCCCGGGCGGAGATCCAAAGCGCCGACGAGGCCAAGGAGTACCTGGACATGGGGGTCAGGCACTTCTCCATACACACAGACATCTCCATCCTGTTCCAGTTCTGGAAGCGCGAGGGCGACCGGCTGCTCAAGTCCCTGGAGGGACACTAGCCCACATGTCATTCCGAGCCGCAGGCGAGGAACCTTCGGTGCATAAGATGGGGAGCAAGACCATCGCTACCAGCGGGCACGGCAACACTGCGTGGCCGCAGCACTAGTGGGAGGACTGGACATGCCGCGACTGCCCTTCATGGCCCGGGAGGACCTTGCCCCGGAGCAACGCCACGTCTACGATGACATAGCCGCCAGCCGCGGCAACGTGGACCCCAACTTCGCCGTCCTGCTGAACAGCCCCACGGCGGCCGCCAGGATGTCCCCGTTGGGGGCCTACGTCCGCTTCGACACCCCCCTGCCAGAACGCGTCCGCGCCGTGGCGGTGCTGGTCACCGCCAGGGAGTGCCGCGGCGACTACGTGTGGACGGCCAACGAGCGCCAGGCGCGCAGGGTGGGCGTGGAGGACGCCGTAATCGAGTCGATCCGGGAGGGACGCGCCCCCGAGGGGCTCATCGGCCAGGACGCCGACGTGGCCCGCTTCGCGCTGGAGCTGTTAAGGGACCACCGTGTCTCGGAGGAGGCGTTCAGGGCTGTGAAGACCGGGTTGGGAGGGGCAATGGTGGTGGACCTGCTGGTGTTCATCGGCTACTACCAGGCCCTCTCCCACGCCCTGTCCGCGCTCGAGGTGGTGGAGCTGCCCGGCGGGGTCAAGTCGACCCTTCCCGGCTAGCCGCCCTCCTTCACCGTTCCCGCGTCCCGCATCCGGTCCACCTCGGCGCTGCTGTATCCCGCCTCCAGCAGCACTTCCCGGGTGTGCTCTCCCAGGTCTGGGGCCCGGCGGCGGATGCGGCCGGGGGTCTCCGAGAGCTTCACCGGGATGCCTATGTTCTTCAGCGTACCCACGTCGGGGTCCTCCTGCTCCACCAGCATCTCCCGGGCCAGCACGTGGGGGTCGTTGTAGACCTGGTCCAGGTCGTTGATGGGGCCGCATGGGACCCCGGCGTCGTCCAGGACTTTCATCCAGTGGCCCGTGGTCCGGGTGGAGAAGGTCTCCTCCAGGGTCGCCGCCAGCTCCACCTCCCGCATCTTCCGGTCGCCGGGCTCGACGAAGCGCGGGTCCGACGTCAGCTCCTCCCGGCCTATCGCTTTGCACAGGCCCGCCCAGGTGCGCTGGGTCGCGCCGCCGATATTCATATAGCCGTCGCTGGTGCGGAAGGCCTGGTACGGGGCCGAGAGACGGTGGGCCGAGCCCAGTGGGCCCGGCACCTCGCCGCCGTAGAAGTAGACCGTGGACTCCCAGAAGCTATAGGCGATGCCCGCCTCCAGCAGGGACGTGTCCACCATCTGCCCCTGGCCGGTCTTGAGGCGGTGGATATAGGCGTTCAGGATGCCGTAAGCGGCATACATCCCCGAGGTGAGGTCGGTGATGGGCACCCCGACCTTGACGGGAGGAGCGTCGGGGTAGCCGGTGACGCTCATCAGGCCGCTCATCCCCTGGGCGACCAGGTCGAAGCCGCGGCGCTGGCTGTAGGGCCCTGTCTGGCCAAAGCCCGAGATGGCGGCGTATATGAGCTCCGGCTTCAGGGCGCTGAGCTGCTTGTAGCCCAGGCCCAGCCTCTCCATGGTCCCGGGGCGGAAGTTCTCCGTCATCACGTCGGCCCGCTGGGCCAGCGTCCGGAACACGTCCTTGCCCTCGTCGGTCCGCAGGTTGAGGACGATGCTGCGCTTGTTCCGGTTGATGGCCATGAACGAGGCGGCCCTGCCGGCTATCCAGGGGGGTCCCTGGCGGCGCACGTCGTCCCCCTCGGGCCGCTCCACCTTGATCACGTCGGCGCCCATGTCCCCCAGGAGGAGGGTGCAGAAGGGGCCGGCCATCACCTGGGTGCAGTCCAGCACGACGACTCCGTCCAGGGGCAGGGGGGCCTGTTGCGACATGGGTCTTCGGTCTCCTCTCAAGGGGTCGGTACATTATACCAGCACCTCCGGGGAGGCAGGGCCGGCCGGTCTTGGCGCGCGGATGGCGGGGCGGCCTACGCCTCGGCCACCGCCAACCGCCAGGGGTGCGGGCCGGGGGTGAGGTCGACGGTCCTGGCCTGTCCGAGCTCCGGGGCCGGTGGGTGGGCGCCTGTGTCCATACGGTCCGAGGGGCCAAGGACGACGGCCGCCCTCCCCCCCTCTCTCAGGTACAGGCCGGCAGCCCGGGCCAGGAAGCCGGCCGTGCTTTCGCCCGGGGGCGTTCTGCCCAACACCACGTCGAACCTACGCCGGGCCAGGTGGACGGGGGCGGCGGCGTTCTTGACCAGGTAGCTCCACAGGACGCCTTCGCCCCGCAGACCCAGCGTGATGATCCTCCGGGCTGTTTCGGACATCACCTGGGCGTCGTGCGGCTCCAGGCCCGGCAGGCTCCTCAGCCCCGTCCGTTTTGGCGACGTGAGGTAGGCGTGCAGGGGACCCATCACGGCGTCGACGGCCTCCGCCTCTCCCTGCCTCGGGGCGCGGAGCTGGGCCCCGTGGACGTACTGGCCCAGGCGGTGGAACAGCCAGTCCAGGTGCACCGGGTCGGCGGCAACACTGTCGGGCAGCGGGTACCCGCCGCCATCCGGGGACTCCAGCACGAGGTGTGCCGGGGTTTGACCGCCGTCCAATGCCTTGGGAGGGGCCAGCGCGTCGGCCAGGTACACGGGCACCAGCACGGGGGGATGGGGCTCGCGCACCAGATCTCCCAGGCCGTACAGGTATGCCAGCCGCGCCACCACGACCCGTGCCGGGTGCCCGTCGACGCCGGCCACGTCGGAGGTGAGCTGCGTCAGGGTGTCGTACCCGTCCAGACCCATGCCCAGCTTGGCTTCCCTCAGGAGACGGACGGCGGCGCCGATCAGGGACCCCGAGCGGCAGGCGGCGTCCAGCACCCTGGCCGTGGGGCTGTCCTCCAGGCGCAGCTCCCCGGACAGGACGGCCTCGGCCAGCGTTGGCGGCGCGGCCGCCGAGTCCTGGGTGTCTTCACCGTCCAGGACGGCGTGGAGCGAGTCCACGGGCCCCGCATCGGGCCCCCGGGGGTCCCACCCGGCCAGGGCGTCGGCCACTCCGCGGCACAGGGAAGTTGCCTCCCGGGCGATCAGGGGATGGAGGGGCCAGGTGAAGAAGTCCTCCTCGGCGAAGTTGTACACGTCCCGCTCCCGGAACCACGTGCCCTCCACGACGGCGGCCATCTCCTCGGGGCCGGCCGCGGGGGAGTCGGGGGAGAGGATGCGGGAGCCCAGTACCCGGGCGACGGTGGACACGTGGGTGTGGCGGACGAACAGCTCCGGGTCTCCCCGGGGGCGGCCGTAGTGGCGGGCCAGGCAGGCAAGCCACTCCCGGTAGCGGGCCGCCACCCCCGGCTCCGAGGCCACCCGGAGGTACAGCTCCATGAGGCCGTCGAGGGTGCTGCGAAAGGCCGGGCCGGATGGGTCCAGGGCCTCTATGGCTAGAACTCGGCGCTCTTGGGCGTGCGCGGGAAGGCGGTCACGTCGCGGATATTCTGCATCCCGGTGGCGAACTGCACCGTCCTCTCGAAGCCCAGGCCGAAGCCGGCATGGGGCACCGTGCCGTAGCTCCTCAGGTCCAGGTACCACCAGTAGTTGGCCTCGTCCAGCTCGTGCCTGCGGATCCCCTCCAGCAGCAGCTCCCTGCGCTCCTCCCGCTGGCTGCCGCCGATGATCTCGCCGATGCGGGGCACCAGCACGTCCAGGGCCGCAACGGTCCTGCCGTCGTCGTTCTGGCGCATGTAGAAGGCCTTTATCTCCTTGGGGTAGTCGGTGACGATGACCGGGCGCCCGATCTTCTTCTCGGTCAGGAACCGCTCGTGCTCCGACTGCAGGTCGAGGCCCCACTCCACGGGAAACTCGAAGCTCTCCCCGGACCCCCTCAGGATGTCGATGGCCTCGGTGTACGTGAGCCGCTCGAAGGACGACTTGGCGATCTCCTCCAGGGTGGAGATGGCCGTGTCGTCGTAGAACCGGTTGAAGAAGGCCATGTCCTCGGGGCATTGGGCCAGGGTGAAGGAGAATATCTCCTTCAGGAACTCCTCGGCCAGCTCGGCCAGGCCGTCCAGGTCGCAGAAGGCCACCTCGGGCTCCACCATCCAGAACTCGGCCAGGTGCCTGGATGTGTTGGAGTTCTCGGCCCGGAAGGTCGGGCCGAAGGTGTACACGTCGGAGAGGGCCAGGGCGAAGATCTCCGCCTCGAGCTGGCCGCTGACGGTCAGGTAGGCCGGCTTGCCGAAGAAGTCCTCTCCGTCGTCCACCACCCCGTCCCTGACCGGGGGCCTGTTCATGTCCAGGGTGGTGACCCGGAACATGGCCCCGGCGCCCTCGGCGTCGCTGGTGGTGATCATCGGGGCCTGGAGGAAGAGGAACCCCCGGTCCTGGAAGAACTTGTGGATGCCATAGGCCATGGCGTTCCTGACCCGGGCCATGGCCCCGAAGGTGTTGGTCCTGGGCCTGAGGTACGCCATCTCGCGCAGGAACTCCAGGCTGTGCCGCTTCTTCTGAAGGGGGTAGGAGTCGGGGTCGGCGCCCCCCAGCACCTCCATGGCCTTGGCGTGGACCTCGTAGGTCTGGCCCTTGCCGGGGGACTCCATCAGGTCGCCGGAGACCCTGACGCTGGAGCCCGTGCCCAGGGACTCGGCCGCCTCGTGGATGGGGAGGCCCCGGTCCACCACGACCTGCAGGTCCTTCAGGGTGGACCCGTCGTTTATCTGCAGGAACGAGACGGCCTTGGAGGAGCGGCGGGTCTTCACCCACCCCTGCACTACCACCTCAGCCCCGGCTTCGGCTCCCGCGAGAACGTCCTTGATCTTGGTGCGCCGCATCATCCTGGCCCTCCTGTCCACGAGACCATTCTAGCATCGGCGGCGGGCGGAACCAACAGGGTGTTTCGCCCCATTTGGTCCCCGTTGAGCCCCCCGTTCAGCCTCGGAGATAGTCCCGGCCCGACGCGGCCATCAGGGCCGGGAGATCGGCGGGGCAGCGGGCGGTGGGGCAGGCGGTTTTGTCGCAGGCAGGAACAGCAGGGCCCCGACGACCCCCAGGACCGTCAGGACCACGAAGGCGATGGTGTAGCTCCCCTGCCAGTCGAACATCGCCGCGGCGAAGAGGGGCGCCACGAGCTGCAGGAAGAACATGGGGGCCATGGAGAGCCCCGTGATGGTGGCGAAGGCCCTCTGTCCGAAGTAGTCGGCCCGGATGGCCACGGCCAGGGGGTTTCGGCCCCCGAAGCCTATCCCGTATATGATGGCCATCAGCACGGCCAGGGGGATGCTCTCGATGAGGACCGCCATTCCGAAGCCCGCCGACTGAATGGCGACGAAGAGGAACAGGCCCAGGTGCTTGGGCATCCGGTCGCCCACGTAGCCCGCCACCAGGGAGGATGCCATGGCCGCGCCCATGATCACCGCCCATATGTTTGCCCCCATCTGCAGGGACAGCCCCTGGTCGGTGAGCAGCGGGACCAGGTGCACGCTCAACGTCTGGTTGACCATGGAGGCGATGGCGTGGCCGAAGGTGATGAGCCAGAAGGCCCGGGTGCGCATGGCCTGGCCCGCGGTGAAATCGGTGACGCCGGGGGGTGGAGGGCCGCCGGTTCCGCCCGGGACGCTGGCGGACCCGGCGGCCGCACCTTCGCCCGCCGGCTGCCCGTCGGGGACCTCGCCGTACTCTTCGGGGCGGTTCCTCATCACCCTGGCGGCGGGCACGGCTATGGCCAGGAACACCACTCCGATGCCCAGGGCCGTGACCTGCCAGCCAAAGCTGCCGGGGCCCACCGCCCAGGCGAGCACGGGCACCAGCAGAAGACCGCCCCCGTAGTTTCCCTCGGCCGCTATCGCCACCGCGGTGGCCCGGCGCCGGTCGAACCAGCGGCTTACCGCCGCCATGGTGGGGAGCCAGGTGCCCGTGGACGCGCCGAGCATGAACAGGGCGAAGGCCACGTAGAACACCGGCAGGTTGGTGGTCCGGCTCAGCAGGAGGAACCCGAGGCCGACCACCACCGCGCCGAACAGCACCATCAACCGCGGGCCCAGCCGGTCCACGAAGTAGCCGGCCAGGGGCCCCACGATGCTGCCCTCCAGCTGCGCCATGGAGAAGGCGCCCGTCATCTGTGTCCGGGTCCAGCCGAAGTGCAGCTCCATGGTCTTGAGCCACACGCCCACGCTTCCCCAGATGGCCCCCGAGGTCATGCCCGTCAGCACCAGCGACAGGCCGACCAGCCACCACCCGTAGAAGATGCGGGGACGTTTCGGGGCTGTTCCGGGCCCGGAGACCATGGACGACGTCAGTCCTTTCCACCCTTCGTGCCCTCTTGGGCCACGGTCGATTCGCCGGCGGCTCGCCGGAGCCTCAGAGGTCGGGTCTAAGCCTGTGCCAGGGGGTTGCCTGCTCGTAGGCGTGGGCCGTCCTCAGCAGGGCCGCCTCGGCCATGGGCGGCCCGATGAGCTGCAGCCCGACGGGCAGGCCCTCGGAGAGTCCGCAGGGCACCGAGATGGCCGGCAGCCCGGCCACGCTGGCCGGTACGGTGCAGACGTCACTGAGGTACATCCGCAGCGGGTCGTCCGTCCGCTCTCCCAGGCGGAAGGCCACCGACGGCGACGTGGGCGTCGCCAGCAGGTCCACCCCCCGGAAGACCGAGTCGAACTCCCGCCGGATGAGGGTCCGCACCTTCTGGGCCTTCACGTAGTAGGCGTCGTGGTATCCCGCCGACAGGGCGTAGGTGCCCAGCATGATGCGCCGCTTCACCTCGGCCCCAAAGCCATGCTGCCGGGTCTTCTCCATGGCGTCCCACACGTCCTCGCCGTGGCGGTACGAGTAGCCGAACTTCACCCCGTCGTACCGGGCCAGGTTGTCCGAGCACTCGGACAGGGCGAGGACGTAATAGCAGGCCAGGGCGTGGCGGGTGGTGGGGAGGGAGACCTCCTCCAGCCGCGCGCCCAGCCCCTCCAGCACCGACGTCGCCTTCCGCACCGCGTCCCGGACGCCGGGCTCCGTGCTGTCGGTGAAGTACTCTCTGGGAACGCCGATGCGCAGGGGCGAGCGGCCGTCCTCGCCAACCACCTGTCCCGTGAGGGCCCGGGCGTAGTCCGCCGGCCGGCCGGGGGCGGAGGTGGAGTCCCGGGGGTCGTGCCCGGCGATGGCGCCGAGGACGGTGGCGCAGTCGGTCACGTCCCTGGCGATGGGCCCCACCTGGTCCAGGGACGAGGCGAAGGCAACGAGGCCGAAGCGGCTGACCAACCCGTAGGTGGGCCTGATGCCGACGACGCCGCACAACGCCGCGGGCTGCCTGATGCTGCCGCCGGTGTCCGAGCCGAGGGCGTATATCGCCTGCCCGGCGGCCACGGCGGCCGCGCCCCCTCCGCTGCTCCCTCCTGGCACCCTGTCCAGCGACCAGGGGTTGGCGGTGGCGTGGAAGGCCGAGGTCTCCGTGGACGAGCCCATGGCGAACTCGTCCATGTTCCCCTTGCCCAGCAGCACCGCGCCCCCGGCGTACAGCCTCTCGGCCACCGTGGCGTCGTAGGACGGCACGAACTGCTCCAGCATCCGCGAGGAGCAGGTGGTCCGGACGCCCCGGGTGCACAGCGCGTCCTTGAGCTGCATGGGTATGCCCGAGAGGGGTGAGGATGCGCCGGACGCGGGGTCGTCGTCGAGGGCCCGGGCCCGCTCCATCGCCTTCTCCCCAGTGACGGTGACGAACGCCCCGACCTGGTGCTCGACGGCGTCTATGCGGTCCAGGCACGACCGGGTCAGGTCCGCCACTGACACCTCCCGGCGGTCGATCAAGCGATGGGCTTCGTGGGCCGTCAGGGAATACAGCTCCGTCACGGCTGCCGCCCTACTCCTCCAGCACCACTTGGACGCGGAACCGGTCCCCAACCCGGTCGGGAGCGTTGGAGAGGGCGTCGGCGTTGGAGAGAGAGGGCCCCGCCTCGTCCTCCCGCAGCACCGTCTCCAGGGAGGCGGCGTGGCCGGTCGGGGGCACTCCCTCGGTGTCCAACTCTCCCAGGGTGCGAAACATCTGCAGTATCTCCGAGAGCTGGTGGGCGAAGGCCTCCAGGTCCTCCTCCGACAGGCCGATGCGGCAGAGGGCGGCGACGTGGAGTACCTCTTCTCGTGTGAGGGGCATGAGGATAGCGCCTGAGGCCGAGGCCAGTCTAGCAAAAACGGCCTGGCCGACTCAAGGTAAGACGGGCGCGGTTTGGGCGTGTTCCGGGGCCGGTCTCCTTGTGTGAGTAGGCGGTGGAAAGTATACTGTCGGTGAATTTGGGCGGCGTCCCGCTTTCGTAGCCCCCGCCTTCGTAGACCGGGAGGACCACGGGACCCCACATGGGCTTGGAGAGAGTCACCGTTTGCTGTTGACCCGGCGTTTCTGGCTGGGAATCGTCGTAAGCCTGGGCTTCCTTGTGCTCTTCCTCTGGAAGGTGGACTTCGGCGAGACCGGGAAGGAGCTGGAGGGCGCCGCCTATTCCTACTTCGTCCCCGCCGTCCTGTGCTACTTCCTCTCCCTCGCGGTCAGGAGCCTGCGATGGCGCTTTCTGCTTCTGCACCTGAAGCCCGTGTCCGTTCCCAGGCTCTATCCCGTGGTCGCCATAGGGTACATGGCCAACAACATGCTGCCCGTGCGCCTGGGGGAGCTGGTCAGGGCCCATTTCCTGGGCGAGAGGGAGCGCCTGAGCAAGACCTCGGTGTTCTCCACCATCGCCGTGGAGCGGGTCCTGGACGGGCTGACCCTGCTGCTGTTCGTGGCCATCGTCTGGCCCTTCCTGCCCTGGACAGGCGCCCTCAGAAGCGACGAAGGCGATCTCAGGACCGCGTGGCTGATCGGGAGCATCGCCGTCGCCGCCGCGTTCGTCGCGGCCTTCCTGTTCGTGTGCCTGCTGGCGGCCTCGCCCCGCCTCAGCGGGGCCCTGGTCCGCATGGTCCCGGCGCTGGTGCCCGCGGCGGTGCGGGGCAGGGTCGAGGAGCTGCTGCGCCTGCTGCTGGACGGGCTGGGCGGGCTGCGGAGCCCCGGAGCGCTGGTGGCCATCGTCCTGCTCTCCGGTCCCGTGTGGCTGGTGGAAGGAGTGGTCTACTACATCATGGCCATCTCCTTCGGCCTGGACCAGCCCTTCCAGGTGGTCCTTCTGGTGACCGCCACCTCCAACCTGGCCACCGCCATACCCTCCAGCATCGGCGGCATCGGCCCCTTCGAGGTGGTCGCCAAGAGCACTTTGGTCGCCTTCGGCGTCGGGGCGGAAGCCGCCGCGGCCTACGCCTTCTCGGTCCACATTCTGGCCCTGTGGCTGCCGGTGAACATCCTGGGCCTGCTGTTCCTGTGGCGGGAGAACGTCTCCCTCGCCCAGGTCGCCCGCACGGCGCCCCTGGAGCGCACCCCGGAGCCGGCGACCGAGCCCGGCGTGTCCGCGTTCTCCGGCCCCACGGGCACGGCGCCTGCGGAAGAGAGGGACGAGCGGTGAGGGTCGGGGTGATAGGAGCCGGGGCGGCGGGGCTGGCGGCTGCCCACGAGCTTGGGAAGAAGGGACATCAGGCCCACGTATTCGAGCGGGCCCCCTTCCTGGGCGGCCAGGCGTCGACCTTCGACGTGGGAGGCGGCCGCCTCGAGCGCGGATACCACCACCTGTTCATGAGCGACACCCACATGGTGGACCTGATCCACGAGCTGGGCCTTGGCGACAAGCTGGCCTGGATCGAGTCCAAGGTGGGATTCTTCCACGGCGACAGGATATGGCGGTTCACGTCCCCCGTGGACCTGCTGCGGTTCGGCCCTCTGCCCCTGTGGGACCGGCTGCGCCTGGGCCTGGTCACCCTGTACCTGCAAAAGGTGAAGGACGGCCTCAAGTACGAGGGCTCCACCGCGGCCGAGTGGCTGGAGAAGCGGGTGGGCAGAAGGGCCTACCAGGTGGTGTGGGAGCCGATGCTCCGGGGCAAGTTCGGCGAGCACTACTCCGAGATCAGCATGACGTGGCTCTGGGGCAAGATATACCTGCGGGTCGCCTCCCGGGGGAAGCCCTGGGAGAGGGAGAAGCTGGGCTACCCCATGGGGAGCTTCGGCGAGGTGTTCGACACCCTTGGCGCCAGGGTCTCCGCGGCCCCCGGCTGCGAGGTCCACCTCTCGGCCAACGTGCGCCGGGTGGTGGTGGACGACGGCAGGGCCTCAGGGCTGGAGGTGGAGACGGCGGGGGAGGGGCCGCAGGTCCGCGACTACGACGCGGTCATCGCGACCACGCCGTCTTACGTGTTCACGCGGCTGGTCCCTCCTCTGCCCGAGGAGTACTCCCGGAAGCTGACCGAGGTCAGCTACCTGGCCGCCGTGCTGATGATCCTGGTGCTGGACAGGCCCCTGACCAATATGTACTGGCTGAACATAGCCGACCGGACCATGCCCTTCGTGGGGGTCATCGAGCAGACCAACTTCGTCGACCCGTCGCTGTACGGCGGCAACCACCTGGTCTACCTCACCAACTATCCCAGCAGGAGCAACCCCCTCTACGAGATGAGCGGGGAAGACCTGCTCAAGGAGTTCCTTCCCCACCTGCGACGGGTCAACCCCAAGTTCGACCCCTCGTGGATACTGGAGTACCACCACCACAAGGTGGACGCGGCGCAGCCCATAATAGGCGTCAACTACAGCAGCCGCATCCCCGACATCAGGACTCCCATCAAGGGCCTCTACCTGGCCAACACGACCCAGATATATCCCGAGGACCGGGGCACCAACTACAGCGTGCGTCTGGGCAAGGAGGTGGCGGAGGCGGTCCTGAAGGACTTTTCTTGAAAGCCCCGCACCCCTGTGTTAGTATTCTGAGGCCTCGTTACAGATTTCACGACTCCGGGTGGGCTGCGTAGACCGACCCAGTCCGGGTTTCCTAGGGAGTGTGAATGGCCGCCCAAGAACGTGGGATCAGGCAGCGAATCCTCGGTGCCCTGGAGTCGCAGCCCCAGGCCACTGTGACCCTTCTCTCCTCCTTGCTGGCCGTCCAGGACGACCTGGGATACATCCCGGAGGAAGCCATCGAGGAGGTCGCCAGGTTCACCGGCTCCACCGTCAACGACGTATGGGGCGTGGCGTCCTTCTACACCAACTTCCGCTTCACCCCTCCCGGCGCCCACGTGGTGGAGGTGTGTTGGGGTCCGGCGTGCCACGTGCAGGGCGCGATGCAGACCATCGGCACGGTCCTGGAAACCCTGGGACTGGAAGGAGAAGGAGAGACCCGGGACGGCGCCGTGACTCTCCGGTACAACACG
This sequence comes from Dehalococcoidia bacterium, assembly GCA_034423015.1. Classification (GTDB taxonomy): domain Bacteria; phylum Chloroflexota; class Dehalococcoidia; order Lucifugimonadales; family JAGWBF01; genus JAGWBJ01. The sequence goes on along the minus strand of DAOUJG010000031.1, from coordinate 116,161 downwards.
TGCCTCGGCGCGTGCGCCCAGGGGCCCGTCATCAGCGTCGACCACCGGCTCATGGGCAGGCTCTCCCCCGACGGCGCCAGGGAGGCCCTGCGATTCGCCGCGTCCCCCGGGGTGAGCGGTGACTAGCGTGCGCCCGCGGGGGTCGGGGCCGTAGGCCATGGGGGCCAGCTTCGAAATGGTCAAGGCCGAGGCCGGCGAGCGGTGGAGCGCCCTCACGGCCGGCAGCGTGCCCTGGATACGCATCGGGGCGGCCCTGTGCGGTAAGGCCGCGGGCGCCGACGGCGTGACGGCGGCCATCCGGGCTGAGCTGGAGAGCCGGAGCATCGAGGCAACGGTCAGCGAGGTGGGTTGCCTGGGCCTCTGCTACGCGGAGCCCCTGGTGGACATCATGCTGCCGGGCGGCCCCAGGGTATTCTACGGCAACATGACCCCCTCCCAGGTGCCGGCCATCGTCGACTCTCACCTGGTGCGTAGGGAGCCGGCGGCCGGCCTGGCGATGGCTTACGATGGAGAGGACGGGCCCGAGGGGACTCCCCGGTTGGAGGACCTGGCCATGTTCAAGGGCCAGGTGCGCATCGCCCTGCGCAACTCGGGCAACGTCGACCCGGGGGACATCCACCAGTACATCGCCGGCGGGGGGTACGAGGCCCTGCACAAGGCCGTGACCACCATGACCCCCGAGGAGACTCTGGAGCAGGTCAACGTCTCCGGCCTGAGGGGCCGGGGAGGGGCGGCCTTCCCCACCGGTGTCAAGTGGGGGTTCCTGGCCCGGTCCTCGGAGCCGGTGAAGTACATCCTCTGCAACTGCGAGGAGGGGGACCCGGGGGCGTTCAACGACAAGGGCATCCTGGAGGGCGACCCCCACACGCTGCTGGAGGGCATGCTGCTGGCGGGATACGCCACCGGGTCCAACTATGGGTACGTCTTCATCCGCCACGGCCACGACGGGCCCATCGACCGGACCCGCCGGGCCGTGGAGCAGGCCCGGGCGATGGGCTTCATCGGGGAGGACATCTTCGGCGCCGGCTTCGATTTCCAGATCGAGGTCTCCCTTACGGGGGATTCCTACGTTTCCGGCGAGGAGACGGCGCTGATGGAGTCCATAGAGGGCAGCCGGGCCATGCCCCGGTTCCGCCCGCCCTTCCCGGCCCAGGTGGGGCTCTTCGGCAAGCCCAGCAACATAAACAACGTCAAGACCCTCTCATACGTGCCCGAGATCATCGCCAAGGGCGGCGAGTACTTCGCCGGCATCGGCCAGGAGCGCAGCAAGGGCACCGCCATCCTGTGCCTGTCCGGCAACCTGAGCTACACGGGCATGGTGGAGGTGCCCCTGGGGGTGACCCTGCGGGAGGTCATATACGAGGTCGCCGGGGGCGTTCCCAACGGCAAGGCGCTGAAGCTCCTCCAGACGGGCGGGCCCCTGGGCGGGGTCCTGAGCGCGGACCAGCTTGACATACCCCTGGACTTCGACGCCATGGCGCGGGCGGGGGCCATCCTGGGCTCGGGGGGCATCATAGCGGCCGACGAGGACACCTGCGCGGTGGACCTGACCCGGTCCCTGATAGCCTTCTGCCAGTTCGAGTCCTGCGGCAAGTGCTTCCCCTGCCGGCTGGGAATGACCCACCTGCTGGAGATGCTGGAGCGCATCTGCCGGTTTGAGAGCAGTCCCCAGGACCTGGAGCTGATGCGCCAGGTGGGGAGTAACATGCAGGCCGGCTCCCTCTGCGGACACGGCCAGCTTGGCTTCAACCCCGTCTCGTCGGCCCTGAAGTACTTTGGGGAGGAGTTCGAGGTCCACATGGTGGAGAGGCGGTGTCCCACGGGGAGCTGCCTGCGCCCCTTCCACGCGCCTTCTCGAACGCGCAGGTAGCGGGCTCGAACGCGCAGGTAGCAAGACGGGCAACGAGCTCACGAGGGCCGTCCCCCCCGCGCGGAAGCGGGACGCCCTGGAAACGGATCCCTTCGGTGGAGCGGATGGCATGGTGGAAAAGGTCGAGCAAGTTACCATAACCATAGACGGTGTGAGGGTGAAGGCCCAGCCGGGACAGATGGTCCTGGAGGCGGCCATCGCCGCGGGCATCTACGTCCCCTACCTGTGCTACCACCCAGGCATGAAGCCCTACGCCGCATGCCGGATGTGCGTCGTCGAGGTCGAGGGGGGACGGGGATACCCAGCCTCCTGCACCCTGCCTGTCCAGGACGGGATGGTCGTCACCAGCGACAACGACCAGGTCTACCAGCTGCGGCGCTCCATCATGGAGATGCTCATCTCCGAGCACCCCCACGGCTGTCTCACCTGCCACCGGATCGAGCTGTGCGGTCCCGAGGACGTGTGCCTGCGCCACGTGTCGGTCAACGACCGGTGCGTCACCTGTCCCAAGAACGAGAGGTGCGAGCTCAAGGACACGACTCGGTACCTGAACATGGAGCTGGAGTCGCCCCTGAGCTACCAGTACCGGGACCTGCCCGTGGAGACGGGCGACCCCTTCTACGACAGGGACTACAACCTGTGCATAGTGTGCGGCCGGTGCGTCCGGGTGTGCGAAGAGGTGCGGGGCGACAACGCCATCACCTTCACCGACCGGGCGGGCAGGGCCCTGGTGGGCACGTCCCACGGCACCTCCCTCCTGGAGTCGGGGTGCGAGTTCTGCGGCGCCTGCCTGGACGTCTGCCCCGTGGGCGCGCTGGTGGAGAGCGACAACAAGTGGGAGAAGGCCAGCCGCGTGGGGCGCACCATCTGCCCCCACTGTCCGGTGGGGTGCCAGATCAACCTGGAGGTGAACTCCTTCAACAAGGTCGTCCGGGCGGTGCCCGAGCTCAACTCGCCCGCCAACCGCGGCCAGGCCTGCTTCAAGGGCAAGTTCGGCCTGGGCTTCGTCAGCAGCAAGGAGCGCCTCCGGCGCCCCCTGATACGCCGGGAGGGCGTCCTTCAGGAGGCCACCTGGGAGGAGGCGCTGGACCACATCGTCGGGACCCTCCCCCGCTACAAGGGTTCCCAGTTCGCCATTCTCACCGCGCCCGACAGCACCAACGAGGAGCACTACCTGGCCCAGAAGTTCGCCCGGACGGTCATGGTGACCAACAACGTGGACCAGACCTCCAACACCCGCCCCGAGATGGTGATGGGGCTCATGGATACCCTTGGCTACGGCGCGGCGACCAACCCCACCTGGGAGCTGGAAGATTCCCGGTGCATCCTGACTTTCAACGCCAACGTCACCGAGGAGCACAACGTCCTGGGCGTGCCCATCAAGCGCGGGGTCAAGGCGGGGACCAGGCTGGTCGTCATCGACCCCCGGGAGGTGGAGCTGACCCGCTACGCGCACCTGTGGCTGAGGCCGAAGCCCGGGACCGAGCTTCTGCTCCTGGGCGGCATGCTGAAGACCATCCTGGACGAGGGACTGGACGACGGGGCCTGGGTGGGAGAGCATTGCAAGGAGGAGGAAGGCCCCCCCGGCGCAGCGCTTCGCAGCGCCGTCGTATCTTTGGACATGGGCGCGGTGGCCGGCGAGACCGGGGTCCCGGCGGAGCAGATCGCCGAGGCGGCCCGCATCTACGCGGGCTCCGGCGCCTCGGCCATCGTGTACGCGCTGGACAACGTCCCCCGCCAGCTCCACGACGGCTGCGTCCTGGGCCTGGCGGACATGGCCCTGCTGACCGGGAACCTGGGCAGGCCGTCGACGGGCATCTATCCCCTCCGGCAGGGGGCCAACGGGCAGGGGGCCTGGGACATGGGATGCGTGCCTCACCTCCTCCCTGGCTACCGCAGGGTGGACGACGCCGACGACCGCCGCGCCCTGGAGGATGCCTGGGGCGAGATGGTGCCCTTCGAGACCGGCCTGGACCTTCGGGGGATCTTCCAATCGGTCCGAGAGGGAGAGATCAAGGCCATGTTCATCGTCGGGGACAGCCTCAACCTGGCCGAGGGCGGCCTTGTCGAGTGGTCCGACCCCTCTGCCGGCTCCGGTCCCCTCTCCCTGCTGGACAACCTGGACCTGCTGGTGGTCCAGGACCAGTTCCTGGGCCCCGTGGCCCTGAAGGCCGACGTGGTGCTTCCCCGCTCCAGCTTCGCGGAGAAAACGGGCACCTTCACCAACGTGGAGCGCAGGGTCCAGTCCCTGCGCCCGGCCCTTGCCCTCAAGAACAGCGAGGCACGCCCCGAGTGGTGGACCATCTCCCAGATCGGGAGCCGGATGGCGCCGTCGGGCTTCGACTTCGCCGGCCCCGAAGCCGTTATGGAGGAGATCGCCGGGCTCGTGCCCTCCTACGGCGGCATCTCCCACCAGCGGCTCCAGGCCCAGGGCGTGCTGGTCGCCAGGCCGGACCCCTCCCAGCCGCTGCCCATCCAGCTCCTGTACTCGGACATGGAGTACGACGGGCTCCAGTGGCCGTGCCCCGACGCCGACCATCCGGGCACGCCCGTCCTGTACTCCGACGGCTTTCCCGGCGGCAGGGCCCGGCTGGCTGCGCCCGACTTCCGGGCGGCGGAGGCCCGGGAGGATGCGGAGTTCCCGTTCCTGCTGGTGCCGGGCAGGGTGCTCCTTCAGTCGCAACGGGAGCTGGAGATCGTGAATGGTCGGGCCAACTCCATTCGACGGGAAGAGATCGTGGAGATCAGCTCCTCGGACGCCCGGGCGCTGGGCATCGGGGAGGGCGACCCCGTGGAGGTCCGCACATCATGGGGGACGCTCCAGGGCCGGTCCACCATAAGGGAGGACCTGCAAAGGGGGATCGTCTCATCCACCGCGCTCTTCGGCCAGCTTGCGGTTGACCTGCAGGCCAGCGAGGAGCCCGATCCCATGTCCAAGGTGCCGGGGCTGGACATCACCCCGGCGGCGGTGAAAGCGGTATCCGCAGCAGACTGACGTGACTGCCAGAGCCGACGAAACGGGGGGTCCGCAAGTGGAGCAGGCTGACGCCAAGGTGGTGGAGAGAGAGCGGCGGATGCGGGACATGATAGCCCGCCTGCCCAGGGCCAGGCTGGTGGAGAGGAAGGACATCACCGAGGACCTGATCCTCATCAAGCTGGACCCCCAGGTGCCCTTCGACTTCAAGCCGGGTCAGTACTGCACCCTGGGCCTGGAGAGCGTGGAGAGGGCCTACTCCATCGTCTCCGCGCCCCACGAGCCCCATATAGAGCTGTTCGTGGAGCTGGTCCCCCTCCCCGACGGAGTCCTCACCCCCATGATATGGGACCTGAAGGTCGGGGACACCATGAGCATCCGGCCCCGGGCCAAGGGCATCTTCACCATGGACGAGAGCTATAGCCGCCACCTGATGGTGGCGACGGTCACGGGGATCGCTCCTTTCACGAGCATCCTGCGCAGCTACCTTCACAGGGGCGCCAGCGGACACAGGTTCTACGTGCTCCAGGGCGCCAGCTATCACGACGAGTTCGCCTACCGGGAAGAGATGGAGGAGATGGCCTCCAGCCGGCCTGATGCCGTCGTGTACGTGCCGACGGTGAGCCGCCCCAACGAGGAGAGGAACGCCGGTTGGACCGGGGCCCGGGGTCGGGTGAACGCCATCGTCGAGGAATACGTCGACAGGTTCGGCCTGTCGCCCGATGACACCATGGTGTACGCGTGCGGCCACCCGGGGATGATAGAGGACGTCAAGGACCGGCTGGACCCCAGGGGTTTCCACGTAATGGAGGAGCGCTACTGGAAGCAGTAGGGCCCCTCCCGCGCCCGCCCGTTTACGACGGGACGGGCACGGGTCTCTGAACGTCTTCGGTGGGCTAGAAGGACGGCTGCAGGCCCAGCACCAGAAGCCCGGCCAGCGTCATTATGACGACGGAGAACACCAGATAGAACCACCCGGTCACCGTCCTCATGGTCGAGGCGGGGGGCTCCCCGGCGCCGGCGGGCTGCAGGGCCAGGTAGAAGAAGAGCAGCGCCGACTGGATGGCCAGCAGGATGCCTGCCGTGCCCAGAAGCCAGCTTACGGGCTCCACGACCCCGGAACCCAGGATCTCGCCGCCCAGGAACATGTAGACGGCGAAGACGCCCGAGCCGATCCACAGCAACAGGCTGTAGAAGCCGAGGCTGCGGGTGTCCAGGCCCCACAGGTAAATGCCCGCGACCATCGCCTCGTAGACCGCCCACATGAGGATGAACGCCGACAGCGCCGTGGGCACGTCCACGAAGAACTCGTTGACGCCCGGGGCCGGCGTCTGCACCACGGCCGCCACCGGGAATATGACCACCGCCAGCAGGATTATGGCCACCCCGGCCGCCATGATCCCCAGGGTCCTGGGGTTGGGGTAGAACCCGAGGAGGTACCAGGACTGCACCCACAGCCCGCTGGATATCGCCAGAAGAAAGACTAGGTCCATGAGAACTTCACCCCCGCATCTTGGGATACGTGCCCCAGGGCAACCCTGGCACCCTGTTCGTACGTTAGAGGACGTGGGCCCAAAAGTCAATTTGCCAGCCCGGGCGTTTCTAGGCCTCTCTCCCTGCTGTACAATAGCCGAGAACCCCCTGGCAGAGGCGTGAGTTGACACCCATCCGGCGCCAGTACCTGAGGATCAAGGGGCGGTATCCCGATGCCCTGGTGCTCTTCCGCCTGGGAGATTTCTACGAGACCTTCGACGAGGATGCCAGGGTGGCGTCCAGGGACCTGGACATCGTCCTTACTTCCAAGAGCATGGGCCAGGGCCTCAAGGTGCCCCTGGCCGGCATCCCCGCCCACTCCCTGGAGTCCTACCTGGCCCGGCTCATCAAGAAGGGCCACCGGGTGGCCGTCTGCGAGCAGCTCAGCGACCCCGCCGCCTCCAAGGGGCTGGTGGAGAGGGACGTGGTCCGCGTGGTCACCCCTGGGACGGTCGTGTCCCCGTCCCTGCTGGAGCCCAAGTCCAACAACTACCTCACCGCCCTGGCCGTGGACGGCGACGCTGCGGGCCTCGCCTACGTTGACATAACCACCGGGGAGTTCGCCGCCACCCAGCTCTCCATCCCGGACCTCCCCCTGGAGCTGGACCGCCTCTCTCCCGCGGAGCTTCTGGTGCCCCCAACGTCCGAGAACGGCGGGGAGGACCGGCAGGGGCTCGGCCTTCCGCCGGCCCAGTGCCCCGTCACGTCCTTCGACCCGTGCGACTTCCCCTACCCGGAGGCCCGACAGGTGCTGCTGGACCACTTCGGGGTATCGACCCTGGAGGGGTTCGGCTGCGAGGACCTGCCCCAGGCCGTGCGGGCCGCGGCCGCCGTCGTCGAATACCTGGCCCGCAACCAGCGCCCCTCCCTGGCGGACCTGGGGAGCCTGGGGGCCTACAGCACCAGCTCGTACATGAACCTGGACCACCAGACCCGCCGGAACCTGGAGCTGTTCCAGGGGGGCCGCTGGGGCCACGCGGCGGCGTCCCTCTTCTCGACCCTGGACCTGACCAGGACCCCCATGGGCGGCCGGCTCCTGAGACGGTGGTTGGGACAGCCCCTCCTGGACCTGGGGGAGCTGGGCCGGAGACAGGACTCGGTGGGCGCCTTTCACGACGACGTCCTCCTGCGGGAGCGGACCAGGTCCCTGCTCTCCACCATCCCGGACCTGGAGCGGGCCCTGAACCGCGTCCGCCTGGGCACGGCGCCCCCCAGGGACCTGGTCTCCCTGAAGGCGGGGCTGGAGAGCGCGGCGGAGCTGCGGGCCCTCCTCTTCCAGGGCGACGCCGCAGGCCTGTCCCACCTGGAGCCCGGCATGCAGCCCTGCGACGACCTGTCGGCCCTGATAGGCGCCGCCCTGGAGCCGGAGCCCGCGGGGGACCCGGGGGACGGGAGCGTCATCCGGGAGGGGTTCTCCGCCGAGTTGGACGAGCTGCGCCTGGCCTCCCGGGACGCACGCAAGTACATCGCGGGGCTCGAGCACAGGGAGAGGGAGAGCACCGGCATAAGGGGCCTCAAGGTCGGATACAACAAGGTGTTCGGCTACTACATAGAGGTCAGCAATCCCAACCTGGCCCAGGTGCCCGACCACTACACGAGGCGCCAGACGCTGGTGGGAGGCGAGCGGTTCATCACCCCGGAGCTGAAGGAGTACGAGTCCCTGATACTCAACGCCAGGGAGCGGATCGAGGAGCTGGAGCGGGCCCTCTACAGGCAGGTGTGCTCCCAGGTCGCCGGCGGGGGGGACAGGGTCTCCGCCCTGGGCGACGCCGTGGCCCACGTGGACGTGTTCACCTGCCTGGCCGAGGCCGCCTCCAGGTACGGGTACGTCCGCCCCGAGCTGGCCGACACGGCGGGCATCGACATCAGGGGCGGCAGGCACCCGGTGGTGGAGCGGGTCATGCCCCCGGGCTCCTTCGTCCCAAACGACACCCGGTCCTCCGACATCGACGCCCAGGTGATCGTCCTGACGGGCCCCAACATGGCCGGGAAGAGCACCTACATACGCCAGGTAGCGGTCATCGTCCTCATGGCCCAGATCGGCAGCTACGTGCCCGCGGACAGGGCGACCATCGGCCTCGTGGACCGGATATTCACCAGGGTGGGCCTTCAGGACGACCTGACCACCGGCCAGTCCACCTTCATGATCGAGATGGTCGAGACGGCCTCCATACTCAACCAGGCCACTCCACGCTCGCTGGTCATCCTGGACGAGATCGGCAGGGGCACCAGCACCTACGACGGCCTCTCCATCGCCCGGGCGGTGGTCGAGCACATCCACAACGACCCGGGCCTGGGATGCCAGACCCTGTTCGCCACCCACTACCACGAGCTCACCCAGCTTGCCGCAACCCTTCCCAGGGTGCGCAACTACACGGTGGCCGTGTCCGAGGAGGAGGGCCGGGCGGTGTTCCTCCACCGCATAGTGCCCGGGGGGGCGGACAAGAGCTACGGGATCCACGTGGCCCAGCTCGCCGGCCTCCCCAAGTCCCTGGTCGCCCGCGCCTGGGAGGTGCTGGGGGAGCTGGAGTCCGGCGGCCGGGGCCCCGGCCCCAGGCCCCGGCGCAGGCGCAAAGGCCCGTCCCTGCAGATGGCCCTGTTCGGCGGTCAGCACCCCACCCTGGAGGAGCTTGCCGCCCTGGACGTGCAGAACATGACCCCCCTGGAGGCTATCAACACCCTGTACCGGTTGCAACGGGAGGCCCGGGAGAGCCGCCCCGGCGACGACGGGAGCCGGAGCGGGTAGCGGCCGGCACGGGCCGCCGGATACGGGCAATACGCGCGGCAATACACCTGCGGCAATATACCTAAGGAGGTTTCCATGAGCACTCAGGCGACCCTCTACTGGTGGCCCAGATGAACCCAGTGCCGCAAGGCGAGGGAGTTTCTCTCGCAGAGGGGCGTGGACGTCCAGGACCGGGACTTCTTCAAGGAGACCTTCTCCGAGGCGGAGCTGCGTGAGGTGCTGGGAGACCGTCCCATCCGGGACGTGTTCTCCTTCCGGAGTCCCAGCTTCAAGGCCATGGGGCTGGACCCAGACGGCCTCACCGACGACGACCTGATCGGGCTGATGCTCCAGGAGCCCCGCCTCATCCGGCGGCCCCTGGTCCGGCTGGGCGGCGAGCTGATAGTGGGGGCCAACGAGAAGTCCCTCACCGCGGCCATGGACGGGTAGCGGTCCCACCCGGCTCCGCCGCCGGGCCCGGCTGGCCATGCTGTATAATGGTCTCCACGCCTCGTTACATGTGGACGGGTGGCAAGGCAGCGGCAAGGAGCATCGATGAACATCTTCTTCGACGTGGACTACACCATCCTGGGCCTGGATGACAGCCTGCGGCCGGGTACGAAGGAGACCTTTCGCAAGCTGATCGACGACGGTCACTCCATCTACATCTGGTCCGGGGTGGGTCTGCGTTGGGAAGTGGTCAGGAAGCACCAGCTGGAGGAGTTCGTAAGCGGGGTGTACGAGAAGCCGACCCACCACCACGAAGAGCGGCTGGAGGAGCTGGGCGTGGACGTGACCCCCGAGTTCGTCATCGACGACTACCCCGAGGTAGCCGCGGCCTTCGGCGGCATTTGGGTCCCTCCCTACTTCTTCAGGCGCACCGCCGACGCCCAGATGGACCGCATCTACGACATCATCTCGGACTTCGTGGCCACCGGGGCCTCGGAGGACAAGCAGTTCCGGGCCAAGGGAACTACGGTCCCTCTTTTCTGACCCGGACCCGGAGAGTGGTGGGATAGGAAGCGGCGGATTGAGCCCGGACACGGAGAGGGGTGGGATGGGAAGCGGCGGATTGAGAAAGGGTCTCCCGTAACCGTGTCCATAAGGGTGCTCGCGCCCGACGTTGCCGGCAAGATAGCCGCCGGGGAGGTGGCTGAGCGGCCTTCCCTGGTGGTCAAGGAGCTCATCGAGAACTCCCTGGACGCCGGGGCGACCCACGTCACCATCGAGGTCGCCGGCGGTGGGAGCGAGCTGCTCCGGGTGACCGACGACGGCTGCGGCATCCCGGCGGAAGAAGTGGAGCTGGCCTTCCAGCGCCACGCCACCAGCAAGATCACCAGCGCCCATGACCTGGACGACGTCCGGACCCTGGGCTTTCGGGGCGAGGCACTCCCCAGCATAGCGGCCGTGGCCCGGGTTTCCCTGGTGACCCGGCCGGCCGGGGCGGAGACGGGGCGCCGGGTGGAGCTCAAGGGCGGGAGGGTCGTCGGCAACACCGCTGCCGGGTGCCCCCAGGGGACCTCCCTCACCGTCCAGGGGCTGTTCCACGACCTTCCGGCCCGGCGCAAGTTTCTCAAGTCCCCGGCCGCCGAGACCTCCAGGGTCAGCGACATGGTGTCCCGCTTCGTCCTGGCCTATCCGGAGGTCCGGTTCCACCTGCTGGTCAATGGGCGCAGGTCCATCTCCTCCCCGGGGAACGGCAGCCTCCTGGACGCCCTGGCCTCGGTCTACGGGGCCGAGACGGCCAGCTCCCTGCTGACGGTCGACCCGGGGGGGGCCAGGGACGGCTACGCGGTCAGTGGGTACATAAGCGCTCCCTCCCACCACCGGGCCAACCGCAGCTACATGACCTTCCTGGTCAATCGTCGGTGGGTGCAGAGCGGCCTGCTGGCCTTCGCCCTGTCGGAGTCGTACCAGGGCTTCCTCCCAAAGGGACGCCATCCCCTGGGCGTCGTCAACCTGGCGGTGCCCCCCGCCGACGTGGACGTGAACGTGCACCCGGCCAAGCGGGAGGTGAGGTTCAGGCGCGAGGACGTGGTGTTTCCGGCGTTGCAGCGGGCCGTACGCGGCGCCCTGGTCGCCACCTCTCCCGTGCCCCAGGTGCGGGTTGCCCCCGAACCCTGGTCCGGTGACGGCGCAGCCAGGCCCTGGAGCGCCGGTGGAAGGCAGGCCCAGGGCCCCGCAGGCTCTGAAACGGCCTCGGGGCTCGCCCTGGAGCTGGGAGGGGCCGGCGTCTCCGCCACCCCCGCCCAGGCTACGGCGGACCTGCGGCTCCTGGGCCAGGTCCGGAACACGTACCTGGTGGCCGAGGGCCCCGACGGGGTCTACCTCATCGACCAGCACGCGGCCCACGAGCGGGTGCTGTTCGAGGGGATTGCGGCATGCGGCCCCGGCGGCCGGGCCCTCTCTCAGTCGCTGCTGGAGCCCGCCGCCGTGCAGCTATCCCCCGGCCAGGAGGAGGTGATCAGGGGCAACGGAGACCTGCTGGAGCTGTACGGCTTCGTGGTGGAGCCCTTCGGCGAGCGGAGCTACCTGGTGAGGGCCGTGCCCCAAATGGTGACCGACGGGGACCCGGGCCGCGCTCTCATCGAGATCCTGGACATGATAGCCTTCGAGAGGCTGCTGAAGGAGCGGGAGGAGGCGGTGGCCGCATCCATCGCATGCCACAGCGCGGTGCGGGCGGGAAAGAGCCTGGACATGCGGGAGATGGAGGAACTGGTGGCCCAGCTCGGCGGCTGCGACAGCCCCCATACCTGCCCCCACGGACGCCCCACCATGATCCACCTCAGCTCCCACCACCTGGAGCGGGAGTTCGGGAGAAGGTAGCGCCTAGGCGTCCCTGGTCGTGCTCCCCCGGTCCATGGGGTGGCCGTCCCGGGGGTGGAAGATCGAGTCGGGCCCGGGCAGGCGGGCCGACGTGTCCGGCTCCTCAGCCGAGGGGACCAGGTTCTTCAGGACGAACACGGCGCCGGCTATGGCCGTCAGCCCCAGCCCCAGTTTTCCCAGGGCCTTCCGGCGAGAGTACTTTGGCTGCCGCTCTTCGCTCCGGTCCTCTGGCATCTACGTCCTCCGGTCGTCGTGTGTCGCCCGCATTGATGCGGCCCCTCTTGCTGCATCGTATTCTACCGATGTGGACCGAGCCCGGTCAAGGATGGGCGGCCTCGCTACTTGACACTCGTTTGCCGCTGTGATAGTTTTCACGTGCAAATTCGCTGTTTATGTCCAACGCCCCAGAGGAGGCTAGGGAGGCTGCTCCCGCGCATGCCTGAAGTAGACCCGGCGTCCATGACGGCGGCCGACTGGAGCAACGTAGGCGACTGGCTCCACTGGCTATGGGCCTACTTTTTCTCCATCGTCATCATAGCCTTCACCTTCCTTACGGCCCACGCCCTGATACCCTCGCTCATCGCCTCCGGGCACCTGCCCAAGGAAGCCAACATGCTGCGCCTGCCCATCTACGGGGGCTCGATCATCATGGTGGCCCTGGCGATACTGTTCATGGTGTGGACCGTGGGCAACACGTACCTCCTCGAGCAGGTATACAACAGGTTCTGGATATAGCTTGGGCCGTCGGCCATACGGCCGTCGGCCGGGGTGGACTGATCGGATGTCGAAGGCAGGAGCCGCCGAACGCGGTGACATAGTGGGTGCAGACCGGTGCCCGTAAAGCTTAGCTGGAAGCTGCTGCCGCTGGCCCTGGGTGGTCTGGCGGGGGGCGTCGTCACCGTGCTCGTGGTGGTGTACATACTCACCGCCTGGTGGTCCACGCCCGTCTTCGGCTTCGGCGCGAGCGGCCCCGACCAGCCCGTGGACTTCCCCCACACCGTTCACGTGGAGCAGATGGGCATCCAGTGCGAGTTCTGCCACCGGAACGTGACCGAGGGAGCCGCAGCCACAGTCCCCGCCGTGGAGCAATGCCTCTTCTGCCACAAGACGGTCAACGGGATGCCGACCGATGGCGAGGAGAACCCGGAGATCGTCAAGCTGCTGGGCTACGGGGGCCTGGGGGGCGACGGCATGGTCAACCCGGAGGTCACGCCCCAGCCCATAGATTGGGAGCGGGTCCACAGGGTGCCGGACCACGTCCAGTTCTTCCACGAGCCCCATATCCGTTTCTTCACCCAGACCGAGGAGGGGCGGGTCGAGACCCTTCGACGGGCCGACGGTTACAACCTGCCCATGTCGTCGCCGCCCGAGCCCGGCGAGCTGGTGGAGGCCAGCTGCGCCATCTGCCACGGCAAGGTCCGGGCCATGGACAAGGTCAAACAGGAGCGCAGGCTCAAGATGGGTGACTGCGTCGATTGTCACCGGGACAACGACGCTCCCACGGACTGCGTCACATGTCACTACTAGGGGTACGATGAAACTATCCCGGCGCGATTTTCTGAAATGGTCCAGCCTCTCGGCGATAGGGGCGGTATCCTGCATCTTCCCCGAAAGGGAGATGCGGATGTCCAGCTCCGTGGAGATGCCCGAGGACCTGGTCACCGGCAGGGACAACTGGTACGCGACCCTGTGCCAGCAGTGCCCCGAGCGTGAGGGCATCATAGTGCGGGTCATGGAGGGCCGGGCCAAGAAGATACAGGGCAATCCCCTCTACCCCACCAACCTGGGCGGCCAGAGCGCCCGGTGCGAAGGGGGCCTCCAGGCCATCTACCACCCCGAGAGGCTCTCAGGGCCCATGCTCCGTTCGGGCCCCCGGGGCTCCGGGCACTTCGAGCCCATCACCTGGCAGGACGCCCTGGGTCGGGTCACTGGCCAGCTACGCGAGCTCCAGGCCGAGGGCAACACCGGGGCCGCGCTGGTGGTCACCGACCCCCTCAGGGGCCAGATGGCCAACGTGGTCGGCCGGTTCGCCTCCTCCTTTGGGTGCAGGCACGTGGCCCTGGAGGCCCTGGAGCAGCATGCCCTGGACAGGGCCGTCAGGGACGTGTTCGGCCAGCAGCGTCTGCCGGACCTGGACATCGACAACAGCTCTTACGTCCTCTCCTTCGGCGCGGACGTCCTCTCCACCTGGCTGTCCCCGGTGCGGTACAACCGGGGCTACGGCCGCCTCCGCGACCATTCCAACGGCGGCGGGAGAGGGCTCCTGGTCCACGCCGATCCCAGGTACTCCATGACCGCGGCCAACGCCGACCAGTGGATACCCGTCGTCCCGGGGCGGTCCGGGGTGCTGGCCCTTAGCATAGCCCACGAGATCATCAGCCAGGAGATGGGCGACCCCGCGGCGGCACGGGCCATGACGGGCGGCGCGGGCGCCGTTGCCCTGGAGGCCTTCAGCGCCGACAGGGTCGTGCGGCCCGACAACCCCCTGTACGTGGGAATCCCCGAGAGCATACGGGGCGTGGCCGCCGCGGACATCATCCGCAACGTGGCCCACGACTTCGCCCAGGGCCATCCGGCCCTGGCCCTGGGGGGCGGCGAGGAGGGCGCGCAGAGCAACGGCACCTTCAACCTCTCGGCCATCTATGCCCTGAACTACCTGGTCGGCAGCGTGGGCAGGGCCCCCGGCTCGGGTGGCGTCGTGTTCAATCCGTCGCCGCCCCTGCCCACGGCCGCCGCGGCCCCGGCGTCCCTCACCGACTGGACGGGAGTGGCCCAGGACGTGCGGGAGGGGAACATCCGGGTGATCATGGTCCGGGGGGCCAACCCGGTGCACAGCCTGCCGGGCTCGGTGGAGTTTGCCTCGGCGATAACCTCGGGACGCCCCTTCATCGTGAGCTTCTCCAACTTCCTGGACGACACGGCCATGATGGCCGACGTGGTGCTGCCCCAGCGCCTGTACCTGGAGGACTGGGGCCACGATGTGCCCAACCCCGGCCCGGGATACCAGATGGTGGGGTTCCAGCAGCCGGTGGTGAACCCGCTGCCCGGACTGGACCCCAGGAGCTTCCCCGACATGCTCCTCACCATGTCCCAGGAGTTGGGGCTGGACGACGGTCTGCCCAACACCTTCCGGGACGTGGTCAGGGAGGAGGCCCGTGCCCTCCATGGCCT
The DNA here is from genome assembly GCA_034423015.1 of Dehalococcoidia bacterium. Taxonomy (GTDB): domain Bacteria; phylum Chloroflexota; class Dehalococcoidia; order Lucifugimonadales; family JAGWBF01; genus JAGWBJ01. The sequence continues at coordinate 101,062 of DAOUJG010000031.1, read as the reverse complement.
GGGACGCGGCTCGGTGGAGGCGGTTACATTCGAGGGGTTCTGGAACGGCGTGCTGCAGCAGGGGGGATGGTGGGACGAGGAGGCCGTCTTCAGGGGGGCTCCACCCAATCCACCCAACCTGGCGGAGATGGTCTCCCAGGGGTCGGCCACCCCCGTGGTGAGGACCGCGGGTGGGGGCGGGAACCTGTTCCGGATGATCCCCTTCCTCTCCAACTCCCTGATGGACGGGCGCGGCGCCCACATCCCGTGGCTTCAGGCGGCGCCGGACCCGGTTACTTCCGTGACGTGGGAGACGTGGGTGGAGATCAACTCCCGGAAGGCCAGGGAGATGGGCCTCCAGGAGGGGGACGTGGTCAGGCTGGTCAACGAGGTGGGCTTGGCCATCCAGGCCGTGGTCTATCCCCACCCCGCCATGCCTCCCAACGTGGTGGGCGTTCCCGTGGGTCAGGGCCACAGGGCCAGCGGGGAGTACGCCATGCGGGACGGCGAGAGGCGCGGCGACAACCCCATACACATACTCGCGCCCGAGACGGAGGCCGCCACGGGCTCCCTTGCCTGGGGCGCCACCGAGGTCCGCCTGGAGACCACGGGGCGAAGCGTCCGGCTCTCCAAGTTCGAGGGCATCGTACCCGCCTTCCCGATAGGCGTGAAGGACGAAGACGTCGTACAGGTGACCCGTGGGTAGGGCGCCGGAGCACGGGTATCCCCCGGCGGTTGAAAGGTAGGGCCGGCGATGGCACAACGCAAGGAGCACAAGTGGGGCATGGTCATAGACATCGACAAGTGCACGGGATGTCAGGCCTGCGTCGTGGCGTGCCAGTCGGAGAACAACGTCGGATTGAATACCGAGGACCGCTTCCACCAGCGGCGCGCCATGCAGTGGATAAGGGTCGAACGCTACTGGGACGTCCCCGCCGAGTACCGCCGCGAGGGCGCCGACGAAAACCAGACTGAGCCGGCCGACGCCCCCTGGCACGACGTAAAGGCGAGGTTCATACCCATCCTCTGCCAGCACTGCGAGAACGCCCCCTGTGAGCCTGTGTGCCCAGTGTATGCCACCTACCACAACGACGAGGGTCTGAACGTCCAGGTGTACAACCGCTGCGTGGGGACCCGGTACTGCGCCAACAACTGCCCTTACCAGGTGCGGTACTTCAACTTCTGGGAGCCGACCTTCCCCGACCAGCTCAGGAACCAGCTGAACCCCGACGTGACGGTGCGCAGCCGGGGCATCATGGAGAAGTGCAGCTTCTGCGTGCAGCGGATCCGGCGTGGGCAGCTCAAGGTGGAGGGCAGCGAGGGCGGGCAGCTCAGCGACAAGGAGCTGGCCGAGGGCAACTTCCTGCCGGCGTGCGTGCAGGCCTGCCCCACCAACACCCTGATCTTCGGCGACTACGACGACCCCGACAGCCGGCTGCGCCAGTATGTCGAGGTCGACGAGTCCACCGGGGGCAAGCGGCTCAAGGACCCAAGGGCCTATCAGCTCCTAAAGAACCTGGGCACCGAGCCCAACGTGATCTACCTGAAGAAGATTGACCCGCAGTACGAAGGCGAAGAGGGAGATGGCCACTAGCAGCCAACCCTATACGAACGGCCACGGGGCTCACCACCCGGACGTGCCGGAGGTGAACCTGACGCCACAGGGTGTCACCGAGCACCTGACGCGGAAGGTGTTTACCTTCGACAGGGCGCTGATGTTGGCCCTCCTCGGCCTGGGCGTCCTGGTCGTGCTGGGGATCGTGGGGTTCGTCAGCCGGGCCGTCAACGACGGCTTCTCCGACGAGGCCCGGCCCGCATGGGGCTACTACGCCGCCATGTTCGCCTTCCTGCTGGCCACCACCGGCTCGGCGCCCGTGGTCGCGGTGGCCTTCCGGTGGACCAAGAGCCACTGGCGCAGGCCCCTCTCCAGGGCCTCGGAGCTGTTCGCCCTGGTCGGGGTGCTGAACCTCCTGTGGTTCATTCCCCTCATGTTCCTGCTTCCCGGAATCGACCTGAACCACGACGGACAGCTCAGCGTGGGCCAGGACCGGAGGACCGTCTGGTTCGAGGGGCCCATGGGGGCGCCCCTGTGGTGGGACGGCTTCGCCGTGGGGTTCCTGGTCTTCTGCGCCCTGGCCATCCTGTGGGTCTCGGCCCGGCCAGACATGTGCGCCTTGGGTCAGACCGGCGCCGGGTGGAGGGCCGCCCTCATGCGCCGCCTCTCCATGGGATGGCAGGGCACCGAGAGGGAATGGAAGCTGCAACGGGCCTCCCTGGGCGTGCTGGGCGCCTTCTACTTCATGCTGCTGGTCTTCGTCCATATGCTGATAAGCCTGGACTTCTCCCTCAGCTTGGTGCCCGGCTGGAAGGACTCGATCTTCGCTACCCACCACGCCCTCACCGGCCTGCAGGCCGCGGGCGGGACCGTGCTGGTGACGTTGTTCATCATGCGGACCTGGGGCGGCTACCGGCAGTACATAGGACTGGACCCCTTCTGGTCCTTCTCCAAGGTGCTGCTGGGCCTGACCCTCCTGTGGGGCTACTTCTGGTTCTCCGAGTTCATGACCTTCTGGTACGGGCGTGACCCGACTGAGCAGAGCGTGGTGAAGCTCATCATGTTCGAGTCCTATCGGACCGCGTTCGTGCTGAACGTCTTCTTCAGCTTCCTGATTCCCTTCGCGCTCCTGCTCTGGAACGGGATCCGGCGGAGCGTGCTCGGGCCCGCCATCGCCGGGGCGTCGGCGATCATCGGGGCGTTCTTCATGATGGTGCGGCTGTACGTCCCGGCCTTCAACATCCCCCAGGAGGACCTGGGAAGCCACTCCATAGCCGACTTTCCGGCGGCAGCCGGCGGGATAGCCCCCCAGCTCCTGCCCGTTACCCCCGACGTGTGGGACGTGTTCATCATCCTCGGGGGCCTGGGGGCCACGGCCTTCATATATCTGCTGGGCACGAAGCTGCTGCCCGTAATGTCCATGTGGGAAACCAAGGAGGGACTGCTGTACATCCTCGTCCGGCCTTTCATGAAGGGCCGGTACATGGTGCTGGGAAAGCCGGAGTAGGCCCTGCTGCGACCGGGGTCTAGCAAGTAAAGAAGGGCGATGCAGGAAGGTAGAAGTCTTACCGACAGGGAGATAAACAGGGGGCTCCTCAACACCCTGTTCGAAAACCCGACGTGGTACTGGGCCACCGTGGGCGGCCTGGCCGTGGTGGTGGTGGCTTCCATGTGCGCCGCGGGATACATGTTCAACCAGGGGCTGGGTGTCACCGGCCTGAACCGGCCGGTGATGTGGGGCTTCTTCATCACCAACTTCGTCTTCTGGATCGGCATCAGCCACGCCGGCGTCATGTTGTCCGCCATCCTTCGCCTGTCCAAGGCCGAGTGGCGCAGGCCGGCGACCCGGGCGGCCGAGGTCCTCACTGTCTTCTCCCTGATGACGGCCATGCTTATGCCGCTGATACACGCGGGCCGCCCCTGGAGGCTCTTCTACTGGGTCTTCCCCTACGACTGGGCCCGCGGCGTGTACCCGAACGTGCGATCGGCCCTCGTGTGGGACCCCAGCGCGGTGTTCACCTACCTGACCTCCAGCATACTGTTCGTGTACATCGCCCTCCTCCCCGACCTGGCGGTGATACGGGACACCTCCACCGGGTGGAGGCGCAAGATATACGGCGTGCTGTGCATGGGATGGCGCGGGAACCCCAGGCAGTGGAAGCTACAGGTCATCGCCGGGGTGCTGCTGTCGGCCCTCATCCTGCCCGTGTTCGTCTCGGTGCACAGCATAGTCTCCTTCGACTTCAGCATGGCCATCGCGGTCAAGAGCTGGCACTCCACCATCTTCCCGCCCTACTTCGTCATTGGGGCGGTCCACTCAGGAGTGGCGGCGGTGGTCATCGTGATGGCCATCATGCGCTCCCTCTTCGGGTGGCACGACTACATCCGGGCGGAGCACTTCGACGCCTTGGGCCGGCTGCTGATAGTGGTGGCCACCGCCTGGTTCTTCTTCTTCGTGCTGGAGTTCCTGTTCGGCCTCTACTCCCTGGAGGGGGACGAGATCGCCGTGAAGCACTTCCTCACGGACCAAGCCCCCTGGAGCTGGTGGTTCATCACCTTCGTGGGAACGACGTACTTCATCCCCGTTGGAATGTGGCTCTTCCGAGGGATCAGACGCAACCCGTGGCTCATGATCGTTGCGTGCGTTTCCGTAAATATCGGCATGTGGCTGGAGCGGTTCCTTATCATCGTGCCCGGTCTGGCCCAAAAACAGACCTTGAACTACGTCTGGTACACCTACGGCCCCAGCGCGGTCGAGGTGGTCATTGTCTTCGGCACCTTCTGCCTGGTGTCCATGCTCATGCTCCTGTTCGCCAAGGTGTTCCCCCTGATACCTATCTACGACGTCAAGGAGGGGGAGATCCTGAGGCAGGAGATAAAGATAGGCAGGAGGACGGTGCCGGCGGTAATCAGGGAGGAGTGAATCGAGCTGTTATGGCCGCAGGGGCACGGGGACCATTGCCGGACCCCACCGGTCCCGGCGGCCAGGCTAGCGAGGGTTGAAATGGCAAAGACAGCGGTAATGGGACTGTACGAGGACGCCAACTACGCCGCCGAGGCGGGCGACGCCCTCCAGAAGGTGGGCCTCACCAACGAGGACTACGACTTCCTCACCGGCGCTCCGTACCCCGAGGGCGCCTTCGGCGAGAGGGAGACCCACCACCGTCTCTACGTCTTCCCCTTCGTCGGGGCGCTGTGCGGGATGACGGCCGGCATACTCCTCACCTCGATGACCCAGATGGCCTACCCCCTGGTTACCGGCGGAAAGCCGATACTGTCCCTGCCTCCCATGGCCATCGTCACCTACGAGGGGACCATGCTGGGGGCCATCCTCTTTACCGTTCTTGGGATCATATTCGAGTCCAGGCTCCCGGGGTTCAAGCCCAAGCTGTACGACGACAGGGTCACCCAGGGTCTCATCGGAGTCCACGTGACGTGCGACGAGGCACAGGTGCCCGAGGTGGAGCAGGCCCTGACCCAGGCCGGGGCCGTCGAAGTGAAACGCGGAGAGGCGGATTGAGAGACCGGCGGCATATAGCCCCTCTGGCGGCGGTCAAGCGCTCCCTGCTTCTGGGCGCCCTGCTCTTGGTGGCCGTGGTCCTGGCTGGGTGCGCCAACGGGACGTATCCGTTGGACTTCTTCTACGAGATGCACTACCAGCAGTCGTACAAGGTCCACGAGCCGCCCCGCGTCTCGGTGCCCGACGGGGCCGTGCCCACCACCGGCAGGGATCTGGCCACCACCGAAAACCCGATCCCGGGACAGGGGATCGAAGAGGGCGCCAGGCTCTACGCCGCCAACTGCGCCTTCTGCCACGGCGTCACGGGCAACGGAGAGGACCCGGCCCTGCAGGGCCCCGTGCTGCGGAACATGAGGGAGAGCTACGGGTATGGCACCGAGGCCCGGCCCTACACCATCACCCCCGACCTGACCGCCCAGGAGGTGGTGGACCTCGCCGACGTGACCATCTTCGGCTGGATCACCAGCGGGGTCACCGTCATGCCCCCCTTCGACAAGCTCCTCACGGTGGAAGAGCGCTGGATGCTCGTCAATTACATTCGCACCCTGCAGCAGTAGGGGACCGTCATTCCCCTCGCCCCCAGTCCTTGGGCTATGCTGGAGTTGTAGTGGCCCTGACACTCTCCGACGTGCTCTGTGCCGATGGCCATATCCCGCAGGACCGCCCCGACATTGTCTGAAAGCAGCGTTCGATGCGTGATGCCTAGCTCCAGGGCCCGTCTCCTGGCATTCATGTTTGCCGCCACCCTTCCGGCTGTGCTCGCGGCCTGCGCCTCCGACGCCCCGCCCAGCCTGGAAGAGCAGGCCCAGTCCATCGACCGCACCCTCATATGCCCCGTGTGTCCCGGCGAGACCATCGACCAGGCCCAGGTGGAGCTGGCGAAGCAGATGCGGACGGTGGTGCGGGAGAAGCTGGCAGAGGGGATGACCAGGGACGAGGTGCTCCAGTTCTTCGTGGACCGGTACGGGGAGAGCGTGCTGGCGGCCCCGCCTAAAGATGGTTTCAACCTCATCGCGTGGGTCGTGCCCATCGCTGCCGTCGTGGTCGGCGTGGCGGCCGTGGCGCTGGTTGTGAGGGCCATGCGGATCAGCGCGCCGCCCATGGCTCAGGCCGGGTCCCTCCCGGAGGAAGGACTGGAGGAGTACCTGGCCGTAGTGGACATGGAGATAGAGGGCGACCAGGGCGCGCGGCGCCCCGGTGGTCGGGAGTCCGGCGCCGGTCCGGGGGCGGCGAATGGCTGACCTGGGCTCCATATCCCTCGCGCTGGCGCTGGCGCTGGCGGCCTACTCGTCGGTGGGATCGGTGTTGGGGGCCCTCCGGCCCGCCCCCGCACTGGTGGAGAGCGCCCGGGCGGCCACCTACCTGTTGGTGCCGGTGCTGGCGGTGTCGGTGGCCAGCCTCGTAGGGGCGTTCCTTTCCAACGACTTCGAGGTCGCCTACGTAGCGGGGAACAGCAACATGGCCATGGACCGCATCTACACCTGGGTGGCGTTCTACGCGGGCAACGAGGGGTCCCTGCTGTACATAGCCTTCGCCCTGGCCGGCCTCTCTGCCCTCGCCGTTCGGCTGGCCCCGGCGTCCGTCCGGGACACCCTGCCCTACACCACCGGGGTCCTGATGCTGGTGCTGACCTTCTTCCTGGCCGTGCTCATGTTCATGGCCGACCCCTTCGCCAGGCTCTCCGTGGTGCCCCCCGACGGCGAGGGCATCAACCCGCTGCTGACCCATCCGGGCATGTTCGCCCACCCCCCGGTGATGATGGCCGGGCTCGTGTCGGTGTCCATTCCCCTCGCCTTCGCCCTGGGCTCCCTGGTGGCCGGAAAGACGGGGGACGAGTGGGTGGACCCGGGGCGGATCTGGGGCATCTTGAGCTGGGCGGCTCTGGGCTCCGGCCTGCTCCTAGGGGGCTGGTGGGCCTACACCATCCTGGGTTGGGGGGGATACTGGGCCTGGGACCCGGTGGAGAACGCCGGGTTCATGCCCTTCGTCGCGCTCACCGCCTTCATCCACTCCATCATGGTCCAGAAGCGGCGGGGCATGTTTCGCATGTGGAACATCGTCCTCATCAACCTCGCCTTCGGACTGGCCCTGTACGGCATGTTCATGAACCGGGGCGGGCCGATCCCGTCGGTCCACTCCTTCGGCGCATCCACCCTGGGCTGGGTGTTCCTGATGTTCACCGGCATCGGCGTCGCGGTGCCCTTCGGCATATTCTTCTCCCGGTACACCAGTCTGAAGAGCGCCCAGAACCTGGAGTCCAGCCTCTCCAGGGAGGCGGCCTTCCTGGTCAACAACCTGCTGCTGCTGGCCATCGCCTTCGTGACCCTCTGGGGCGTGGTGTTTCCCCTGATCTCCGAGGTGTTCAGGGGCGAGACCGTTTCCGTGGGCCAGCCCTTCTACAACCAGGTCAACGGCCCCCTGATGTTGGCGCTGATATTCTTCATGGGAGTCGGGCCCCTGGTGCCCTGGCGCCGGGCCAGCCTTAAGACGCTGAGAGGGGCCCTGGCAGGCCCGCTGCTGATAGGCGTAGCCGTGGTCGTCCTGGTGGCCGTGCTCGGAGTCCGCAAGCCGTACCCCATGGCTGCCCTGGGGATATGCGCCATGGTGACGGGAGGCATCCTCCTGGAGTGGGCCCGGGGCACCCGTTCCCGGCGCCGGCAGGGGGACAGCTACCCCCTGGGATTCCTGAAGCTGATTGCAGCCAACCGGCCCCGGTACGGTGGGTACGTCGTCCACCTGGCGGTGGTGATGCTGGCCCTTGGCATCGTGGGCTCGTCCTTCTACGACGTGCAGCAGGACGTGATCCTGGCCCCCGGGGAGCGGGTCGAAGTCGGCGGCTATGAGCTGGAGTACGTCGGCACCGACCTCTCTCAGAGATCGGACAGGCTGGAATCGGTAAGCACCATAAACGCCTATCGCGACGGGTCTTTCCTCAAGACGCTGATCGCCCAACGGGACTTCTATCCTGCCTTCAGCATGTCCTCCACCAAGGCGGGGATACGCTCGACTCCAGTGGAAGACCTGTACGTCATCCCCAGCGAGACCCTGGGCGACGGCAGAGCGGGCCTCCGGGTGATGGTCAATCCCCTGGTCTGGTGGATTTGGGTCGCCGGCCCGGTGTTCATCTTGGGGACGGTCATATCCCTGTGGCCCCGGAGGGCCCCGGAGGCCGCGCCGGTGGCGGAGAGACTATCGGCCCCAGTTGCGCTTCCCCCCGAGAGACCTCTCCGCGGCCAGTCCGGCGACGGCTAGGGTCCGCCCCGGCCCTCGGCCGGTCTGTGCCCATTGGGGCACAATGCGCTGTATAATGCAATCAGAGGGCCCGCCCGTGTCGTGATGGGACCGGGCGGGCCCCGTGTCAGGGGGTCCTTCCGCCGATGCCGGTCCTGATTGGCGCCTTGCTGGCGCTGCTGGTGGTCGGGGTCGTCCTGTATCCCTTCGTCAAGCGGCGTTTCGGGGCCGGCGGTCCCTCCCCGAGTGGTCCTGCCGATGGGGCGGGCCCCGTGGCGTGGCGGCTTAGGCGGGAGGAGATATACGAGTCCATCCGGAGCTTGCAGCTCGAGTACGAGATCGGGGGCGTCGAGGAAGTGGACTACAGGGACCGCCTGAGGGCGTACCGTGTCCAGGCGGCCGCCGTGGTCCGGGAGCAGGAGCTGGCGGAGCGGGAGGTGGAGCGTCTCGTCGAGATGGAGGTCGGCGCCCTTCGCGAATCCGGGCCGCCTGGCCCCCCTAGGCCTGTAACGCCGGTGGAGGACGGCACGATCGAGTGCTCGGTTTCCCAGGAGTCCGAAGAGTGCCACGCCGAGGAGCATGACGGCCCGACGCGGTAGAGGGTGGTTCCTCTTGGGGACCGTGGCGGCCGCGGCCCTGGCCGCCGTCCTGTGGGCGTCGCCCGCGGCGGGAGAGGAAGACGGCGCCATTGCCGGGCGGGTGGTGAACGGCACCGCCGGCGGTGACGCCCCCGCGGGCCTGGAGGTGCTGCTGGTCGTCCTGGGTGTCGACGGCTCCGTCGATACCGAGTCCGCAACGACCCAGCCGGGCGGGGAGTTTCGTTTCGACGGCATGTCCCTGGAGGAGGGGTCCACCGGCAGGCTCACGGTCAACTACGAAGGCGTCATGTACTCCGGCGGCCTGGACCCCGGCCCTTCGTCCGGGTCCGCGGAGCTGTTGGTCTACGAGCCCACCGACAGCCTGGAGGCCGTCCGTGTAACGGGGGACGTGCTCCTGATAAGGGCCGCCGACGGCGACGAGGAGTCTCTGGCCGCCTTCGAGATTGTGGAGGTGGTGAACGAGGGAGACCGCACCTTCGTCCCGGACCTGGAGCAGCCCGCCGCCATGAAGTTCCTCCGGTTCTCCATGCCCCCGGAGGCCTCGGAGCTGGACGTGTCGTCGGACCTGGCGGGGGGCGGGATAATCAACGTCGGTTCCGGGTTTGCCCTCACATCGCCCCTCCCTCCCGGGGCCGCCCAGGTGGCCTACACCTATCGCCTCCCCTATGAGGGCAACCGGGTCGAGCTCTCCCGTACCTTCCCGCTGGGTGCCGATGCCTTCCGCCTGTTGATGGAGACCGAGACCGGGACCGTGGTGGGGTCGGACGTCCTTGTGCCCATCGAGACTGCGGAGGTGGACGGCCGGTCTTACACCGTGTCGGGGGCCGGCGGCCTGGAGCCCGGCGCCCGTCTGAGCGTGACCATCCAGGACCTGCCTGTCCCGTCGTGGCTCGACCGCATCGGTGACGGGCTGGCCAGCACGGGCACCTGGAGGGTGGCCATACCCTCGGCCGTGGGGCTGATCATGGCCGCGCTGCTGGTGTACGCCGTGAGACGGGGCCCGGCCCAGGTCCCGGCCGTGGCGGGCGGCGCCGGCCCGGGGGGAGGTGGAGATGCGGAGGGACACCCGGCGGCGACGGCCCTGATGAGGGAGATGGCATTCCTGGACGACTCCCATCAGAGGGACGACATCCCCGAGGAGGAGTACCGGGCCCGCCGCGGGGAGCTGATGGCCGCGCTGGTCAGGCTGAGGCTTGGCTCCGATGCCGCCGGGCGCGGAGAGGCGTAGGGGCCCTTGAGTAAGGCAACGAGTAAGGCAACGAGTAAGGCAACGAGTAAGGCAACCGGTAAGGCAGCTGCCACGTCGGACGGAAGCGCCGCCAGCGACGCGCGCAAGAGGAACCTGATACTGGTTGCATCGGCCTTGCCGCTGGCCGCCCTCTTCGCCCTCCTGGGATGGGTCGTCGTTGGATCGGGAGGCAATCCGGGGGGCTTCGGCATCAACAGCCGCTTCGGTGAGGTCCCGGTGGACCAGAGGGCCGCTTGGGAGTTCCAGGTGACGACCCTCGGAGGCGACCAGATAAGTCTTCAGGGCCTCCGGGGCAAGGTGGTGATGCTGGACTTCTGGTCCTCCTGGTGCCCCCCCTGCCGCGCGGAAGCCCCCGGCCTGTCCCAGGTATACCGGGAGTACCGGGACCGGGACGTGGAGTTCATAGGCATGGCCATCTGGGATGACCCCGGGGCCGTCGGGGACCACGTGCGGGAGTTCGATGTCCCCTACCACAACGCGCTGGACGGCAAAGGAGAGATCGCCATCGACTACGGAGTGGCCGGGATCCCCGAGAAGTTCTTCATAGACCGGGAAGGAAAGCTGGTGCGCTCCTTCGTGGGACCCATGGACGCCGGGTCACTGAGAGAGGTCCTGGACGAGCTGCTGGCCGCCGGCGCCCCGCCGGGGTCGGGGGTGGATATGAGCGATGGCTAGGGCCCGTGAGGGCGAGGTGGTCATCGCCATGGACCTGGGCGGCAGCTGGGTCAGGGTGGCCATCGTGGACCTGGCGGGCCGGGTGGTGTGGCGGGAGCGCCGGCCGACGGGCTCCCGGGAGGGCAGGGACGCTGTCCTCCGCAACGTGGAGGCGGCCCTGGAGGAGGGTATCTCCCGGGCGGCCGGGATGCCGGTTGCAGGCGTCGGCCTCGGCCTTGCCGGGCCAGTGGACCCGGAGACCGGGACCATGTACAGGCCGCCCAACATCCCCGACCTGGACGGGGTGTCTTTCAAGGCCCTGTGGGGCGGCAGGCTCCGGTGGCCCGTCGTCACCGGCAACGACGCGACCCTGGCCGCGCTGGGCGAGTACGTCTATGGCGCCGGCGCGGGCGCGGAGATGCTGGTGTACGTAACCGTCAGCACGGGCGTAGGCGCGGGCATCGTCGTCGCGGGACAGCCCCTGTGGGGCGCCCACGGAATGGCCGGCGAGGTCGGGCACATGACCATCGACTGGAACGGCGTGCGGTGCAAGTGCGGCGGCTCCGGCTGCCTGGAGGAGCTGGCCTCGGGCACCGGGATCGCGCGCATGGCCCGGGAGCGCCTGCCGGAAGCGCCCCGGTCCCTCGTTGCCGAGGCCGCCGGCGGAGACCCGGACCGGGCGACCGCGGCCATGGTGTTCGACGCGGCCGGGCGGGGCGACCCGCTGGCGGAGGACATCCTGCAGGGAGTGTCCCGGGCCCTGGGAGCCGGACTGGTCAACGTCCTCCACGTTTTGGACCCCGACGTCATAGTCCTGGGAGGCGCCGTCAGCCAGAACTGGGATTACCTGCGTCCCGCCGTGGAGGACTACATCCGCGCCCACGCCATGCCCCACGTCCACAGGTTGGGCTACAGGCTGGAGGTGAGCCCCCTGGGGGACGACGTGGGCCTGCTGGGCGCGGCCGCCCTGGCCTGGCGGGCGGCGGGCAGGCTCCAGTAGAGGCCGAGTCTTGTCAGGTTGAATAGCCTGGGTCGTTCTGCTAAAATCCCTCCAAACCAAGGGATCAGGAAACCGAAACTGCGGCGAAAGGAGAATCGGATGGCATCTTTTTGGGAGATCCAGAGAGTGGAGTCCGGAGGCACCTTGCTGGACGATATGGCGACCTACGTCGCCCAGCCCAACGAGCCGGGAAGGCATCCGGCGGTCATAGTCATCCAGGAGGTGTTCGGGGTCAACCACCACATCCAGAACGTGGCTGACCGCTTCGCCGCCGCGGGATACTTCGCAGTCGCGCCCGCCCTGTTCCATCGGGTCGGCGCCAACGAGGAGGTCCGGGGCACCAACCCGGAGTTCGGATATCCCGGCGCCCCTGACGGCGACGAGAGGAACGCGGCGGTGGGCCGCTGGAAGGACCAGGAGCTCATCCTGGACATCCAGACCACCATCGACTGGCTGCGCAACCACCCCCGGGTGGTCAACGACAAGATCGGCATCGTGGGGTTCTGCGCCGGGGGGCGCATCACCTACCTGGCGGCGGCTGCGTGCAAGGGGCTGTCGGCGGCGGTGAACTTCTATGGCGGCAATACCATGGCCATCTGGGGCACGGGCCCGACTCCCTTCGAGCGCACCGCCCAGGTGAGCTGCCCGATGCTGGGCCTGTTCGGTGACCAGGACGCCAACCCCACGCCCGACGACGTGAGCAAGATCGAGGCCGCCATGAAGGCGGCGGGGAAGACCTTCGAGTCCCACATGTACCAGGGGGCCGGTCACGGCTTCTTCTGCGACGAACGGGACAGCTACCACGAGGCGTCGGCCAAGGACGCCTGGGAGAAGACCCTGGGCTGGTTCGCCAAGTACCTGGCTCCGGTCAAGGCCGCGGCCTGATGGCCTGATCCTCTTAGGACAGGATGGGAACACACAGGGGCGGGCATCAGGCCCGCCCCTGTGCTTGTCCTGGGGACAAGCCCGGTTGCTCCGCCGGCTTAGCGCGCCTCAGGCTTTGGTCGCTAGGTACGAAGCCTCATTTTTTCTTCCAGGGCCTGTTTGATCCAGGCATTCAACGTCATGCCGTCCTCTTTGGCCGCCAGAGTCACCTGGCCATGCAGGCTGGGCCCCAAACGAAGGAGGGCTTTCCCCGAGAAGGGCTTCTGAGGTGCGATGCCTTGCTCCTCGCACAGGGCAAGATATTGATCGATGGAGGTGCGAAACCCTCGTTTCAGTCCTTCTACGTCGGCGGCCTCGAAGGTGGCCACCGGGCCGGCGCCTGCGTTGACCACACGCCCATGCAAGAGGTCTACCGATTCGTCGTATTCGATGGCCGCGATATAGCCCTTGTATTCCATTAGGGGGTCACTCCTATCGCTTCCAGAAACTCCCTGATGTCCCGAATGGTGGCTCTCCCGTAATAGTATCGCCTGTCAAGGGCGGTGGGACTGGTTGTCAGACGTGACTCGGTGAGCCTTAAGTCGAATCGTCCCTGGTCTGGCAACAGTGGGGCTGTCTTGGACCGGCAGTGTGTTGGGGAGGACCGCTAGCCCGCCACCAGGGCTATCACCCGGGCGGGGGACCCGGACCCGTCCTCGATCTTGAGGGGCAGCGCTATGACCACCGAGCCGGCCTCGGGTAGCTGGTCCAGGTTGGCCAGGCTGGTGAGCCCCATGCGGCCCGCCCCGTGCATGATGTTGTGGTTGGGAAAGGGCGGGTCGAAGGTGCCGGCCATGCCAGCGTCGGTGCCCACGGTCTCCACCCCCACCCCCAGCACGTCCCGCTGCCCGGTCAGGAGCTCCGCCGCCTCCTTGGAGATGCCTGGTACGTGGGGCACGCCGTCCTCTCCCGCGTTCTTGTAGGCGGCCGGGTCCGAGAAGCGTTCGGCCCATCCCGTGCGGGCCAGCACCCAGGCGCCCGCGGGTATCTCGCCGTTGCGGCTCTCCCACCGGTGCAGGTGGTCCGGCGTCAGCAGGGCGTCGGGGTTGGCCCGGCACTCATCCCGCATCTCGATGACCACCCCGGGCCCGATGAAGCTCGACACGGGTATCCTGTCCACGGTGCTCTTGTCCCGGCCCGTGGCCCAGTGGGCCGGCGCGTCCAGGTGCGTGCCCGTGTGCTCGCCCGTCTCGAAGGAGTTCCAGTACCAGAACGGCCCCCTCTCGTCGTAGCGGGATATCTCCTTCAGGGTGAACCCCGGGGTCTGGCCCCACTGGGGAGGCAGCTCGATTATGGGCGTGTCCGCGTTCAAGGGCTGGGTCAGGTCGATTACCCGGAGCCCTCCGCCCCGTATTCCCTGGATCAGCGAGTCGATGGTGTCGCTCATTGTCCCGCCCTCAGTCCTTGGATGTAGCGCTGGAACTGGAACCGGTTCTCCAGGAGGCCCACGTCCATGGCGAAGCCCGGCGGCCCCACCGCCTCCACCTTGGCCACGATGACCGAGGTTGCCCCCCCATCCACGGCCCGGGCAAAGGCCCCCTTCAGGTCCTCCAGGGTGAGGACCGTCTCCACGTGCTCGATGCCCGACCCCCTGGCCACGTGCGCCAGGTCGGTGCCCGTCGACGTCGCCGTGGGAAAGCCCCCCACGGAGAGGAGGCTCTCGTTGTCGAAGATGACGTGGACCAGGTTGGGCGGCCGGTACCTCGCCAACGTGCTGAGGCCCCCCAGGTTCATGAGCACCGAGCCGTCCCCGTCCACCACGACCACCGGCTGCTTGGGGAGGCAGAGGGCGAGGCCCAGCCCGATGGAGGAGGCCAGCCCCATGGCGTGCTCCAGGTAGAAGAAGCTCTCCCGGTGCCCCAGGGAGTACAGCTCCACGGCCGCCGCGCCCATGTTGGTGACCACGATACGGTCCTGGAGCAGCGGGTAGATGGCCTCCAGGGCGTCGGCGCGGCGCATCACTCCTCCCACATCAGCTCCCGGGTCATCAGGAGGGCGACGGGCCTTAGGGAGCTCTCAGCCAGCGTCTGGGCGCTGCCGATGTCGCGGGCCAGGCTGTCCGGGTCCGAGAGCTTGCGGTAGGGGATGCCCAGGGCCCTCAGGAGCGGCTCGGTCACCAGACCTCCCTCGGTCTGCCATGGGTCCCGCTCGCCCATCTCCCCCCGGTGGCTGATGAGCATCAGCAGGGGGATGCGGTAGAGCTGGGCCAGGGAGACGACGCCGTTGACCGATGCCAGGAACCCGTGGTTCTGCATCAGCATGGCCGACTTGACGCCGGCGAAGTGGGCGCCCGCCGACACGCCGACCCCCTCCTCCTCCTTGTTCAGCCGGATGAGGGTGACCTCCGGGTCGTCTTCGGCCATGCGGATCAGGTGCACCAGCCACGTCTCCGGCAGGGCCGACACGAGCCTCACGTCCAGGGACTTGAGGACGTCGTAGATGAGCCTTGAATTGGCGACGGATACAGGCATGACGGCGTGGCTGGAGGACGGGCACGGGGATTGTATCGCCGCCCGGAGGGGCTGTCAATCGAGGCGCCCCGGCCATCCCTTTCCCTGGATGGCTGCCTTGTGGTACCGTATGCGGGTCGCAATAACCCGGACCAGCCAGCGTTCTTCTTGGCGCCCTGAGGAGGCAGGCCATGGCCGACGTCGAGACCCATCTCAATCACATAGGCGGCAAGTGGGTCGAGTCTTCATCGGGCCGCACCTACACCATCACCAACCCCGCCAGAAAAGGCCAGGTGCTCGGGGAGTTCCAGACCTCCGCGGGGGAGGACGTCCGTGCCGCCGTCGAGGCCGCGGCCGAAGCCCTCCCCGCCTGGACCGCCACGCCGGCCCCCCAGCGCGCCGAGGTGCTGTACCGCGCCCTGGAGATCATGCGCCAGCGGGCCGAGGAGATCGCCCGCACCATCACCCTGGAGGAGGGCAAGCCCCTTCCCGATGCCCGAGGCGAGGTGAAGCGGGCGATGAACATCACCGAGTACGCCGCGGGCGAGGGCCGCAGGCTGTTCGGCTACACCACGCCGTCGGAGATCCCGGACACCGTGGCGTACACCACCAGGAGACCCCTGGGCGTGGTGGGCATAATCACCCCGTGGAACTTCCCCATCGCCATCCCCGAGTGGAAGATGGCCCCCGCCCTCATATGCGGCAACACCCTGGTGTTCAAGCCCGCATCCTCGACTCCCCTCAGCGCCGTGAAGCTGATGAAGGTCTTCGAGGACGCGGGGATTCCCCCGGGCGTATTGAACATGATAACGGGGCCTGGCGGCGTCATCGGCGACGCCCTGGTGTCCCACCCCAAGGTCAACGGCATCTCCTTCACCGGGTCGACGGAGATCGGGTCGGGCATCTACACCCAGGGGGCCCGCACCCTCAAGAAGGTCCAGGCCGAGATGGGCGGCAAGAACGCCGTCATCGTCCTGGAGGATGCCGACATGGACAAGACCCTGGCCGGCATAGTCCAGGGCGCCTTCGGCTCCACGGGACAGCGTTGCACCGCCACCAGCAGGGCCATCGTGGAGGCCTCGGTCTACGACTCCTTCATGGACGAGCTCATCCGGCGGACCGATGCCCTGAAGGTGGGCGACGGCATGGACGAGAGCGTGACCGTCGGCCCCTTGTCCAGTCAGGACCAGTTCGACACGGTGATGGGGTACATCGGCATCGGCGCCGAGGAGGGGGCCCGGCTGGCCTACGGAGGCCATCCCGTAACGGGGCCCGGGTACGACGAGGGTTACTACGTCCAGCCGACCATCTTCACCGACGTGGCCCCCGACATGCGTATCGCCCAGGAGGAGATATTCGGGCCCGTCCTGACGGTCTTCAAGGCCCAGGACCTGGAAGAGGCCATCGAGCTGGCCAACAACGTCAAGTTTGGCCTCTCGTCCTCCATCTATACCAGGGACCTGACCCGGGCGTTCCGTTACGCCGAGCAGGTCGAGGCCGGCATAGTGCATGTCAACGCGCCCACCCTGGGCGGCGAGGTCCACCTGCCCTTCGGCGGGCTCAAGGCGTCGGGGGCCGGGGCCAGGGAGCAGGGCACCGAGGCCCTCAACTTCTTCAGCGAGGTGGTCACCGTGTACATCGACTACGCCGGCGCCAGGGCCCAGGCCAAGTTCATATGAAGGCCCGTGATGGGGCGGGGCGCCTGTGTTAAGATACAGGCCAACCCAGCGAGAGGTGCCCGCGTGCCCGTCCTCTACATAGCCTCGGACCGGCCTCGGTCCGGCAAGACGGCCTTGGCCGCCGCCCTGGCGTCCCGCATGAGGGAGGCCGGGCGGAAGGTGGCCTACTTCAAGCCCCTGTCCTCATCCGCCGGCGCGGACCCCGACGTGGGGTTCTTGTCCGCCAACGTCCTTCCCCAGGGCGGGCTTTCCCCCGGGCCCCTGCTCCTCTCCGGCCAGGGAGACGAGGACATGGACCGCATAGCCTCCGCTGTGCGGGAGCTTGCGGGTAGCACCGACCTCACCATCGTGGAGGGCCCCAGCCTCTCCATGACGCCGGGGGACGGGGACCCGGCCGTGAGGCTGGCCCAGGCCCTTGACGCCGGCGTGCTCCTGGTGGTGCGTTACGAGAAGGGGCTGGGCGGCGACCGGGTCGTCGACCTGTGCGAGCCCTTCGGCCAAAGGCTGGCGGGGGTCCTCGTCAACCTGGTCACCCGTTACAAGGAGCGAGAGGCGCTCCAAGAGATCGCCCCGGCGGTGCGGGCAAGGGGCATCGAGTTCCTTGGGGCCATCCCCGAGGACAGGACCATGCTGTCGGTGACCGTGGGCCAGATCGCCGAACACCTGGGAGGCCGGTGGGTCTTGGGCCGGGAGCGTGGCTGCGACCTGGTGGAGAACCTCCTCATCGGCGGCAACATAATGGACAGCGGCGACACATACTTCGGGCGCAAGGAGAGCAAGGCCGTCATCGTTCGGGGCGACCGGCCCGATATACAGATGGCCGCCCTGTCCCGTCCCGCCACCTGTCTGATACTGACCGGCGGTCACGAGCCGATCCAGTACGTCTACCACGAGGCCGGGCAGCGGGAGGTCCCGCTGCTGGTGGTCGACCAGGACACCCTCTCGGCGGCCCAGGCCTTGGACACTCTGCTGGAGCGCTCCACCTGCCACCACGCGCGAAAGGTCGAGCGGTTCCGGGAGCTGCTGGACCAGAGGGCTGACGTTGCGTCCGTAGAGGCGATGAACGTCTGACCGGGGCGCCGCCCTTCTGTTGAAAACGGCCGGGCCCGCTACTATAATTGATGGTACTGGGGTCGGCCCCATCGTTGGCGAATCGAGACCGGCCGAGGTAGCTCAGAGGTAGAGCAGTGGACTGAAAATCCACGTGTCGGCGGTTCGATTCCGCCCCTCGGCACCAGGACCTCCGGCGCCCAGGCGCGGCACGGGCGGAAGTGGCTCAGTGGTAGAGCATCTCCTTGCCAAGGAGAGGGTCGCGGGTTCGAATCCCGTCTTCCGCTCCAGACCTCCTTCAGCTGTATGACCGGCCGCGCGCCTATGTTCCCTTCCCCCGGTCTTCATAGGCTTACGGCTGGCGGAGGTCGCGAGCCAGACGCCGTCGCGCATCGGGACCATCGCGTCCCCTTCCACGACGATCTCGCACTACGGCTTCGAGAGTGTCATGTCGCGGACCCTTTTGCAACCAACCGGGACTAGACGATGCCGAGCCGTTCGAGGAACCTCAGCATCGTCGCCACGCACTCCTCCGGCTTCTCGAGCTGTAGGAAGTGCGACGTACCGGGGATCAGCTCGTGGTCCACACCCGCCGCGTCGGCGTCAGCAAAGTCAAACCTCGGACGGTCCGGGTCCAGGGCGGGGTCGGACCCAATGATCTTGGTGGGACATCGGAGTGAGCCGAAGTCGACCGACACCGCTGGCGCCGAGGCCTCATCCCAGATCTGCGCTTCGTACTCGCGCGGACATCGGAGCTCGTAGCCCTGCCCGGCCTCGGCCTCCCGGAGGGTCGTCCTGGCCACGAGCTCCAGTACGCCCGGGACGGCCCGCTGGAAGTAGGGCAGATAGGCGTGAAGGTCCGAAAGCTCCTCCCTGGTCTGGAACCGCGTTGCACGGTTCCTTAGCCTGTTGCCCGTACGCCTGCACCGCAGCTCGAATTCCTCGTAGCTGTGGCCAGGGTTACACAGCGGCGGGGTGAACAGCACCAGGGCGGCGTAGTTGCTGCCCATGGAGGGGAGGTGCAGCCCGGCTAGGGCTGAGATCGAGTGGAATACCCCCACCGTGGGCTTCCGGCCGTAGAGCCTGTCGACAGCCTCGGCGATGCGGTCATGGTCTTGGGCGAACGCCCGCACGCTGTGGTTCTCCGGGGCTCCGACTTCGTTCCAGCCGTGGTTCCTGAGGTCGTATACCACGAGGTCGAAGTCGCCCGCCAGGAGCGACCAGAACGGGTAGTAGAGGTCGCTGGCCAAGCCGTTTCCATGACTCAGGACGAGCCGAGGACCCTCCGGGTTCCCGTGTTGCCTCAGGACTATGACCGTGTCGTCGTCCACCCAAACCCTGTGAGATGAGAGGGGCTCGGGTATCTGCCAAACGGCTGCCGAAGGTGAGGTCATTTCATAGCACCGCGGCGGATTCTAAAGCCTCCCGCACGTGTGGATCCGGGTGTTCATCACTGGGGAGAGTACCGGCTCGTCGTGACTGGTCTGAATCGCAGGTGACGGAGTGGGGCGGTCCCTTAGCCAGGATACGACAGTGGAGCTGTTCGACAGGGTGAAAGCGACTGTAGACGGCGTAGTACCGTTGGACGCTGGAGCGCCGCCCGTCAGTAGCTCTCTACGATGAACGAAATGGACTTGGCGGCTCTGTCGCGGAGTTCTCGGAGCGCCACGTATTCTCCTGGCAGGTGCGAACACCCAGCCCAGTCCCGGGCCTGCTCAACGGTCTCGAACTCCATCGCCGCCATGCGGCTGTGGCCCGTGAGCTCGCCGCCCATGATCTCGGAAATGTCGCCGCGCACTAGGTACTTGCCCCCGTTGGCTTGCAAGAGCGGGCCGACTCGCTTCCGGAATTCAGCGTGCCGGGCCTCGTCGGTTACCTCGGTGGTGTACAGAATCACATATGCCACCATATCCTAACTTCTTGGGCGTATCATCGCGGCTATCCTAGCACACACCTGGTGTGATGTGTATCCTTACGGTGCGGGTAGCACGGTTGGGAGCCGGCGCCGGACGACGGTCTGGACTGTCTCCGATACATGAGCGAGCAGGCCGAGACGCCGGACGTCAACGAGATATCGTTCCGTCTGCTGCGCCACTACGCGTCATCCGTGCGGCACCGGAAGTACCACGGCATCGACGTGGTCACGGTGCAGGTCCAGGGCTCGCGGTAGGTCAGTCCTACGCCCAATCTTGAGATGGGGTATTGCTTGAACCAGGCGACTGGAGCGATCATATGAACTCGTTGTCCAAGGCACTTCGCACCATAGCGCGACCCCTGGCGATGCGGGCCCTCCTTGCCTGGGAGCGGATGGAGTCCGGTGTCGCGTACAACCCGCTCTCCCCGGCGTTGCGGGCAAACCCTTACTCCGTCTACGAGGAGCTGCGGCTGAAAGACCCGGTGCACCGGATGCGCCTGCAGAACGCTTGGGTGCTGACGGACTACGCCGATGTCGACATGGTGCTACGGGACAACCGGCGGTTTGGCAATGCGGGAAGGGAGTTTGGATACATCCCCCAAGTCAGCATGTTGGATCTGGACCCTCCGGAACATACCAAGATCCGGGGTCTGGTGTCCCATGGCTTTACCCCACGCTCAGTGGCTGCCCTGGAACCGCGCATCCGGGAAACGGTGGAGGGCTTGCTGGGCAACGTGGAGGGCAAAGATCAATTTGACCTCATCGCGGACCTGGCGTTTCCCCTGCCTGTCATTGTCATCGCTGAGATGCTGGGCGTCCCGCCCGAAGACCGCGAACAGTTCAACGGGTGGTCCAACATCGTTTCCCTCATCGTTGATCCCCTGTTGGACGATCGGCAGATTACCCAGGTGCAGCATGCCGTAGATGAGGTGTTCAGCTACTTTGAGGCGGTGGCGGAGGAGCGGCGACGCAACCCGCGGGATGACCTGGTGAGCGCGCTGGTGACGGCGGAGGTGGAGGGCCAACGGCTGGAGCGCGACGACCTGCTGGTGAACCTGCTCCTCGTTCTGGTGGCTGGGAACGAGACGACACGCAACCTTATCGGCAACGGCACCCTGGCATTGCTGCGCAATCCAGACCAGCTCCAGAGACTGCTTGACGACCCTGCGCTGCTGAACGGGGCGATTGACGAGCTTCTCCGGTTCGATAGCCCCGTGCAGTTGGACAGCCGGGTGGCCCGCGAACCCGTCGAGCTGGGTGGGAAGCGGATAGCCCCGGGGCAGCGAGTCATCTGCATCCTGGGAGCGGCCAACCGCGACCCGCAGGCCTTTCCCGAGGCAGACATGCTGGACGTGGGACGCGCCGCCGGCAACCATGTCGCCTTTGGACGGGGCATTCACTACTGTCTTGGCGCCCCGTTGGCGCGGCTCGAGGCGCGCGTGGCCTTCGAGACGCTGCTGCCGCGCCTGGACAATCTGAGGCTGGCGGAAGAGCCACGTTACCGGGACCAGGTGACTCTGCGGGGACTGGAGTCCCTGTGGTTGGAGGCGGCCTAGTCTTGCTCCGTCCAGAGCGGGTCCAGCATATTTCGGTCCTGAGTGGTATTCGAGACCCGAACTTGGCGGGTGTCCAACATGGTCTGCTGATCAGGAATGCGAAGCCTACGATATCGGAGCACATTCTATTGGTAGCCCCGTAGCAGAAAAGGTTGGTTGATGCTCAAACTGATCGCACCGAGAGACCTGGGTCCGATCCCTGCCGCCGCAGCCACGGCCTTCGTGGCACTGGCAATTTTTGCCTGGACTGAGAGGACCGTCCTCGTCGATCCGGAGCATATGTCAGTTCCCTACTGGCCCTGGAAGCTGTGGCAAATCGGTCCGCTGGTGATGGGGTTCGTGGGCGTTTGGTGGGTCTGGCTGAGCACACGCCATGTCCCCTGGGTGCGCAGTCTCGCGCTGGGCATACTGGCCCTGGTGGTGCTTGCCAACGGGTATAGTGACCTGTTCGGCGACCATTGGGGTAATGTGTGGCGCACGGTCAACCCGGTGTTCATCGGTTCCTCCAGCGTGGCGGCAGTGGCCTTGTGGGGCTGCGGAAGCGCAGCCGGGCGCGTGGGCGCGGTGGTTTCGGCGGCGTTGGGCGCCCTGGTGTTCGCCAATGGCTACTTCGTTGACGACGGGGTTGTGTGGCAGATTCTGAACCCCGTGAGAATGCTTATGGCACTGGCCTGGGCAGCCGGCGCCAGCCAAGCCAACGTTGCCGGACAGGAGGATGGTGAGCCATGATGGCTAACGCCCGCGGTTTGAGGGCCGTCAAAAGCTCGGCTTGGCGGAAAAGGGCGTCAGCTGGAGCTCGTGAGTCCAGCAGGACTTGTCCTGGGTGTGCAGGTAGTAGAAGGCCTCGGCGATCTTGACGGGATTAATTAGCAATTCAGGCTGCTGCTGGGCACGTGGGAGGGCCCGGGTGCCCGGGGAATCGATCATCCCGTCGATCACCACGTTGGCAACGTGCACGCCGTACTCTGAATACTCCTCGGTCAACGCCTGCGCCAGCGTGCGCATCAGCACCCTGGGATAGTACAGCGACTGTCCGGTGTACCGCTTTCTTCCCCTCAACGACGACGAGTTGTTGGAAATCAGAATGGAGCCCGCGCCGCGCTCCCGCATGGCCGGCAACACCTCCTTGGCGACCAGAAAGGGGCCGCTGCTGGATATGTGCTGCGCGGTCTCGAACATTTCGAAGGGAATGTGCTCCAGCAGCTCTTTCTCCGGCGGGAGGTCCCGCCCCTCCAGGTAGCCCGCGTTGTAGACCAGGACGCTCGGGTCGCCGGCCTCCTCCCGTATCCTGGCGAAGGCTTCCGATATGGAGTCAGGAGACGCCAGGTCCAGCTCCACGATCATGCCGTCGCCGCCCTGTTCCCGGATCGCTTCCTCCAATGGGGCCGCATTGGAGGCCCTGCGGGTGGTCAACACGGTGAAGAACCCCTCCTTCGCAAACTTCTGAGAGATGGCCCCTCCCACGCCCCAGCGGACCCCTACGGGCAGCTCGCTGTCGTCGACCGACCTGCCGTGGACCAGATGGGTGTTGCGGCCGTCCGACTGCCACTTGGATGTCGCCCCCACCACGACGGCGACCGGTTTTCGGCTTGAGTTCATGTCTCATTCCTTCTTCGAGATATGGAGAGTCTCCGGGCTTGCGCGTATCCCGGGGCCCCAATTGTGATGCAATGGGACAGGCAAACGCAAGACCTCGGGACTTCTTCCTCAACACGCGGCGCACTTGACAGCGGATTCGCTCCGGCGGTACCTTCTGACAATACCGGTTTGAGCGCCTGGCGGGAGGGTTAAACGTGGAACGCAAGTGGTTCGACTATTCACCGATTATCGACCGGCCCACCATCCGGTGGCCCAACGATGCCCGGGTGGCCTTTTGGCTCTCGCCCAACGTGGAATACCTGGAGTACGACCCTCCGCCCAACACCGGGACCCCGAATTATATCGGAGCGGCTGTCCCCCACCCAAACCTGGAGCTCTACAGGACCCGCGACTACGGGAACCGGGTGGCCTTCTGGCGGATGCTCGAGGTCATAGACAAGCACGACATGAGGTGTACGGCGTCTCTGAACGAAGCGGTCCTGGAGCACTTCCCGGAGATAAGGGACGCCATGGTCGAACGCGACTGGGACTATATGTCCCACGGTATCTACAACAATCGTACCCTGTTCGGCATGCCCATCGAAGAGGAGCGGGAATTCTACCGGGATATCATCGACACCCTGAAGAGGCACACCGGCAAGACGCTGAAGGGCATGCTGGGGCCCGCACTCTCGGCGACGGTGAACACGTCGGACCTGATGGCCGAGGCGGGCCTCATCTACCACACCGACTGGTGCCACGATGACCAACCATTTCCGCTGAAGGTAAAGAGCGGCAAGCTTATCTCGCTGCCGTATACCCTCGAGCTGAACGACACCGCGGCCATCGGAGATACGTCCGGTGACGCCGAGTACTTCGCCCAGATCTGCAAGGACCAGTTCGACGTCCTCTACGAGCAGGGCGAGGAGAGCGGCAGGGTGATGTGCATCGCCCTGCATCCCTACTGGATCGGCGCGCCCCACCGGGCCAAGTACCTGGACCAGGTCCTGGAGTACATCCTCTCCCGGGACGGGGTATGGAAGACCACCGGCGACGAGATCGCCGAATACTACATGGCCAACTACTATGACGTGGTGCAGGAGTACCTGCGGGAGCGGCGGGATGACTTCAATCCGGTGAGCCCTTAGCGCGCAACCGAGATATCTTTTGGAGGGGAACTCATGCCAAGCCCGCGAATGCCGGGGATGGACCACGAGTACTACGAGTACTCGCCGATTGCCGCCAGGCGGCCTCTGAGGTGGCCCGATGGCGCCAGGCTGGCCCTCTGCGTCATCGTCGACCTCGAGTACTTCGAGCTCAAGCCTCCGGACACCGCCTTCACCCTGGACAGGCGATACTTGACTCCCAGGGTCCGTCCGTTTCCAGACATTACCAGGGCCTCCCACCGGGAGTACGGCAATCGCGTGGGAATCTTCGGGATAATGAAGCTGCTGGACCGGTACGGCATGAGGGCCACCGCAGCCATGGACGCCACTATTGCCGCCGAATACCCCTTCCTGGTGAGGGAATGCCAGAAGCGCGATTGGGAGATCATAGGTCATGGCGTGACCGGCAACCGGATGATCACTTCCCGGATGTCGGAAGAAGAGGAGCGTCAACACATCGCGGCATCCGTGCAGGCCATCGAGGGCGCCACCGGACAAAAGCCGCTCGGGTGGCTCGGTCTGGAGTACGGCGAGTCCACGCGGACCCCCAATCTCCTGGCCGAGCAGGGCATTCGATACGTTTGTGACTGGGGCAACGACGAGCAGCCCTATCCCATGAACGTAAAGACCGGCGCCATGTATTCTCTCCCGGTTACCGCGGACCTGGATGACCACACGGAGCTGGGGCTGCGGCACACCACGATAATGGACTATGCCACGAGGGCCAAAGAGGCCTTTGACACCCTGTACCGGGAGGGGTCCCAGAGCGGACGCATGCTCGTGCTCCACCTCCACCCATGGATGATCGGCCAGCCGTTCCGCTTGAAATACCTAGACCAGATTCTAGACCACTTCTCCAGGTGGAGAGGGGTGTGGAAGGCCACCGGCCGGGACATCATTGACTGGTATTCCCAGAACCACCAGAAGTAGGCGGGCCATGACGGCGCAGGCTTCGTACAAGCTCATCAGGGCGCGATACGCCATCGACGGGGCAGCCGGCCGGCCCATGGACAACGTGGCCGTGCTGGTCGAGGGCTCACGAATAGCCCAGGTGGGCAGGGTCCAGGACGTCTCGGCCCCCGAGGGCGCGCCCGTGGACGTCTACGACTATCCCACGGGTACCCTGATGCCGGGGCTGATCGACGTCCACTGCCACTTCAACTACCTGGGCGACGGGACGCTGACCGACGACGTCATGGCCATGTCCGACGACGTCCTGCTGATGCGGTCCCTCATGACGGCCGCCGTCCACCTGAAATCGGGCGTCACCACCGCACGGGAGACCGGGGCCAAGCACGACACGTCCTTCTCCCTTCGCGAGGGCATCGGGATGGGGTTGAGCAAGGGGCCGCGGTTGGTGCTCTGCGGCAATCCGGTTACCATCACCGGCGGCCACATGTGGCAGATGGGCGCCGAGGCGGATGGTCCGGATGCTGTGAGGGCCGCCGTCCGCAATCTCGTCAAGAGAGGCGCGGACTGGATCAAGGTGCCGGCCACCGGCGGGAGTACGGGCAGCAGCCTCCCCTTCCGCGCCTCCTACACCGTCGAGGAGCTCAGGGCCATCTGTGACGAAGCCCACAAGCTCGGCAAGCTGGTCGGCGCCCACTGCCGTTGCACCGCCGGCATCGTAAACTCCCTGGATGCCGGGGTCGACATGATTATTCATGTCTGGTTCAGGGAAGAGGACGGGTCTTTCAACTTCCGCCCGGAGGTCGCGGATCGGATAGCAAGACAGGGAACGTTGGTCAATTCCACTCTTCACACCGCCCGTGAAACGGTCAGGGCGCTATCGCAGGTGGTGGAGAGTACGAGGGGGAGTGGGACGGACCTCTCCCGTAAAGCAAGTCTGGACCTGGAGGCGGCAAAACGCAGCCAGGAGCTCCAGCTGGACGACGCACGACGCCTTGGCGAGATGGGAGTCCCGTTGATCCCGGGTACCGACTCCGGTTTCAGCTGGTACCCCTTTGGAGGCTTTGGGTACGAGCTCGAGTGCCTGGTACTCGCCGGTTTTACACCCATGAGAGCCATTCTCGCGAGCACCAGGGACGCCTCGAAGGCCATTGGCGTGTCGGATATCGTGGGGACCTTGGAGAAGGGCAAGGAAGCTGACATCCTGGTGGTCGACGGTAATCCGGCACAGGACATCGCGGCTATTCGCGACGTCCTCGCCGTGTTCCAGGGCGGCAGCGTGGTAACGTAGCCTCCCTCCGCCCGCCGGGTGGGCCTCACCCCTGGGCCGCCGGGCTCCGTGCCCCGTCCGTGGGCTTCCGGAATATGAGGATGTACTCGTGGACCTTGTTGACGCGGAAGACGGCGGGGTATCCCAGGGGCCGCAGGTTGTTGTACTCGTGTCCCCGGTCCCAGATGATGATGTCGTCGAAGATGAACCCGACCTCCTCCATGCGGTGGGCCAGGTCCGAGTGCAGGGGATAGAACCTGTCCCTCTTTCGGATGTCCATCACCACGGCGCAGCAGTATTTGCCGGGCTTTAGCGCCGCGTACACCTTGTCGAAGACCTCCGCCAGGGCATCCAGGAACTCGTTGTAGTCGTCGATCTTCCCCAGGTCCCTCTCCGAGTCCCCGTAGTGCCGGACCTCCTTGTGGTCCGCCGTGCGCTTCTGCAGCAGAATGTTCCAGTAGGGCGGAGACGTGACCACCAGGTCCACGCTCTCCGGCTCCAGGTATCGGAGGAGGTGGTTGGCGTCCGCACGGTAGATGCGGCGCTCTCCTTTCCCCTCCCCGGCGTCCATCGGGCCGGAGGCATCCATGAGTGGAGACGGCCTCTCCTGCGCCTTCTCGACGTACTCCTCCGAGACGTCGAAGCCGACCCCGGTCTTCCCCAGGGCCTCTGCCGCCAGCAGCGTCGACCCCGCCCCGGCAAAGGGGTCTAGAACGGTCCTGTCCTCTTTGGTCGTGAAGCACTGGATCAGGCGTCCGGCCAGCCGGGCCGGGAACATGGCGGGGTGCTTAAGGGCGAGCTCCTCGGGGTTCTTGTGGATGTCGCTCCACACGCTGATGGAGTGCCTGGTCCAGGACGCGCCGTCCAGGTCGTTGGCCCGGCGTGCCACCGGGCGGCGGCTGCGGGCCGGCCTGGGGGTCGACCGTTCTGATGGAAGCTGTACCTGGTCCTTTTGATCTCTCATGTTGCCCGTACGCCCCGGTCGCGGCTGGGGGACAGTTTACCATGGCGCCCCGCCCCGAGGCCGCCCGTCCCCGAGCCCGGCCCGAAGGTGCGCCCGATGGCCTTCCCCCATTGCATTGACGGTCATACCCGAGACTAATAGAATGGTTTGTGAAATGATAAGGCGCGGCGCTGGGACCGGCGGCCGCGCACATGGAAGGGGCGTGGGGCGATGAGCCAGGTTGAGCTGATGGCGCACCTGATGCGCCGGGCCGGCTTCGGGGCTACCCGGGAGCAGCTGGACGCCTGCGCGGCCAAGGGGTACGAGGCCACGGTGGAGGAGCTGCTCCACCCCAGCAACGAGCAGAGGATGGGCGACGACCTCATCCGCCGCTTCCACCCGGAGTTCTGCAGCATGATGGGGCCCCAGGGCAACGGCGGGAACTGGCTGTACCGCATGGCCACATCCACGACTCCCCTGCGGGAGA
Organism: Dehalococcoidia bacterium; assembly: GCA_034423015.1. Classification (GTDB taxonomy): domain Bacteria; phylum Chloroflexota; class Dehalococcoidia; order Lucifugimonadales; family JAGWBF01; genus JAGWBJ01. Next base: position 73,348 of record DAOUJG010000031.1, on the reverse strand, counting down.
AGGTCTCCCTCTTCTGGCACGGCATCTTCGCCACGGGCTACCCCAAGGTGATCCACGGCAAGGCCCTGTCCGACCAGATACGGATGTTCAGGCGGCACGGTCTGGGCGACTTCCGGACCCTGCTGGTGGAGCTATCCAAAGACCCGGCCATGATCATCTGGCTGGACAACCAGGACAATCACAAGGGGTCCATCAACGAGAACTACGGCAGGGAGCTCCTGGAGCTCTTCTCCATGGGCGTGGGCAACTACACCGAGCGGGACATCAAGGAGTGCGCCCGGGCCTTCACCGGCTGGACCATCCACAACCGCGAGTACATGGAGCTCCGCTCCCAGAGGGACTCCGACTGGCCCTACGGCCGCATCTCCTGGCGGTTCCGGTACGACCCCGAGGACCATGACGACGGAGAGAAGGAGTTCCTGGGAGAGCGGGGCCGGTTCAACGGGGAAGACGTCGTCGACATCATCTGCAGGCAGGAGGCCACCGCCCGGTTCATCTCCCGCCACATGTACCACTTCTTCGTGGCCGACGAGCCATCGGTGCCCCAGTGGCCCTACACTCCGCCGGCGGACCCCCAGGCCATCGAGGTGCTGTCCCGGGCCTATTTCGACAGCGGCTACGACATCCGGGCCATGCTGCGCGTGCTGTTCAACTCCGACTTCTTCCGGTCCCGGAGCTGCTGGTACGCCAAGGCCAAGAGCCCCGTGGAGCTGGTGGCGGGGGTGCTGCGGCTGACCGGGGAGCTGGACAGGCCCAAGCGGGAGCTGGAGGAGAGGTTCTTCCAGACGATGTTCATGGGACAGTGGCTCAACAACCCACCCAGCGTGGAGGGCTGGCACCAGGGCACCGAGTGGATAGACACGGGCACCCTGGTGGAGCGGGTGAACTTCGCGGCCCAGCAGATAGGCGACGGGCGGATGCCCGGCGTGCGCGACATGATCGACCGGGTCGTCTCGTCCGGCGGGGACAGCCTGTCCCCCGAGGGCCTCGTGGAGGCGTGTCTCGACGCCATGGGGGCGCTGGACGTGTCCGACGACACCCGGGAGGCGCTGGTCGACTTCGCCTCGGCGGCCGGTCCCGGCGCGGCGGGAGACGTCCGCCAGCGCATCGGTGGAGTCCTGAGGATGGTGGCCTCGACCCACGAGTTCCAGAGGCTGTAGGAGGAGTCCCGATGGCCGGCGCTTCCACGGCACAGAAGAAGTTCCTGGAGTATGACCTCACCCTGGGCATGACCACCATGGAGGGGAAGGGGTTCTACTACCCCATCGACACCGCCATATCCCCCGACGGGCGCATCTACACCGTCAGCCGCTCCCCGACCACCGTCGGCCGGGGCGTGCGGGTCACCGTCCTGAACGCCGAGAGCGAGTACTTCGGCACCTTTGCCGCCTTCGGAGAGGGCGAGGGGCAGCTCATATGGCCCTCGGGCATCGCCGTGGACAGCGGCGGGCGGGTCTACCTCTCCGACATCCACCTCCACAACGTCTCCTGTTTCGACCGCTCGGGAGCCTTCCTGCACCGTTGGGGCAGGCGGGGCGATGGGCTGGGAGAGCTGGACACCCCTTCGAGCCTGGCCGTCGACGGCGAGGACAACCTGTACGTGTCTGATACCTACAACAACAGGATACAGAAGCTCACCGCCGGAGGAGAGTTCATCCTGAGCTTCGGCGCCCAGGGCGACGGCCCCGGGGAGCTGAGCCTGCCCTGGGGGGTGACGGTGGCGCCCGACGGCGACGTGTACGTGGCCGATTGGGGGAACGACCGTATCCAGAGATACTCGGGGGACGGGGAGTTCCGCGCGAGCTACGGAGCGTCCGGCAGGGGCGACGGCCAGTTCCACCGGCCCTCCAGCGTCGTGGTGGACGGCGAGGGGTACGTGTACGTGGCCGACTGGGGGAACGAGCGGCTGCAGGTACTGGACCCCGAGGGCGGGTTCGTGATCAAGCTGAGGGGCCAGGCGACCCACTCGGAATGGGCGGCCAACTTCCTGAGGGTGAACGTGGAGGAGGCGGAGGCGCGGGCCCGGGCTGACCTGGAGCCGGACCTGGAGTTTCCCGCCGACGACCCCCACGAGGAGTCGTCCCACATAGAGAAGCTGTTCTGGTCGCCGGTGTCGGTGGTCCTCGACGCCGCGGGCAGAGTGTACGTAACCGAGACCAGCCGCCACAGGATCCAGGTGTACAAACGTGGGGCATGAGCTGAAAGGACAGGCCGTATGAGCGCGAACGCGAGGGACCGTAACCTGGTGGTGATAGAGCTGGCCGGGGGCAACGACGCTCTGAACACGGTGATACCCTACAGCGACGGGCTGTACTACGACTACCGGTCGGGGGTGGGCATACCCCAGGAGCAGGTGCTGAAGATAGACCGGGACCTGGGCCTCAATCCCAACCTGGCGCCCCTGATGGACCTGTGGAACGAGGGGAACATGGCCATCGTCAACGGCATCGGGTACGCCAATCCCAGCCGTTCTCACTTCCGGGCCAGGGACATCTGGTACACGGCGGAGCCGGAGCAGGTGGTGCCCGAGGGGTGGCTGGCCGGCGCCATCCGGGACCTGGACCCCGCGGCGGAGAACGTGCTGACCGGCGTGAACTTCGGCAGGGGCTTGCCCAGGGCCCTGGTGGGCAAGGGCGTCCCGGTGGCCTCGGTGGGGAGCCTGGAGACCTACGGGCTCCTGCCCGACGTGGTGGACCAGGTGGTGCGCGAGAGGTCCCTGGAGGCCTTCCGCCGCATGTACGGCCCCGACGGCGGCAAGGACGTCCTGGCCCAGGCCCTGAGCCAGAGCGGCAGCGACGCCCTGAAGGGGGCGGACATCCTCCGTACAGCCCCGGGGCTCTACAAGTCCAGCGTCGAGTACGCGGACACGCCCATCGCCCAGAGCCTGAGAGGCGTGGCCCAGGTGATGTTCGCCGACCTGGGCACCAGGGTCTACTACGCCCAGCACGGCAGCTTCGACACCCACAGCGCCGAGACCCTGGCCCACGCCCGGCTGTGGCAGGATGTCTCCAGCGCCGTCAGCGACTTCTGGGACGACCTGAAGGAGCACGGCCGCGAGAACGATACCCTCATCCTGGTCTGGTCCGAGTTCGGCCGCCGCATCCAGGACAACGGGACCGGCACCGACCACGGCTCCGGCGGCAGCGCCTTCGTCATAGGCGGCGGCATCAAGGGCGGGTTGTACGGAGAGTACCCCTCCCTGAAGGAGCGGGACCATCTGGAGGGCGACCTCCACTTCAACAACGACTTCCGGTCCACCTACTCCTCCATACTGGACGCGTGGCTGGGGCTGGACCCGGTGCCCATCGTGAGGGGCGGGTTCGAGCAGATGGACTTCGTCCGGGAACCCGCCTAGCGCCCGGTAGCCGGAAGCCCCACGTAGATGGGCCCCGCCATGAGCGGGGCCCGCTCGTTTTGCCGGCCGTCTCCGACGGCCCTTGGGAACGCCGCTATCCCTATCCACGGCCCTATGCCGGGATCCCGCCTGTGCTCCCCAACCGAAACTGCCGGGGATGGTAGAATCTCACTCGTGACGGATGGAACGCCGGGTATGGGGACCACGGCCTCGGCCGGCTGCAAGCGGCCGGGCGCGGGCGCGGCGCTGCGCCTCGCGGCCCTCGTGGTGGTCGTTGGGATAGTCGTCGCGGTCTTCCTGCTGAGAGACCTCCTGGACATGGACCAGGTCGGCTATCCCGCCATAGCCGCGTTGTCCTTCTTCGCCAGCGCCGGACTGGTCATACCCGTCCCCGGCATGGCCTCGGTCTGTGCCGGGGGGTGGCAGCTCGACCCGCTGACGGTGGCCCTGGTGGCCGGTGCCGCCGGCACGGTGGGGGAGCTCACCGGATACATGCTGGGCTACAGCGGGAGCGGGATAGCCGGCAAGGGGAGGATTTACCAGCGCATAGAGGGCTGGATGAAGCGCAGGGGTTGGCTGGTCCTCTTCCTGCTGTCCGTCCTTCCCAACCCCATATTCGACCTTGCCGGGATATCCGCCGGAGTCCTCCGATACCCCGTCAAGTGGTTCCTGGTGTGGATATGGGTGGGGACCTTCCTGAAGTTCCTTATGGTCGCCTACGCCTGCGCCTTCAGCGTCGACAGCGTGATGGAGTTCTTCGGCGTGGGCGGCTAGCCACGGATGGCCCCGCGGACAGGGAATGCCGTATAATCCGCCCGCGATGCAAGATTCGAGGAGCCACGGGATGCAGACGGTCCAAAAGCCCCGGCGCAGTGTCTGGATGTACGGGTATGAGTCAGAGGAGCCCACCGAGGAGCAGCGCCGCGCCCACGCGCGGGAGATGTCGGCCCGGCTTGGCGTCGACGTGCAGCCGCCGCCCAAGCCCCGGCTGGAGGACCTACGGCTCAGACCGCCGCGGGTGACACCGCCCGACGCCATCGCCGGGTTCTGCTTCCAGGACACCTACGAGCGCGCCCTCCACTCCCACGGCGGCTACCGGGAGCAGGCCCTCCTGGGACGGTTCCCCAACCCGCCCGACGTGGTGGCCCATCCACGCACCGAGGATGAGCTGGAGGCCGTGCTGGACTGGTGCTCCAGGGGAGGCCACGCGGTCGTCCCCTACGGCGGCGGCTCCTCCGTCGTGGACGGCGTCACGCCCCCCGAGGGGTACGACGGCATCGTCTCCATCGACATGGACGGCTTCGACCGGGTCCTGGAGGTCGACCGGGTGTCCAGGGCGGCCCGCATCCAGGCGGGGGCGTACGGCCCGGCCCTGGAGGACCAGCTTCGGCCCCACGGCCTCACCCTTCGTCACTTCCCCCAGAGCTTCACCTCCTCCACCCTGGGCGGCTGGATAGCGACCCGCTCGGGAGGGCACTACGCCACCAAGGACACGCACATCGACGACCTGGTGGAGTCGGTCCGGATGCTCACCCCCGCGGGCTGGTGGGAGTCCAGGCGCCTGCCGGGCAGCGGCGCGGGTCCCAGCCCCGACCGCCTGGCCCTGGGCAGCGAGGGCATCCTGGGGATCATCACCGAGGCATGGATGCGGGTCCAGGAGCGTCCCAGGTACCGGGCCACCGCGGGGGTCGCCTTCCCCTCCTGGGAGCAGGGCTACGAGGCCGTCCGGCGCATCGTTCAGACCAAGCTGTGGCCCGCCAACCTGCGCCTGCTGGACCCGGACCTGGCCGGCACGAGCGCCGGACTGGACGGCAAGACCGCGCTGCTGATCGTCGGCTTCGAGTCCGGCGAGGTCCCCCAGGAGTGGCCCATGAGCGTCGCCGTAGACATCGCCAGGGAGTGCTCAGGCAGCGTGGACGACGCGGACATCGTGGTCTCCGACGGCACGGGCCGGCCCACGGGCCGTGGAGGCGCGGTGGGGGCCTGGCGGAACGCCTTCATCCCAACCCACCTGGGAGTGGCGGCCGGCCTGGGGATGGTCGTCGGCACCTTCGAGACGGCCATAACGTGGGACCGGTGGCCCGAGTTCGACGCCCAGGTGCGGTCCCGGGTGACGAAGGCCCTGGAGGAGGTGTGCGGGGGCGGGACCGTGAGCTGCCGTTTCACCCACGTCTACACCGACGGCCCGGCGCCCTACTACTCCTTCGAGGGCCCGCCGAAGCCGGGCTCATGGCTGGACCAGCACGCCGAGATCAAGCACGCAGCGTCGGAGGCCATCATGGACGCCGGGGGCACCATCACCCACCACCACGCCGTGGGACGCCTCCACCGGCCCTGGTACGACCGGCAGAGGCCCGAGCCATTCGCGGCCGCCCTCCGGGCTGCCAAGCGGGCCCTGGACCCCCGCGGCGTCCTGAACCCCGGCGTCCTCATCGACCCGTAACCGCATCCCTCAGCCCGTCTCTCCAGCGAAGGCCTAGACCCAGGGGAGGGAAGCGGCATAGCCAGGCGTCTCGCGCACACCACCGCCCGGTACTACGCCGCGGGTATCACCGGCAGCAGGATGTGGGATGGGTGCTCGGCGTCGTGGTACACGGTCTGGTGGGCGACCCTGAGCTCCGTGTCCTGGCCGAAGGCGTGCCCCGTGTTGGGGTTGCGGTCGAAACGGGGGAAGTTGGAGCTTGCGATGTCCACCCGCACCCGGTGTCCCCGCAGGAAGACGTTGCTGGTGGGCCACAGGTCGATGGTGAGCTCGTACACCCTGCCCGGCTCCAGGAGCTCCTGGCGGCTGGTGGACTGCCGGTAGCGGCCTCGCACGATGCCGTCGCACAGGTTCACCGCGTAGCCGTCGGGGTGCACGTCCACCAGCTTGGCGGTGAAGTCCGTGTCGGGGCAGTCGGTGCTGGCGTACAGCTTCACAACCACGGGCCCCGTCACCTCCAGGTCCTCGTTGAGGGGCTCCGACGTGTATACCAGCCCGTCGTGGCGGGCCTCTACGGGCCTCTGGTCGTAGGCTCCCCAGGCGACGATCTCGGGGTTACAGCAGTTGCAGCCTCCCCGGGTCGGCGTCGGGAAGGTCGGGTCGTAGGTGTAGTGGTCCGGGGCCCCGCTCCCGGGGCCGTGGGGGCCCAGGCTCCCGTCCCCCGACAGGGAGTTGGCCGAGCCGTGGCTGTCCAGGTAGTAGGGCACGTAGATGGTGCGGGCCAGGGGCCACTCATGCTCGTCGCGCCATCGGTTGGCTCCCATGACGAAGATGCGCAGGGGCGGCTCCTCGTCGATGCCGTTGCGGTCGCCCTTCAGCCAGCGGTCGAACCACCGGAGCTCCATGGCCCGCAGGTCTATCATGGAGTCCTTCCCGAAGTCCACCTCTCCGGCGTGGGTCAGGGTGCTGGCCTGGTGGACCCACGGCCCCATGATGGTCTTCTGGTTGGAGCGGGCCGCTTCGGACCCGCCCCTCTCCACCATGCCGGCAAAGTTGAGGAGCGTGCCCGCGGTGAAGAAGTCGTACCAGCCCCCGATCTGGAACACGGGGACCGTCACGTCCTGGTACCGCTCCTCCACGGCCAGCGACCTCCAGTAGTCGTCGTAGTCCGGGTGGGAGACCCAGTCGCGGATGTACTGCAGGTCCTTGCCGCCGGCCTTGTCCAGCTCCTTCAGCGGCAGGTGGCTGAAGACGTGCTCCCAGTTGTACTGGTCGATCCTCTGGGCGACTCTCCCCGACATCCTGTAGGACCACGTCGCGGTCCACCCAAGCTGAAATGCCCCGCCCTGGTAGTGGGGCGACTCGTACAGGTTGTTGCCGATCACCCGGGGGATGATGGTCTTCAGGTAGCGGCTGCCTCCCACGGCCGCCTGCCACTGGACGTTGCCCACGTAGGAGGCCCCGGTCATGCCCACGTTGCCGTCGCACCACTCCTGGGCGCCGATCCACTCGATGGTGTCGTGGCCGTCGTCGAACTCGTGGACCCACGGGTAGAACTCGCCCTCGGAATCGTTGCGGCCCCGAACGTCCTGGACCACGTGCACGTACCCGTGCTGGGCGTAGAAGTACCCGTTGTCCACCAGAAGGTCCGTCATGTTGTCGTAGGGCGTCCTGGTCAGTATCACCGGGTAGGGCCCGCCGCCCCGCCTGGGGAAATATATGTCCGCCGACAGGCGGACCCCGTCCCTCATGGGGACCATGACGTTGTATTGGACCTCTACGCCCTCGGGCAGGAACGCGCTGCGGGACATGGACGGCCTCCTGGTAAGCTCCTGTGGCCCCGGGCGACTCCCCGGACCTCTAGATGCGCCTCTCCCGCCCCTGCCACTCCTTCTCGCGCAGGACGTATTTCTGGATCTTCCCGGTGGCAGTCTTGGGCAGGTCCCCGAACTCCACGTGCTTGGGGGCCTTGAAGTGGGCGATGCGGTCCCGGGTGAACGCTATGATCTCGTCGCCGGAGACCTGGGCGCCGGGCGCCGCCGTGACGAAGGCCTTGGGCACCTCGCCCCAACGGTCGTCGGGGACCCCGACCACGGTGACCTCCAGCACGCCCGGGTGCTCCATTATCACCTTCTCCACCTCCTGGCTGGAGATGTTCTCCCCGCCGGAGATGATCACGTCCTTCGACCGGTCTCTCAGCTCGATGTAGCCGTCCGGGTGGCGGACCCCCATGTCCCCCGAGTGGAACCAGCCGCCCCGGAACGCCTCGCTGGTGGCGGCGGGGTCGTTGAAGTAGCCGGACATAACGTTGTTCCCGCTCATCACCACCTCGCCCATGGTCTCGGCGTCGTTGGGCACGTCCCGCATCTCCTCGTCGACGACGCGCAGTCCCGGGGCCGTCATGATGAACGGCACTCCCTGCCTGGCCACGAGCAGGGCCCGCTCCTCGGGGGTCAGCCGCTCCCAGCCGGGCTGGATGGCGCAGACCGTGTGGGGCCCGTAGGTCTCGGTGAGGCCGTAGCCGTGGAGCACCTGGGCGCCCATCGCCTCCATGGTGCGGAGCACCTGGGGGGCCGGGGGCGCCCCCGCCGTGGTTATGGTCAGCCCCGACAGGTCCTGGCCATCGGCCGCGGGCGACGAGTACATGGACGTCAGTACCGTGGGGGCGCAGCACATGTGGGTGACGCCCCTCTCCCCGATCAGCCGGTATATCTCCACCGGGTCCACGCGTCTCAGGCAGACGTGGGTCGCTCCCATGGCCGTCACCCCCCACGTGAAGCACCAGCCGTTGCAGTGGAACATGGGCAGGGTCCACAGGTAGGTGCTCCTCCAGGTGAGCCCCGCCTCCATCACCTCTCCCAGGGCGTTCAGGTACGCGCCGCGGGAGTGGTACTCGACTCCCTTGGGCAGCCCCGTCGTGCCCGACGTGTAGTTGATGGCGATGGTGTCCAGCTCAGACTCCGGGTCGACGAAGTGCGCCCCTTCCGGCGCTGAGTCCAGGAACGACTCGTAGTCCGGTCCGGGGATGTCCTCCGCCTTGGGCGCCGCGTCCACGACCTGCACGATGGTGGACACTCCCTCGACGCCCTCCAGCGCCTCGCGGACCGTGGGCGCGAGCTCCGAGTCGAACACCAGCGCCTTCGCCCCCGAGTGGTTCAGGATGTGCCTCACCTCCCGGGGCGACAGGCGGATGTTGATGGCCACGAGTACCGCGCCGAGACGCATGGGCCCGTAGTGCCCCTCCAGCATGGGCGGCACGTTGGGCACGAGAAAGGCGACCCGGTCCCCCTTCTCCACCCCGGCGGCTTTCAGGGCCCCCGCGAGCCTGTTGACCCTTTGGCGAAACTCCGAGTAGCTGTAGGTGGTATCTCCGTAGACCACGGCGGGCTTGTCGGGGTATACGTCGGCGCTCCTCTCCAGGAACGTCAGGGGCGTCAGGGGATAGAAGGATACTCCCTTGGTCATAGCGACCTCCGCGGCGGGGTTTGGGGCTACCGGCTCATCCTATTGCCGCGCCGAAGGCCAGTCAAGGGGGTGTCAGGGCTCGCTGCGGTCCCAGTCCGGGAGGGTCCAGTACCCCTCGTTGGGCAGCTCCACGACGGCGGTCAGGCCCTGGGCCCGCTTGAGCCGTTGGACGTTGTACAGGTGGGTGACCACCTCGTAGTACAGGTGCCGGAAGGTGGCCTCCAGGGTCAGGTATGTGAAGTCGGCCTGGGACTCGTGGTAGCGCACCCCCGTGGGATGGGCGTCGATGAATTGGCGCCAGTGGGGAGGCGTGTCGGGCCGGGGTACCTCCCTGGACCTCAGAGAGCCGGCCGTCTCCCCGGCAAGGACGTGGCCTGCCAGGTCGGAGCCTCGCCCGATGGCCTGGAGCAGGTCATCCATGGTCGGGTAGGTGGCCTCGTCCAGCCACGACCCGTTGGGCGACGAGACGTACTCCGCCGCCGGCCCCAGGGCCGCGACCCCCCCGGGGAAGAGCTGGTCCCGCCAGCGGCCCAGCAGCCAGGAGGGGACCACGTTGGCTATGTGGCCCACCTGCTGGCGTATGCTCCAGCGGCTCCACTCCCAGCGGTCCGACGACCAGTCCAGCTGGGCGTCGGTGAGGCCCCGGACCTCCGGCTCCACCAGGTCCCTCAGGCCGGCGAACTGTGGGAACAGCGAGGTCCCCGGGGCATCGTCGCGTTTATCGGGGCTGGGCGGGCTGGACATGGCGGCCTCCCATCCGAGGATGAGGCAAGACTACAGGATGCCGGGATGGAGGTCAACCGAGGGTCTGCGGCGCCTGCCGCCAGGTTGCGGGCGGGCGCTGGCTCTCACTATACTGCGACCACGGCCCGGGGCTGAGTAAGGGGCCGAGAAGGGGGCCGGAGATGACCATCAGCCAGGAGCTCGCCCGGTTCATCGTGGACACCGAGTACGAGGACCTGCCCAGCCAGGTGGTGGCCGCGGCCAAGCGCTTCCTGATCGACACCCTGGGGCTCGCCATAGGGGGGACAACCACCGCCCAGGGACGGGCTGTACAGGCCTTTCTGGGCGAGTCGAGTGGGGCCCCCGAGGCCACGGTGGTCGGGACCCGCCTCAGGGCCAGCAGGCTTCAGGCGGCCCTGGGCAACGGGACCCTCATGCGTGCCCTGGAGCTGGAGGACACTCTCGAAGAGGCCTTCTTCCACTCCGCGCCGGGGGCCGTCGGCTCCACCCTCGCCCTCCTGGAGCGCCACCCGTGCTCGGGCCGGGACCTGCTGGCCGCCGTGGCCGTGGCCTACGAGACGGGGGTGCGCATCGCTCGCGCCGTCTCCCCGTCCCACGCCAACCGGGGGTACCATCCCACCGCCACCATCGGCAGCTTCGGGGCCTCGGCCGCCTCCGCCCGGCTGCTGGGGCTGGACGAGGGCCAGACGGCCCACGCCCTGGGCATCGCGGGCCTCCAGGCCGCGGGCATCATGCAGAGCAGCCACCCGGCCTGGCGCTATCTCACGGCCATCAACGGAGGGCGCGCCGCCCACCTGGGAGTCACCGCCGCTCTCATGGCTCGGAGCGGGTTCCCCGGCGCCGACGACATCTTCGAGGGCCCCCTCGGGTTCTGCGCCATGCACTCGGACGCCGCGGACGTGTCCGGGATCACCGACGGCCTGGGCTCCGACTACGTCATGCCCATCGTCGGCATCAAGCTGTTCCCCTCCTCCAGGCCCACCCACAGCCCCATCGCGGGGGCCCTCGAGTTGCGGGAACGCCACGGCATCGACCCCCAGGCCATAGATGCGGTGACGGTGAAGACCTTCGCGGAAAGCCTGGCGTCCGCGGACAAGCCCGCGCCCAGGTCCGAGCTGGACGGCCAGGGCAGCATCCAGTACCTGGTCGCCGTGGCCCTGGCCCGCGGGCGCTACACTTTGGACGACGTGAACATGGATACCGTCAGGGACCCGGCCGTGCGACGAGTCCTGGACCGTGTGACCCTGCAGGGGGACCCCGAGCTCGACGCCCACCGCGCCCGGCATCCGTCCACCTGGCCCGCGGTCGTGGAGGTCCAGGCCGCCGGGCGGGTACACACCGCTCGGGTAGACTCGCCCCCCGGCTCCGCCCAGAACCCTCCCTCGGCCCAGCAGATGTGGGACAAGTACGTCTCGACCTCGACCCGGGTCATCCCCTACGCCCAGGCCGAGGAGCTGTGGCAGACCGTCGACCGGCTGGAGCGCGAGGACGACCTGGCCCGGTTCATCCGGCTCTGGGAGGCCCCCGCCTAGCTGCATGCCCCGGCGTTACCCCGCCGGTACCCCTATGTTATAATCAACCGCGCTTGGGCCTGGGGAGGCTTGGGTCTTGGAGGACCGTATTGACGGCGACCGGCGGGGAGCTGGACCTGGGCACCTGGGTGCTGGGACGGGACTTCGTGGAGGCCTATCTGGCGGCGGTGGGGAGCACGTCGGCCGTCTATCATGAGACCGGCGCCGTGCCGCCCATGGCCGTGGCCGCCCGGGCCCTGGGGGCCTTCATCCAGGCCCTAGACCTGCCGCCGGGCACCATCCACGCCTCCCAGGAGCTGGAGTGCTGCGGAGTGCTCCGACAGGGGGACCGGGTCCGGTGCGTGGGGCGCGTATCCCGTCCCAGAAAGCGGGGGAGCTGGAGTCTGATGACGGCGGAGTTCCGCGCCAGCAGCCCCGGGGGCGGAGTCGTGGTGACGGGGAAGAGCACGGTCCTGGTCCCCGGGTCCGGGGCCGTGGGTGACTGACCCCGGCGTGGGCGGGGAGCTGCCCGTGGTAGAGAGGACGATAGACGCAGAGCAGATCGCCCGCTACGCGGAAGCCTCCGGAGACCGCAATCCCATACACCTGGACGCGCAGTTCGCCTCTACGAGCCAGTTTGGGGGCATCGTGGCCCACGGCATGCTGACCCTGGCCTTCGTCTCCGAGTCCCTGACCCTGGCCTTCGGCAGCGACTGGCTCCAGGGCGGCAGGCTCAAGGTGAGACTCAAGGCCCCGGCCTATCCCGGCGACGTCGTCCGGTCCTGGGGGCGCGTGGTCAAGGAGGACGCCTCCGGCCCCCGCCGCACCCTGGAGTGCGCCGTGGGTCTCAGGAACGGTAGAGGAGAGGAGCTGATCACCGGTGTGGCCACCGTCACCCTCCCGTAGAGAAGACTCTGGAACGAGCCGGGCCGCCGAGGCCGGTACCCCCAGGCCCGGCACCCTTAGGCCCGGCACCCCTAGGTAGTTGGAAGGGCAGAGTATATGACCATCCAATCGAAGGGCGCTCCCCGGGACCTCATCCGGATCGCCCTCGACGCCATGGGCGGTGACTTCGCGCCGGCCGAGACGGTGAAGGGCGCGGTACAGGCCGCCCGGACCCAGCCCGTAAGCCTCCTCGTCGTGGGAGACCGCGACGTCGTAGAGGCCGAGCTGGCAAAGGAGGACACCACCGGCCTGGCCATCGAGGTCATCCCCTCCAAGGGCAGGATCGAGGAGGACGAACACCCCGTGAGAGCCCTGCGCCACAAGCCCGAGGCCTCGGTGGCGGTGGCGACCCACCTGCTGAAGCAGGGCGAGGCCGACGCCCTCGTTTCCATGGGCTCCACCGGAGCGACCATGGCCGGGGCCTCCCTCATCCTGGGGACCCTGGGGGGGCTCGACAGGCCTTGCCTGGGGGGGCCGTTCCTGGGGCTGGCTCCCCGCACTGTCGTGGTCGACATGGGCAGCAACGTGGACTGCCGGCCCGCCCTGCTTCTGGGGTTCGCGGCCATGGGTTGCGTCTTCGCCCACCGCTTCCTGGGCGTGGAGAACCCCCGAGTGGGCCTCCTGAGCACGGGGGCGGAGGATGCCAAGGGCAACCGCCAGGTCCTGGAAGCCTCGGACATGTTCAAGGACAGCGGCCTCAACTTCGTCGGCCACGTGGAGGGAATGGACTTCTTCACGGGCAAGGCCGACGTCATCGTCTGCGACGGCTTCGTGGGCAACGTCCTGATGAAGTTCACCGAGGGGCTGGGCGCCACCATGGCCGGCTACCTGCGGGAGCTGCTGGAGGGCAAGCTTCCCGCCAACGACTTGGACGGGTTCGTTTCCCGGGTCTGGGAGGTCAACAACCTGCCCAAGAAGATGGGCGGCCCCCTCTTCGGCGTCAACGGCGCCGTCGTCATCGGCCACGGCGCCTCCAGGGGAGACAGTGTGGCCGGGGCCATCGACACGGCCAGGAGGTGCGTGGAGCTGGACCTTGTGGACGGCATGCGCACCGAGCTGGAGGCCCTGCTCAGCGAAGCCCCGTCCCAGGACTAGGTCCCGGAGGTAGCGTTTGAATCTCGAAGGCCGCGTGGCCCTGGTGACCGGGGCATCCGGAGGGATCGGCCGGGTCATCGCCCGGCGCTTGGGTGCGGCGGGGGCGCGGGTGGTCCTCAACTACCGTACCGGGTCCGAGGCCGCGGCCCAGGCGGCCGACGCCATACGCGCCGCCGGAGGCGAGGCCGTCTCCATCCCGGCCGACGTCTGCGATGCCGATGCCGTGGAGGCAATGGTGTCCCAGGTCGTGGAGCGTTGGGACGGCATAGATATACTCGTCAACAACGCCGGCGTCACCCGCGACAGGCTGCTGCTTCGGATGACCCCCAAGGAGTGGGACGAGGTGATCAGCGTCAACCTCCGGGGCTCCTTCCTGTGCACCAAGAGCGTCCTTCCCCACATGATGCGCCGGCGCCGGGGCCGCATCGTCAGCATATCCTCGGTGGTGGGCACCTCGGGGAACCCGGGACAGGCCAACTACGCCGCCTCCAAGGCGGGCATCATAGGCTTCACCAAGGCGATGGCCCGGGAGGTCGCCTCCCGAAACATAACCGTAAACGCCCTGGCCCCGGGCTACATCACGACGGCCATGGTGGAGCAGCTTTCGGAAGAGGTGCGCGAGGCGATCCTGGGCCGGATACCGATGTCCCGCTTCGGCGCTCCCGAGGACGTGGCGGAGGCGGTCGTGTTCCTCTGCGGCGACGGAGCGGCCTACATCACCGGGCAGGTGCTGGGTATCGACGGTGGGCTGGCGGTGTGATGCAGGCGAAGCGCTGCCAGGGCCAGACCCTGGCCTATCTGATGATCGAGCCCGACGGGTACGACCCCGACGTCGACTACCCCCTGGTGGTCCTGCTGCACGGCTTCGGCGCCAGCATGGACGACCTGGCCGGCCTCTGCCCGGCCATCGGCCGCGGCGGGTACCTGTACGCCTGCCCCAACGGGCCGTTGCCCTTCTCCATAGGCCCGGGCATCACCGGCTACGGATGGACGCCGCCCCGGGGCCAGGCCACCGCCGAGGACGCCGGCATGGCCAAAGAGCTGCTGGACGCCTTCTTCCAGGAGGTGATGGAGCTCTACGGCGTGCCCCCGGGGAGGGCGCTCCTGGCCGGCTTCTCCCAGGGCGGGGGCATGACGTACCGGTGCGGTCTGCCCCGGCCCGAGACCTTCCGGGGGCTGGCGGCCCTCAGCTCCGTCATGCCCGACCCCGGGGAGCTGCGGGCGACCCTGCCCGGCCGGCGGACCCAGCCCATCTTCATCTCCCACGGGACGCACGACGATATCCTCCCCGTCGAGGAGGGGAGGAGGGCCCTGGAGTTCCTGGAGGCCGAGGGGTATGCCCCCGACTATCGTGAGTACCCCATGCGCCACGAGATCGACGCGGCCGTGATGGGCGACCTCGTCCCCTGGATCAGGGACCTGCTTCCCCCCGCCGTTCCGTAAAGGGCGCGCATCTATTGACCCGCTGGTGCCGTGGTGTATAATAAGTACCGGCGTAGGTTAGGTTACCGTACCAACTTGGCACTGGATGACCTCAACTGAGCTACAAGAACACGGAAAGGAGGTTGTCCAGTGACGCTATCCGACAAGACGCTAACCTGTTTCGACTGTGGTGCGAACTTCACGTTCACCGTTGGTGAGCAAGAGTTCTTCGCGGCCAAGGGCTACACCAACGAGCCCAAACGCTGTCCCGCATGCCGAGAGTCGCGTCGAAGCCAGCGAGGCTACGGCGACGGCGGCGCTCGGGAAATGTACCCCGTCGTCTGCGCCGAGTGCGGCATCGATACCACCGTCCCCTTCCGCCCTCGCGGCGACAGGCCGGTGTACTGCAGCGACTGCTTCAGCCGTCAGAGGGGCACCAGCCCCCGAGGCTTCTAGAGCCCCTGGGTTTCTAGAGCACTGTAGAAAAGCTCCGAGGGCCCCGCTTAGACGGGGCCCTCGGCTTTTTGTGGAGGGTCGCCGTGGTGCGCCGCTGCCCCGGTCTCCTGCCCGCCGGGGCCCGGGCTCAGCCCCCGGGCCGGTCAGCCGGCTTCCAGCGGCACCCGCCACAGATGAACTGCCGGTTGTTGATCCGGAACCCGTTCACCCGCCAGTCGTCTCTCTCCGCCTCCTCGTCTTCTCCCGAGGATCGGCAGCAGACGCAGCAGACGGGGTGGCAGTCCGGGCAGAAACGGTAGCGGGCCGACACCAGGATGGTATCCGCCGAGGAGAGACCGCACCCGTCACAGGTACACGGGGCCATCCCTACTCCGCCGCCGGCCCCTTCCCGTCCCCCAGGGCCAGGCGGGCCTCGTCGTCGCTCAGCCCGTAGGTCTCGACGGCCGCCCTCCGGCTGATCCGCCCCTCTCTCAGGTCACGCGCCACCTGTGCCGGGTCCCGCTCCCGGGGGTCCCCGTAGCCCCCGGCCCCGGGCGTGAACACCGCGACCGAGTCCCCCTGCTCCAGGTGCAGGGGCTCCGATCGCAGGGTCACGTCCTCCTCGGTGCCGTCGCCGCGCCGGACCACCAGCCTCGCGGGGGCGCCTCCCTGCCCCCCGAAGAGGCCCCAGGGCTGCGAGAGCCGCCTCGTCATGCTCGGAGACGTGGCGGCGGTGCCCCTCACCACCCTGTAGCTGCGCTCGAATCCCATGCCGCCGCGGAAACGTCCGGGGCCTCCCGAGTCGGCCACCAGCTCCAGCCGGTCGGCCAGGATGGGGAACTCCATCTCCAGTGCTTCGATGGGCAGGTTAGTCGTGTTGGTGACATGCACCTGCACCCCGTCCAGGCCGTCCTTGGTGGCCCGGGCGCCGAACCCGCCCCCCAGGCTCTCGTAGTGGAAGTAGTAGCCGCCGGTGGCGGGGTTCGTGCCGTATATCTCCATCCCAGTCGTGGCCCCGTTGTGGGCCGCCGTCACGCCCCCGGGCGCCGCCTGGGCCAGGGCGCCGTGGACCAGGTCCACCACCCGTTGGGCCACCTGCGTGCGCCAGCTCACGGCGGCGGGGGAGACGCAGTTGACGATGGAGCCGGGGGTCGCCGTCACCTGGATGGCCCGGTACATCCCGGCGTTGGGCGGCAGCGTTGGGTCCACCAGGCTCTTCACCGCGTAGTACACGGCCGCCAGCAGCCCCTGCCACAGCAAGTTCAGGTTGGCCGGGACCTGGGCCGGGTTGTTGCGGAAGTCCAGGTGCATCTCGTCCCCCGACACCTGGATACGCACGTGCATCTCCAGCGACCCGGGCAGCTTCTCGCTGTCGAACAGGTCGCCGAACTCGTACACGCCGTCGGGGACCCGGGAGATGCCCGCCCGGGTCCGCCGCTCCGTATAGTCGAGGAGCTCCTCGATGGCCTGGAAGAGGAGGTCCCTGCCGTACCGGGTGCATAGCTCCGCGAACCTGCGGGCCCCGAGCCTCGTGGCGGCGAACTGGGCCCGCAGGTCGCCCAGCCTGTCGTGGGGCACCTGGCAGTTGGTCAGGATGATGTCCAGGACCTCGGCCCGCACCTCCCCCCGCTCCATGATCTTCATGGGCGGGATGCGCAGGCCCTCCTGGAATATGTGGCGGCCCTCCCCCCGGTCGATGAAGTCGGCGTGGTGCCCCAGGTTGGCCAGGAAGGCCACCAGTTCGCCGTCATGGAACACCGGGGCCACTATCGTCAGGTC
The DNA here is from genome assembly GCA_034423015.1 of Dehalococcoidia bacterium. Lineage (GTDB taxonomy): Bacteria > Chloroflexota > Dehalococcoidia > Lucifugimonadales > JAGWBF01 > JAGWBJ01. The sequence goes on along the minus strand of DAOUJG010000031.1, from coordinate 56,175 downwards.
GGGCAGGTGGGTCCCCCCGGCGGTGTACGGGTCGTTGCCGATGAACATGTCTCCGTCGGCCATCGTGTCCCGCGGGAACCGCTCCAGCACCGACTCAACGACCCCCAGGAAGGAGCCCAGGTGCATGGGGATGTGGGACGCCTGGGCCAGCGTGCGTCCCTGGATGTCGAAGATGCAGGCGGAGGTGTCCTTCCGCTCCTTGATGTTGGAGGAGTAGGCCGCCCGGATCAGCGCCTCGCCCATCTCCTCGGCGACGGAGAGCACCGCGCTGCCCAGGACCTCCACCACCACTGGGTCGGTCCGTGGGGCGTCTCCCGGGCCACGGTCGGGAAGGGCGTGTGGCTGCATGTCCCGGCTCCCCGGCCCTACGCCCTCACTGGGCGGGCGCCTTGGGAGGTTGTGGCTTGGGCATGCGGTAGCCCACCCGGGGCTCGGTGAAGACGTAGGCGGGGCTCCTCGCGTCGTCCCCCAGCTTGCGCCTAAGCCGCTTCACCACGGTGCGCACCAGCCGGCCGTCTCCCGAGTTGCCCAGGCCCCACACCCGTCGCAGGAGCTGGTGGTGCGTCAGCACCCGGCCACCGTTCACCGAGAGCTCGAAGAGGAGCTGGTACTCGGTGGCGGTCAGGTGCACAGGCCCCTCCCCTACCGTCACCTGACGCTCGGCGTAGTCGATGGCCAGGTCCCCCAGCACGTAGGGCTCCAGGGGCTCCGACCGGTCCGGCCCTGGCGGCTTGCGCAGGGCCGCCTTGATGCGCGCCACCAGCTCCGTCGGCGAGAAGGGCTTGACCACGTAGTCGGCTGCCCCCATCTCGAAGGCCCTGGCGATGATCTGGTCCTGGCCGTAGCCGGATAGGAACACCACCGGCACGTCGGAGATATCGAGGATCCCCTTCATCAGCGCGATGCCGTCGGTCTCCGGCAGCATCAGGTCCAGCAGGACCAGGTCGGGCCGGTTGGCTTTCACCAAGCGGTACACCTCCTCCGGGTCGTCCGTGATGATGGGGACGTAGCCCGCCCGGTCGAGGGAGTCCCGGACGTACCGCAGGGTCTGGGGGTCGGCGTCCACGGCCAGGATGCGCTGCCCGGTGCCCGCGGGCACCTGCGCGTCGTCGGCCGACCCGTTCCCCTCCTCGGGCGTCGCGATGTCCACCACCGCAGGGAGGGTGAAGGCGAACCGCGCCCCGAGGCCCGGGCCCTCGCTCTCGGCCCATATGCGGCCCCCGTGGGCGTCCACTATCCCCTTGCAGATGGCCAGGCCGAGGCCTAAGTGGCTTCCCTGCTCATCGGTCTCGGAGCGGCGGAACTTCCGGAACAGGTGCGGCAGCCGGTCCGCCGATATGCCCCTGCCCTCGTCGGATACGGAGATGGCAACGAACCGGTCCTCCTGGGAGGCCGCCACTCGGATGGCCGAGTACTCCTCGGAGTTCCTGGCGGCGTTGAGCAGCAGGTTCACCAGCAGCTGGACGATGCGCCGCCGGTCCGCCATCACCGGGGGCAGGTCCGGGGGGACGTCGATGCTCAGCCTGTCCCCGCCGCCTCCCGAAAGGAACCGGCTCCTGGCGTCGACGACGACGCCTCCCAGGTCGATGGGGTCGGGGTTCATGGACAGGGTGCCCATCTCTATGCGCGCCACGTCCAGCAGGTCGCCTATCAGGTGCTGCATGTGGTCGGCCTGCTCTCGTATGATCTTGAAGAACTGGTTCATCTCGGCGGGGTCCAGCTCCGCTGAGGTCTCCATCAGCGTGTCCGCCGAGCCCCTGATGGAGGTGAGGGGAATCCGTAGCTCGTGGCTCACCACCCCCAGGAACTCGGCCCTCAGCCGCTCCAGCTTCTCCAGGGGCGACATGTCCTGCACGGTGACGATCACCGACTCGACCCAGCCCTCCTCCGAGTGGATGGGCGTGGCGTTGACCAGGATGTTGACGGACCGGCCGTCGGGCACCTGGAGGACGATCTCCTCCGCCCGCACCGTCTCCCCCCTGCCCAAGGCCTGGGGCAGGGGGGACTCGGTCAGGGAGACCTCGCGCCCGTCGGCCCGCCGGAAGGTCAGCCTCTCCAGGAGCTGCTCCGCCTGGCCCTCGGGCGCCAGCAGCTCTTTGACTATCCGCCTGGCCTCCCGGTTGATGGAGGTCACATCCCCGGTCCTAGCGTCGAACACCACCACTCCCACGGGCGAGATGTCCATCAGCCCCTCCAGGTCCTTCCTGGCCCGCTGCTCCTCCCGGTGTCGGCGGGCGTTGGCGATGACCAGGGCGGCCTGGGAGGCGAAGGTGACTATCGTCTCCTCGTCCTCCGGGCTGAACTCCCTTCCGTCCTCCTTCTCACCCACGTAGATCCCGCCGATGTGCTGGCCTCGGTGCCGGATGGGCGCTGCCAGGAAGGCGAGGGTGGAGCTCACCGGCATGGGCGGGCGGAACTCGGGGAGGCCCAAAGCCCTGGTGTGGCTGTGGAAGTCCCGGAGCCTCAGGGGGCCCGGGAGGGCGTTCAGGTAGTGGAAGAACCTCATCCCGTCGGACATCTCCCGGAACTCCCGGGCCTGCTCCGGGGTCAGCCCCGAGGTCAGGAAGTCCTGTATTTGCCCCACGTCGTCCAAGAGGATGATCACACCGTAGCGGGCGGCCGTCAGCGACCGGGCGCTGTCCAGCGCGTCCTGCAGCACTGTGTCCAGGTCGAGGGTCTCGTTGATGCGGAGGCTGGCCTCGCTCAGGCGGTTCAGGCGGTTCCGGAGGGTCGCTATCTCCTGTTGGAGGTTGTCGGGGCGGCTCATGGTCCCTCCCCAACCGGGTCAAGCCCGGGCACGGGCCCGGGGCAAGATCGGCGCCGAGTCGACATATGCCACGCCCTAAGAATCACTCCCAAGTCCTGTACGATGCAATGTGATCGGCCCTTCCAGGGGCGGTGTGGCACTGGCCCTGGAAGGTGGAGGGTGCCGTGTGGTGAGTATAGCACTACCGGTAATGCCGCGCACACCCGAATCCAAGCGGGAACGGACCCGGAGCCTCCCGCCCGCGGAGAAAAAGGGGGATGAGGGTGGCCCGGCCCTCTGGACAACTCCAATGGGTTTTAGTATAAAGTTGGTGTCCCCTTATCGACTCTCAGTGCGGTGGCGTCATGGTTGCCGTGGGTGGAGTAGACGTGTCCCTTGGCTGAGGTGCGCAACAACGAGAGTGTCCGCTACGAGCCGGACGAGAATCCCCCTCCTCTGCTGGCCTTCGGCGTAGGCTTCCAGGCCGCCATGCTCATCGTGGCCCCGGTCGTCCTGACCGTGGTCATCGTGGTCAGGATCGCCGACCAGCCCGACTCATACCTGTCCTGGGGCGTCTTCGCGGCCCTGGTTATCAGCGGCATCACCACCGTTCTCCAGGCCGTCCGGGTCGGGCGGGTGGGGGCCGGGCACGTGCTCGTCATGGGCACCTCCGGGGCCTTCATCGCCGTTTGCGTCGCGGCCCTGGTCAAGGGCGGCCCGTCCACCATGGCGAGCCTGGTGGTCATATCATCCCTGTTCCAGTTCCTCCTGGCGGCCCGGCTTTCGTTGCTGCGACGGATATTCACCCCCGTCGTCTCCGGCACCGTGATCATGCTGATAGCGGCCACGGTGATGCCCATAGTGTTCGGTACGCTGACGGACGCGCCCGAGGGCACGCCCACCGCCGCAGCCCCGGCGGCCGCCGCGGCCACCTTGGTTACCGTGGCCGCCCTTGTGCTGCGAGGGCCCCCGGCATGGCGGCTGTGGTCCCCCATCATCGGCATAGGTGTGGGCAGCATAGTCGCCGCCCCCTTCGGGCTGTACGACGTTCAACAGATAATCGACGCGCCGTGGGCCGGCGTGCCTGTGGGCTCCTGGCCTGGATACGACCTGACGCCGGGCAGCGAGTTCTGGGCCCTGCTGCCGGCCTTCGTAGTGGTCACCCTGGTGGGGGCCATAGAGACGGTCGGAGACGGGGTGGCCATCCAGCAGGTGTCCAGGCGCAGGCCCCGAGCGACGGACTTCCGTGTGGTGCAGGGCGCCCTGAACGCCGACGGCGTGGGCAACCTGCTCTCAGGCATCGCCGGGACCCTCCCCAACACCACCTACTCCTCCAGCATCTCCCTTGCCGAGGTCACCGGCATCGCCGCCCGGCGCGTGGGGGTAGTCATCGGCGTCCTGTTCATAGTGGTGGCCTTCGTGCCCAAGTTCACGGCCCTGCTCATCGCCATTCCCGCCCCCGTGGCCGCCGCCTACATCACCGTCCTGATAGGGATGCTCTTCGTGCAGGGGATGAAGATAATCATCCAGGACGGCGTGGACCACCGGAAGGCTGCCGTCGCGGGGCTCGCCTTCTGGATCGGCTCGGGGTTCCAGAACCAGTGGATCTTCCCCGACCTGCTGGGAGACGGCTTCCTCAGCGTGCTGCTGGGCAACGGCATGACTTCGGGCGCCCTGGTCGCCGTCATCATGATGGTGTTCCTGGAGTTGACCGCCCCCCGGCGCAGGCGCATGGAGGCGGCCCTGGACTCGGAGGCCCTGCCCAAGCTGAGGGAGTTCCTGGGCGAGTTCTCGTCCCGGGCTGGATGGGACCGGGCCTCGTCCCAGCGGCTGCTGCTGGTGGGGGAGGAGACCCTGGCGAGCCTGTCCCCGGAGCCGGTCGACGAGCTGGAGGGGGACGGGGGCCGGCGCCTGATAGTGACCAGCCGCCGCAACGTTGGAGGGGCGGAGCTGGAGTTCGTGTCGGCCTCCGGCGGGGACAACCTGGAGGACCGCCTGTCGTACCTGGGAGGGACGCCCGACATCTCCGACGGCCGGGAGATATCTTTCCGCCTCCTGCGTCACTACGCGTCCTCGGTGCGCCACCAGAAGTACCACGACGTGGACATCGTCACCGTGCAGGTGGAGGGTTCGCGCTAGGTCACAATCCGCCAGACTCTCGATGGCGGGAAAGTGCTGCTTGTAAACTGTGCGCGGGGTGGTGGCGGCCGTGCGATTCCTCCCGTGGCCGGCCTGGACGATGGCTCCGGCCGCGTATTCCTGCCTTAGGGCGCAGCGATAACATGGTCAAGGTCTGCTCCCCAGGTGCTACCATGTCAGGTGGAGGAGGGAGAGCATGCGCGGCGAGGGACCCGGGGAGCACGGGGCCGGAGGAGAAGAGACGGCCCGGGGCAGGCGAGGGTGAAGCAGTCCAGGGGAGCGAAACGGGCCGCCCTCCGCCTCCTGTCGAGGTGGATGGCGCGGGAAGTCAGGGACGCCCGCAGGAGGTGGGCAGAGGGGCTGCAGAGGGGGCGGACGTGGCTGATGGTCCCGGTCACCGTCACCAGCATGTACGTGCTGTGGCATTGGGCCTTCGGCCTGGGCTTCTACTTCGGGGTGTCCTTTCTAATAGCGGCCACCCTTACCCTGCTGCGGGGCCACATATTCACCCACCCATTCAGGCTGTTCCTGGTGGCCGTTGCCGTGGTCATCGGCACGCTGATAATACCCAGCTTGAGCGGGGACGCGTGGCAGGCGTTCCGCCGGGGCGACACCCTGACGGCCCTGGTCCTGGCGGCGTTGATCCTGCTCTCCTGGCTGGCCAAGAAGTACCTGGAAACGGGGCAGAAGGGTGTGAGCGTCCCCGTGTCTACCAGGGGCGGGGGCAGGACCAGGCGCCCGGCCCGCCCGGCTCGCCCCTCCCGGAGGAGGTAGCGTAGCGGCGCCCGGTGTGGGAAGCCCGGCGGCTACGCGCCGGGGGGCCGGTACTTGACTTCCCTCTTCGCCGCAGCGTCCACCTGCTCGGGGGTCAGGAGGGCTGTGGTATGGGGGGAGAGGGCGCCCGACGCGCCGATGGTGAGGGCGATGGCCGTCATCGCCTCTTGGTCGGGCACGTCGACGATGGCGTACAGGTCGCCCTCGCCAAAGCCGTAGTGGAAAGTCTCCAGGGTGCCGCCCGCCGATTCTACGGTGGCCTTGATGGCATCGCGCCGGGCGCCGCCGCCCTCCCGCACCAGCCCCTTCAGGCCGTCCGCGGAGTATGAACCTCGTATCATGAACTTGGGCATATCGCCTCCTGAACGAAATCAAATTTCCGATAACTTAACAATAATAGCAGGCCTCCGCGAGCCGAGGCAACACCGCCAAGCCGCCGGGGCCGGGTGCAGGGGTGGCTCGCCCCGCTTGCCCGCCGACTCGGCCCGTGGTACAAAGTACCGACGAAGGGAGGATGATGCCTGATTTCACTGACTGCGAATGGGTCAGCTTCGACTGCTACGGGACTCTGGTGGACTGGGAGACGGGCATCTCGACGGCCGTGGCCGACGTGCTGAAACCCCATGGCGTAGTCAGCTCCAGGGCCGAGATACTGCGGCTATTCTCCCAGGTGGAGCCCAGGGTCCAGGGCTCGGAAGAGTACCTGGAGTACCGGCTCGTACTCCGCAGAGTGGTGGAGGGCATGGGAGCCGAGCTGGGCGTCCGTTTCGCCGAGGCCGACCTGGCCTGCCTGGCCGACACCCTGCCCGACTGGCCCGTCTTCCCCGACGTTGCTGGGGCGCTGACCGCCCTGAAGGCGCGCTGCAAGCTGGCGGTGATCTCCAACGTGGACGACGACCTGTTGGCCGGGACGGCCCAGGCTCTGAGCGTGGAATTCGACGCGGTGGTCACCTCCCAACAGGCGCGAAGCTACAAGCCCAGCCTGCGCAACTTCCACCTGGCCCACGAGCGAATGGGGGTGGAGAAGGAGAGGTGGTTGCACGTCGCCGAGAGCCTCTACCACGACGTCGCGCCGGCCAACCGGCTTGGCGTCAAGTCCGTGTGGGTCGACCGGGTGGACCGGGGAGGGGGCACCCGCCGCACCGACGCCGTGCCCGACCTGGTGGTCCATGACCTGGAAGAGCTCGCCCGGACCATGTGTGCGCCATGACCCGTCGCCCCGGTCGCCACCGGGAGCTGGACTGAGGTCCGGTGATGGCCGAGGTCGGGACTCATCCCGGCGACGGCCGGCCACTCCTGCACGTGGAGACCCGGCCGGAGTGGCGGGCGTGGCTGGAGCACAACCACGAGGACTCGGGCGGAGTCTGGCTTGTCTCGTGGAAGAAGGCCGCCGGCAGGCCCTTCGTCTCCTGCACCGACTCGGTGGATGAGGCCCTGTGCTTCGGCTGGGTCGACTCCAGGCCCAACAGGCTGGACGACCAGCGGGCCATGAGGCTCTTCACGCCTCGGAATCCGAAAAGCCCGTGGTCTCGTATCAACAAGGAGAAGGACGCGCGTCTGATGGAGGGTGGCCTGATGGCCGCCGCCGGCGTCCGAACCGTATGGCCAACCACCCCAAGGGACGGGACAGAGGACCGGCCCCCTCGGCTAGCGAGCAAAGACGGCCTCGGGAGTGTGGGACCGGGTGCATGAGGACGCACAAGGGAATAGACAGGCCATGATGGCCGGAATGGCCAAGAAGGCGGCCCACGTGCTGCTGTTCCTGATGGCGGTCGTGGTGTTCTACGTCGGCCTGGGGGTGGGGCTGCAGCACAGCCCGAGCCTGGGGACGGCGTTGTGGGTCGCCGCCGGGGCTATCGTGGCGCTGAACCTGTTCTGGATCCAGCGGTCCCGGGGGTAACTGGTCATCGCGTTTGTCCGACATCGCACCATGAACGCCGTCCGGATGACGGTCCTGGTCCTGGCCCTGCTCCACGCGGCCTTTGCGGGGCTCACGGCGGTGGTGGGGGCATTCGCGGACGGGGGAGACGTCTGGTCACGGCTGCTGATGGTCTTGGTCCATCCCCTTGCCGCCGCCGGGCTGCTCGTCCTGCTGTTCCTGCCCCGGCCGGCCGCCGCGACGGTCCTTGGGGTTGCGGCGCTGCTGGTGCTGAACGTGGCTGCCGACCTGACCTTCGCGCTGATGATCGCCAGGGGTGCGGTAAAGGGAGACTGGTGGCTGCCGGTCATGTTCTCCGTGGTACCGGCCATCGGGGTCGTCTACGCGATGGTCCTGGCGGCGGCGCGGCCGCAAGCGAGGATGGGCTGGCCGTCTTCATGATGGGACGCCCGGCCTTGCCCACCGGTCGTGTCCGGCTACGGGTGGTGCATGAAAAGGCGGCAAAGTCCGCCCAGGTAAACGTACCCTTTCGCCGGGGCACGATGGTACCCTGGATATTCCGAAAGCCTATGGGACCTAGGACACTCGACCGAAGGGAAGTAGCTTGAAGACTCTACTCTGTCTGGCAATAGCAGTGTTGGCGGCATCCCTGGCCCTTGCCGCCTGTGGCGGTCCAGATCCCACCTCTACGCCTGTCCCGGAACCCGTTACTCCTCAAAGCACTCCGGCCGGGCCCGGCGACGCCATGGATGACGAAGACAGCGACGCCATGAAGGACGAAGACAGCGACGCCGTGAAAGACGAAGATGGCGACGCCATGAAGGACGAGGACGACGACGCCACTGAGCATGATGACGGCGACGCCATGAAGGACGGGGAAAGCGTCCTCCCCGAGGAATGTTTGCCCGGTGGGGTGCTCGATGACGTTGCGACCATCGCTGCGTGCAGCATAGAGGCCTCGCAACAGGTCGAAAGTTTCTCCTTCGACGCCACGTTCAACCTGTTGGCCGTCTTCCCCATAGAAGGGGTCGGAGAAGAAGCGATGCCCGCCATGGAGCTGAGCGGAAGGGTATCTCCTCCGGACAGGTTCGAGTACATGATATCCCTGGGCCCTGAAGGAGAGGTGATCGAGATAAGTGGAGTGACCATAGGAGAGGACGCCTACATACAGGACCTCGAATCGGGCCAGTGGTTCAAGGGCGTCCCTCCCGACTCGGAGTTCCTCTCCGTTGTGCCGCTGGTGGGGATGCTCCTCCCGCCCAACGACGCTGGCGCGACCCTGAGTGAGACCGTGGACTTGGACGACGGGTCCAAGGCCTACGTGCTCGTGTACGATCAGCCCGATGAAGGGACCGGAATGGAGGGGTTCGGCTTCCCGGGTGGAGACCTCACGAGGGTCGTTGGAGCCGATGACTTCCTGACCAGGGAGGTCAGGGTTGGGGTCGAGGGCCTGGACGGCGAGGTGCGTGATGTAGTGACCATCACGTACCACGGCTACGACGAGGCGTACGAGATAGAGCCCCCGGAGCAGTACTTCACCCTGCCTGACTTTCCCGACGATGGATTCGGACCAGGGAGCCTGGAAGGGCCCACCGTACTTGGCCTCGCCACCAACGAAGACGGCGACGTTGAAGTAACGTTCAGCGAGCCCGTCCACGTTCAGGGCGAGGTGGGGCTGTACGTCCTCGACCTCGCGACCGGCGGATGGGAGCTCCCCCTTCTGGGCGGGAGCGGGACGGACACCCTCACCTTCGATGCGGACGCCGAGGGGAGGCCCGCATTGGTCCCCGGAGAGAGCCAGATCGCGGGGATCACCTTCCCGGAAGCGGACTCCGAGATAGCGGACGCGGACGGGAACTGGCCCATCCTGGACTTCGAGCCATGGACATACGGTTCAGAGGCGGCGGCGCGATCGGACGAGCCGTTCGTGATCGGAGCGATGGACGCTCTCACCGGGGTTGGCGAGTCCTACGGCAACCCCGTGCTCCAGGCCAAACTGCTGGCCGTGGAGGAGATCAACGCCGCCGGCGGCATCGACGGCCGGGAGCTGATGCTCATCGTGGAGGACTCCAAGTGCGCTGCCCAGGACGCCATCACCGCGTATAACAAGCTCACCGACGTGGACGGCGTCAGGATCATCCTGGGCGCCACCTGCAGCGGCGCGATGCTGGGAGCGGCGCCCCTGGCCGAGAGGGACGGCGTGGTCCTCCTTTCGGCGTCTGCCACCAGTCCGGACATCGCTTTCGCAGGCGATTACATCTTCCGCACCGCCATCAACGATCTGCTCCTGGGTGTCGACATCGGCAACACCCTGTGGGTCGACGGGGTGCGAAGGATAGCCACCATCACCGAGGCCACGGACTACGCGGAGGGCGCACGCCGCACCGCCGTCGCCCGGTTCGAGGAGCTGGGGGGCTCCGTGGTGGCGGCTGAGAGATACTCATCCAACGTCATCGACTTCCGGAGCCAGCTTGCCAAGCTGCTCGCCGAGGGACCAGACGCCATCCTCCTGGCCGCCCAGGGCGAGGCCTCGGGAGGCACCATCGTCAAGCAGGCCCGGGAGCTGGGCTACGACGGCCCCATCTACTCCGAGATAGTCCCCGTGTCACCCGAGGCCCTCGCCATCGCTGGTGACGCCGCCACCGGCCTGAAGGCGATCATCCCCAACCCCGAGCTGACCAACGCCGCCGGCAGGGAGTTCCTGGCGAGGTTCGAGGCCCGCTACGACACAGTAGCCTCTTTGCCCTGGTTCCAGGGCTCCGCCTACGACGGCGTCTACATCGCCGCCGAGTGTCTGAGGCAAACGGGGGACGACCAGGACGCCGACGGCTTCAGGGACTGCCTGTACGGCCTCACCTGGAGCGGCGCCATCGGCGACGGCTACAGCTTCGACGAAAACGGCGACGTGGTGGGGCTGTCCAACGTTGTCGTCCAAGTCCTGCCCACCGCGGAGCGGACGGAGGAGAACTTGGGCTACCAAGTCCTGGGGGCTGCGCCCACTCCGTAACCTCCACCCGCCGGGCGTCGACGCACCGCAGCCGCAAGCTCTTCCCGGCGCGCCGGGGCCGTCCGGCCCGCGAATTGGGGGCTCCCGGGGCGTAGATGACTGCAACCCCGCCCATGACGTACTATAATGGGTGGGGTTTAGCTATGGACGATCGTTGATATCGTGCCTGGGTCAGGAAGGGTTGTCTCGATGATGCGTTCCAGAAGGGTCCGCCTCGGCGTGCGGGGGTTCGTCCCATGACCGAGTGGCTGGCCCGTGTCTCCGCCCGAAAGCCGTTCTTGGTCATCGGCGTATGGGCCGTGGTGGCAATCATCGCCGGCGGGCTGGCCGTCGACAGCGAGCTGGGTCCGGGGCCCCAGCTGGTGGACATCCTTGACCCGGCCACCACCACCGAGCTCAAGCTTGGCGGAGGCGCGGAGTCGTCCCGGGCGGAGCGCCTGCTGGAGGACCGGCTGCGGGGCCCCACACCGGTCAGCGAGATCGTCATCGTCCAGTCAGAGTCCCACAGCGTGGACGATGAGGCGTTCCAGGAACGGGTCGATGCGGTGTTCGGGGAGATCGCATCCCTGGGAACCGACATCGTGACACCCCTGCCCAACTACTACCAGACCAACGACCCGACCCTGGTCTCCGTAGACCGCATGACCACCATAATGCCCCTCCTCATGACCGGCTCCTTCGAAGAGGCGGTGGAGAAGGTCGAGCACGTCGTGGAGGTGGTCGAAGAGGCGAACGGCGAGGAGGGCTTCCGGGTGCTGATCGTGGGAGACGCCAGCATATCCCACGAGCAGAACGAGCTGGCGGAGAAGGACCTGAGAAAGGGCGAGAGGATCGGCATTCCCGTTGCCCTGGTCATCCTCGTGGTCCTCTTCGGGACCCTCGTCGCCGTGCTCATGCCGATAGGCCTGGCCATCGTGGGCATAATAGTCGCCCTGGGCATAACCGCGTTGATCGGCCAGGCCTTCGACCTGGTCTTCTTCGTCACCCTGATGATCATCATGATCGGCCTGGCCGTGGGGATCGACTACTCCATCCTCATCATATCCCGCTTCCGGGACGAGATGGCCCGGGGCCTGGACAAGCACGAGGCCATCGAGCGGGCCGGCGCGACGGCGGGACGCACGGTGCTGTTTAGCGGCGTGACCGTGGTGATAGCCCTGTGTGGGATGCTCATCGTCCCCTTCTCATTCTTCCAGTCCCTGGGCGTTGGGGCGATACTGGTCGTCCTGGTCACCCTGGCCGCAACCTTCACCTTCCTGCCCGCCAACCTTGCCATTCACGGCCACAGGTTGAACTTATTGCCGGTCCCCTTCCTGGGAAAGAGGAGGTCCCAGTCCCTCGAGGCCGCCGTCGGCTCCCATCGGGGGTTCTGGGAAGTGACGACCCGCGTGGTCATGCGCTACCCGGTCATCAGCGTCATCGCCATCGGCGCCCCGATGATCGCCGCCACCGTCTTCTATTTCCAGATCGAGACGGGGCTCAACGGGGTCGATGTCTTCCCCGAGGGCTCGCAGACCAGGGAGGCCTTCTTCGTTATGGAGGAGCAGTTCTCCTTCGGCCTCGTCAATCCCACCGACGTCGTCATCGACGGGGACATCGACAGCCCCGCCGTGCAGGAGGCTGTGGGCAAGCTGCAGGCATCCCTGGCAGCCCACCCTGGCCTGCAGGTCTCTCCCCAGCCGGTGGTCAACGGCCCCCGGGACCTGGCCCTGCTGACGGTGCTCATCCCGGGAGAGTCCGGCAGCCGGGATGCGGTGGACGTTGTGTCCACGGTCCGTGATGAGTATATCCCCGCCGCCTTCGACGGGGTCGACGCGGAGGTGCTGGTCGGCGGCGTGACCGCGGTGGTTGCGGATGTCTTCTCCATAGTGCGGACGTACACTCCCATAGTCTTCGCCTTCGTGCTTGGGTTCAGCTTCCTGATACTGATGCTGGTCTTCCGGTCGATAGTCATCCCCATAAAAGCCGTTATCATGAACCTCCTCTCCGTGGGCACGGCTTACGGGCTGCTGGTCCTGGTATTCCAGAAGGGAGTCGCGACGGACCTGTTGGGGTTTCAGCACGCCGAGGTCATCGACGCGTGGATACCCCTGTTCCTGTTCTCCGTTCTCTTCGGGCTGTCGATGGACTATCACGTCTTCCTGTTGAGCCGCATCCGGGAACGTTACGACCAGGCGGGGAACAATGCCGAGGCCGTGTCCTATGGGCTTCGGTCGACGGCGGGCCTCATCACCGGCGCGGCCCTCATCATGGTCGCCGTCTTCGGTGCTTTCGCGTCGGGCGACACCATCATCAACCAGCAGGTGGGGTTCGGGCTGGCCGTGGCCGTGCTCCTGGACGCGACTCTGGTCCGGTCTGTCCTGGTGCCGGCGAGCATGGAGATGCTGGGCGCGCGGAACTGGTATCTGCCGCCGTGGCTGCGCTGGCTCCCCGACCTGCGGGTGGAGCCGTCCGAAGGGGACTTGACTGATGGCACGGGAGCGGCCGATGGGGCCGACCGACATACCCACTGACTACATACCGGGCTACGAGAGGGCCATGGCCCTGGACCCGGAGATGGCGTCCAGCTACATTGCCCACACGCGCATCGGCGACCCGGTGGCCGATGAGGTGGCCGAAGCCCTTGCCGGCCTTGGAGGAGGAGAGCTGAGCCGTCTCTTCCAGGCTGGTATGGATGGCCCCGAGGAGACGGATCTGCGGGACGCGCCGGCCGCGGTGCGAGACTTCTTCGCGGATGCCAGCGCCCAGCCCGATTGGGTGGACCACTCGACGTTCATACCCGGGTACCGGCTCTTCTACAGGAACTCGAAGCTGGTCTTGGGGGCGATGGTGGGCGGCACCTTGGTGGAGGGCTTCTCAACAAACATCGCCAAGTCCTTCTTCATAACGGGGAAACTGCGAGACCAGGGCGTCCGGCGGCTGAGGCAGAACAACCGCCACATGGTGGAGATATTCATCCCCGGCGGCCTGGAGAGGTACGGAGACGGCTGGAAGCTGTCCGTGCGCATCCGGCTGGTCCACGCGATGGTCCGGCGTCTCCTGAACTCCTCCGACGACTGGGACCACGAGGCATGGGGCACTCCCATTAGCTCGGCCCACGTGGGCTACGCCATCACCGCGTTTTCGGCCAGGCTGCTGAAACACCTGGAGACCCTCGGGGCGCAGTTCGACGACGAGGAGCGGGCCAGCTTCATGCAGGTATGGCGATATTCAGGCCACCTGATGGGCATCCCCGACACGATCCTGTTCCAGGACGAGGCCAGCGCCCTCAGGGTATTCGATACCGGCAACGTCTGCGAGCCTCCTCCATCCCTGGAGTCGGTCTCCCTTGCCCACGCGCTGATCAACTCCGCCCCTCTCATAGCCGGGATCGACGACCCGGTGGCGCGCCGGAAGCTTGCCGGCTACGTGTTTCGGGTCTCACGGGCCCTCATCGGCCCTGACATGGCCGACCAGCTCAGGTACCCCAAGTATCCCACCCTGGGGGTCCTCTGGTGGTTTCGCATGCAGAACCGCTACGACAACTTCATGAACAGGCTGTTCAAGAGTCGCGTTCGGAACAACAACAAGCTGACCGCCCTGCTGGACGTCTCCATGTTCGACGAGGAGGGCATCACCTACCGGATGCCCGATCACGTGTACTCCGAAGAGTCCCAGAGGTGGTGAAGACCGCTCCGGCCCCGCATGGACCAGAGGGGGTCGGGCTTTCCTAAAGCGACGTTGAGCGCCGGTCCGCGCTACTCTCCCGGCCGGATGCTGCCCAGGAGGGTCAGGGCGCGGTCCAGGGAAGCCTCCTGGTCGGGCCCGGCCAGGATGAGGGACGCCAGGACCTCGGTGGCGCCCATCTCGAAGAGCCCGCGGACCCTGCCCTCCACCGCGGACTCGTCGCCCGACGCCACCACTCCATCGATCATGGCGTCGCTCCAGCCGCCGTCCAGGGCTTCGGGATAGCCGGCGGCGGCGAACATCCGCTGGTAGAGGCGCAGCCTGGGGTACATGGCCGCCTGGGCCCGCACCGCCTCCTGCACCTCGCCGGGGTCCTCGTGCACGCAGACGGGGACGTGCGCGACCAGGGGAGGGGCCGGGCGGCCGGCCCTCTTGGCCCCGGCGGCGATGGCCGGCAGGGCCACGTCCCTGAGGTACTGGGGCGGGCACACCCAGCTAATGGCGCCGTCGGCCTCCGCCCCGCACAGCTCGAAGGAAGCGGACCTGAGGGCCGACGCCATCACGGGCACGTCCACCGGCCCCGCCAGTGCGGCCCGGGCCCGGTACTGCTGTCCCTCGAACTCCACCGACCCCTCCTGCAGGAGGGGCTTGATCACCCGCAGGTACTCTTTCAGGTTGGTCAGCGGAGCCCCGAAGTCCATGCCGAACATTCCCTCGATGGTCGGGCGGTGGCTGGGCCCGACACCCAGGCGGAAGCGGCCGGGGGCCAGCTGCGCGATCACCTGGACCTGCTGGGCAACCGCCAGCGGGTGCCTGGGGTACGTGGGGATGATGGACGTGCCCAGCAGAATGCTCTCGGTCTGCGCGGCCGCCGCCCCCAGGATGGTCAGCCCGTCCAGCCCGACCCCACCCGTGGTCAGCCAGACGGCTGACACTCCCAGGCTCTCGGCCTTGCTGATGCGCGCCAGGATCGTGCCCGCGTCGGGTCCGGCGATGGCTACTCCAAGCCTCTTCTCAACCATGGTCTCGGCCCCCTTTCAGTACCAAGAGCCTAGCCGGTCGGCCGCCTGGAGTCAACCGGTTGATACACCGGCCGTTGCCCCATATACTTAGCGGATACTGTGATAGGGAGGGGGCCCACACCTTGTTGACGCGAGAAGAGATGCCCAAGGTTCCCGCCGAGGCGCGGGAGCTGTTTCGGCGGGGCGAGTGGACCCAGGACACCCGGGCCATCTGCAGGGGCTACACCAACGCCAATCTGGTCATCGTGCCCAGGGACCTGGCCTACGACTTCCTCCTGTTCTGCCAGAGAAACCCCAAGCCCTGCCCGGTGCTGGAGGTGCTGGACGAGGGGGACCCCATGGTCAAGCGGCTGGCCGACGGCGCGGACATCCGCACCGACCTGCCCCGCTACCGGGTGTTCGTCCGGGGCGAGCTGGTGGACGAGCCTACGGACGTAGCCGAGTACTGGCGGGACGACCTGGTCACATTCCTGTTCGGGTGCAGCGGGACCTTCCTGGACCCCCTGGAGAAGGCCGGCATCCACGTGCGCCTGGGGCACGGGGACGGCGACCCCGGCATCGGGGTCTACGTCACCAACATCCCCACCACGCCCGCCGGCCGCCTTCACGGGCCCATGGTGGTGAGCATGCGCTCCGTCCGGTCGGACCTGGTGTCCCGGGCGGTGATGGTCACGTCACGGTTTCCCAACCACCACGGCGCGCCTATTCACGTGGGGGACCCGGCGGCCATCGGCATCCAGGACCTGTCCACCCCCGACTGGGGCAAGGGTCCGGTGACGGTGCTGCCGGGCGAGGTGCCCATATTCTGGGCCTGTGGCGTGACCCCCCAGACCGTTGCCCAGGAGAGCAAGCCCGACCTGATGATCACCCACTACCCGATGCACATGCTCATCAGCGACATCCAGGCGGAAGAGGACGTCCCCATATAGCGCCGGAGCCGGGCCCCCGGGGCTGCCGACCCCGATGGGCCAGACCCTTGGAAGGCGGAGAGCGGAGAAGATGAAGGATACGGCCGAGGCTGTCATCATCGGCGGCGGCATCATGGGGTGCAGCATCCTGTACAACATGGCGGTCCGCGGCCTGACCAACTCGGTGCTGCTGGAGCGGGACAGCCTTGGGTCGGGCTCCACCGGCAAGTCCCAGGCCATATGCCGCATGCACTACTCCAACCCCGTCACCGCCCGCATGGCCTGGGAGAGCATGAAGGTGTACAGGGACTTCGAGGAGGTGGTCGGAGGGCCCGCAGGCTACGTGCGTACCGGCTACCTGGTGATCGCCGGCGCCGAGGACCGGGCCGCCATGGAAGCCAACGTGGCCATGCAGGTGGAGCAGGGGATCAACACGTCGGTGGTGACCCGCGATGACGTGGCTGACGTCGCGCCCATGCTCGACGTGTCCGACGCGGCGGGGCTGGCCTACGAGCCCGAGTCCGGATACGCCGACCCCTACTCCATCACCACGACCTACTCCACCAGGGCCCGTGAGATGGGGTGCTCGGTGCTGACGGCCACCGCCGTGACCGGCGTCGAGGTGTCCCACGGCAGGGTGGTCGCGGTCCGGACGGCGGGGGGGCGCATCGAGACGCCCCTGGCGGTGGTTGCCGCGGGGCCGTGGTCCCGGGGCCTCCTGTCGGGCATGGGGGTGGAGGTGCCCCTGAGCACCGTCCGTCATCAGATGATAATAGTACGCAGGCCCCAGGGTGTGCTGGACACCCACCCGGCCTTCGGCGACCTGGTCCAGGAGTTCTCCTCCAGGCCCGACGCCCCGGACATCACGCTGGTGGGCGTGGGTGAGGAGGACGCCGACCTGGACACGTACAACCAGGGCGTGGACCTTTCCATGGTGGAGGAAGTGTTCGGAAAGCTGGAACGGCGCGTGCCCGCCATCACCGGCGGGTTCTTCCAGGGCGGGTGGTCGGGGCTCTTCACCATCACCCCCGACTGGCACCCTATCCTGGACCGGGTGGAGGGGATAGACGGCCTGTACTGCGCCGTGGGGTTCAGCGGCCACGGCTTCAAGCTGTCCCCCATGGTGGGAGCGGCCATGGCCGAGATGGTCGTCGAGGGTTCGGCCACGACCATCGACATCACCCCGCTCAGGCTGTCCCGGTTCGCCGAGGGCGACCTGCTCGGCTCCCGCTACCGGTATAACGTCCTGGCCTAGCCGCCGCGCCGCCGTCCGGGCATGAGCACGCCCTGTGTCCCTGGATTCGCCCCCGCCGTACCCTTGGTATCTCTCCCCCTGTCGCTGTATCATGGTCGCGATCCGCGGTCTCTCGCGGCCAAGGGGTAATAGCTCGTGATGAGTGCCGGCAATCGAACCGGGGCCCTGGGGCGTGTGAGGGGCCTCTACTACGGCTGGTGGCTGGCCGTGCTGGGGGCCGTGATCATGGCGGTGGGCCCGGTGCCCCTGTTCTCGGGGATGACCGTTTGGAACCCCGTGCTGCGGGCCCGGATGATGTGGACCAAGGAACAGCTCGTCTGGGCCTTCGCCCTGGGCAGGATCGAGGGCGGGCTGTTCGGCCCCCTGGAGGGCTGGCTGGTGGACAACGTCGGCCCCCGCCGCATGGTGCTGTTCGGGATGCTGGTCCTGGGGGCCGGGTTCGTGCTCTTCAGCATGATCCAGGAGCTGTGGCACCTGTACGCCGTCTTCGTGTTGATGACCCTGGGCGCGGCGGCCGGCACCTGGATGCCGATGATGTCGGTGGTCAACCAGTGGTTCGCCCGCCGCAGGTCCACGGCGATGGCGGTGGTCATGGAGGGGTTCGCCGTCGGTGGAGTGGTCGTCCCCCTGGCGATGGCATGGTCGATAGGCAGCACCGACGCCCTGGAGGCGGAGCGGTTCGGCTGGCGGGCGACGGCCCTGGGCATAGGGGTGCTCATCCTGTGCCTGGCGGTCCCTTGCTCCAGGATGGTCAGGAACAAGCCGGAGGACTACGGGCTCCACCCCGATGGGGACCCGGCCCCGGTGGTGCAGCGGACGCCCGCCGCGGGCCCCTCGGGGGAGCCGGCCCCCGACGAGGTCGGCTACACGTGGCAGCAGGCGGTGAGGACCAGGCTGTTCTGGTTCATGGCGATCGGGCACGGCTGCTCGGCCTGCGTGCTGGTCACCCTGACGGTCCACCTCGGCCTCTTGCTGGACGACCGGGACTTCTCCCTGCAGACCATCGGGCTGGTGATCTCCACCTATACGGGGGTCAGCGCGGTGTTCGTCCTCATCGGAGGGTACCTGGCGGACCGGTTCCCGATACGCTTCGAGATATTCGCCTTCTCGGCCCTGCAGACCGTGGCCGTGTTCGTCCTGCTGGCGGCCCACACCCTTCCCATGGTCTTCCTGTTCGCGGTGCTGATGGGGGCCGGCTTTGGGGGCCGGACGGCCACGACCTCTTCCATCCGCGGCGCCTACTTCGGCCGTAGGGCGTTCGCCAGCATCACCGGGCTCTCCATGGTGCCCATGAACGCCCTGCTCCTGGCCATGCCCCTGTTCGCGGCGTACGTGGCCTACGACATCTCCTTCGTCGTGGTCGCCCTGGTATGCCTCTTCGGCTCCGCGCTCTACCTGTTCCTGGGCGAGCCCACGTACGGACGCCCGGAGGGCGGGAAGACCGGGGGTCGGGACGCGGCGCAGGCCGTCGAGAACTCCGGAAGCGCGGCGAAGGGCGAGGATCAGACCCGGCGGTAGATCTGCAGCCGGTGGCGGGAGACCTCGGTGACGAAGAGGCGGCCCTCGTTGTCCAGGTTGACCGAGGTGGGCCCCCAGAACAACTCCTCGGTCTGCCACGAGACCAGGGACGGGGTGTCGAACTGGGGCGGCAGGTCGGGGGTCAGGTTGGACGTCGACCGGGGCCCCGCCTCGTCGGGGTTGGCCTCCAGGAACTCCCTCGACCACTTGGACAGGGTTGCCTGACCCCTGAGGGTGACCAGGTGGCCGCCGTCGGGTCCCAGCATCTGCACTCGCTCGTTGCCCCTGTCGGCCACGTAGACGTATCCCTCCGAGTCCACTGCCACGCCGGAGGGGCGGTTGAACTGTCCCTCCCCGTCGCCTGGCCCCCCGTAGCTTGCCAGGAAGTTGCCCTCGGGCCCGAACTTCTGGACCCTGTCATTTCTCCAGTCGGCGACCCAGACGTTGCCCTCCGGATCCAACGTCACGCCCCACGGCATGTCGAGCTGTCCCTCGCCGCTGCCGGGTTCTCCGAAGGAGGCCAGGTGCCGCCCTTCGGAGGTGAACCTGTGCACACGGTGGTTGTGCTGGTCCACTACGTAGAGGTTGTCCTCGGCGTCGAAGGCCAGGCCGGCCGGGCCGTCCATCTGACCCTCGCCGGAGCCGTGCTCTCCCCACCTGCCCAGGAACCGACCCGTCAGGTCGAAGACCGATATGAGATGGTTGTACTCGTCGGCTATGTACACCCGCTCCCGGCTGTCCAGGGCGATGCCGGTGGGCAGGGTGAGCTGGCCCTCGGCAGCTCCGTGGGAGCTGAACTCGTACAGGAACTCCTCGTCCCAGTCGTACACGCCCACCCGTGTGAGGCCCAGGACCATGGGGCCTCGGTTGAGCACCAGAATGCGCCCGTCCCGGGTGAACTCCAGGTCCACGGGATCCGCGAACCCGCGGCCGAAGGGCTGGCCGCTGATGCCCCCGAAGGTCCTTATGTACTCCAGTGACGGTCTGTTGGTAGCTGTCATGGCCGGGCTGCCGTCTTGGGTCATGCTAGCTGGTACTCGGGGGTGGCGGCGATCAGGCCGAGAAGCTCTCCGACGCGCCGCTCGGCCTCGTCTCCGGGCCGGCGGCCCTCCAGGTTGGTGTCGCCCAGCCGGGAGGCGTATTCCACCAGGGACGCGCGCGTGTCCTCGGACACGGTCAGGGGCCCCATCAGGTCCAGGCAGCGGTCGACCAGACGCTCCGGCGTGAACGCGCCGCCGTCCTGGGCCGCCAGCCGGTCTATGATGGCCCTGACTCCCGGGTGTCCGGGGTCGCTCATCTCCCTGGAGGCGAAGTTCACCCGGTCCACCAGGGACCCGCTGTTGATCCACTCGGCCCCCTCGTGCCATCCCTCCACCGAGGGCGGGTTAAGCAGCGTCTGGCCCATGTACCCCATCAGGTTGACGGGCTCGATGATGCCCCAGGTGGGCCGCGTGACGCTCCCGCTCATGCGCAGGGTGCCGACGACCATCTCCGCGGGGCACTTGACGTGCTTGAAAGGGGCCTCCTTGAAGAAGTCCGAGAGGAACACGGCCTTGAGCATCGCGCCGATGTTGTGGTCGCTGTCGAAGTAGGCGTCCACCAGCGTCTGTATCGCCTCGGGGTCCACCGGAGGGGTATAGGACCACTGCGGGACCGGCGCCTCGTCGGCCACGAAGAAGTCGTACAGGTGCCTGGCGACGAACCGGGCCGTGGACTCCTGGCGACAGATGATCTCGATGATGTCCTCGCCGTTGAAGCGGCCCGTCTCGCCCAGGAAGGTCTTCTCGCCGTCGTCGTGGTCGTAGTCCCGGTAGGCGAAGTGCCACCCGATGCGGCTGTAGGGGTGGATGGAGTCCTTGGCGGCCCGGGCGGCCATGTACTCCGCGTTGCCCAGGGTCCAGCCCGTGAAGGCCCGGGCGCACTCCTTGATGTCCTGTTCGGTGTAGTTGCCGATGCCCATCGAGAACAGCTCCAGCAGCTCGCGGCCGTAGTTCTCGTTGATGGCCCCCTTGTGGTTCTCGTTGTTGTCCAGCCAGATGATCATGGTGGGGTCCTTGGACAGCTCCACCAGCAGCGTGTCGAACCTGCCCGCCCCGCACCTGCGGAACATGTCTATCTGCGCGACCTGGTTCTTGGAGGAGTTGGTCTTGGCGTAGCCGGTGGCGAAGATGCCGTGCCAGAACAGCGCGATCTTCTCCTCCATGGGCCTGTTCGTCGTTATCATCCGGTACAGCCAGTAGGCCGTGGAGGCCCCGATGAAGCGGTGGTCGTGGACATC
Source organism: Dehalococcoidia bacterium (assembly GCA_034423015.1). Taxonomy (GTDB): domain Bacteria; phylum Chloroflexota; class Dehalococcoidia; order Lucifugimonadales; family JAGWBF01; genus JAGWBJ01. The sequence continues at coordinate 34,983 of DAOUJG010000031.1, read as the reverse complement.
GGCGTGGTAGCGCTGGATCACGTCGTCGGGCATGTGCCGGGACTCACCGGGGGCGAACAGCTCCTCGACCACCGTCTCGTAGCCCTTGGCCGCCAACTTCTCCAGCTCGTCCCGGGAGGCGCCGAACCCGGCTCTCCGCATCAGGTGGGCCATCAACGCGATATCGGAGTCAGCCATCTTGCCTCCTTGAGATCGGTGCATTGCCGGGGGCGCGGGAATCCCGGCCGGTCAGCGGGGAAGGAAGTCCAGGTGCTCGAAGCTGCCGTTGACGATGGGCGCGGCCTCCAGCCCCAGCCACCGCTCCAGGATGGTGGAGTAGGTGGACCTGAAGTCGTTGTTGAACCGGAGGTCGCCTTCCGCCAGCTCTCCTTCATCCAGGGAGGGGTACTCGCCGTACAGGCCGCCGGCCACGGGCTCTCCCACGACGAAGGCGCCGCCGGCCCAACCGTGGTCCGTCCCCGAGCCGTTGTCCCGCACGCGCCGGCCGAACTCGGAGAACATGAGAATTACCACGTCGTTCTCACGGCCGTGCTCCTTGATGTCGTCGGTGAAGTCCCGCAGGGCTGGGGAGAGGTCCTTCAACAGCTTGGACTGGACGGGGAGCTGCCCGGCGTGGGAATCGAAGTTGCCGAGCTGCGTGTAGTAGACCCTGGTCCCCAGGTCGGCGAACATGACCTGGGCGATGGCCTTCAGGTTCTGGGCTATGTCGCTGGAGCCGTACTCGACGCTGGAGGAGTACTTGCCCGGCGCGGTCCGCAGGATGTCGGCGCCCTTCAGCGCGTCGGAGCCCGTCTGCCCCAGGACCTCCCGCACGGCGTCCCCTCCCCGGGCGCCGTACATCTTGGCGAAGCACTCCAGGGCGTAGCGCCGGTTCCACTTGTCGACCTTGTCGGGGAAGAGGCCGTAGGTCTCGAGGTTCCCCACCGAGGCCACGGGCACGCTCTTGCAGGCCATGGCCCTGGGCAGTCCCCTGCCGAAGTTCACGCCGGTGAGCACGTTCTCGGCCGTGGGGTCCATGTCCCGGACGGCCCGGCCCAGCCATCCCGCGTCGCCGACCCTGTCGGGCTCCGCCGTGTGCCAGATGTCCATGGCGCGGAAGTGGGAGCGGCTGGGGTTGGCGTAGCCGATGCCGTTGACGACGGCCACGTTGCCCTGGTCCCACAGCTCCTTGATGACCGGTACGTCGGGATTGATGCCGAGGTAGTCGTCCAGCGGGAGCACGTCTTCCTGCTCGATCCTGACGTACGGGCGCCAGTCGTAGTAGAGCCCGTTGCCGTAGGGCACCACGGTGTTCATGTAGTCGTTGCCGCCGGAGAGCTGTATCACCACGAGGGAGCGCTGGTTGGAGGCCATTGACCTACTCCTGTCGAGACTGCCCGGACCGCCGAAAGGGCCTACCCGACCGGGGTCGCCGACCGGGACATGGCGGGTTTGGTCAATGTTAGCACGAAAGCCGCCAACATCGCAAAAACCCGGCTAATGTGGCACTACGGCAAGTCCCTGTTTTGCGAAGCCGCCATCGAATGTGAACACCGGGGCGCCTATTTCGTAAGATGCCAGTACCGTGGTCCAGTCCACGAAGCTGAGGCCCCGTCCTTCGTGCGCCATGAACCGGTCCCACGCTTCGGTGTGCACCCGGCTGTCTATCCAGAAGACCTCGACGCTGGACTGTTGCCACTCCGAGAACCTGGAGACGACTTCGAACCCCAGCCGGTTGTGCAGCAGGACGATGGTCTCGACCAATGTGTAGGATGTGGTATACAGCTTCTGGTCCCGGTCGGTCAGTCGCTCGTAAGCAGCCCTGGCCCTGTCGTGGAACAGGTCTGTTGCCGAGTGGATGGCATAGAAGGCGGACGTGTCCACTAAGACACGCTCAGCCAGCGCCATGTGGCTCCTGCATCGCCAGGTACTCGTCGTGCCTGCGGGCAACGTCCGGGTCGGCGTCCGAGCCTATCCCGACTATCCCCATCAACTTGCGCCGTTCCCTGACCTTGGAGGGGTGGATGGCTATAGACACCAGCCGCGCGTTGCTGTCGAGCTCCAGGTACACACCCCTGATTGCCGGCACTCGCTCCAGAACGGGGCTGTCCCCGTCTCCTCCATCCAGCGCCACGGTGGTCCTGGCCTTATAGGAGCCCGGGGACTTGCCGATGGCCGCCCTCACCAGGGCGTTCAACGTCTCGTAGCCGACTTCGTCCGGCAGGCTGTCGTCCCTAATCAGGTTGGCGGAGTGCTGGAGGCCCTTTCTCGCGTCCTCGGCGGTTGCAACACCATCTTCCAGCTTGCCCAGGACCTCCGACAAACCGGCCCGATGGTCGCGGAGCTCTTGCTCGGTGAGGCCGCAGGAAGACGGGGACCTGCTTCGGTCCGCGGGCGGCTCAGGCAGCAGATCGGCCACGCCGGCAGGTATTCGCGGAAGCCCTCCGGGTCTTCCGCCCTCTTCGCCTGGAGCAGATCTATGAGACGCTTTAGCTGGGTGATGGTACTCATGGCCGGGAATCCGTGCCCCTAGAAGCAGAAGTGCACGCCGGTGAAGCTTGCGGCCATCTCCTGGACGTCCCGGCGGACGACGGCGGGGTCCTCCCGGTCCAGGAGGACGCGCCGCAGCAGCCGTGCCACCTGCTTCATGTCGTCGTCGCCCATCCCCCTCCTGGTGCAGGCGCTGGCGCCCAGGCGCAGGCCCGGCTTGTCGGGGTAGGTGGCCGGCCAGCCGGCCTTGGAGCAGGAGATTCGCGCCGTCTCCAGGTCCCGGATGGCGGCGGTGCTGTCCATGACGTCCCGCAGGTCGACCACCACCACGTGGGAGGTGGTGAAGCCTCGGTCCTTGCCCTGCACCCGGAACCCCTCGGCGTCCAGGGCCCGGGCCAGCGCCTGAGCATTGCTCACCACCTTGGCGGCGTACTCCCTTCCGAAGGCCATCATCTCGGCCAGGGTGACCACCAGCGCGGCGCAGCGGTTGTTGTTGTAGTTGGAGATGAAGGCGTTGGTCTTCTCGATCACCCGCTCGGCCACGTCCTCGTCCCGCATCAGGACCATGCCGCCGACTGGCCCCGGGAGGGTCTTCTGGGTCGAGCCGGTCATCACCGTCGCCCCCTCCGCCAAGGGGTCCTGGAACTGCCCTCCCGCGGACAGGCCTAGGAAGTGCGCCCCGTCGAAGAAGATTCGCGCCCCGACGCCCCGGGCGATCTCCGACATCTCTCGCAGCGGGTACGGGAACATGGACGTGGCGCTGCCCACCATCAGCCATTTCGGCCTGACCCGGTCCACCTCGTCGGCTAGGAGCTCCAGGTTTATCTCGGGGATGTCCTCCCCGTAGCAGGGGATGTCCGTCCACTCCAGGCTCCGCTCGGTGGCGAAGCTGTCCGAGTAGCTGTAGTGGCCCCCGTACCTCTCGGGAAGGCCGATCACCCGGTCTCCCCGGTCCATGGCGCCCAGCATGAACAGCGCGTTGGCCAGGTTGCCCGACGGCGCCCGGTACTCCACGTGGGGCACTCCCCACAGCTTCTTCGCCGTCTCCACCAGCATGGTCTCGACGCGGTCCAGCAGCACCGTGCCGGTGTGGGGCCGGGAGCCGATGGCCCCCGAGGAGATGTTCTCCACCAGGTCCGAGCACAGAATGGCCTTGGCCCGGGGGCTCATGACGTTGTGGGACGCCACCAGGTTGATGCTGTGCTCGTGCCAGGCGTTGTGGGCGTCGGTGAGTGACCCGGCCAGGTCGGCCAGCCGGTCCGGCGCCTCCTCCCAGGCGGCGCGGACCACCTCCTCGGAGTTGATGGGCTCGGAGCTGATGGTCAGGTCGGACGCCGAGTCGTTGGCCATGGGACCTCCTCATATATCGGTTGGGGTGTCGGCGGGTGGGCCTACTTCGATGGGGCGCCGGGCTGCTCCTGAGGCAGGGCGGGCATGTCGCCATATTCCTGGAGCCACCAGCGGGCGATGTCGATCCGGCGGGCAAACCACGCGCCCGGGAAGCTCCTCGCGTACCGGATGAAGTCGTCCAGGGCCTGGGCCCGGGCCGGTCTGCCGGCGAAGCGCAGGTGAAGGCCCACGGACATCATCTTGGGGTGGGTCGCCCCCTCCTCGTAGAGGCAGTCGAAGGCCTCCTTGAGCTGGAAGAAGAAGTCCTCGGGTTGGGCGTAGCCGGGGTTGTGGGAGAAGAGCATGTCGTTGGTCGTCAGGTCGTAGGGTAGGACCAGCCACTTCTTCCCGTGGACGTTGACGAAGTAGGGGAGGTCGTCGGCGAAGGAGTCGCAGTCGTAGAGGAAGCCGCCCTCCTCCACGAGGAGCTCCCGGGTGTGGCCGCTGCTGGTGGTGCTCAGCCACCCCAGGGGCCGCTCCCCGGTGGTGTTCAGCCCGGCCTGCACCGTCCTGCGTATGTACTCCCGCTCCTCCTCGACAGTGTCCATCGACGCCGGCGCCCAACGGTACCCGTGGCTGGCCGGCTCGTGGCCCCGCGCCGTCAGCTCCCTGGCCGACTCCGGGTTCAGCTCCAGGGCCATGCCGCAGGCGAACGCCGTCGCCTTCACGTCGTACTTGTCCAGCACGTCCAGCAGCCGCCAGTACCCGACCCGGGCGCCGTAGTCGTAGAGGGACTCGCTGACCAGCCTGCGCTGCCCGGCGGGGTCCTGGAACGCCTCGCCCGTCGGCTCCGCTATCGGGTCCCCGACCCAGGGGGACATCTCCGAGCCCTCCTCGAAGTTTATGACCAGGGAGATGGCCACGCGGGCGCCGCCGGGCCACTTGATCCTGGGAAAGTCCTCCCCGTAGCCCACGAAGTCTCGTACGGATGTCAGCATGTCCGCTCTCCTCCCCAAATGTCATTCCGAGCGCAGCGAGGAATCCATCCATGCCCCCGGGCACCGCTTGCAATCATGGACCGCGTCTCGTGTCCCTAGAGGTCGCCGTAGTGCTCCATCCACCAGCGGGCTATGTCCACCCGGCGAGGGAACCAGACTCGCGGGAACCCCTTGGCGTAGCGGATGAACCGGTCCACCTGAGCGGCCCTTGGCGGCCTTCCCGAGAGGCGCAGGTGCAGCCCGACGGTCATCATCTTCGGGTTCCTGGACCCCTCGTCGTACAGGCGGTCGAAAGTCCCCTTCAGCGTCGTGAAGAACTGGTCGGGCCGGGTGAACCCCGGCACCAGGGGCGCCGGCAGGAACTTCTCGTCGTTGGTGTCGTGGCTGTGGGGAATGGTGAGGAGCCTCCGGCCGTCCACCTCGGCAAAGTAGGGCAGGTCGTCGCTGTAGGAGTCCGAGTCGTAGAGGAAGCCCCCGTTCTCCACCAGCAGCTCCCGGGTGTGGACGCTGGGCGCCCGGCTGTGCCAGCCCACGGGCCGCTGGCCAGAGGTCTCCTGTATCGCCTCTACGGCCCTGTCCATGTCCGCCTTCTCCTCGTCTCGGCTGAGCTCGTAGGCGGGGAGCCAGCGGTAGCCGTGGCCGGCGGCCTCGTGCCCCCGTTGGGTGATGCTGCGGGCGGCCTGGGGGTTGGCCTCCAGGGCGGCGCCGGAGCAGAAGAAGGTGACCTTGACGTCGTGCTTGTCGAAGATGTCCATCAGGCGCCAGATACCCCGGCGTGACCCGTACTCGAAGGTGGACTCGATGGTCCAGGCCCGTCCCGACCCCTGGGGCCTCACCGGTTGGGGGCTGACTTCGGGACCGTCGTCGCCGTAGAGGGGCGACCGCTCGGCCCCCTCCTCGAACTCCACCACCAGGGACACGGCCAGCAGGGCGTCGCTCGGCCAGGAGATTACCGGGTAATCTTTTCCGTAACCCTTGAGGTCGCGGCCTATCATATTTCCTGGACCTCCCCCTCTGGTAGCTGGACTATTAGCCCCATTATAGCCGCAAAACAACTCTGGGGTTAGCTCAACCGTCTATGTCAGCGGTCCGCCCGTTCGATATGGGCTATCGCCTCTATCTCGACCAGCATTTCGGGGGTCACGAGACCTTGGGCCACGACGGTGGAGGACGTGGCAGGAGTGTCGCCGTAGAACTCTCGACCGGCCTGTCCAACGACGGAGAGGTACTCGGGCCGTGTACAGTAGGTGGTGGTCTTCACCACGCTGGAAGCGGTCCCGCCGACGGATCTCAACCCCGCCTCAAGGTTGGCGTAGAGCACGCCTAGCTGCCCCTCCACGCCGCCCTTCGCGGTGATTGTGCCGGCACGGTCCATCCCTATGACGCCGCCGATGTACGCCGTGTTTCCCGCCTGTACCACGTGGGTGAACCCCCAGGGTTCGGGCATCTCCTCGGGGTTGATGCGCCGTTTGGCTGCTCCTATTACGGCGATGGCCTCGATCTCCACAACGGCGCTGGGGTTGGCCAGGTAGGAGACCACGACGGAGGCGCTGTTGGGCAGTGCGGAACCATAGTAGGCCTCGCGGGCCGCGCGCAGCGGGTTGTAGTAGAGAGGATGGGTGTAGAATGTGGTCGTCTTCACCACGTCCTGCCGGGTGGCGCCGACGGAGCTCAGGCAGATGTCCAAGTTACTGTAGAGCTGGTCCGCTTGGGCGGCCGGGTCTCCGATGCCGACGATGTTGCCCTGGGGGTCCCAGGCGCACAGCCCGCAGACGTACACCACGTCTCCTACCCTTACGAGCATGGCGTGGTGCTCCGGCGTGGTCATTTCCGGCGGGTTGATGGACTCCTTCAGGCGTCCAGTTTCTCCAACCACGGCGATGGCCTCTACCTTCACCATGAGGTCGGGGTGTTCCAGGGCCGGTATGATCACGGTGCTGCTGGCGGCGGGTTTGGGTCCGAGGAACCGGGCCCGGGCGTCGACCACGCCGCGATAGTACTCGGGCCGGGTGGTGTATGCCGTGATCTTCACCAGGTTCTCCAACCCTCCACCCACCTCCTCCAGGGCCCTGTTGATGGAGCCGTAGACGTGATCGAGCTGTCCATCGATGTCGCCGACGCATACGACTCTCTCGCCCTCCAGGGCCGTCTGGCCCGAGATGTACACGGTATCTTCCACGCGGACCACCTGGCTCAGTCCGCGCGACCTGCTAAGGGAGCTGGGGTTGATACGTTGGATGGACATGGGGCTTCCTTTCACCCTTGAGGGCCTTGGGTGGCCACTGATAACCTAACCTTCACCTCGCGCCGTGTCAACGGCGGAGTGGTGTTTGTCCCTCTCGTTGACAGGGGCCCAGAAAGGCCGTTACCATCGTCAGCGTCGAGGCTGGCGACCATACTCATCCACGGCGAGGATAGTTGAGATGACAGCGCTTCCCAGAGTGCGCGTGGTGGGCACGGGCGGCACCATATCCTACATGACGGAGGACCGGCTGGACCTGGTGGCCTACAGCGAGCGGGGCCATCAGGTGTCCATCCAAGAGCTCCTGGATCGGATACCCGAGGCCGACACCGTGGCCCAGGTCGAGTCCGAGCAGCTCTACCAGGAGGACTTCGTGCGGCTGGCCATAGGGTCCGAGGAGTGGCCCGTCATCGCCCGCCGCTGCAACCAGCTATTCGACGACGACCCGGATCTGTCGGGCATCGCCATGACCCACGGCTCGGCGCTGGTCGAGGAGACGGCCTACTTCCTGAACCTGACCGTCAAGTCTGACAGGCCGGTGGTCCTGACGGCGGCCCTGCGCCCCTCCTCGGGGATCAGCACCGACGGGGACACCAACCTCCTGGACGCCATCCGAGTCGCCGCGAGCCCCGACTCTCGGGGCAAGGGGACCCTCACCGTGCTGAACAGCGAGATTCAAGCCGCGCGGGACGTGACGAAGAGCAACACCTACCGGCTTGAGGCCTTCCATCCCAGGGAGCTGGGCTTCCTGGGCTACGCCGACTCCGACGGGCAGGTGGTGTTCTACCGGGCCCCCACCCGGCGACACACCCTCCAGAGCGAGTTCGACGTGTCCTCCGTCAACCGGCTGCCCCGGGTGGACATCGTCTACGTCTACGGCGGCGCCGACGGGGTGATGGTGGACGCCCTGGTCGAGCGGGGCGTCGACGGGCTGGTGATGGCCACCATGGGTGGCGGCGCCATGCCTCCCTCCATGCGGAGCTCGGTGGCGGAGGCCGTCAACCGGGGGGTTGCGGTCGTGCTCAGCAGCAGGGTGGGCAACGGCAGGGTCATGCTGACGGCGGGAAAGCGGAGCGAAGGGGTGGTGGTCGGCGACAACCTCACCCCCCAGAAGGCCAGGATACTGCTTATGCTGGGCCTCACGGTGACCCGCGACCAGGGCCGGCTGCAGGAGATGTTCGACACCTATTGATCCGGGTCTGGCTGATCCGGGTCCGGCGGGATAGCCGGGAGGGACGCCCCGGGAGCCGGCCCGTTTGACCGTGTTGGGGGGGCGTGATACTCTCCTTTCCAGTCGCTTCTCCCCTGGCGGGAGAAGGTTAGGATGAGGGGGGGCAACCTCGCCGGAAGGCGGGGCCCCGGTCAAGCTGGGGAGGGAGCAGCCATGAGCAGGTTGAAGGGTCGCGTAGCAGTCGTCACGGGCGCCAGCCGCGGGCTGGGCAGGGAAATCGCCAAGGCCTACGCGGCCGAGGGCGCTCGCGTCGCCCTGTGCGCCAGGGCCGCCTCCCCGACGGGGTTGGCAGGCACGGCACAGGAGGAGGCCCTGAGGATCCGGGACGCGGGTGGCGAGGCGCTGGCCGTGGCCTGCGACGTCTCCGACGAGGCCCAGGTGGAGGCCATGGTCCAGGAGGTGGCGGGGCAGTACGGGCGCATCGACATCCTGGTCAACAACGCGGGCATCATGATCCCCAGCGAGCCCTTCCTGGACATCGATCCCCAGCGGTGGGACCTGTCCATGGCCGTCAACGTACGCGGCCCCTACCTCACATCCCGGTCCGTGCTGCCCGTCATGATGGAGCAGGGCGAGGGCAGGATCATCAACGTCGGCTCCGGCGCAGCGGTCAACCACCGGCCCGGGGGCACGGTCTACTGCAGCACCAAGGCCGCCCTGCACATGCTAAGCTACTGCCTGGCCGAGGAGCTCAGGGAGCACAATATCTCTGTCAACATCCTGGACCCGGGCCCGATGAAGAGCGAGGGCTCGTCGGTCATCCCCTGGACCCAGCACGACTGGCACATACGCCTCACCCCCGAGGAGGCGGCTCCCAGCGCGGTGGCCCTGGCCCTCAAGGACAACCGGACCTTCACCGGCCAGCTTGTCAAGACTCGGGAGCTGGGCAAGACCTGGGACTGGTAGCCCGGGACTGGTAGACAGACAGCCTCGGGCATCGGCCCGGAGGGAGCCGTATGGCGGCCACGGTCCTGGAAGGCGTAAGGGTGCTGGACCTAGGGCGGGGCATCTCCGCCCCCTACTGCGCCCGCCTGCTGGCCGACTACGGGGCCGACGTGGTCAAGGTCGAACGGCCGCCCGAGGGAGACCCCGCCCGCCGGATGGGCCCCTTCCCCGGAGACGTCCCTCACCTCGAGAAGAGCGGCCTGTACCTCCACCTGAACATGAACAAGAGGGGCGTGACCCTGGACCTGGATGTCCCGGGCGGCGGCGCCATCCTCGAGGAGCTCGTCCGCACCGCCGACGTGCTGGTGGAGAACTTCCCGCCGTCCTTCCTGCCCTCCAACGGCCTTGCCTACGAGGACCTGCGCCGGGTGAACCCCAGGCTGGTGATGGTCTCCGTCACTCCCTTCGGGCAGACGGGGCCCTACCGGGACCACCTGGCCACGGAGATGGGCGTGTTCGCCATGAGTGGCCGCATGTACACCCATGGTCTGCCTGACGAGGAGCCCCTCAGGTATGCGCCGGACATATCCTGGTTCCAGGCGGGGGCCACGGCGGCGGTCCCGGCCATGGCGGCCCTGCTGACGGCCCAGGCCTCGGGACGCGGCGAGCACGTGGACGTGTCGGCCATGGAGGCGTTGGCAGGGAACGTGGACAACCGCCCCCTGTTCTACGAGTACTCGGGCCTCAAGGCGGAGCGCGGCACATGGCCGGGCGGATACCCCCAGGGCGCCTACCCCTGCAGCGACGGGTACGTGGTGTTCGGGGTGGGGTACGACCGGTTCTTCGACCGCCTTTGCGGGGCCATGGGGATGCCGGAGCTTGGGAAGGACCCCAGGTTCGCCACTCTCCGGGCCCGGATGGACAACCTGGACGAGTTCGAGCCGGTCTTCCTGGGATGGATGCTTGAGCGCACCAGGAAAGAGGTGTTCGAGACCTGCCAGGAGGCCGGGGTCCTGTGCTCCCCCATCCTGGGGCCGGGGGAGATGATGGAGGACCCGCAGATGGTGGCCAGGGGATACTTTCGGGAGGTAGAGCACCCCGAGGCCGGCGCTCTGACCTATCCGGGCCCCGCCTTCGACATGGCCGGGTCCCTGTCCCGGTGGCGCCCCGCCCCGCTCCTGGGCCAGCACAACGCCGAGGTGTACTGTGGCGAGCTGGGCTACTCCCGGGACGAGCTGGTCCAGCTAAGGTACGCTGGGGTAATTTAGCGCACGCGGGCGGTCCACCTGCGGCTCAAACGGCAGGCTCCAGCCGGCGGGCGTGGGTGATGTCCTTGTTGGTTACCGGCCGCGCTTGAGATGGCAAGACCGTGGCAATGACCGCGGTGGCCCCGTCCAGCGTCAGGAGCTCCACCACGTAGGCATCCCCTCCCGGGTGCACGTGCACGACGACGCCCACATCGCCGGGCTTCAGCACCTCACCTCCGTCTCCCAAGACCTCGGCGGTAAGGACGACCTGCTCATGCTCGGTGAACACTTCTTCACCTCCTGACGGGGTACGCCGCAATGAGTCTGGGAAAGGTCGTATTGGTGTCCATCTGCCCTTCTCACGATCGACTTGGGCCAAATGCGGGTTGGGTAACCTCACTCACCCGCCCCGGCATCCGGCCCGGACTCCTCACGGTGACCTGGGGGCACGACGGGCAGGACGACGTGGGAGGGGCGTCGGGCGTCGTGGTACACGGTGTTCTCGGCCACGACGGTGCGGCGGCTGAGGCCCGGGGCTTCGCCGGTGTTGGGGTTGACGTCCAGGCGGGGGAAGTTGCTGCTGGAGATGTCCAGCCTGATGCGGTGTCCCCGGCAGAACAGGTTGCCGGTGGGATAGAGCTCGATAGTCACCCGGTACACCTCGCCCGGCGTCATCGGCTCGGGCGACTTGAAGGAGTCCCGGTAGCGGGCGCGGATTATCCCATCGCTGACGTTCATATCGAACCCCCTGGGATAGTCCTCGTTGGGCGGGTGGCAGTCGACCAGCTTGGCGGTGAAGTCCGTGTCCGGGGCCGACGAGGACACCCAGAGCGCCACGGTCACCGGTCCCGTGACCTCTACGTCCTCCTCCAGGGGCGGGGTCTGGAAGACCAGCACGTCGGGGCGCGATCCCAGGGGAAGGTAGGGCTCCTTGGAGCCGAGAAACCGGGGCCCCTCCTCCTGGTGGAACGCGCCGCCCTCCATGACGTCGGCCCCCGACGAGACGTTGCCCCCGACGGTCGGCACGGGCTTCGTCGGGTCGAACTGGTACGTGGTCCCCGACGCCGTCGCCGTGGGCGGGTCGGTGGTCAGCGAGCCGTCGGCCTGGAGGTAGAAGTTCGTGTACATGGTGCGGGCCGGGGGCCACTCCGCCTCGCCCCTCCAGGACCCGCCGTGCCTAAGGCGTCCCTCCCCGTCCTTGCGTCCGTCCCCGCCTCCCATGACGAACACCCGGGCGGGAGGCTCTTCGTCGGTCCCGTTGTCCATATCCTTGAGCCACCGGTCGAACCACCGCAGCCGCAGCTCGTCGTAGTCCGTGCCCAGGCCCCGCTCTACCGTGGCGTCGGGGCCGAAGTCCACGTCCCCCGAGTAGGTGACGTGGGAGGCCCCGTGGGTCCAGGGGCCCAACAGCAGCCTCACCGGGCCCCGCTTGATGGGCGACAGGCCCGTGTAGTTGCGCGTGGTGGTGCGCGTGTAGGGGTCGTACCAGCTACCCATGTGGAGCTGGGGGACGTCCGCGTACCCCTCGAAGTACAGCTCGTTGCACACACCCATCTGCTTCCAGTAGTCGTCGAAGTCGGCCCTGGTCCACATGTCGAAGACGTACTCCTCGTACTCGGGGGCCCATCGGAGGGGCGAGTGCCCCCGTCTCCAGGGCATCCGCTGGAACCAGCCCCGCAGGTCCTCGGCCTCCAGGGCGGCGCGGACCGTGGGGTCCGCCGCCGCGTCCCTGCCCACCTTCGCCTGGGTGAAGGCCCAGCACACCTGGCGAAGCTCGAAGGCGCCGCTGTTGCGGCACGAGTTGTCGTAGGCGTTGGTGAACCCGCCCGAGTCCAGGAACATGCACGACAGGTGGGGCGGGTTGGCCGCCGCCAGGGACGCCTGGGTGTGGGCGCCGTAGGACAGCCCGAAGGTGCCCACCCGGCCGTTGGACCAGGCCTGGCTGGCGATCCACTCCACGGTGTCGTACCCGTCGGCGGGGTCGTCCAGGTACTTGACGAAGGCACCCTGGGAGTCGAAGCGGCCCCGCACGTCCTGGAACACCGCCGCGTAGCCCCGGCTGGCGAAGTACCTGCCAGTCTCCGGGCGCGGTCTGCCGGCCCCGCCGGTCCCCCGCTTGTCGTAGGGAGTGCGCTCCAACACCGCGGGGAAGGGGCCGGGGGCGGCGCGCTTGGGCTCCGCGGGCCCGGACTCCACAGGCAGGTACAGGTCGGCGGACAGCAGGACCCCGTCCCTCATGGGCACGGTGACGCCCTGCTCCACGTGGACGTCGTACTTGTGCTCGGACGACCTGCTCATGGGACTTCGGCCGGGGCGTCGCCGTCCAGGGAGTTGCGGTACACCCTCCCCTCCTTCATCACCAGCTTGATCCTGCCCTTGTCCTGCAGCAGGGTGATGTCGCCCAGGGGGTCGCCGTCCACCACCACCAGGTCGGCGGCCTTGCCCCTCTCGACGGCGCCCACATCCTTCTCCAGCCCGCAGCATTCGGCGGCCCAGCTAGTGGCCGCGACTATGGCCTGCATGGGGCTCATGCCGGCCTCCACCAGGCACTCCAGCTCCTGGGCGTTGTTGCCGTGGACCCAGCCCCCGGCGTCGGTGCCGGCCACGACCTTGACCCCCGCGGCCAGGGCCTGCTGCACGCTCTCGACGTGGTCCTGGCGGAAGTCCCTGGCCTCCATACGGCCATGGGGCGTCCCATGCTCCGCGTGGAACTTGAAGACCGTGAGGGTCGGCACGAAGAAGGTGTTCCCGTCCTCCATCATCTTCAGCAGCTCCGGGTCCCTGTTCAGGTACGACCCGTGCTCGATGGTGTCCACTCCGGCCTCCACCGACATCCTCAACCCGGCCCCGCCAACGGCATGGCTGGCGACCCTCCTGCCATGGACGTGGGCCTCCTGCACCAGGGCGTCCAGCTCCTCCCTGGTGTAGTCGACGTCCATGGAGCCGTGCTCCGGCCGTCCCCAGCCCGTCTGGAACACCTTGATCAGGTCGGCGCCGACACGCACCAGCTCCCTCACCTTGGCGCGGATGGCGTCGGGCCCGTCGGCGATCCCCCGGGGCAGGAGGGGGTCCGGGGGCGCGGGGGGCCTGTGGCCGGACCCGCTGCTCCGCTCGGCGTTCCCCACTGTAGAGGAGATGGGGCTGGTGGCCACCAGCAGCCTCGGCCCGGCGATCAGCCCCTCCTCCACGGCCAGCCTGAACCCCGCGTCCAGCCAGCCGCAGTCGCGCACCGTCGTGTACCCCGTCAACAGAGTGTCTTCCATGACCCTGGCGATGCGCAGGTGGCGCAGGCTCCGGGGCTCCGTCATGCCCCAGCGGCTCATGATGTCATAGGTGAACGAGCTCAGGTGGTCGTGGCAATCGATGAGTCCCGGCAGCAGCGTCATCCCCACCGCGTCGAAGACCTGGGCGTCTCCCGGCGCGGCCACGGCGGGCCGGGCCCCCACGGCCTCGATCCGCCCGCCGTCGTCCACCAGCACCGCCGCGTCCTCCAGGGGAGGTCCGCCTCGGCCGTCTATCAGCGTTGCTCCGGATATCAGCTTCATGGGCTCCCATTATATATCCTCGGGCGCTCCTCGGCGCGGCGCCCGAGCCCTCTGCCCTCGCCGCGGGCCGCCCGCCGATTGACAACGCATACGCCCTCGCGTAACATCCACCACGTAGGGGAGATTTGCGAATCGCCCTCACATATCCCCGACGATACGGTCCCCGGCCCGGCGGACGGGCCCGCCAAGAGCCGAAACGATTGGTGTGACGATGGCGCAACCGGTTGACATCGACCTGGACACCCTGGACCGCATAGCCCGGGAGCTGCTGGGGCGGGAGTTTCCCCGCGAGTGGCTGGAGAAGTTCAAGGTGCAGCTCGACGGCGTGCTGGAGGAGGCCTCCCGGCTGGACGAGCTGGACCTTACGGACGTAGAGCCCGCCAGGGTCTTCAGGAACGCCCTTTTTATCCAATAACGGGGGGGGGCCATGCCCAACACCGGCAACGACCTCTGCAGAATGTCCCTCGGCCAGGTGTCCGAGGCGATCCGGAACAGGGAGGCCTCTCCCGTAGAGCTTCTGGAGGCCACCCTGGACCGCATCGACGGCGAGGGAGAGGTCCTCAACGCCTACATCACCGTCTGCCGCGACGAGGCTCGCCGGCAGGCCCGGGAGGCCGAGAGGGCCATCGCCGCCGGCGGCTACCTGGGGCCCCTCCACGGCGTGCCCGTCGCCCACAAGGACATCGTCGCGACCAGCGGCATACGCACCACCTGCGGCTCCAGGGTCTTCCGTGACCAGGTGCCCGACCAGGACGCCACCATCGTCCAAAAGCTCAACGACTCCGGCGCCGTCATGGTGGGTAAGCTGGGCCTCTACGAGTTTGCCTGCGCTCCCCCCAACCCCCTCTTCGGCGTCACCCGCAACCCCTGGGACCTGGAGAGGGACACCGGCGGCTCCAGCTCCGGCTCCGCCGCCGCAATCGCGGCCCACCTCTGCCACGCCGCCATCGGCACCGACACCGGCGGCTCCATCCGCAGCCCCGCCTCCCTCTGCGGCATCGTCGGCCTCAAGCAGACCTACGGCCGCGTCAGCCGCCGCGGAGTCTTCCCCCTCTCCTGGTCCCTGGACCACGCCGGGCCCATGACCCGCACCGTGGAAGACGCCGCCATCGTCCTGCAGGCCATCGCCGGCCACGACCCCCTGGACACCAGCACCGTCGACCTGCCCGTCCCAGACTACCGCAAGGCCCTCACCGGCGACGTCGCGGGCCTCAGGGCCGGTGTCCCTCGCGATTACTTCTTCAAGGACCTGGGCCCCGGCATCCGGGAGGCGGTGGACGCCGCCATTCGCACCCTGGAGGCCGCCGGCATGGCCGTCGAGGAGGTCTCCCTCCCCCACGCCGACTACATCCAGGCCTCCTGGTGGGGCGTCTTCGCCCCCGAGGCCTCCGCCATCCACGCCCCCCTCCTGGCGGCCCAGGCCGAAGAGTACGCCGAGCCCGTCCTCAACATGGTCGGGCCCGGGCATTTCCTCCCCGCCACCGTGCACATGAAGGCCGACCAGGCCCGCACCGTCATCACCGCCGAGATGAACGACCTCCTCCGCCGCGTCGACGTCCTCCTCACCCCCACCTCCCCCGTCGTCGCCTGGAAGCCCGAGGACAGCGGCCGCCTCTGGAACAGGGTCACCGACGTTATCGGCACCATAGCCCGCTTCACCGCACCCTTCAACCTCACCGGGCACCCTGCCGTCTCCGTCCCATGCGGCCTCTCCCCCGAGGGCCTGCCCATCGGCTTCCAGATAGCCGGGCGCGCCTTCGACGAGGAGACCGTCCTCAGGGTCGCCCACGCCTACGAAGCCCTCGCCCCGTTTCCAGGAATACCCGCGGAGCGGGACTGACCCGTGCCCGCCGACGCCCTGAGGGACAGGTACTGCATCGCCGGCGTCGGCGAGACCGGCTACACCCACGGCTCGGGCCGCAGCACCCGCGCCATGGCCGCCGAGGCCATCCGCAACGCCATGGACGACGCCGGCCTTGGCCCCGACGGCGTCGACGGCTTCCTCAGCTACCACCTGGGCGACTCCACCACCTCCAGCACCGTCATGCATGACCTCGGCATCCGCCCCAACTTCTTCATGGACTGCTCCGGCGGCGGCACCAGCACCGAGACCCTCGTCGGCCTCGCCCGGGGCGCCATCGAGACCGGCATGTGCCACACCGTCGCCATCTACCGCTCCATGAACGGATACTCCCAGTTCCGCATGAGCAGCAAGGATGCCGGCGCCGCCACCCCAGTCAGCGGCCCCGACGTATTGACCAAGCCCTACGGCCTCTTCATGCCCGTCCAGGCCTTCGCCTTCACCTTCACCCGCCACATGATGGAGTACGGCGTCAAGAACGAGCACCTCGCCCATATCAAGGCCGCCCAGAGCAACCACGCCAGCAACAATCCCAAGGCCTACATCAAGAGACGGGTCACCGTCCAGGACGTCCTCGACTCCCGCTGGATCGTCAGGCCCGTCGCGCACATGCTCGACTGCTGCCTGGAGACCGACAACGCCACCTGCATCATCGTCACATCCACCGAGCGCGCCCGTGACCTGAAGCAGCCCCCGGTTTACATAATGGGCGTCCAGGGCCGGGGCACCAAGCCGGGCGGCGACTTCCACTACCAGCAGGGCCCCATCACCCGCGTCGCCGGATACCACATCGGCCCCAGGGTGTTCCAGATGGCCGGTGTCGGGCCCGAGGACGTGGACATCACCGGCTGCTACGACGCCTTCACCTACACCGTCCTCCTCCAGCTCGAGAACTACGGCTTCTGCAAGCCCGGCGAGGGCAAGGACTACGTCTCCAGCGGCACAATCCAGCTCGGCGCCACTTCTTCCCCCTTTTCCAACAAGGGGCGCCCCAACAACCCCAGCGGCGGACAGCTCTGCGAGGGCTACACCCACGGCATGAACATGGTCATCGAAAACGTCCGCCAGCTCCGGGGCACCGTCGACGACTACTGCGACGGCTGGCAAGAGGGCAACCACACCTACGACTACTCCGAAGGCGGCTGCCGCCAGGTGCGGGACGCCGAGATCACCATGGACATGGGATGGGGCGGCCCCTCGGTGGGCAGCGCCATGATCCTCAGGAGATGAGTTTTATTGGAGGAGGGGCCGTGCCCGTCTACGAGTACAGGGGCCTCGCCATCGACCTGCCCGAGAACGACAGCGAGTACGTCGGCTACTTCCAGGCCGCCGCCGAGCACCGCCTCGTCGTCAGGAAATGCGGCGACTGTGCCCTCCTCCGGGCCGAGCCCGGCCCCGGCTGCCCTTGGTGCGCCTCCCCCCGGTGGGAGTGGCACACCGTCAGCGGCGCCGGCGCCATCTACAGCTACCAGATCGTCGTCCACAGCGTGCTCGCCGGCTTCCGCGACTGGACCCCCTTTCCCATCGTCCTGGTGGAGCTGGACGAGCAGCGGGGCCGGCCAACCCCCGACGACGGTCTGCGCTTCACCGCCAACCTCGTGGACGCGGACCTCAACCCCGAGAGGGAGGAGAACGTCGCCATCGGCAAGCGGGTCCAAGTGGCGTTCGTGGACTTGGACAACGGCCTGACAGTCCCCCAGTTCCGCCTCTCGGGTGAAGCGCCCCATGGACCCATCTGGAGGTACGAAACGTAACCCCCGGGCGCGAGCGGCATGAACGGCAACACGCGCCAACCACTGGCCCAGCCCCTTCAGGGATACCGGGTTCTGGACTTGGCCGGGCCCCCGGGCGTCTACTGCGGCAAGCTCATGGCCGGCATGGGCGCCGACGTGATCAAGGTCGAACCCCCGGGGGGCGACCCCCTGCGCAACGAGCCCCCCTTCCTCAAACAGGCGCCCGCCCCTCTTTTCAATAAACGGGGGGCGACCGGCCTCAGCCTCGCCTGGCTCCACTTCAACAGCGGCAAGCGCAGCGTCACCCTGGACGTCTCCCAGCCCCTGGGGGCCTCCCTTCTGCGGCGCCTCGCCCGGGGGGCCGACGTCCTCCTAGAGACCTTCAGCCCCGGGTTCCTGGACGCGCTGGACCTGGGCTACGACTCCCTCAGCGGCCCCAACCCCGGCCTGGTCTACGTGTCCATCACTCCCTTTGGCCGGACGGGGCCCTACAGGAGCTACGCATCCTCCGACCTCGTGGCGTTCGCCATGGGCGGCTACATGTACGTCACCGGATGGCCCCACACACCGCCCACCCGGCTGTGGGGCTCCCAGGCCTACCATGCCTCCTCCAACCGGGCCTTCATCGCCGCCCTCACGGCCATCTACCACCGTGCCAACACGGGCGAGGGGCAGCACGTAGACGTGTCCATCCAGGAGTCGGTCGCCGCCACCACCGAGCACGTCAACATGTCCTACCTCTACGGCGGCGAGACGGCCGTCCGCTGCGGCTTTCGCCACGGCGGCCAGTTCGTGGCCACCTGGCGGTGCAGGGACGGCTACGCCAGCATCACCACCAATACCCAGAAGGCCTGGGACGACCTGCGCGCATGGATGGCCGAGGACGGCATGGTGGGGGACCTGCTGGACGAGAAGTACGACAGCCTCTTCGTCCTCCGCGGCGACCAGTCCGCGCACATCGAGGAGCTCATCGAACGCTGGACCATGACACACACCCGGGCCGAGATCACCCAACGGGGCCAGGCCGCCCACCACCCCTGGGGGCCCGCCGCCACGCCCGAGGAGCTGCTGGACAACCCCCAGCTCCGGGCCCGGGGCTTCCTGACCGACGTGGAGCACCCCGAGCTGGAGACCACCCTCACCCACCCCGGCGCTCCCTACCTCCTGCCCCGGTCCCCCTGGGCCCTGGGGACCGACGCCCCCGGCCCCGGCCGGCACAACGCCCAGGTGTACCAGGACGAGCTGGGCCTGAGCCCCCGGGAGGTCGAGGATCTGTCCCGGGCGGGGGTGGTGTGACGGCCATGGTCTTGGACCCGCGGCAGCAGGCCTCCGGGTACGCCCTCCGGGGCATCCGCGTGGTGGACTTCACCTGGATACACGCCGGCCCCTCGGCCACCCGGGTGCTGTCCGACCAGGGCGCCGAGGTCATCAAGATAGAGTCGAACATGGCCCTGGCGGTGGTCGGCGGCCCCGCCTCCGCCACCCGCCGGGGTGTCGGCTCCCGCCACAACTGGAACGCGGGCAAGCTGTCCATATCCCTGAACATGAAGACTCCCCAGGCTGTGGACATAGCAAGGCGCCTGGTCGCCGCCTCGGACGTGGTGGCGGAGAACTTCAGCGGACGGGTGATGACGGGCTGGGGTATGGACTACGAGAGCCTGCGCCGGGTCAGTCCCGACATCATCATGCTCAGCATGTCGGGCCTGGGCCGCACCGGCCCGTGGAAAGAGTACGTCAGCTACGGCCAGACGCTGCAGGCGTGGTGCGGGCTGACCTGCCTGACGGGCTTTCCCGATACGGACCCCAGCGGGCCCGCCAGCGCCTACAGCGACGCCACCGCCGGGATGGCGGGGGCACAGGCGGTGCTCCTGGCCCTGGTCCATCGGGCCCGCACGGGAGAGGGGCAGTGGATAGACCTCTCCCAGTTCGAGGCCCTCTCCTCGATAATGGGCCCCGTGTACCTGGAGCTCAGCGCCAACGGCCGGGAGGGCCGCGTGGGCCGGTCGGGGAACCGGCTCCCCCACGGAGGGGCAGCGCCCCACGGCGCCTACCGCTGCAGGGGCGACGACCGCTGGGCTGCCATCACCGTGTTCACCGACGGCCAGTGGGTGGCCTTCCGGGCGGCGGCGGGGGACCCGCCCTGGGCCCGGGAGGACCGGTTTGCTACCATGGAAGGACGGGAACGGCACGCCGACGACCTGGACCTGCTGGTGGAGAGCTGGACCGTGGGCCTCTCCCCCGAGGACGTGATGGAGCGGCTGCAGGCGGTGGGAGTCCCGGCGGGAGTGGTGCAGTCGGGGCCGGACCTGGCCTCGGACCCCCATCTCAGGGAGAGGGGCTTCTTCAGGAGCGTGCCCGACGCCCGCGGAGAGCCGCGGGTCATAGAGTCCGCCCCCTACAAGCTCTCCCGCACGCCGGGGGGTGCCTGCCGCGCCGCCCCGGAGTTTGGCGAGCACCAGGACTACGTGCTGCGGGATATCCTGGGCATGTCCGACGACGAGCTGGCGGACGCGGCCATCGCCGGCGCCTTCGAGTAGCCCGGCGCGGCGCCAGCCCGACTCTACGAATAGCCTGGAGGTTGGACCATGGCGATGATGACTGGAGCCCGGTTCATTGCCGAAACGTTCCAGGGGTACGGCGTCACTCATGTCTTCTTCATGCCGGTGATAATACCCTCGGCCATGATGGAGATGGAGCGTCTGGGCATACGCCGCGTCATGACCCACGGCGAGAAGGCCGCGGCCTACATGGCCGACGGCTACGCCCGCACGGCCAGGAGGGCCGGCATATGCCTCGCCCAGTCCGTCGGCGCGGCCAACCTGGCGGCCGGCCTGCAGGACCCCTACCTGGCCGGGTCGCCGGTGGTGGCCGTCACGGGCCGGGCCGCCCAGTCCAGCCAGCACCGTCACGCCTACCAGGAGGTGGACCACACGGACCCGTTCAACGCCGTCACCAAGTACAGCGCGCTGGTCAACAGCGTGGACCAGCTCCCCCACCTGGTGCGGCAGGCCTTCCGGGAGGCCACCTCCGGCTCTCCGGGCCCGGTGCACCTGGACCTGGAGGGACAGGCCGGCTCTCCCATGGTGGACGAGGAGTCGGACCTCCAGGTCATCGTCGACTCGCCCTTCACCTCCGTCCCGCCCTTCCGCCCGGAGCCGGAGATGGAGCGGGTGCGGGAGGCCGCCCAGGCGCTCTCCCGCGCCAGGAGGCCGGTCATCGTGGCAGGGGGCGGCGTGGTGGCCTCGGGCGCCCAGCGGGAGGTGGTGGAGCTGGCGGAGATGATGTCCATCCCGGTGGCCACGTCGCTGAACGCCAAGGAGACGATACTGCCCAGCCATCCCCTGGCCGTCGGCGTGTGCGGCAGCTACTCCAGGTGGTGCGCCAACCGGGTGGTGGCTGAAGCCGACCTGGTCCTGTTCATCGGGAGCCATACCGGCAGCCAGGTGACGAATGCCTGGACCATCCCGCCCATGGGCACGCCGGTGGTCCAGATCGACATAGACCCGTCGGAGCTGGGCAGGAGCTACCCGGCCCAGGTGGCGCTGCAGGGCGACGCCAGGGCCTCCCTCCGGAGGCTGATGGAGGCGCTGGAACCCCTGGGGCCCAGGGACGAGTGGCTGGAACGCACCGGGCAGCTCTGCCGCGAATGGAGGGACGAGGTGGCCCCGCTGGTGGACTCGGACCAGGCCCCGGCGCGCCCCGAGAGGCTGTGCAGGGAGCTCTCGGACTTCCTGCCCTCGGATGCCGTCCTGGTCTCGGACACCGGCCACTCGGGCATCTGGACGGGGACGATGCTGGACTTCAAGCACCCTGGTCAGAGCTACATCCGCTGCGCCGGGTCCCTCGGTTGGGGGTTTCCCGCGGCGATGGGGGCCAAGTGCGCCGCCCCGGAACGCCCCGTGGTCTGCTTCACCGGGGACGGCGGGTTCTGGTACCACCTGACGGAGCTGGAGACGGCATTGAGGTACGGGATCAACACCGTGACGGTGGTCAACAACAACCGGTCGCTGAACCAGGAGAAGGCCGGCAACGAGCGGATCTATGGTGGGCAAACGCCGGGCTCCGACGAGCTGTGGATGCTGTCGGACGTGGACTTCGGGAAGGTGGCCGAGTCCATGGGCGCTTTCGGGATACGGGTGGAGAGGCCCGGCGAGATACAGAGCGCCATGGAGCAGGCCTTCGCCTCGGGCAAGCCGGCGGTCGTCGACGTGGTCACCGACGTGGAGGGCATCGCCCCCCCGGCCTGGTCCGGCTAGACGGGCTCCAGCACGATGTTGGACCACTCGTCCAGCGAGGCCTGCCATCCCGGGTTGACCACCGTGAGCGAGCTGT
This sequence comes from Dehalococcoidia bacterium, assembly GCA_034423015.1. Taxonomy (GTDB): domain Bacteria; phylum Chloroflexota; class Dehalococcoidia; order Lucifugimonadales; family JAGWBF01; genus JAGWBJ01. The sequence continues at coordinate 13,111 of DAOUJG010000031.1, read as the reverse complement.
CTTCCTCGATGACCATGGGGCCCTGCTCCGGTGCGCCGGAGAGCCGGTCCCTGCCCACTACGGGCACCGATACCCAGCCGGCGCCTCGGCCGAAGTAGGCCATGCGGCTGCTTGCCGCCGCCCCGGCAGGGCCCGGTTCTACCCGTATCGTCGCCGGCACCCTGGGTTGGTCGGACAGCCCTCTCGCCGTGCACCTCACCCCCACGACCTGCACCTCCTCGTGGTCCGAGCGGTAGCCGTAGGTCCGGGCGTGCTCCGCGTGGAAGTCCTCCACCAGCGCCGCCACCAGGCCGGCGTCCAGGGGAGAGAAGCGGGGTAGCGCCGCCCCGCCTCCGGCCCCGCCCGTGGCGGCTGGAATTTGGCGAGTGGGGAGGGGTACTGACAGCGCGTAGTCCTGGCCCACGTACCGCACGTCGCAGGACAGCTCCAAGGCCCTGTGGGCGGCGTCGTACCCCTCCCGCTCCAGGGTGGACTCGGCCTCCTCGAACAGCCCCTCCAGCGCCCCGTTCAGGCGGTCCAGGTCAAGGTCGGACATCCGGGAGTAGTGGGTGCGGACCAGGTGGTGCTCCACGCCGGCGAAAAGCAGGCCGACGGCGCTGAAGAGGCCCGGCAGGGGAGGGACGACGACCTTTCGTATGCCCAGCTCCGCGGCCAGGTCCACCGCGTGGACGGGGCCCATTCCGCCGAAGGCGAACAGGGAGAACTGGCGGGGGTCCCGGCCCCTCTCGGTGGAGACCGCCCGGAGGGCCCTGATGAGGCTGGAGTTGGCCACCTCGCGGATGCCCCACGCCACGGTGGTGGTGTCCAGGCCCAGGTACGCGCCAACCCGCTCCCGGATGGCCCGGTCGGCCAGGTCGGCGTGGATGGGCAGGGTGCCCCCGGCCAGGTGCTCCGGGTTGGTCAGCCCCAGGTGTACGTTGGCGTCGGTTATCGTTGGGTCCCGGCCTCCCAGCCCGTAGCAGGCCGGTCCGGGGTTGGCGCCCGTGCTGTGGGGTCCGACCTTCAGCGCGCCGCCGGGGTCGACCCATGCCACGCTGCCGCCCCCCGCGCCGACCTCCGCCAGGTCCACCGACGGCACCCTCAGCAGGTATCCGCTGCCCTTCACCAGCCGGTGGCCGATGCTGACCGCGCCCCCCACCTCGTACTCGGGTGATCGGGATATCTCCCCTCCCTCGATCAGGCTGGCCTTGGCCGTGGTGCCCCCCATGTCCAGCGTCATCACGTCGTCCAGGCCCATCCTCCGGGCCAGGCGGTGGCATCCCGTGACCCCCGCGGCGGGCCCCGACTCGATGATGTGCATGGGCCGCTCCCGCGCCAGCTCCGAGGGCATCATGCCGCCGTTGGACTGCATCACCATTATGGGCAGGTCCATCCCCAGCTCCTTCAGGTCCCGCTCCATGGACATGAAGTAGCTCTTGACCACCGGCTGCACGTAGGCGTTGATGACCGTGGTGCTGGTGCGCTCGTACTCCTTCATCTCCGGCAGCACCTCGGATGAGAGGGACACGGATACGTGGGGCGCCGCCTCGTGGACCAGCTTCCGCACCCGTCGTTCGTGGCCGCCGTTGGAGTAGGCGTGGATGAAGCACACGGCGATGGACTCGGCCCCCTCGTCCAGCAGCAGCCTTACCGCTTCCCGGGTGGCGTCTTCGTCCAGGGGCACGGTCTCCTCGCCCCACGGGTTGACTCTGGCGGGCACCTCCATCCTCATGCGCCGCGGCACCAGGGGCTCGGGCTTCTCCCAGTTCAGGTCGTAGAGCTTGTGGACCCTCATCCGCCGTATCTCCAGCACGTCGCGAAAGCCCCGGGTGGTGATGAGGCCCGTGTTGGCGCCCGTCCGGGTGATGATGGCGTTGGTGGCGACGGTGGCCCCGTGGGTGTACTCCCGCACGTCCCCGGCGTCTATGCCGTGGTCCCCCAGGGCTAGGCCGATGCCGGTCTTGATGGCCGCGCTGAAGTCGGCCGGCGTCGAGAGCACCTTCCGGTGGTAGGCGGAGCCGTCGGACGCCAGGAGGACCACGTCGGTGAAGGTCCCCCCCACGTCGACGCCCAGCCGGTAATAGCGTGTCATTCGGTCGCTCTCATGCGGTACTGGTGAGGTGACGGTGGGGAGGGCGTGGCAACGAGCGGCTGCCCATAGGGGCAGGACAGCGCGTGCCTACCGTTCTCGCCGCAGCCTTTCCCTCAGGTCGGCGGTAGCGGCGGAGTCCACCGCCCTGCGCGACGGGTCCAGCACCACACCGTAGCTGTCCCTGGCCCGCTGGACGCCGATCTTCCCCTCCGTGACGTCGTCGAGGACCCGGTTGGGGTCCCGGTCCAGAGGGTCGCCCCAGCCGCCGGCGCCGGGCCACTCCACCGTCATGGAGTCGCCCTCGTTCACCGTGGTCAGGAACTTGGACGGCATGATCGTCTCCCGTCCCTCCGACGTGATGGTTATTCGGGACTTGGCCGAGCCCTCGCCCCCGCTGAGGCCGTAGGGGCTGCTCTTCATGCGGTCGGAGCGGACCTGCACGACGGTGTCGTCGGACAGGAACCGGTACCGACGCACCATTCCCAGCCCTCCCCTGTACTCGCCCGCGCCCTCCGAGTCGGGGAGCAGCCCGTACTCCTCGACCTCCAGAGGGAACTCGGTCTCTATCTCCTCGGCCAGCACGTTGGCGATGTTGGTTATCCCTGCGTTCTGGGCGTCGATGCCGTCGAATCCCCGCTTGCCGCCGGCGGCGATCTCGTTGGCGAAGTCCATGCACACCCACGACTTCCAGGGGACCTTGGTGCGGTCGTAGCCCGCGATCGCCGCGCCGTACTCGCACCCCCCGGGGCAGGCGGGGACACTCCCGGGCAGCATCTGGGCGAAGGCGCCGAACAGGGCGTGGCTCATCCGCCGGAGCCCCAGGGAGCGGGCGGCCACGGGGGCCGGGGGCACCGGGTTCAGGAAGCACCCCTCGGGCGCGGTCACCTTGATGGGGCGGAAGTAGCCCGCCGTGTTGGGAATGTCGTCGGCGATGGTGCTCAGCACCGTCTTGACGACGGCGTAGACGACGCTCTTGGTCGTGGCGAAGGTGGGCTGGATCGCGCCCTTCACCTGGGGCGACGTGCCCGTGAAGTCCACGTGGACCTCGTCGCCCGCCTTGGTCAGGTTGGCCACGATGGCGATGGGCTCGCTTTGGAAGCCGTCGTCGTCGACGTGGTCGGTGAAGCTCCACGACCCGTCGGGCAGCCGCGCTATGGTCTTGCGCGTGAGGTCCTCGTTGTATGCCAGGAGCTCCCCCAGGTACTGGTCCACGTCCTCCACGCCGAAGCGGTCGGCCAGCCGCAGGAACTCCCGCTCCCCGAACTCCAGGGCCGCCACCTGGCCCAGCAGGTCCCCCAGCACCTTGTCGGGAACTCGGACGGCTTTCTCCAGCACCCGGAACAGGGTCTCGTTGGCCTCGCCCTGCTGGTACAGCTTCAGGGGGGGTATGCGCAGCCCCTCCTGGTATATCTCCGTGCTGTCGCAGGCGTTGCCGCCGGGCACCCGGCCCCCTATGTCCGTGTGGTGGGTCATGGCGCACACGTACCCCAGCAGCGCGTCGCCCACGAACACCGGCTTGAACAGGAAGATGTCGGGAAGGTGGCTGGCACCCTCGTAGGGGTCGTTGCTTATGAGCACGTCGCCCGGCCGTATGCGTCCCTGGTAGTAGTCCAGGCAGGCGTTCAGCGCGGGCGTCATCCCTCCCAGGTGGATGGGCACGCACATGCCCTGGCCCACCAGCTCCCCGCTGGAGTTGAGGACCCCCGTGGAGAAGTCCAGCGCCGACCGCACCACGGCGGACCTGGAGGTCCGCACCACGGTCAGCGCCATTCCGTCGCCGATGCTCTCCAGGGAGTTCCTGAGGACCTCGAGCCGGATGGGGTCGAAGGGAGGCTGCATGTACTTCACCCGCGTCCTGGGAGGTGCGTCGTGGGGAGAGGGCGCCCGGAGGGACGCCCCGCGCCCGGCCAAGGCGATGGTACCAACGCTCTCCCAGGGATGTCAATTCACGCTGTTGGTCCTTCTAAGGCTGGTTGGCGGCCCCCGGGGTGGGACTGCCCACGGTATGGAAGTCGCCGGTGGCGTCGGGCACGCGGGCGTAGCTCTCGCCCTCGCCGGAGTCTCCCTCGTCCCAGTCGACCATTGCCACCAGCGTGCCGTCCAGCAGCCAGATGCCCAGCTCCTCGTCACCCCCCAGCGCGAACCCGGGCCAGGCGTCCTTGTCCAGCTCGAACTGCAGGTACTCGCCCGGCCGGATTTCCGTACCGGCCGGGAAGGCCACCCGCTTGCCGGCGTCGGTCAGGTCGTCGGCCACCAGCATGGCGAAGAGCCTTATGGGGTCGCTCGACCTGTTGTAAAGCTCGAACCAGTCCAGTGGGTCGCCCTTGGCGGCCACCTCGTTGATGACCAGGCCAATGTCCACCGCCCATTCGCCGCTTTCCGCGGGACCCGCCGCGCTCCCGAAGCTGGCGTAGAGAGTGCCCGCGACGGCCGCGCCCGGCTCGGTGCCGGCGTCGGTCAGCTCGATGCCGCCGCCGGTGACCGGTAGGAGCCCCTGGGGCTCGGCTGAGCCGGGGGGTATGTGCCATACGACTCCGCCGACTCCGGCGTCCTCGCCGATGGTAAGCGTGGCCCCGCCGGAGAGCCGGTCGAGGGGCATCCAGAGGGTGAACCCCTGGATGGTAAAGTCAGGATAGAGGCTCATGACGGTGATGAGCGCCGCATCCTCCACGCCGATGTCCGCCTCCTCCTGCGGGCTGGCCGGGCCGGCGGTGGCCCCCGCCTCGCCCTTTGGCGCGGCGACCCACTCCCCGTGCTCGTTCAGCTCGTAGGTCGTCCCCTCCGCCAGCGGGTTGTCGCTATCGCTGGTCCCCCACCTGGTCTCGAAACGCACCTCGAAGGCTGCGGGCCCGGTACCGCCCGGCGACACGGCCTCTTCGGCCCCGCCGCCTCCCGGTGGAGCGTCTCCCCCGAAAACGCCCGCGAACCCCCCTGTTAAGGGCGAGCCCGGGTAAGTCCCCGCCTCAGTCAGCGACAGTGCGCCTCCGGTGAAGGGCGAGAAGAAGCTGGGCTCGGCCGCGCCTGGCGGGATGCTCCAGATCCCTCCCGCGATGGCGTCCTCGCCAATGACCAGCGTGGCCCCGGCCGCAAGCTGTTCCAGGGCCAGCACCAGCGTCATCCCGCTTATGGAACCGTCGTCGTCCATCCCCAGGACTATTATGGATGCGGTCTCGTCGACGGCCGGCAGCAAAAGCTCCTCCTCCGCGCTGGAGAGGCCGGCGATGACCCCAAGTCCGTCGACCGGCTCCGCGGACTCGTCCAGCAGCAGGCTGACGACAGCTCCCTCCTCCAGCGGGTTGGCGCTCCGGTTACTCCCCCAGGTGGTCGTGAAGGCCACTTCCAGGGAGCCGATCTGCGGGCCCGCCGTCGCCGCGCTATAGTCCGGCTCCGGCCAGTCCGGCGGCTCCGGCGTCAGGTCGGCCAGGATTTCGCCCTTCCGCTTCAGGATGAACTTGCGCACCCGCTCCGTGTCCTTGGCGGCGGCCTGCCTGGCCTCGGGCAAGGCGTGCTGCTGGACAATGGCGGCCATCTGGTCCACGGCCGCCAGCAGCTCGTCCTCGTGCCAGACGGCCTCCAGGACCTCCTTCAGCCGCGCGGCGTACCTCGTCCGCCAGCCGGGGTGGTTGTAGAGGCGGTTGGGGATGGCGGTGAGGGCCAGCACCGAAGGAGGCGGGTCGCTGATGTTGTCGAAGGGGTTGGGGTCGTCCTTTAAGTGGAATGTGTCGTCGACGCCCCAGGGTATGAAGACGAAGGGGTGGTCCGGCTCCCGGTAGAAGTGGTAGTTGTTGCGGTTGCCGGCGTACCCGTCCCAGTGTCCCACCAGCACCTCCGTCGCCCAGAAGGAGAGGAAGCGGTCCAGGTCCACGATCTCCGACAGCGCCTGAAGCCCGGCGTCGGAGGGGTCCTGTAGGGCGGCAACCACGGCGTCGACGTCCGTCCAGTCGGCGTCGTCCTCGTTGGTCTTCTTCTCGAAGGTGCCGCGATAGTCGGGGGTGAAGTCGCTGACCGTGCCTTCGTACAGGTTGCCCTCGGCGCTCTCGAAGTGGCGGGCCAGGAACGGCGGCTTGATCTCCTCGACGTGAACGTACAGACCCAGCTCCTTTCCGTTCACCGAGACGGTGGCGAAGTTGCAGCGCGGCGCTGGGCCGCCCGCGGCGGCGAAGACCCGGTACGACAGGCAGGTGTTGACCATGGAGGGGTCCTGGATGCTGTTGTTCAGGGTCATGCGCTCCATTGCCCCGCCCAGGGTCTGGCCGTCCACGTACTTGTCGAAACGTAGCTTGAGGGAAGGCTTGGTGTCGCTCTGGGAGCCGATGAACCCCTTCTTGCGGACGCCTACGTCCGTATGGGTCTGGCCGTCCACGGTCACCGTGCCGGAAAACCAGTCGTAGATGTCGGCAAAGGGCCGGGAAAGGCCGTACTCCTCGATTTCGGCCATCAGGTCCTCGAAAGTCCGGGTCTGGTGGCGCAGGGTGTCCCAGTCCTCGGCGGCGATTTCGATGGTGATGTCCAGCACCCGGTCCAGGGCAAAGTAGGCGTCGCTGGCATCGGCCTCGCCCCTCGTGTCCGGCGTGGCCGGGGGCGTTGGCGCCGGTGTCGCCGTGGGTGCCGCGGCCCTGGTGGGCGCGGGCGCGGTGGGGGGCGCAACCGTAGGCCGGGGCGTCGCGGTGGATGGGGCGTCCGTTGCCGCCCCCGGCGCCCCCGGGGACGGCGTGGGCACGGGCGTGGCCGTGGCGTCGCCCTGGCACCCGACCGTTAGGGCCGCAACCGAGACAGCGAGCAGCAGGGCGGCAATGGTTCGCACGGAATTCACCTCTTTTTGGATGTGCGTTTGGTCCGCGCCTGAGTTTGGTCTCTTGAGTTGGTCTCTTGAGTTGGTCTAAGGGGGAGCTATGCCGTTGAATCCGGGGCCGTCCCGGTGTCGATGACAAGGTTGTGGTGGCCGTCGACCCGGGCGCGCTGGTCCGGGAGCACCAGAGTGGTGGTGTCCATCTGCTCGATGACGGCGGGGCCGGGGACCCGGTTGCCTGGCTCCAGGCCCTCACGGTCGTAGATGGGACAGTCCCAGTCGCGACCGTCCAGGTGCACCAGGCGTCCTCCCGCGACGGCGGACCCGGGGTCTTCGGGTCCCGGGGGGGCCGCCTGGACCGGCGTCCGGGGCACCGCGCCCACGGCCTCGACCCGGAAGGTGACCATCTGCACGGGCTCGTCCGGGGCGGCGTAACCGTAGGACCGCTCGTGGGCGGCGTGGAACCGCCGGGCCAGCTCATCCATGCCGCCGGGGGCCGTGATGTCCGCCGGCGCCTCTATGGTCAGCTCGTAGTTCTGGCCCCGGTAGCGCATGTCCACCGACCGGTTGAACGCCCGCTGCCGGGGCGGGATGCTCTCCCTGTCCAGCCAGGCGTCCCCCTCCCGCTGCAGGCGGGCGAAGGTCTCCGCCACCATCTCGGGGCCGGCGTTCTCCATCTCCACCAGCCGAGTGTGGGCCAGGTCACTGCGGATGTCCGACACCAGCAGGCCGAAGGCGCAGAGCAGCCCCGGCGAGGAGGGGACCAGCACGGAGGGTATGTGCAGCTCCCTGGCTATCCAGCCCGAGTGCAGAGGCCCCGCGCCCCCGAAGGACACCAGGGTGTAGTCCCGGGGGTCGTGGCCCCGCTGCACCGATACCAGCCGGATGGCCCGCACCATGTTGGCCACCACCACCGAGACGACCCCGCTGGCGGTGTCCCGGGGCGACAGGCCCAGGCGGCCGCCCAGCTCGGCGATGGCGTCTTGGCTGCGTTGCGCCTCGATGGGCATGCTCCCGCCCAGCAGGTGCCGGGAGTTGAGGCTGCCCAGCACCACGTGGGCGTCGGTGACCGTCGGCTGATCCCCGCCCTTGCCGTAGCACGCGGGACCCGGCTCGGCCCCCGCGCTCTGGGGGCCCACCTTGAGCAGCCCGCCCCCGTCCCGCCACGCGATGCTGCCTCCGCCGGCGCCGACGGTGTGGATGTCGACCATGGCGCTGCGCAGCCGGTATCCGGCCACCTCCCGCTCGGCGGCCGTCCGCGGGACGCCGTCCTGCACCAGGCTGACGTCGGCGCTGGTGCCCCCCATGTCGAAGGTGATCAGGTTGCGGAACCCCGCTTCCTCTCCCACCCGGGCCGCCCCCATCACCCCGACGCTGGGCCCCGACAGCAGGATGCGCACCGGCCTGTGCATCGCCTCGTCCAGGGAGATGAGGCCCCCGTTGGACTGGCTCACGTAGGGGTTTGCGCCCACGCCCCGGTCCGAGAGCTGCCGCTTCAGGCTCCCCACGTAGCGGTTGATCACCGGGCCGACGTACGCGTTCACCACCGTCGTCGTCAGGCGTTCCACCTCCCGGAACTCGGGGTTCACCTGTGAGGAGATGGAGAGGTAGGCGTTGGGCAGAGCCTCCCGCAGGCGCGCCAGCACCCGCTCCTCGTGGACGGGGTTGACGTAGCTGTGGAGGAAGCAGACTGCCACCGCCTCGACCTCCGCCCGGGCGAGGAGGCGGATGGCCTCGTCCAGCCGGTCCATGTCAACCGGCGTGACGACGCTGCCGTCGTGGTAGATGCGCTCGGGGACCTGGAGGCGCAGGTCCCGCGGCACCAGCGGCTCCGCCCTGTCCACCTGCAGGTCGTACAGGTCCGGGCGGGCCTGCCTGCCTATCTCCAGCAGGTCGCGGAACCCCTCGGTGGTGACGAGGCCGACGCTGGACCCCCGGCGCTCCAGTAGGGCGTTGGTCGCCACCGTGGTGCCGTGGGCGAAGTAGGCCACGTCGCCCATGGCGGCCCCCCGGGCCCGGAGGCCCTGGGATAGCCCCGTCAGGATTCCCACCGACGGGTCGCCCGGAGTCGAGGGCACCTTCGCCCGGACGATGGCCCCGCCCTCCGGGTCCGCCACCAGGGTGTCGGTGAAGGTGCCGCCCACGTCGATGCCCACGCGGACCTGGGTCACCTGGAGCTACTCACGGCGGGTGGACATGGATCAGAAGCAGTACCGGACGTCCGGGAACGACGCCGCGAGGGCGGCCACGTCCTCGCCGACCGCCCGGGGCTCCTCTCCCTCCAGCAGGACCCGCCGTATGAGCCTGGCTATCTCGGCCATCTCGCCCTCGCCCATGCCCTTCTTGGTGCAAACGGGCGAGCCCAGGCGCAGCGCCCGCTTCTCCGGGTATGTGCGGGGCAGGGCCGCCAGGGAGCTGACTATCCCGGTCCGCCTGAGAACGCTCACCGACCCGGCCCCGTGGGGAGTGGGGTCCAGGTCCACCAGCACCACGTGCGACCGGGTGAACCCCCGGTCCTTGCCCGGCACCGTGAACCCCTCCGCGTCCAGGGCCGCAGCCAGGGCCCGGGCGTTGCCGGCCACGGCCGCCGCATACTCGTCCCCGAAGGCCAGGTGCTCCGCCATGGTGATGGCCAGGGCCACCGTCCGGTTGTTGGCGAAGCTGGCGATCAGGTGGGGGATCCGGCTGTTCAGGGCCTGGGCCACGTCCTCGTCGTGCATGAGGACGAGGCCTCCCAGGGGACCGCTCAGGGTCTTCTGGGTGGAGCCCGTCATGACCGAGGCTCCCTCGTGCAGCGGGTCCTGGAACACGCCGCTGGCGGCCAGGCCCAGGATGTGCGCCCCGTCGTAGTGCACCCTGCCGCCCACGCCCCGGACCATCTCGGAGATCTCCCGGAGCTGGTAGGGAAAGAGCATCGTCGCGCCGCCGACCGTCAGCCACTTGGGCCTTACCCGTTGCACCTCGTCGGCCAGGTGCTCCAGGTTCACCGTGGGGTAGTCCTCCCCGTCACAGGGCACCTCGGCGATGTCCAGGCCGTAGGCCCCCGGGTAGCTGACCTCCTGGTAGGTGTAGTGCCCCCCGTTCCTGGCCGACAGGGCCATCACGGGGTCTCCGGGCTTCATGGCTCCCAGGAAGAACAGCCCGTTGGCCTGGGCCCCCGAAGCCGGGCGGTACTCCACGTGGGGCACGTCGAACAGCTTCTTGCCCATCTCCGACAGCAGGGCCTGGGCCCGGTCCAGGGCCTCGGTGCTGCCGTTGCCCCCGGCCTGGGTGCTCTCCATCAGGTCCGAGGCCATGACGGCCTTGACCTTGGGGCTGAGCAGGCTGTGGGCCGCGTTCAGGTCCAGTATCCGCCGTTGCTCGGCGTTGTGCTCCTCGGCGAGCGACTCCACCAGGTCGACGACACTGCGCGGGTCTCCGACCGTCATGCGTTCCAGGTCGTCGGCGGTGAGGGGTGTGCCCGGCCTCTCGTCAGCCATGGCCTGCTCCCATATATGAGGATGCCCATGATACGGCGCTATCTTACTCGAAACCCGAAGGGCGGTTCAACCTGGGTGCGCCGTTGAAGGCCGTGTCCGGCGCTGTTACACTGGCCGCAGACCGGCCTTGCGGGGCGTGGTCGCCCGGGGTCATGCGCCCAGGGACCCGCGCAGTCTGCACCGGCAGGGGAGCCCGTCATGAGCATCGAGAGCTTCCGAGGACCCGGAGGCGCCCTCCTCTATTATAGGTACGACGACTTCACGGACCCGTGGGTCGACGCGCCCACGGCGGTGCTGTGCCACGGGCATCCCAGGAATTCCAACCTCTGGTATGCCTGGGTGCCCCTGTTGGCCCGCCGGCTCCGGGTGGTGCGGGTAGACCTCCGCGGGCTCGGCCTCTCCAGGGTTCCCATCGAGACCTTTCACAACTCGGTGGAGTCGCGGATACTGGACGCCCTGGCCCTCTTCGACCACCTGGGACTGGAAAGGGTGGTCTGGATAGGCGAGGCCACCGGCGCCCTGACGGGCCTCAGTCTGGCCGCCAGGGCTCCCCAGCGGATTCACGCCCTGGCCGTCATGAGCCTTCACCTGAGGCCGGGCCGGGTCCAGCTCGACAGGAACGCCGCGGACCTGAAGCCCGGCGAGACCGTACAGGGCCAGGGCAGCATAGACCTGATGCTCTCCAAGGGCATGCGACAGTGGGCCAACGTCTCGGTACGGGCGCGGCCCAGGATGCGCCAGGCCCCGCAGGGCTACGTGGACTGGTACATCGACCAGATATCCCGGAACGACCCGCTGCTCGCCGCGGAGTTCTACCGGGCCATGGGCTCCGTCGACGCCATCCCCTGGCTGGAGGAGACCGGCGTGCCGACTCTCTACCTCGCCGGGAGCGGGGGCGACGCCGCCCTCCGGGAGGACGAGCGGGAAGCCCTGGTCAACGCGCCCAACGTGCGCACCGTTACCGTGGATGGTCCCGGCTACGACCTGGGCTATGCCAACCCCGAGGGGTGCGCGGCGGAGGTCCTGAGGTTCCTGACCGGGCTCGGGGTGCTCCAGGAGTAGTCCATAGCGCCTTGGACCGGCGACAAGGCCAAGGAGTCTGCCCATGACCGACATCTGCACCCAGGTCTCCCGGTACCTCGGCGGGGTCTCCTTCGACTCCCTGCCCGACGCGGTGGTGGAGCGGGCCAAGGCCCATATCCTGGATACCATCGGGGTCATGCTGGCGGGGGTGGAGGTGGAGTCGTCGGTGAAGCTCCGCGAGTCGGGCCTCCTGGGCGCCGCCGATCGGGGCCAGACGGTCGTCGGCACCTCCCTTCGGGCCCCGGCGCCGCTGGCGGCCCTTGCCAATGGGGTCAGCGCCCACGCGCTGGACTACGACGACACCAATTTCGTGATTATCTGCCACACCAGCGGCTCCTCCCTGTCGGCCCTCCTGGCCCTGGGAGAGGCGGAGCGCCTGTCGGGCAGATCGGTGTTGACGGCCCTGGTGGCGGGCTACGAGGCCGCCGTCCGCCTGGGCGCGGCAATCATACCCTCCCTCTACCTCCGGGGCTGGCACGCCACGGGGGTGCTGGGGGCCATGTGCGCCACCGCCAGCGCCGCCCACCTCCTGGGACTCGATACGTCCAGGACCACCAACGCCCTGGGCACCGCCGCCTCAATGGCCTCCGGTCTCAGGGCCAACTTCGGCTCTCATACCAAGGCGATGCACATGGGCAACGCGGCCCAGGTCGGGGTCGAGGCGTCACTGCTGGCCCGGGCCGGCTTCACGTCGTCGTCCCCAGTGCTGGAGCACCACTACGGCTTCTACGCCGCCACCGTGGGGGAGGACGGGGTGGACCTGGAGGCGTCCAGGGCGGCCCTGGCCGAGGAGGGCCGCTGGTACTTCGTCGACCCCGGCATCGGGATAAAGCTCCATCCGTGCAACAGCGCCGTGTTGCCCGGCATAGACACCACCCTCGACCTGGTCGGCCAGCACGGGATCACGCCGGACCAGGTGGAGCGGGTCGACTATCTGCATACGGACCTGGCCAGGACCATCGTGCCCTTCGACGACCCGAAGACCAGCGCCGAGGCGATGTACAGCATGACCCACGCCATCGCGGCGTCCCTGGTGTACGGAAGGGCAGGCATTCGCGAGTTCTCGGAGGAGGCTGTGCACGACCCCCGCGTGTCGCAAATGCGCGGGAGGGTCAGGCCGGCCCAGCACCCCGATTTCGCCGCCGTGGCCGACGGGCACGACGCTCCTGCCAGTCAGGTCACCATCCACCTGAAGGACGGCAGGACCTTCGGCGGCTTCCGACGCCGCCCCAGGGCCTATCCGGGAGGCGAGCCCCTGACCAGGGACGCACTGCTGGACAAGTTCCGGGAGTGCGCCGCCACCAGGCTCTCCCCCGGCCGGGCCGAGGAGATCATCGACATGGTGGATGCCCTGGAGGGCGTCTCGGACGTCGCCGGTCTGGTCGCCGCCCTGAGGACGGTGTAGGCCGACCCTGTGACTTGGGGGCCTGCTTGCCGTCCCGCGGCTCTCGGCAGATGGCCGTGGGACGGCAGAAGATGCTGGCGATCCGATAATGATTATGAGGAAGGTATGTGGGTAGGGAGGAAACGTTTAGCAGTTGACAGGGGGTATTGGCATGGGTAGAATTGGGGTTGATAGGGGGGTGGGGACTCGCATTGACAGGGGTGAGGCCGGGTAATAGAATTGGGTTGTTTCGTGGGTGGAGGTGCGCGTGGTGAGCGTGGAGCGGAGAATAGAGTAGGAGGACG
>DAOUJG010000030.1:0-117907 GCA_034423015.1 Dehalococcoidia bacterium | reverse complement strand
TTGACCATCCTGAACTCGATGCTCAAGCGGGGCGCCCCATGGGACGCCACCCACGCCCTCAACGCTTGACCTTCAAGACAGTTGCTGGGTCCCGGCCTTCGCCGGGACGACGGGATGGGTAGTTCCTAGACCGGGGCTGCCCACCGCCAATCCCAAGATCGCCCGGTCTTCCATACCATTCTGGCCCAAGGACGCCCGCTTCCATGTCATTCTGAGCCGCAGGCGAAGAATCTGGGGTGGGGCCCACGGGTGCCAAGGTGCCGCGCTTTCCTCATTAGACCGTTCGCCGTGCCCAGGGTGACAAGGGGGGCTCGGGCCGCGGGTCGATTGAGAAAACAAGTCAAAACGGATAAGCTTAGTCCGTCCAGAGTCAGGAGGAGAAGCCATGGTACGTATGACGGGCAAGCGGGCGCTCATGGAGGTGCTCAGGGCCGAGGGAGTCAGGTACATCTTCGGCAACCCGGGGACCAGCGAGGCGCCCATAATGGACGCCCTGGAGGAGTACCCGGACATCGAGTACATGCTGACCACCCAGGAGGGGGTGGCCATGGGCATGGCCGACGGATACGCCATCGCCACGGGGAGGCCCTCCTTCGTGAACCTGCACATCGAGACGGGGCTGGCCAACGGCATCAGCCTGCTGCACCACGCGTGGGAGGGGAACACCCCGATGGTCCTCACCTCGGGCAACAAGGACGTGCGCAAGCTGGCCGAGGGGCGCACCGAGCTGACGGAGATGGTCCGCCTCTTCACCAAGTGGAGCGTGGAGGTGACCCACCCCGAGCAGGTGCCGGGGGTGATGCGCCGCGCCTTCAACGAAGCCAGGACTCCCCCGGCGGGGCCGGTGTACGTGGGGTTCTCAGCCAACGCCCTGGACGACGAGGCGGACATGGACGTCCAGCCCCTGACCAGGGGCTACTTCCGCACGGCCGCCGACCCGGAGGCCGTGGAGGCCGCCGCCCGGGTCCTGGCCGGGGCGGCGCGGCCGGTCATGGTCGTGGGCGACCGGCTGGGCCAGTCCAGGGGGGCCGCCGAGGCCGTGCGCCTGGCGGAGCTGCTGGGGGCGCGGGTGTACGCGTCCTCCTACGCCGAGATGAACTTCCCCACGGGACACCCCCAGTTCATGGGCAGGGTCAACCCTGCGCTGCCCCCGGGACGGGCGACCCTCTCCCAGGGAGACGTGGTGCTGGCCGTGGGGGCCAACGTCTTCTCCGGCTACTTCTTCGTCTCGGGCCCGGCCCTGGGCAGGGACACGCGGCTGATACACCTGGACTCGGCGTACGCCGAGGTGGGCAAGAGCGAGCCCACGGAGATAGGGATAATCGCCGACCCCAGGGTGGGCCTGGGGCAGCTCTGCGAGGCCCTGGAGGGGGCGCTGTCGGGCTCTGCCAGGGAGGCGGCCCAGGGACGGGCGTCGTCCATCGCGTCGGAGAAGGCGCAGGCCCAGGCCAGCTGGGAGCGGGGCCTTAGGGACCAGTGGGACGCCCGGCCCATGACCCCCGAGCGGATGATGACGGAGCTGTGGAAGGCGATGCCCCCGGACGCCGTCATCTCCGACGACTCCATCACCTCCCGGGACGCCATCCACGGCGCCATGGAGTTCAGCGAGCCGGGCAGCATCCACAGCGAGCGGGGCGGGGCCATCGGGTGGGGCATGGGCAGCACCCTGGGAATAAAGCTGGCCCACCCGGACCGCCCAGTGGTGGGCATCCTGGGAGACGGGAGCGCGATGATGACGGTCCAGGGGCTGTGGACGGCGGCCAACTCCAACATCCCCGTGGTCTACGTGATATGCAACAACCGCTCCTACCGCATCCTGAAGCTGAACATGGACCGGTACAAGACCCACATCCTGGGCGAAGAGGACGCCTCCAGCCGGTACATCGCCATGGACTTCCCCATCCCCCTGGACATGGCGGCCATCGCCAACGCCATGGGGGTGCGGGGCCGCACCATCGAGGACCCCGAGGAGGTCGGGCCGGCCCTGACCGAGGCCCTGGCCTCGGGCAAACCCGCGCTGCTGGACGTGATCATAGACGGCAGCCTGTAGGGATGCTCTGAACCCCACCCCGGTCATCAGGCCCACCCTCCCACCCCGCGCTCCGCGCCGGCAAGCAGCCCCGCCCACCGGTGAACCGGCCTGCCGCAGGCAGGTAGGAGACGGACGGATTTATTCGACGAACCGGTGAGACGTATGCGACGTCATATCTCGTGCGTCGATATGCGGCACCGCTCATCCACTTGGACCAGCACCCTTTCTTCGCCGCCTGTGACGGCGAGAATCAGCCATACCACCAGCCACAAGCCGGCGGTAAAGAGACTCAGCAGCAAGTGCAGGATATGATTGACCCGGCGCCCGTGCACCAGCACGGCCTGATACTCTCCCCGGGATTCGACCCTCCACCCGCCTCTGAAGGCTTCCCCAAGCTCCTCCTCCAAGGCATCCTTGCGCTGTCTTGAGGTCCGCTCCAGCATGTCGAGTCGTCGTCCTCTTGGCGTCTCACGCCTCGGGGGGACGCTCCTTGTGCCATGAGGTGGCCTGCTCGTAGGCGTGGGCCACCCTGAGCACCGTGGCCTCGCCGAAGGCGCGGCCCCCGATCTGCAGGCCGATGGGCAGCCCGGCGGAGTCGAACCCGCAGGGGACGGAGACGCCCGGGACGTTGGACAGGTTGATGATGCGGCGCACCAGGTAGGGCTCCTCGCTGACGGCCATCTCCTTGCTGGTTATCACCACGTCGTCCCTTATCAGGGGAGCGGTCTTGCCGTAGGTGGGGGACACCAGGACGTCGTACCTCTCCAGGGACTCCATCAGGTTGCGGCGGACCATGCTCCTCAGCTTCTGGGCCTTGTAGTAAGCCTGGGCCGGGATCAGGCTCCCCAACAGAAGCAGCATCCTGGCCTCGTGCCCGTAGTCCTGGGGCCTCTCCCGCAGCCACTCCCGTTGGTCGAAGGAGGGCTCCACGGCCATGATGATCCTGGAAATGGTGGCGGCGTCCGCGGCCAGGGGCATGGAGAACTCCTCCACCGAGGCGCCCAGCTCTCCCAGGACGGAGGCGGCCTTCAGTATCGCCGCCTCCACATCGGGGCTCGTGAGGTGGCGGTCGTCCATCTGGTCGGTCACCACCCCCACGCGGACGCCCTGGAGGTCTCCGCCCAGGGCCGCCCGGTAGTCGGGCACCGGCGCGTCCCAGGTGTACGGGTCCCTGGGGTCGTGGCCGGCGATAGCGCCCAGGGTGATGGCGGCGTCCTCCACGGTGCGGGAGATGGGGCCGACGGTGTCCATGGACCAGACTCCCCGCATGAGCCCGTAGCGGCTGACGCGGCCCAGGCTGGGCCTGAGGCCCACCACGCCGCACCAGCTTGCCGGGCCCCGGATGGAGCCGCCCGTGTCCTCCCCCAGGGAGGTGGCGCACATGAACGCGCCCACCGCCGCCGCCGAGCCGCCGCTGGAGCCGCCGGTGAACCGGTTGAGGTCCCAGGGGTTCCGGGGGCTGCTGTACCGGTGGCTGGCGCCGGTTATGGCGAACTCGGTCATGTTGGCCTTGCCCAGCAGGACGGCCCCGGCCCGCTTCATGTTGGCTATGGCCGTGGCGTCCTCGTCGGGGACCAGGTCGCCCTCTATGAAGGATCCCCCGGTGGTGCGGATGCCCTTGGACCATAGCTGGTCCTTGACCGCGTAGGGGATGCCGTGCATGGGACCCCGGTACTCGCCCCTGCCGATGGCCTCCTCCGCCTCCCGGGCCTCCCGCAGGGCCTCCTCCCGGGTCACGGTCAGATAGGCGTTGAACTTGAAGTCCACGTCGTCGATGCGGTCCAGGTAGGCCTGGGCGGCCTCCACGGGGGAGACCTCCCGCTTCTCTATCAGCCTCGCCAGCTCGGATGCGGTGAGCCGGATGATGTCCCCACTGTCCATGCCATCTCCTCCCGGCTATGCTAGAATGCCCGCAAGACGCGGGTGCGCGGCGGCCGGTGCTTCAGCCGTCAGTATACACCCGCCCGGGAGGCAGGCAATGCCCGGCAGCGACATCGCCCGGATGGCCCACCTCATGCGCCGAGCTGGCTTCGGCGCTACGCGGGAGGAGCTGGAGCGGTACGCGGCGCTGGGCTACGAGGCGGTCGTGGAGGAGCTGCTGGACCCGGGGGAGGCGCCTCCTTCCCTGGAGGAAGAGGACGTGGTCCGCAGGTACCACGTGGGCCAGAACAACCTCCTGCTGCTGGACAGCTGCCAGACCTACTGGCTGTGCCGGATGATCAACACCCGCAGGCCCCTGGAGGAGAAGATGGCCCTGTTCTGGCACGGCATCTTCGCCACGGCCTACTTCAAGCTGAACCAGCCCAAGGCGATACTGAACCAGGTGGAGATGTTCCGCCGGCACGGCATGGGGAGCTTCCAGGAGCTGCTGGTCCGCATCGCCAGGGACCCGGCCATGATCTTCTGGCTGGACAACAAGGACAACCACCGGCACGAGCCCAACGAGAACTTCGGCCGGGAGCTGCTGGAGCTGTTCTCCATGGGGGTGGGCAACTACTCCGAGGAGGACGTGTTCGAGGCCTCCCGGGCCTTCACCGGCTGGACCATCCGCAACGCGGACCTGCACGCGGCCCGGGTGGCCAGGGACTCGGTATGGCCCTTCGGCCGCCTGGACTGGCAGTTCCAGTACCGGGAGGAGGACCACGACGCCACGGCTAAGCGGTTCCTGGGGCACACGGGCAGCTTCAACGGCGAGGACATCATCGACCTGGTCTGCCGGCAGGAAGCCACCGCCCGGTTCCTGTGCAGGCACCTGTACAGCTTCTTCGTGGCCGACGAGCCCCAGGTGCCTGCGTGGGAGACGGTCCCGCCCCAAGACCCCGGGGCCATACGCACCATGATGGACGCCTACTTCGACAGCGGCTACGAGGTCCGCTCGGTGCTGCGGGTCATGTTGAACTCGGACTTCTTCAAAGACGCCGTGTTCCGGAAGGTGAAGAGCCCCGCGGAGCTGATCGTGGGGACGGCGCGCCTGGCCGGGGGGCACAGGTTCCCCGGGGTGGAGGACGCCCAGCTTGCCGCCAAGGTCCAGTACATGGGCCAGAGCCTGCTGAACCCTCCCAGCGTGGAGGGGTGGCACACGGGGCTGGAGTGGGTGTACACGGGCAGCCTGGTGGACCGGGTCAACTTCGCGGTGGAGGAGCTGTCAGCCGAGGACAGGCCGGGCGTGCAGGCCATAGTCGACAGAGTCGCCGCCGCCGGAAGGGATCTCTCTCCCGAAGAGGTGGTGGACCAATGCCTGGACCTGATGGGCCCCATCCAGGTGTCCGGGGCGACCCGGGCAGAGCTGGTCGGCCACGCCGCGGCCGGCGGCCCCCTCCGCTTCGGCCCGGGCCCCGAAGACGAGGCCTCCGCCCGCCGCGTCCGGGAGGTGCTGCAGATGATAGTCTCGACACGAGAGTACCAGCTCGGGTGACGCCAGGGGGTTCACGACATGACATCTGCGCCCTCCTACCGGTATAGCCACACCGTCGGCTTCTTCGGCGGCGGCGAGGGCGGCCGGGGGTTCAACGACCCGGTGGACGTGGCCCTGGGACGCGACGGCGTCCTCTACGTCGTGAACCGGGGGGACACGGACACCGCCGCGAGGCTCCTGGCCAAGCACGTCACCATCTGCACCGTGGACGAGGAGTACATCGGCAAGTTCGGCACGGGGGGCAGCGGCGACGGCCACCTGATGTGGCCCGCCGCCATCGCCCTGGACCGGGACGAGAACGTCTACATCTCCGACGAGGCCCTCCAGCGGGTGTCCATCTTCGACAAATCGGGCCGGTTCCTGGCCAGGTGGGGCCGCAGGGGGAGCGGCCCGGGGGAGTTCGACCGCCCTGCGGGCATCGCCTTCGACCCCGAGGGCAACCTTGTTGTCGTGGACGGGCTCAACAGCCGGGTGCAGCGGTACACGCCCGAGGGAGGATATCTGGACGGCTGGGGACGCCCGGGCGCCGGGGACGGCGAGCTGAACATGCCCTGGGGCGTCGCGGTGGCAGCAGGCGGGGATGTGTACGTATCCGACTGGCGCAACGACCGCATCCAGAAGTTCGACGCCGGCGGCGGGCACCTGGCGACCTTGGGATCGTCTGGAGTGGGCGACGGCCAGTTTCGCAGGCCGGCGGGGGTGGCCGTCGACGAGGACGGCTACGTATACGTGGCCGACTGGGGCAACGAGCGGGTCCAGGTCCTGGATCCCGACGGGGAGTTCGTGGCCCGGTTCCGGGGGGAGTCGGGCCTGAACAGGTGGGCCCGCGACTACTTCGTCGCCAACCAGGACGAGCTGGAGGAGCGGGTCAAGGCCAACATGGAGCCCGAGCCCGACACGGACCCATCGTCGCCCGAGTACTTCCGGGAGCAGTCGGCCAGCGTGGAGAAGCTGTTCTGGGGCCCCACGTCGGTGAGGCTGGACGGGGCCGGCAGGATGTTCGTGGTGGAGAGCGCCCGCTACCGCATCCAGGTGTACCAGCGGCAGCCGGGCGACGGCGGTGCATGACGCCGTTTCTGTGGCCAAAGGAAGCCTTTGCGTAACGCCCTTGGGGGCCATTTCTAAGAGCGCCCCCCTGCCATTCGGTTACATGATCCTCCTCCTGTCATCGGTGGCATGGTCCCGCTCCTGTCATCGGTTACATGGTCCCGCTCCTGTCATCGGTTGCATGGTCCCCCTCCTGTCATTCCGAGCGGAGCGGAGCGGAGAGAGGAATCTATCCATGCCGGTGGGTACTACGCCGTGGCCCTGTGGCGTGGCGTACTCGTTGTAGCGTGCCTGAGATTCCTCGCCTGCGGCTCGGAATGACATGTTGGGTGGGAGGTTATGCACGAGTCTCCAAAAGCGGGAGTCCAGGCCCCCCCCACCCCTGGGTCCCGGCTCAGGGCCGGAATGACGGCAAGGAGGCGGCCCTAGCGGGGCGCTTCGGGGAGGCCGACGGCATCCAGGACCCGGGAGACGGAGTGGCTGCGGTTGATGGTGTAGAAGTGGATGCCGTCGACGCCGGCCCGCCAGAGCTCCTCCACCTGCCGGGCGGCGTACTCGACCCCCAGCTCCCGGGCGCCGTTATCGTCTTCCACGTACTTCTCCAGCTCCCGGTCCAACGCCGGGGGGATGGTGGCCCCGCACAGGGAGGCGAACCGGCGTATCTGGGCCGTGGCCAGGATGGGAAGGATGCCCGCCAGGACGGGGACGCGGATGCCTACGGCCCTGGCCCGGTCAATGAAGTCGAAGAAGTCCCGGTTGTCGAAGAAGAGCTGGGTGATCAGGTAGTCGGCGCCGGAGTCCACCTTCTCCTTCAGGTGGGCCATGTCCGAGGCGACGTCCACGGACTCGGGATGGACCTCCGGGAAGCAGGCTGCGCCCACGCCGAAGTCGAACCTCCGGCGTATGTGGGTGATGACCTCCGAGGCGTACCGGAACCCACCCTCCACCGGCACGAAGGTGTCTTGTCCCCGGGGCGGGTCGCCGCGGAGGGCGAGGACGTTGTCGATGCCCAGCTCATCCAGCTGGGTCAGCACGGCGTGAACGTCTTCGCGGGTCTGGGCCACGCACGTGACGTGGGCCATGGTCTCCAGGCCGGTCTCGGCCTTGATGCGCGAGACCAGGTCCACAGTCTGGTCGCGGGTGCTCCCGCCGGCCCCGTAGGTCACGGACACGAAGTCGGGCCGGTGGGCGTCGAGGCGGCGGATGGCCCTGAACAGGGACTCGACGCCCTGGTCGGTCTTGGGCGCAAAGAACTCGAAGGAGATGGTGCGCCTGCCGGTGGCCAGTATGTCGCGTATCTTCATGGGAGGCCGTCCCATGGGGACGACGTGAACAGTATACCAGAGAGGCCCGAGGAGGCTGCCGCGGAGCATTGACCCACGCCCCGGCGCGGCGGTCCGTTGCGATTGATACAGCCGTCATAGTATCCTTCAACCTGGGCAGCGTGGGCTGCAAGGGCAACCTGGGCAGCGTGGGCAACACAGGCAGCATGGGCGTGCGGGAGCGTCGCCCTCGACAGCAGCCCGCAGGGAAAGGACGAGCCGGGGGCCGGCGCCACCGATGAGCCAGGAATACGTGAGGGTAGCATCCATCCAGGAGGTGGCCCCGGGGGAGACCGTCAGGGTCACTCCCAGGCGGGGCGAGCACGTCCTGCTGTGCAACGTGGGCGGGAGCATCTACGCCGTGCGGGACATGTGCACCCACGACGGCGGCATCCTGGGGTTCGGCGACCTGGATGGCGACCTCATCGAGTGCCCGCGCCACGGGGCCAGGTTCGACGTGACCACCGGGAGGGCTGCGGCCCCGCCGGCGACGGCGCCCATCAGGACCTACCCGGTACGGGTGCGGGACGGCCAGATCGAGGTGGACCTGGATGCCTGACTCCGCCCCCTGGGCACCGTAACGGACGCCATCAACTCCGGGGAGGGACCCCTACATGGTCAAGTGCCCCGCGTGCCAGGCCGAGAACTCCGACGGCGCGAAGGCGTGCTTCCTGTGCGGCCAGCGGCTCAAGAAGCCGGGCCTGCTGAAGCGGATGTTCGGCGGGGGCGGTTCCAAGCCGGCGGCCCCGGAGGCCGGACTGGGGCACGAAGTCGACCTCACCCTTCCCGAGACCAGCGACACGTTGGGTCAGGCCCCCCAGGCCGAGGACGGGAGCAGGGAGGCTGCCCGGGACACGGGCGCGGCGGAGCCCGCGACGCCGGAGCAGCGCCTTGCCCGCGCCAGGGCCCTGAAGGACGAGGGAAGGGACTGCCTGAACAGGGGCGACTACCGGGGGGCCCTGGACGCCTGCAACGCCGCCATCGAGCTGGACCCGACCTTCGCCGACGCCTACTACAACCGGGGGCTGACCTACCTGAACATGGCCATCTACGACCGCGCCATCGAGGACATGGACGCGGCCCTGCGGCTGAATCCCGCCGACGGCGACGCCCACCTGAACAAGGGCATGGTCTACCTGATGACGGAGCAGCCCCACCTGGCCCAGGCCAGCTACGAGGAGGCGCTGAGGCTGGACCCCCAGAGCGCCGACGGCTACCTGGGGCGGGGCGCGGCCCGGTTCGACATGGGCCAGCTCGAGGGCTCGATAGAGGACTTCGACCAGGCCATCCGGCTGGCCCCAGACCTGGGGTTCGCCTACAACAACCGGGCGGTGAGCTACATACGGCTGGGGCGGTACGACGAGGCCCAGGCCGACGTGGACCGGGCGCAGCAGCTTGGAGTGTACCCGGCCGAGGCCATCGAGGAGCTGAGGAGCCGGCGCTAGCCAAGTTACGAGAGGAGGGCCCCCGACATGCCCAAGATGACGACCGACGACGGAGTCCAGATACACTACCACGTGGACGACTTCCGGGACCCGTGGCTCAAGGAGCCGCCCGAGACCATCGTCATGTCCCACGGCTTCGCCCGCAGCATGAAGTGGTGGACCCAGTGGGTGCCCGGCCTCTCCAGGGAGTACCGGGTGGTGAGGTACGACGTGCGGGGATGCGGGCTGTCCTCGGCCCCGGGCGAGGGAGCGGAATGGTCCGCCGGGCGCATGGCCGCCGATGTAGCCAACCTGCTGGACCACCTGGGCGCCGAGCGGGTCCACTTCGTGGGCTTCGAGTCCGGCGGGGTCTGGGGGATGGCCTTCGCCCTGGGCTATCCCCAGCGGGCCGCGACCCTCACCGTCATCAACACCCCCCTGTTCCTGGGGGAGAAGCGAGGCGACCGCACCGTCTCGGACTCGGTGGAGCGGGACGGGCTGAAGCAGTGGCTCACCCGGACCAACGCCCAGCGGTTCGACCCGGAGATCACGCCCCCGGAGCTGGCCGAGTGGCACCTGGCCGAGCACTCCAAGACCCCCAGCAAGGTGGCGGCGGCCATCATGCGCATCGTCGAGGACGCGGACATGACGGACATGCTCCCGGCCATCGCGACTCCCACGCTGATCATGGTGGGCGACAGGGCCATAGGCCGGCCCCTGGCCTCCCAGGCCGACATGCGGGAGAGGTTTCCCGACGCCGAGCTGGTGGTCTTTCCGGGCATCGGCGCGGGCATCCACCTGCTGAGGGTCGACGAGTGCGTCGACCAGGTGCTGAGGTTCATCGACGAGGCGGGGTAGGCCGCCCGGCAACCGGGGCAGGCCATTTTCCCCATTGACTCAGGCGCGTAGGCCCATGTAGACTGGAAATGAAGCCACTTGACAAGTGGCCGTCGGCTTTGATAGATTCTGCGCCGACTTGAATATCCCCTGGCGTTCCCCCCTAAGCTTGGGTGGCGTACGTCAGGTAGAAATACAGCACCAGGGAGGGCCAGGGCCGGTATTGCCTTGGCCCTTTGGTTTTGAGGACTGTAGATAATCACATGGCTCGTTTGGCGATTTTCATCGACGGCGGGTACCTCGACGCACTATCGCGGGACGAGTTCTCCGTATGGGTGGACTATCGGAAGCTCAGCGAGCAGATTACGGCTACCGTCGCTTCCAAGACACCGGAACCCATCGACCTCCTGAGGACATACTATTACCACTGTCTGCCGTACCAGAGTACGCCACCAACACGAGAGGAAGCTCGGCGCTACAGTCAGAAGCACCGGCTGTTCGAACGATTACGCGCCCTTGACAGGTACGCCGTGCGCGAGGGGCGGCTAATGTACAGAGGGGTACGGGACGACGGCACTCCTATCTTCCAACAGAAGAGAGTTGACCTACTCCTGGGTCTAGACTTCGCACTCCTCAGCGGCAAAAACCAGATCACCCACGCTGCCGTTGTCAGCAGCGACTCCGACCTGTTGCCAGCCTTCGAGGTCGCGACATCTGAAGGCATTTCGGTGTGGCTCTTTCATGGCCCGAACAGATCAAGGGTAACCGGCAAGAGCACCTTCGCCGGTGAACTCTGGCGTGCCGCGGACGAAAGGGTAGAGATGGACCAAGCCTTCATGAACCGTATCGCGATGCCTCCTCGCGGCCCGCTGTTTTCCCCGGGACCGGAGACTCTGCCCTAGCCAGTCCGAACGACGAACATCAACCCTTCCTCATTTGACGTTGCTCCCCTGCGTCGCTACAATTCTCCTCGTCCGGGAGAGCCCGGCCACGGGGGAGGCGCCAGATGGCTGGAGCGGGTAGAGAGATCATTGCCAACATAGCCCGGCTCAACGACTTCATGGACCGGGAGGGGTGCGCGGCCCTGGTCCTCCGGTCGGGCAAGAGCTTCACCTACTTGGCCGGCTTCGCGTATCCCGGCACCCTGGCGCGCCACCTGGACTTCCCCGACTCGCCCAGGGAGGTGCTCCTGGTCTGGCCCCGCCACGGCAAGCCCGTGCAGGTGCTGAACCACTACACCGTCCCCCTGGCCCGGCGGGACGGCTGGCTGGAAGAGGTCGAGGTCTACGACGACTACGCCGAGTCGCCCTACCAGAAGGCCGCCGAGGTCCTCAAGAAGCTGGGGCTGGGCGGCGAGCTCATCGGCATGGAGAAGACCTACGTCAGCGCCTCCCGCTGGGAGGAGATGCTGGGCCACCTGCCCAACGCGCGCCTGTTCGACTGCACCCGGATGATGGCCCAGGTCCGCTGGATCAAGACGCCGGGGGAGGTGCGGCTCCTGGAGGAGGCCGCGGACATCCTGGACGAGGCCTACCTGGAGGTGTTCGCGACGGTGCGGGCGGGGCAGACGGAGCGGGAGGTCCACGCCCGCATCGTGGAGAGCTGCATCCGCAGGGGCTGCGGCTGGGCCCACGGCATCCTGAACTCCAGCCGCAACACGGTCATCTACGGCGGCGAGGGCGACACTGTGTTCCAGCAGGGCGACATCATCAGGAACGACTACGTGGCCTTCTACAAGGGGTACCCCGGCCACCAGTCCCGCACCGTCGTGGTGGGCAATCCCTCGGAGGAGCAGGTCAAGACCTACCGGACCATGCGGGACATCTACCGGGCCACCATAGACCAGTGCCGGGTGGGGGCGAAGGCCGGCGACGTGCACCGCTTCGCCGAGTCCAGGTTCCGGGAGGCGGGCTACGGAGACCGGGTGTCCCTGGCCGGCCACGGCGTCGGCCCCTGGTGGCACCAGCAGGAGCCGTACATCGTCCCCAACTGCCACGACGAGCTGGAGGAGGGGATGGTTCTGGCCATGGAGCCCCATGTGGCGTACTGGCACCTCCAGGACATGATACTGCTCACCCAGGACGGACCGCGTCTGCTGTCCAAGCGCTTCAGCACGGACGAGATGCTGGTCGTCGGGTGACGCACGAGAGAGAGCGCAAGATGGCTTCAGCGAACGGCTCCCCGACCGTGGTCAAGGCGGCGAGGCTCATAGACTGCACCGACGGCTCCACCAGGGAGAACATGGCGGTGGTGGTGGAGAACGGGCGCATCGCCCGGGTCTCTCCCCAGCACGAGCTGGCGTTCCCCGAGGGCGCCCGGCCCGAGGTGCACGACTTCGGCGACGCAACTCTCCTTCCGGGGCTGATAGACTGCCACACCCACACCAACATGCGGGGGGACGGCTCGTCGGTGGACGACGTCCACGAGGACGACGACGACATCCACCTGATCCAGGGGGTCATGAGCGCCCGCCTGGCCATCGAGAGCGGTGTCACCACCATGCGGGAGAACGGCGGGTGGAACCGGACGACGTTCTCGCTGAAGGAGGGCATCCGGCGCGGCCTGGTGCCCGGGCCCCGCATCGTCAACTGCGGCCGGCCCATCACCATGACCGGCGGCCACTGCTGGATGATGGGCTCCCAGGCCGACGGGGTGGACGGGGTGCGCAAGGAGGTGCGGAGGCTGGTGGCCGAGGGCGCCGACTACATCAAGGTGATGAGCAGCGGGGGCAGCACCCGCAACAGCGTCCCCACCCGGGCCTCCTACAGCCTGGAGGAGCTGGCGGCCATCGTGGACGAGGCCCACGTACGCGGCAGGCTGGTGGGCGCCCACGCCCACGCCGTCCAGGCCATCGCCAACTGCCTGGACGCCGGCGTGGACATGATAATCCACTGCACCTTCTCCAACCCCGACGGCTCCATCAGCCTGGAGCCTGCGCTGGCGGACCGCATCGCCGAGTCCGGCGTATGGGTCAACCCGACCCTCTGGATAATCATGCTGCAGATCAGGCACCTGGAGCAGAAGCAGGAAAGCGAGGGCCTCAACCAGGAGGAGGAGACCCTGCTGGAGGCCAGCAAATACAGGGTGGGCAGGCGCCTGGAGGTGCACCGGCCCCTGTTCGAGTCCGGGGCCCGGTTCATCGGGGGCTCCGACTGCGGCTGGGGGGCCTACCCCTTCGGCCAGTTCCACGAGGAGCTGAAGGCCCTGACGACGGTGGGGCTCTCCACCAAGCAGGCGCTGCTGGCGGGGACCCGGGACGCCGCCGAGGCCGTGGGCCTGCCGGGCAGCATCGGCACCCTGGAGGCCGGCAAGGAGGCCGACCTGCTGGTGGTGGAGGGAGACCCCAGCCGGGACCTGGACGACCTGACCAGGGTCGCCGCCGTGTTCCAAGGCGGCCGGCGGGTAAAGTAGGGGGTGACTGATGGCCAGACCAGCCGCGGACCAGTACGTTAGCAAGCTGCGCAGGCCCGACGACTTCGACGACTTCTGGGACGACGTCATGGACCGGGCCTCCCGGATACCCCTGAACCCGGAGGTGGTCCACGAACCCATGCGGTCCTCGGACGACGTGGACGTTTACACGGTCCACTACGACAGCATCGACATGGTCCGCATCTCCGGCTGGTACAGCGTCCCCAGGGGCAGGAGCGGGCCGCTGCCGGGCATCCTGCACGTGCCGGGATACATCATGGAGCCGCCCATCCTCAAGAACTGGTCCAAGAAGGGGTACGCGGCCTTCAGCGTGGCGCCCAGGGGCAAGCTCAGGAGCAACGGCCAGTTCAATCCTGGCTACCCGGGCCTGCTGACCCACCGCATCGTGGACCGGAACACCTACGGCTACCGGGGCTTCTACGTCGACGCATGCCGGGGAGTGGACTTCCTGGAGAGCCGCGACGAGGTGGACCCGGCGCGCATCGGGGTCACGGGCCACAGCCAGGGCGGCGGTCTGGCCATAACCACCACGGCCCTGCGCCCCCGGGTCAGGGCCGCCACGTCGGGTGCGCCCTACCTGTGCGACTTCATGGGCTCCATCGAGCTCACCGACTCAGGGCCGTACCACGAGATCCGGGACTACCTGAGGATGCACCCGGACCAGAGGCAGGCGGTGGAGGAGACCCTGGCCTACTTCGACGGCGTGAACTTCGCCCACCGCATCAAGTGTCCCATCATCGTCAGCGTGGGCCTGCAGGACAGCACCTGCCCCCCGGAGACCGGCTACGCCATGTTCCGCAACATCTCCAGCACGGACAAGAGGATCTACGGGTACGACGGCCACGGCCACGACGCCAACCAGCACGAGCACGCGGCCGTCATCGACGAGTTCTTCCGCAAGCACCTGGCCCCGTGACCCCCCGGCCCGCCTCCACGAACCGGGGCTCGACGAACAGGAGACCCGTGGGCGGAGCCGAGGACGGCCGTTGAAGTGCGCCGCGCGGGGCTGACCCTCGGCACACGCCAGGACGTGGACGACGGGGAGACCATCGCCCTGGTCACCCGGGCCGACGAGCTTGGCTACGACACCGTGTGGACCGGGGAGGCGTGGGGGCGGGACGTGTTTACGGTGCTCACCATGATCGCCTGCCACACCCGGAACCTGCGGGTGGGCACGGGCATCGCCACCGTGTTCAGCCGGACCCCGGCCATGATCGCCCAGAGCATCGCCTCCCTGGACATCGTCTCCCGGGGCCGCGCCGTGCTGGGCCTGGGCACCAGCGGCAGGAGGGTGGTTGAGGGGTGGCACGGTGTCCGCTACCAGCGGCCCCTGGAACGCACCGCGGAGTACATCCGCATCATCCGCCTGGCCCTCTCGGGGCAGCGGGTCGACTTCGAAGGAGAGATGTTCCGGCTGGCCCGGTTCAGGCTGCCCTTCATGCCCCTCAGAACGAGCATCCCCATATACGTGGCCTCCCTTGGACCCAGGAACCTGGCGCTGACCGGCGAGCTGGCCGACGGCTGGCTGCCCACCTGGGTCCACCTGGACCACCTGCCGGGGATGAAGGACCGGGTGAGGGCGGGGGCGGAAGCGGCCGGTCGCACCATCGACCAGGTATCGACGGCGCCGTACATCCTCTGCTACGTGGCCCGCGACGCCGAGGAGATGGACCGGGGCCGAAGGCTGGTGGGCGGCCACATGGCCTACTACATCGGAGGCATGGGCGACTACTACCACCGGCTCTTCTCCCGCTACGGGTACCGGGAGGAGTGCGACGGGATTCGAGGGGCCTGGCAGTCCGGCGACCGCGCCCTAGCGGCATCCCTGGTGAGCGAGGACATGCTGGACAAGGTCGCGGTCCTGGGCGGCGTCGACGAGTGCAGGGCCAAGCTCGACGCCTACCGGGCGGCCGGGGCCGACGTGCCCGTGGTCGGCTTCCCCCACGGGTGCTCCCCCGACGAGGCCATGCGGACCCTGGAGGCCCTGGCGCCGGGGGACTGAGGCCGGCGCCCCCGGGCGGCCCGGTGGTAGAATACCAGTGGGTAACGGCGGCGGAAGGCGGGACATGCACCAGGTCAAGCTAGACAGGTACCGTCTCGACGGCTTCCTCGGATCGGGGTCGGACTACGAGGTCCACGCGGCGACGGACCTTGAGACGGGGGACGCCGTCGTCCTCAAGCGCCCCAACCCCGACTACATCACCAGGCAGTTCCACGGGGCCATCGACCTTCTCTCCCAGAGGCTGGTCGAGGTCCACGCGTCCATAGGGACCTCCATATCCGGGATATCACACTTGGCGGGATACGTGGAGGGGGGGAACCACGACGGGTACTTCGGCGACTCCCTGAAACAGCAGTACTGGGTGCTGGTATACCAGCGGGCCCGGGGCATCCCCCTGGCGGCCGACATCAGGGACAAGTTCAAGGGCGTGCCCACCGGGCTGCCCCAGGGCCTCTTCGCCATCCATCCCCTGGCCCGGCACGCCGCCCGGGGCCCCCTCGACATCCACCGGCAGCTCGTGGAGGTGGAGGAGGCCCTGCTGGAGGCGGGCCACCTGCTGCTGGACACCCGGCCCCAGAACGTCTACTACGACCCCCTGGCGGGGGAGATATCCATCATCGACATCGGGGCGATGCCCGCCAAGGGGAGCGCGTCCCAGGGTGTGGTCAGCATCGGGGACGGCGACAAGGACTTTCACGACTTCTTTGCCGAGGTGTTCCGGTTCTACGCCGTCCCCGAGGCTCCGCCCGCCGACGTGGCGGGATACCGGGAGCCCGTGGGAATGCGCAACGTACCCCAGTTCGACCAACAGGTCAGGGGGATGCTCGCGGCCTTCTCCGCCGCCCCGGACGCAGGCGTCCGCGACGCGGCGGTGGGCGTCCTGGAGAGGGTGCTGGAGCGTTCCTACCCCTCGGTGGACGCCTTTCGACGGGACCTGGAGGCGTACCTGGCGGCGGTGGATGAGAGGAACCGGGGACTGGAGGACCTGCCCGGCCGCACCGGGGTCTGGCGGGAAGGCCTGGCGATGCTGTCGCAGGACTACTGGCGCAGGTTCCTCTTCGACCCGGAGACGGACCTGGCTCCCTACGGGCCGGCCCCGGAGGGGTGATGGACAACGGCACCGTGGCGTCGTTCTGCGACAACTCGGCCCACGGCGAGGACGCGCTGGTGGTGCGGGAGCTGTCGGAGACGTGGTGCCTGGACGCGGTCCTGGACGGGGTCACCCAGTGCCAGGGGGGCTACGCCAGCGATTTCACGGCCCAGATGCTGCGGGACTCGCCCATCGCCTCCCTGGAGGAGCTGCTGGCGGCGCTGGAGCAGTCCAACCTGACGCTGTTCCAGGGCGGGGGCGGGAGGAACCTGCTGACCACGGCCTCGGCGGCCCTCAAGCTGGGCAACACCCTCCACGCCGTGAACGTCGGCGACAGCCCCATCTACCTGGTCCGCGGCGGGGCCGTCCAGGAGCTGAGCGACATAGTCCAGGCGGGGCCCCTCTCCAACCTCCCCAACGGGGCGGTGGGCCGGCGCGAAGCCCTCTCGTACAAGCACAGGACGGTGGACCTGGAGCCGGGGGACCGTCTGCTCCTGGCCACCGACGGCCTGCTGCACAACCTGACCCCGGAGGAGATGGCCGCCGCCGTCGCCCGCTCCTCCACGGCGGAGGAGGCGGTGGCGGCCCTTCAGGCCCTGGTCGACGACAAGCGGGCGACCCACCAGGGGAGGCCGGACACCTACGGGACCTTCCGGGAGGACGACCGCACCGCGGTGGTCCGGTACCTGGACTGACCGGCCTACGGCAGTAGAGCGGTCTCGGTGCCGGACACCTCTCCGTTGACCCGGAAGAGGAACTCCCTGGCCCCGGAGGGGCCCAGGTCCTCCCGGTCCAGGGCGACCATCTGCAGGGGCGCCATCAGATACGGCCTCTCACGGCCCTGGGGGTCGGCCTCCAGCTCCAGGTCGACCTCCACCGCGTCGCCCTTCACCGAGACCCCCAGGACGGAGAGAGGGTCGCCTTTCAGAGGGCGCCACAGATAGTATGCGGCGACCACCACGTCGTCGGCGAACTCCAGGTTGTCCAGGCTCTGGGCGTTGCCCCTGTAGAAGAGCAGCTCGAACCTCTCCAGGAACGCCGTCAACCCCTCCTGGGAGGTGATGACCGCGGTCTTCAGCGTCTCCGAGGATGGCCTGGACCGTCCATCGGGCGGGTGGGGCACCACCCATCCGCCCACCAGGTACCGCACCACCAGCCCGTCGGACGCAGGGGCGCCGCCGCCGGCCGACGGGCCCCTGCCTGACCGCTCGCCGCACGCGGCCAACGCTGCAACGAGGAGGACAAGGAGGGCAACGGCTGCCAGCACAGCCGTCCCGGCTCCGGGGTTACGGGCCGGGGATCCCTTTTCGGGCAGTCCCATGGGCGGTGGTCTCATCGGGCAGCTTATCTCGCTTCAAGGGCGCTCCAAGAGAGAGTGTACCAAACTCGCCACCGGCGGTGAAACAAGGCTTGCCAACGCAGGCCCTCGGCGATAAAGTGGACGCGCTGGCCACCGGTCTCATAGACCGGGCAGCCGACCATCGCCTGGAGGGAGCTCATGTCTCGGGCAGCGTTCATACGCAAGAACCTTCTCAGCCTTCAAGAGTCGCTGGACGACGCGGCGGCGGGCCTCTCGCAGGAGCAGGCCCACTGGAGGCCCGACGCCGGGGGCAACCACATCGCCTTCGTCCTCTGGCACTACTCCCGCACGGTGGACAACATCGTCCGGTTCGTCCTGCAGCGCAAGCCCACCATCTGGATGGAGGGCAAATGGGACGAGAGGTTCGGCCTGGACTCCAAGGCCCAGGGCACGGGCATGTCCCGGGAGGACGCCCTGGCGGTGAGCATCTCGGACCTCCCCGCCTTCGCCTCGTACATGAAAGAGGTGTGGAGGGAGGTCGGGGGGTACCTGGACACTGTCTCGGAAGAGGAGCTGGACCGGAAGCAGATGGTGCGGCCCCTGGGGGAGCTGACCCTGGAGGAGATACTGGGCACCGTGCTGCTGACCCACGGCTACACGCACCTGGGCGAGGTGTGGCTGCTCAAGGGGATGCAGGGGCTGGAGGGCAGCCCCCGTTAGCCTGGCCCGGACACGGGGCGGCCCCGTGTCCGGGCCCCGTCAGGAAGTCCGGCC
Organism: Dehalococcoidia bacterium; assembly: GCA_034423015.1. Lineage (GTDB taxonomy): Bacteria > Chloroflexota > Dehalococcoidia > Lucifugimonadales > JAGWBF01 > JAGWBJ01. Next base: position 99,232 of record DAOUJG010000030.1, on the reverse strand, counting down.
CCCGGTGATCACCGAGACGACCCGGTCCAGCAGGCCCTCGGCCCTGAGCCTCACGGCCGGCCGGTCGAGGCCTCCGATGGGGTGGTCGGTGTAGATGACGGGGTAGTCGGGGTCTCCCCACATCCGGGCCATGGCCCTGGAGGTGTTCTCGAAGCGGTCGGTGCACACCGTCGCGGAGGGCACCCCCGCCTTCTCCAGGTGGATCCCGTCGTGCACACTGCACGCGCTGCAGGACCCTCAATCGCCGATGGCTACGATGGCGTAGTCCACCTCCCTGCCCATGCGGGCGACCACCTCCGGGTCGGCGGGCCTGGACGCCGAGGGCTTCCGGTGGTACACCACGTCGGACACGCCGTACCGGACCTTCAGCAAGTCCGCCAGCTCCTCCAGCAGCTCCTTGCCGTTGGGCTTGCTGTCGTCGATGAGCCCCAGGCGTTTGCCCCGCAGGTCCTCCAGCCTGCGGGCCCCTGAGAAGCTCGCCGGTATGGGCTGGGTGGTCGGGTCCACCAGCGTGTACTGTGTGCGTGTCTTCAGCGCCATTCCAAACCCTCCTTGCTGCGTAGACTGCCGTCAGCTTGTGCGCGCCATGCCCGTGCCTGGGACCGGCTCATCTCACGGGCTTGGTGACCGCCGTCGAGCCGACCTTGGGGCCCCAGCTTGGGATGACGGCGCAGGCGTTGGCCTCGGCCCCGCCGGCGAACACCACCAGGATGTCGTCGGGGGAGGGGACCAGGGAGACGTACCTCTCCTCGTCCCCGGGCTCCACCTCGCCGGGGACGGCCTTGGCCCGGCGCAGGTCCGCCAAAGACCGCCTGACCAGGGGGTGCAGGTGCTCCCTCACGTCCGCCTTGCTCCACCCCTCCCACAGGTCGCTGGCGCCGGCCACCACGAGGCCGATCTCCCCCTGCCTGACCGTTGCAGAGGTATCTCCCACCGAGCCGGAGTTGGCCATGGACGTGCCCAGGGAGGAGGCCACGTCGGCGGCGCCGGCCAGCATGGTCTCGGGGGTGGCGGCCATCCGCAGCGACCGGGGCGCGTCGCAGGCGAACACGGTGACCGCGCTCTGGTCCCGGGAGAGACCGCGCTCCACGTGGAGGGGCTGCCAGTGGGTGTCCAGCTCGTTCTCGGCGATGCAGTAGCTGAACTTGCCCGGGTGCCCCAGGACGCTGCGGTCGAAGAGGCCGGGTATGGAGGCGCAGGCGTTCATGAGCACCAGGCGCACGGCCCTACCTATGGTGGAGTTGGCCCGGTTGCCGGGCCCGAAAAGGTTGTTGCGGCAGTTCATGTCCAGCTCCCGGACCACGGGGCCGTTGACGATGGCCAGGATGCCGGCGCCGCCCATGCTGGAGGAGGGCCCGATGAGGTTGAACTCGGGGGCCAGCATCGCCTCGGCGGCCGCCAGCACCACGGGCATGTACTCGGGGAGGCACCCGGCCATGACCGCGTTGGCGGCCACCTTGCCAACGGTCACCTCCCGGCGCCGTTCGGGGATGGAGCCCAGGACCTCGTCGGCGGGGCGTCCGGCCCGGTCCAGGAACTGGTCCACCCGCTCGTAGGTGGGAGGCACCACGGGCAGCCCGTCCGTCCAGCCCAGCTCGTAGCACCTCTCGATGGCCTCTACCACGTCGTCCCACTCGGCCAGGACCGTATCCAACGCAGACGTCATGCGCGCTCCTCTTGGTGTGCGGGGTGGAGTCTAGTCGTCGTTCCCGTCTCCGGCCACGGCCTCCAGCTCGGCGGGGGTGGGCGGGCCCCATCCCCACCGGTGGGGTGCCTCGCCCTGCTCGAGCACCTTGCCATACTTGATGGTCAGGTGGGGGAGGATGGCCTGGGAGGCCACGCGGGTCTCGCCGTCGGCGTCCACGAGCTGGAAGCCGCCGTCCCGCAGCTCCAGCACGGACACGTCGGCGTCCCGGCCGGGGGCCAGGCTGCCGGCGGTGTCCTCGATGCCCAGGGCCCTGGCGGCCCTGACCGTGGTCATCCTGATCACGTCCTCCAGGGCGAAGCCCATGTGAAGGAAGTAGGCCGAGTACTCCAGCAGGCCCCGCATCAGGTTATTCCGCATCCCGAAGCCCGGCTGGATGTCGATATCGGTGCCGATGGTGTCGGGGTAGACTCCCTGGGACATGACCTCCCGGGCCCTGTCCCAGCCGAAGTTGAAGTCGCCGTAGGAGGGGTCCAGGGTGACGCCGCGCTCCTGGGCTTCCTTGAGCTCGGGCAGCAGCCTGCCCTCGAAGTCCAGGGCCGCGCCGGTGAGGGGGGTGAAGATGTGGGTGACGATGTCGCCCTCCTCGAGCATCCCCAGGGCGTCGGCGACCACCTCGGGAGGGGTGGGTACCTGGCTCTTGGGGCCGATGTCGCCGATGTGCATCATGACCCTGAGGCCCGCCTCCCGGGCCGCCGTCTTGGCCGCCTGGACGTGCTTCAGGCCCAGGGTCTGTACCGTCCGCGGGTACACCAGGCACTTCACGCCCTTGACCACGTCGGGGTTGGCCTGGGCCGTGCGGACGACTCCCTGGACGTCGATGTCCTCCTCGGACTGGGCCATGGGGTCGCTCCGGTCGTGGAACACGCTGAGGAACGAGTAGACGCGGGTGTGGGCCTGGGGGAAGACCACCTCGCAGAACTCGGGGAAGTTGGCGGGGCCCGCGCCTCCGGCGTCCGCCAAAGTCGTCACGCCGCCCCAGACCCCGGCTGCGTCGGGGTGCACCGGGTTACGCTTGGGCTGGTACACGTGGGCGTGTACGTCGATGAGCCCGGGAGCCACCACCTTGCCGGAGACGTCGATGACCCGCGCGGCCTCTGTCTCGGGTATGGATGGGGCCACCAGGGCGATCCTGCCGTCGGCGATGGCCACGTCCGCCGGCCCGTTTATTCCCTGGGACGGGTCCAGTACCGTGCCTCCCTTTAGCAGCAGGTCGTACATCGTCCATCACCTCCGGTTAAGTTGGGCGGTCTGTTGGGTCAAAGTATACCACGGCGTCGGGAGGAGACGGTCACGCGCGGGGATGGCGGGGATGAAGGTGATGGGCCGCGCCCTACCGTCAAGGGGGACGGGGTCCGGGTTGACAGTCCAACCCCGCCGGTGCATGATGGGCGATGCACGAGAGCCGGCCGGGACCGGCGTCTCGGGGAGGCGGCACAGCCATGAAGATAGCGATAATGGGCACCGGCGGCACCGGGGGCTATTTCGGCGGCCTCCTGGCCAAGGCCGGACACGATGTCACCTTCGTCGCCAGAGGGGCCCACCTGGCGGCTATCCGGGACAGCGGGCTGCGGGTCGAGAGCGTCAACCACGGCACCTTCACGGTCACCGGGCGGGCCCTGGACGACACCTCGGACGCCGGGGAGCAGGAGCTGGTCCTGTTCGCCGTCAAGATGTACCAGAACGCCGCAGCCATCGAGAAGGTGCGGCCCATGATGGGAGACGGCTCCATGGTGCTGACCCTCCAAAACGGCATCGACAACTATGAGCAGCTCGCGGCGGCCTTCGGCGACGCCAGGGTCATCATAGGGTCGTGCTACATGGAGGGCCGGGTCGTGGAGCCCGGGGTGGTGAGCCAGGGCGGACCGGGGGCCGCATCCTTCGGCGAGATCCAGCCGGGCGTGAGCGACCGGTGCCGGCGCCTGCTCCAGGTGTTCCAGGAGGCCGACTGGAACGTGACCCTGGAGGAGAACATGATGGCCATGCTGTGGAAGAAGTTCTCCTACATAGCCGGGTCCGCCGCCGTGTGCTCGGCCACCAACTCGGTGTACGAGGAGATGCGGAACGTGCCCGAGACCCGGGCGCTCATCCAGGGGGCAATAGAGGAGGCGCTGGCGGTGGGACGGGCTAGGGGAGCACCCATCGCCGACGACTCCCTGGACTGGGCCATGGACTCCCTGGACCGCTTCCCGCCCCAGGGCAGGTCCTCCCTGGCCAAGGACTTCCTGGAGGGCAGGCAGGTGGAGCTGGAGGGCATGAACGGCACCGTGTCCCGCATGGGGCGGGAGGCCGGGGTGCCCACCCCCATCAACGACGCCCTCTACGCCATCCTCAAGCCCTGGGCCCTTCGCATCGAGAGCTCCCTGTCCTGACCGGCCGGGCGCCGGTATTCTGGAGCCCCGAGGCATTCAGGAGCCACAGATGGACGTCACCGGCAAGATAGCGGTCGTTACCGGCGGGGGACGAGGCATCGGACGGGGCATCGTGCTGGCCCTGGCCAGGAACGGCGCCGACGTGGCGGTGGCTGACGTCAACCCCGATGAGGCCGCGGCGGTCGCCGCCGAGGCCGCCGAGCTGGGCCGCCGGTCCATGACCAGCCGCCTGGACGTGACGGACCAGGCCTCGGTGGACGAGATGGTCTCGGAGGTGACGGCCCGGTTCCAGCGGGTCGACGTCCTGGTGAACAACGCCGGGATATATGCCGCTCCCGGGTTCGAGGAGCGGGACGAGGCCAACGAAGACGACTGGGACATGATCTACGAGGTCAACGTGAAGGGCGTGGTGCGGGTGACGGGCGCAGTCAAGCCCGGCATGAAGGACCGGCGGTACGGAAAGATCGTCAACATAGCCTCCATCGCCGGCCGGCGGGGGAGCCCCGAGAACCCGCCCTACGCCGTGTCCAAGACCGGCGTCATCAGCTACACCCAGGCGTCGGCACTGGAGCTGGCGCCCTACGGCATCAACGTAAACGCCATCTGCCCCGGGTCCCTGTGGACGCCCATGTGGGAGAGGATCGCCGTGAGGCGGGGCGGCTCGCAGAAGGAAAACCCCGAGGAGCTGGCCCCCAGGGGGTTCTTCGAGGATACCGTCCGGAGGACCATCCCCCTCCAGCGGGAGCAGACTCCCGAGGACATAGGCAACCTGGCCGCCTTTCTGGCCTCGGACCTATCCAGGAACATCACCGGCCAGTCCATCAACGTCGATGGCGGCCTACGCCTGAACTGAGAGTGCCGCCGTCCCGGGGCTTTCGCCGGCTCTCCTGCCGGAGCGGTCCCAGCCGCCCGGCCGCGCTCCCCGGCCGCCGGCGCGCCAGCCGAGAGACCCCGCGTAGATGACCCCCGGCGTCAGGCCACTGCCCCGCCTTCGGCCCCCTTCTACGGCTGGTGGATGGTGGCCCTCACCATCGTGATCAACGGCATGGGCAGCGGGCCCATATGGTCGGGCGTGGGGATATGGGTGAAGGCGCTGGAGGGGCCCATGGGCTGGTCCCGTACCCAGCTCACCGGGGCCTTCTCCCTGGCCCAGCTCGAGGGGAGCTTCATCGGTCCCGTGCTGGGCTACCTGACCGACCGGTTCGGCTCCCGGCGCATGGTGCTGACGGGGATGCTCATCATCGGCGGCGGGTTCATGCTGTTCAGCTACACCACCAACCTGGCGATGTTCTACGTCGCCTACTCCATCATCATGTTCGGCGCGGCGGCGGGCACGTACCTCCCGCTGATGGCGTCGGTCAACAGGTGGTTCGTGCGCAAGCGGGGGATCGCCATGGCGGTGGCCGGCGAGGGATATTTCATCGGCGGCATCGCCCTGGTGCCCATCCTGGCGTGGGCGGTGAACCCGGACCACCACGGCTGGGAGGTCACCTCCCGGGGCATCGGCATCGTCTTTCTGGCCATCGCCTGGCCCATCAGCAGGTTCATCCGGAACTCCCCCGAGGAGTACGGCCTGCGCCCCGACGGAGACCCGCCGTCCGGGGAGCCGGCGGCGGGGCCGGCCGCGCGGGTCACCGGCGGAGAGGCGCCGGACTTCACAGCCAGGCAGGCGATGCGCACCCCCTCATTCTGGTTGATCTCCCTGGGCCACGGCCTGTGCGCGATGATGATCGCCACCACGTCGGTGCACATGGTGCCCCTGCTGACCGACCAGGGGCTGTCCCTCCAGATGGCCTCGTATGTCTGGGCGGCCGCCATGGGGGTGGGTGCGATGTCGGCCCTGCTGGGAGGCTACGTCGGGGACCGGGTGCCCAAGCACCTGGCGCTGTTCGTCTTCGCCACCATCCAGGGGGCGGGCTTCACCCTGGCCGTGGCGGTGGACAGCGCTGCCACAGGCTTCCTCTTCGCCGCGGTCTTCGGGTTCGGAAACGGGGGACGCAACCCCCTGGTCACGGCCATTCGGGGCGACTACTTCGGGAAACGGGCCTTCGCGACGATAACGGGCATCTCCACGGCGCCCCTATACATCCTGACCCTGGTGGCGCCCCTCTTCGCCGCGGCCCTGTTCGACATACGGGACAGCTATACGATACCCTTTTCGGTGCTGGGAGCGCTGGGACTCCTCAGCGGGTTCCTGTTCCTGATGGCCAGAAGGCCGGCATACCCCGCAAGGCCCGGGGCGCCGCCACGGACGGCCAGGGATAGCACAAGCGTACGAACGTAAGGAGGAGCGATGTCCACTGAGAAGAACCTGGAGCTGGTGAAGAGCCTGCTGGACGCCATGCGGGCCCACGACATCCGGAAGGGAACGTCCTTCTACGCCGAGGACAGTGTGCTGGACATGATCCCGGTCCAGGGCGTGGTCCGGGGGCCCCAGGGGCTGGCGGCGGCGTGGGGAATGGCCTGGACGGCCTTCCCCGACCAGTACTACAGGGAGGACAACATCTTCGCCTACGGCGACTACGTCTGCTTCGAGGGGGTGATGGGGGGGACCCAGCAGGGGACGTATCTTGGCCTCCCGCCAACGGGCAAGCACATGTCCGTCCGTGTATGCTTCGTGTGGCGCATCGAGGACGGCAAGGTGAAGGAGTGGCACTCCTACTGGGACGCGGCGGACCTGCTCCGCCAGATGGGGATCATCCCCCAGAGCACCAGCCTGCCCCTGGAGGAGTAGCGGACCAGGCGGGCCGCCCATATTCGGGACCCCCAAATCAGCAACGCAAGGGATGTATCCCATGCCCAAGGGAGGTAGGCGATGAAGGTAGCCTGGTTCCGCGAGTTCGGAGGACCCGAGGTCCTCACCTACGAAGAGGCGCCCGACCCGGAGCCCGAGCCGGGGGAGGCGCTGGTCCGGGTCCGGGCCGCCGGCGTGAACCACGTGGACCTGGACATGCGCGCCGGGGTGTCCCGCTTCCCCATCACCTTTCCCCACACCCTGGGGCTGGAGTACTCGGGGGAGGTGGCCGCCCTTCGCGGCGGCGGGGGCGGCGTCAAGGAGGGGGACCGGGTCTGGGTGTTCAACCGGATCCCCTGCGCGTCCTGCGAATACTGCATGAGCGGCCGGGACAACCTGTGCGTCCAGGGAGGCGACCGGGGACGGCGGGTGCCGGGCGGCTACGCCCAGCTCGTCACGCTGCCCGTGTCGGCCCTGCGGCCCCTGCCCGACCACGTGCCCTTCGAGGACGCCGCGGCGGTGCCCATCGCCTTCGGCACGGCCTGGCACGTGCTGATCAACCGGGGTGGGCTACGGGCCGGGGACACGGTGCTGATCCAGGCCGCCGGGTCGGGCATCGGCAGCGCGGCCATCCAGATCGCCCGCCACGCCGGGGCGACAATCATCACCACGGCCAGCACCGACGAGAAGCTGGCCAGGGCCACCGAGATGGGCGCCCACCATACCATCAACTACAGCAGGGAGGAGTTCCCCCAGCGCGTGAGGGAGCTGACGGGAGGCCGGGGAGTCGACCTGGTGATGGAGCACGTGGGCGGAGAGGTGTTCACCAAGAGCCTGGAGTGCCTCAAGAGGGACGGGGCCATCGTAACCGTCGGGGGCCACAGCGGAGAGGTGGTCCCCTTCGACATCATCCCCTTCTTCCGCAACGAGTACCGGCTGCTGGGCTCCAGCGGGGCCACCCGCCCGGAGCTCATGAGGGTGATGGAGATGGTGTTCCAGGGCGTCTTCCGGCCCGTGGTCTCCCGGGTCCTGGACCTGTCCCAGGCGGCGGAGGCCCACCGGCTGGTGGACTCGCGGGACTTCTTCGGCAAGGTACTGCTGGTGCCCTGAGCCCCACCGTCATTCCGGCCCCCGAGCCGGAATCCAGGGGCAGGGCGGGGCCGCCTTGGGATGCATGGAGGGCGGACCCGCTGGAGCCCGCCTGGTGGGAGGGCCGCTCCCCACCCATGGGTTCCGGCCTGCGCCGGAACGACGGACTGCCCGCGGGGCGCGCCGGGCGGGTTGACCCCCTATCCCTGCCAGTGGGCCGGGAGGACTGTCCCGGCCAGGCCGAACCGGCGGGTGACCCACTCTTCGACGTACACGTTGTCCTTGAAGCCCGAGTACTGGGTCTTGTTCACCTCGGGGGCGGTCCCCAGGGCGGAGGTGAGGGGGGCCAGGGCGTCGGCACTGAGCAGGTCGCCGTCGCCCTCGGTCATGACCAGGGAGGGCACCGTCACCCTGGGGGCGAACCAGCGCAGGTCGAAGTAGGAGAGGGTGCGCGCCACGGCATCCCGCTGGGCGGGGTCGTGGCGCAGGTAGTCGTTGACCTCCTGGAGCGGGTACGCCTCCGTCCGCGGCGCGGTGTCCGCCGTGGCGAAGAACATGGCCGGGGTGCAGACCAGGTGGGTGAGGCCGGAGCCCAGGGCTGCGGTCATCAGGGCCAGGTCGCCGCCGATGGCGACGACCCTGCTTGCATCCACCTCGGGCCGCGTCACCAGGTACTCCAGCGCCCTCAGGCAGTCGGCCACGATGCCCCGGTAGACGTACCCCTCACGGTCGGAGATGCCGTGGGTGAGCAGGCCCGGGAAGGCGGCGGCGAAGGGTTGGTCGGCCCCCCTCTGGCCCCTGACGCCCACGGAGAAGGTGACGTACTCCCGGCGCTGGGCGTTGGTGAAGCCCTGGGGTATCTGCTCCACCACGCTGCCGTACCTGGCCAGATAGTAGCGGGTGGGAAAGGGGCCCTCGCCCTTGGGGATGCTCAGGTGGGCGAAGATGCGGTAGGGGCCGATGGAGGCCATGTGGACGACGTAGGCGGTGGCGTAGTCGGTGGAGCGCAGGGGAAGCTCGTCCACCTCTGGGGCCGCCGGGACGGCGGCCAGCTCCTCCTGGACGGATGCCCAGTAGGCATCGAAATCGTCGGGCCTGTTGTTGGTGAGTGTGGTCACGGCGCCCCCTATTTCATGTCGAATTTTCCGTAGCGATTTCCCTTGCGTCGGCGGCTAGAACACGGCCAGGGGGTTGGCGGGGGAGCCGGTGGCGCCCTGGACCTTGAGGGGCGACACCACGAGCATGAACTCGTAGCGCCCCTCCTCCTGGCAAGCCTCGGCCAGGGGCTGCAGCAGGCAGTTGTCCAGCAGAGAGATGCCGTAGGCGTATATGGCGCAGTGGACCGGGTTGGGGAAGTCGTAGCCGTCGGGGTAGGCGTCCATCATGTCCCAGGCCAGGGCCGATATGTCGTTGTCCCGGATGAAGGGGAGGCAGGAGGCGTGGAGGCCGGGCTTGCTGATCTTCACAAGGTCGTCCAGTATCTCCTGGGTGCCGTAGGTCACGTCGGGGTGGTCGGCCTGCCACTTCTCCCGGCCGCTGTAGACCGCGACGACGTCGCCGGGCTGGATGGCTATCCCCTGGGCCCTGGCGGCGTCCTCCAGGTCCCAGCCGTGGACGGGCCTGTCCTCGGTCACGTAGGGCACCCCGCGCAGCCTGGGGATGTCCAGCAGCACGCCCCGGGTGATGACGCCGTCGCTCCAGACGTCGATGCCTCCCCACTTGGAGCCGTCGAAGGTCAGCTCCTCCTTGGGGTCCCGGCCGTTCCACATACCGTCGGCACCCCACACGTGGCACAGGGCGTCGATGTGGGTGAAGGCCCTGCCGTGGTAGAAGGCCCCCAGGAAGTCCGAGGCCGAGCCCCGGTCCCCCTCGTCGTGGCGGTAGTGGGCCTTCATGTAGTGCTGGGCGGGGTACAGGTTGCCCGCCACTCCCCCCGTCTTCCAGTACCGGCTCATGGACACAGTCCTGCCTGAGCGTACCAGCCGCGACGCGGCGACCCTCTTCTCGTCGGTGATCAGGTTCATGGCGCCCCGCTCGTCGTCGGGGCCCCAGCGGCCCCAGTTGTTCCGGTCGGTGAGGTAGGACATGACCTCTTCCCGTGTGGGCAACCTTCTCTCAGACATTTCCGCCTCCTGATGGGATAACTAGAATGGCAGGCTATAGGATGACGGCTTCACCATCCCAGGCGCGAGGGTCGGGGCCGTATCGATTGGGCCCGGACTGGCCTTGCCTTACCATCCAGACCAGCCACCAGATGAACAGACCAATCCAAATCAGCAAGGCAATGACGATTCCCACCACGATGGGCGCCCAGGAGATCGTCGCCCGCCAGTCATGCCAGTCCTCAACAGTAAGAATCCCAATTACCGCGCCCACGACGATGGGGACTATGGCCAGTATAGCTATGACGTACCACGCCAACTGCCACCACCCACTCCTGCCAGTGTCGTGCAACCGCCGGCAGGTAACGGCCAGATCGGGCAGCAGGATAACCAAGCCAAAAATGGCAGTTAGGGGACTGAATTCGTTTCCCGTAAGTGAGTTGATAAACTCGTCCACCGCGGCAAGACCTAAGCCTACTATGACAGTCGCCAAAACCCACCACCAGTATTCGGCGCGGGTCGCCCTGCCACTGAAATCGGCGTACTTGCGTAGGCAAGTCATTACCGATTCCTGAATCGTCATCATGGGCCTGGCTTGTTGAACTGCGTCCTGCTGCATGGGTCGTCTCTTTTTTTGCTGGCGCAAAGGCCATTCTACCACCGTCAAAGGGGGAAGGGACTTGGTCAGAGATTCCTTATTACCTAGAACGTGGCGATGGGGTTGGCGGGGGAGCCCGTGCCGCCCGCCACCCTCAGGGGGGCCACCGTGAGCATGAACTCGTAGCGCCCCTCCTCCCGGCAGGCCTCAGCGAGGCCCTGGAGGAGGCAGTTGTCCAGCAGGGCGATGCCGTAGGCGAAGATGGCCGCGTGGACGGGGAGGCTGATGAGATAGCCCTCGGGCTGCAGGTCCATCATGTCCCAGGCCAGGACCGATACGTCGTTGTCCCTGAGGAAGGGGAGGCACGACGCGTGCAGGCCCGGCTTCGTCTTGGGGTCGACGGTGCCGTAGACGTCCTCGGGGTGGGCCTCCTGCCACTTCTCCCGGCCGCAGTAGACGGCGACGGCGTCCCCGGGCTCCACGGTTATCCCCTGGGCCCTGGCGGCGTCCTCCAGGTCCCAGCCGTGGACGGGCTTGTCCTGGGTCACGTAGGGCTCTCCTCGCAGCCCCGGGATGTCCAGGAGCACGCCCCGGGTCATCAGCCCCTCTGCCCACTTGTCGATGCCGCCGAAACGGGCGCCCTCGTAGCCGACCTCGACCTTGGGGTCCCGCCCGTTCCACATCCCCTCGGACCCCCACACGTGGCAGAGGGCGTCCATGTGGGTCACCGTGCGGCCGTGGTAGAAGACGCCGTAGTAGTCCAGCGCCCCGCCGCCGTCCCCCAGCTCCCGGTCGATGACCTGCATGTAGTGCTGGGCCGGGTGGGGGTTCCCGAGGCCCGGCGTCTTGGGGAAGTAGCGGCTGAGGGTGACGGCCCGGCCGCTGCGGACCAAGCGGGCCGCGGAGACCCGCTTCTCGGGGGTGATGAGGTTCAGGGCGCCCATCTCGTCGTCGGGGCCCCAGCGGCCCCAGTTGGACCTGTCCCGCAGGTACGAGATCACCTCGTCATGGCTGGGAAGCTTTCTCTCCATATCCTTCAAACCTCCTGGCCGGGCAAACCTCCTGGCCGGGCAAACCTCCCGACCGGGCAAACCTCCCGGCCGGGCAAACCTCCTGGCCGGGCTGTCCCGCCCGCCCTCCTGGGGGAGGGCGGGAGAGGGACCTAGGGATACTCTGAACAAGGGCTGGTATGGTCCGAATCGTGTCTGACGGGTCTGTGGGTGGGGGAATACCGTCGTCCCGGACTTGGTGGCTGGTGCTCAATCCCTTGTGTTTCCCTTCCTGACGGGGCATTGGGAGCTTGGCACAGGCCGGAAGGCCAGGCAGAACTGCCACCGGGCGCACTAGGCCCGCAGTTGTCCCTCTGCGGTCAGCAGGTTGCCCAGCCCGAACAGAAGCGCCACTCGCTCGCCATTCGTCGCCAGACCCCGGTAGCGTACCTTGGCGTATCCGAACAGCCGCTTCAACCTCAGGAAGGGATGCTCCACCTTGGCCCTCACCGATGCCTTGCTCTTCTCCGTCAACGCCTCCCTGCTCTCTCGCTCCAGCTTCCTACGACGCCCAGGACCCATGGCCACTCGCCATTCCATCTCCAGCTCCAGGTTCTCCTCCCTCTTGTCAACCCCCTGATACCCGGCGTCGGCCCACACCACCGTCTCGCCCCCGTGCAGCAGATTGCGGGTCTCTGTAACATCGTGCACGTTGGCCGCGGTAGTGCTCATGCTGTGGACTATGCCCGTCTCCGAGTCCACACCGATGTGCGCCTTCATCCCGAAGTGCCACTGGTTCCCCTTCCGGGTCTGACGCATCTCCGGGTCCCGTTCCCCAGCACGGTTCTTGGTGGAGGACGGCGCCTCGATGATTGTGGCGTCCACGATGGTTCCCTCCCGCAGCCGAAGCCCCTGGGACTCCAGGTGGGCGTTGATTTCCTTCAGCAGACCCTGTCCCAGATTGTGCCGCTCCAGGAGGTGGCGGAAGTTGAGGATGGTGGTCTCGTCGGGCAGGCAACCTGTGAGCTTCAGACCCGCGAACCGCCTCACCGGGTCGGACTCGTAGAGCAGGTCTTCCATGCCGGGGTCACTCAGGTTGTAGAAGAGCTGGACGCAGTGTATCCTCAGCATGGCGGCCAGCGGGTAGGGGTGGCGACCCCGTCCGGCCTTGGGGTAGAAGGGGTGGATGCGGTCCTCCAGCCTCTGCCAGGGAATCAGCCCGTCCATGCGCTCTAGGAACAGCTCCCGGCGGGTCTTCCGCTTCTTGCCCTGGTATTCCAAGTCAGCAAAGCTGGGCTGGTCCATCGCTCTCACTCCTCCAAAAAGCATCTCCTCGCCCACACACTACTATGCTACATGACCACCCAACTTGTTCAGAGGATTCCTAGAACATGGCGATGGGGTTGGCCGGGGACCCGGTCCCTCCGGCCACCTTCAGGGGCGCCACCGTCAGCATGAACTCGTACCTGCCCTCCTGCCGGCACACCTCGGCCAGGGGCTCCAGGAGGCAGTTGTCCAGCAGGGCTATGCCGTAGGCAAAGATGGCCCCGTGCACGGACCAGGGGAGGTCATACCCGTCGGGGGCCAGGTCCATCATGTCCCAGGCCAGCACCGACACGTCGTTGTCCCGCAAGAAGGGGAGGCACGACGCGTGGAGGCCCGGCTTTTCGGGGCCCTGGCCGTAGGCGCAGTCGTCGGCCTTGCGTTCCAGGGGCCTGCCCTGGGTGCCGTAGGTGTTCTCGGGGTGGGCCGCCTGCCACTTATCCCGGCCGCTGTATACGGCCACCGCGTCCCCCGGCTCGATGGTCACGCCCTGGGCCCTGGCGGCATCCTCTAGGTCCCAGCCGTGGACCGGCTTCTCCTGGGTCACGTAGGGCTCGCCGCGAAGCATGGGGATGTCCAGGAGCACCCCCCGGGTGAAGATGCCCCCTTCCCAAACATCGATGGCGCCCCAGGTGGCGCCGTCGAAGGTGATCTCCCGCCGGGGGTCCCGGCCGTTCCACATCCCGTTGTCGTCCCACACATGGCACAGGGCGTCGATGTGGGTGGCGGCCCGGCCGTGGTAGGAGATGCCGTAGTAGTCCATGGCGCCGCCGCCGCTGCCCCGGCTGGCGGTGAACATGTAGTGCTGCGCCGGGTTGACGTTGCCCGGGGCCCGGGTCTTGGGGAAGTACCTGCTCAGGGAGACGGTCCGGCCGGTGCGGACGAGCCTGGTGGCGGCCACTCGTTTCTCGGCGGTGACCATGTTGATGGCGCCCACCTGGTCGTCGGCCCCCCACCGGCCCCAGTTGCGGCGCTCCTTCAGGTACGAGAGCACCTCTTCCCTGGTCGGCAGCCTTCTGTCGCTCATGTGGCCTCCCGGCTTTTCTCCCGGTCTCACCCCGCCGGGCCCTGATGCGGCGGGGCGGAGAACGGGCCTATCTCGGCGAGTCCTGAAGGGCCGCGAGCCCCTCCACCTGGAGGCCGTAGCCCAGCATCTCCTGCATCTGCCGCTTGAGCTGCATGGTCAGCACCGTCCGGGTGTACCGGAGGGTCAGCGGAGACTTGCTAGCGAGCTGCCCGGCCACCTCCCACGCCCGGGGCATCAGCCGGTCCCGGGGCAGCACCTCGTTGACCAGCCCCAGCTCCTGGGCGTCCCGGGCGGAGAGGGTCTGGCCCATCAGCAGGAAGTACCGCGCCCGGTTCAGGCCCATCAGCAGCGGGAACACGACGTGGACCCCGTCCCCGGGCACCAGCCCCGCGGGGAAGTGGGGGGCGTCCTGGAAGGAGGCGTTCTCCGAGGCCAGCACGATGTCCGACATGAGGGGTATCTCGGCATGGTAGAGGGCGGGGCCGTTGACGGCGCTGATTATGGGCACCTCGATGTCGAGCAGGTTGAGCAGGAGCCTCTTGCCCTCCCAGTAGATGGTGTCCCACTGGATGGGCTGGCTCCTTGGGGCCACCCCCTCCACCGGGTATTCGGCGCAGTAGTCGTCGCCGGTGCCCGTGATAATGATGACCTTGTTCTCAGTGTCGCTGCCCACGTCGGTGAAGGCGTACCCGAACTCCCTGTGGGGAATCTCCCCCCACTTGAGCGGGCCGCCATCGGTGTGGAACGTCATCTGCAGGATGCCGTCCCGCCTCTCCATGGCGATGCTCTGGTACCGGTCTGCGTACTCGTCGAATCGGGCCATGTGGGGCACCGGCCTTCCGTAAGGAGCTTGGAGCCCGCAGCCCGCGCGCCGGGACGGCGGGGCTGGCGTATGGGCACTATTCTATGGCACGCGGTGCCTTTGTCAAGCGCGGTGTATTGGGGTATATTGGTGGCACTCGGCTCGGTGCGGACGAGCGCCACATCCCTTAGTTCGGGCCCCAGATAGGGCCCGGCTCGGGCACCGGTTGGAGCAGCCACGGAGGGCAGCGATGGGCCTGGAGGAGCTGGAGAAGCGGGTCAGGGCCCTGGAGGACGTGGAGGCCATCAGGCAGATGAAGGTGGTCTACGCCGAGGCCTGCGACATCAACGCCGACCCCGACATCCCCTACGACGCCGGGGTGATAGCCGGCCTGTTCACCGAGGACGCCGTCTTCGACCCGGGGCCCCTGGGACAGAAGATCCAGGGCAGGGAGGCCATTCGCCAAGCCTTCAGCAACTCGCCCAACTGGATGTCCTTCGCCGTGCATTACGTCAACAACCCCATCATCGAGGTGGATGGCGACACCGGCAAGGGCACCTGGTACCTCCTGCAGGCGGCCACCTTCATCAACGGCAACCGGGCGGTGTGGGGCTCGGGCAGGTACGACGAAGAGTACACCCGGGTGGACGGGGAGTGGAAGATCAGCAGCTGGAAGCTGACGTCTTTTTTCTGGACCCCCTTCGACGAGGGATGGGCCAAGACCCAGTTCGCCGACATGTAGCAAGGGGGCCGGGGAAGGCCTTCTGGACCCCCTTCGACGAGGGGTGGGCCAAGACCCAGTTCGCCGACATGTAGCGAGGGCGCCAAGCAAGAGGCACAGGCCGGAGGTGGGGCGTGGCGACAATGGAGGAGCTGGAGAGACGCCTCAGGGTCCTGGAGGACGTGGAGGCCATCAGAAGCCTGAAGGCCCGCTACTGCGCCTACTGCGACGACGGCTACGACGCCGACGGCATCGCCGGCCTCTTCAACGAGGACGCCGTGTGGGACGGCGGCATTCGGGGCAGGGCCGAGGGCCGGGAGGGGATACGGGCGTTCTTCCAGCGGGCGCCCCTGCGGCTGCCCTTCGCCATACACATGGTAATGAACCCGGTCATCGAGGTCGACGGGGATACGGCGCGGGGGACGTGGTACCTGTTCCAGCCATGCACCTTTGCCGACGGGGACAGGGCGGTGTGGGGGTCGGCCCGCTACGACGAGGAGTACGTCAGGGTCGAGGGCGCCTGGATGTTCCGCTCCCTCAAGCTCACGTCGTTCTTCTGGACACCCTTTGACCGGGGCTGGGCCCGGGAGCGCTTCGCCTAGGAACAGGCGGCGAAAAAGGAGGAGCCATGGACAGGATGAAGGGGAAGGTGGCCATCGTCACCGGCGCCAGCAGGGGCCTGGGCCGGGCCGTGGCCCTGGAGTTCGCCCGGGAGGGGGCGTCGGTGGTGGTGTCGGCGCGGGGGCAGTCCCCCACGGGGCTCCCCGGCACCCCCGACGACACGGCGTCGGCCATAAGGGCCGATGGGGGAGAGGCCTTCTCCGTGGCCTGCGACGTGTCCGACGAGGCGCAGGTGAGGGCCATGGTGGAGCAGACGGTGGACCGGTACGGGAAGATCGACGTGCTGGTCAACAACGCCGGGGTCATGGCCATAGGCTACCCCTTCCTGGAGCTGACACCGGACGTGTGGGACCAGTCCTTCGGCACCAACGTCCGGGGCCCTTACCTGACGTGCCGCCACGTGATACCCGTCATGATGAAGCAGGGCGGCGGGAACATCATCAACGTGGGCTCCCGGGCGGCCAACGGCCCCTCGCCCGGCGCGGGCTCGGGCTACGCGCCCACCAAGGCCGCGGTGCATATGTTCAGCTTCTGCCTGGCGGAGGAGATGAGGGAGCACAACATCGCCGTGAACGTGCTGAGCCCCGGCGGCCTGACCAGCGAGGGCTCGTCGGTGATCCCGTGGGCCCGGCACGACTGGCACGAGCGGGTGGCACCGGAGGAGGTGGGCCCGTCGGCGGTGTACATCGCGCTGCAGGACGCGGGATCCATGACGGGACAGGTGCTGTTCAGGGCTGATTTCGGCAAGACCTGGGGCCCGGGGGTCTCCTAGCCGGCCACTGGCCCGCCCAAGGCCCCCCAAGACGCCCCGCAAGGATTGACACCACCACGGGGCTCGCCTAGGATATGGGCGTACCTGGGTGCGTCGGACCCGTCCGCCGTTGAACGCTGCTAGGCAGCTGTTCGGCACAGAAGGACCCCCCACAACCGGCCGGGTGCGGCAACCCACGACCGGCCACACGCAGGAGGTTACCATGACCAGCGCCCCCGTAAGCTCCAGCATCAAGCGCCGCGAGGACCCCAAGCTCATAACGGGCCGGGGGACCTACGTCGACGACATCAAGCTGTTCGGCATGCTGCACGCGGCGATGGTCCGTAGCCCCCACGGCCATGCCAGGATCAAGGGCATAGACGCCTCCCGGGCCAGGAGCCATCCGGGGGTGGTGGCGGTCTACACCAACACGGAGCTGAAGGACGAGCTGGGCGCGCTCATCGTGGCGTGGCTTCTGCCGGACATCAAGCAGACCTCCCGCCCGCCCATGGCGTTCGACAACGTCCGGTTCGTGGGCGAGCCGGTGGCCGTCGTGGTGGCATCCGACCCCGGCACCGCGGTGGACGCGGCCGCTCTGGTGGACGTGACCTACGAGCCCCTGCCGGCGGTGGTGGACGCCGAGGCGACGACCAAGAGCGGCGCCCCGCAGCTCCACCAGGAGGCCCCCAACAACGTCGCCTGGGAGTGGGAGGTCGCCGGCGGGGACATCGACGAGGCGGCCAAGCAGGCGGAGGTGACGGTCAGCCAGAGGATCATCAACCAGCGCCTCATCCCCAACGCGATGGAGACCCGGGGCGCGGTGGTGGACTATAACCCGGGCAGCAACCAGTTGACCCTGTGGACGTCCACGCAGGTGCCGCACTTCGTCCGGCTGGCCCTGTCCATAGCCACGGGCCATCCCGAGCACCAGCTCAGGGTCGTGGCGCCGGAGGTGGGCGGCGGCTTCGGCAGCAAGATATGCCCCTACGTGGAGGAGATCATCGTGGCCGTGGCGGCCAAGCGGCTGGGGCGGCCCATCAAGTGGACCGAGACCCGCCAGGAGAACTACGTGGCCACCAACCACGGACGGGACCACATCCAGGACGTGGAGATCATGGGCAACCGGGACGGGACCATCACCGGCATCCGGTGTACCGTCTACGCCAACATGGGCGCCCACCTATCCTTCCTGGCCCCCCTGATCCCCAGCTACCTGTTCGGGCTCATGCTGGTCGGCCCGTACCAGACGCCGAACATACACGGCAAGGTGTACGGCACCTTCACCAACACGACCCCCGTGGACGCCTACCGGGGAGCGGGCCGGCCCGAGGCCACCTTCGTCGTGGAGCGGATGGTGGACCTGTTCGCCGCGGAGATAGGCATGGACCCGGTGGAGGTCCGCCGCAAGAACCTGGTGGCGCCCTTCGCCGAGGGCCACACCGTCGCCACGGGCGTCGCCTACGACAGCGGCAACTACGAAGCGGCCTTCGACCGCGCCCTGGAGATGGTCGACTACCAGGCGTTCCGGAAGGAGCAGGAGGAGGCCCGCAAGCAGGGCCGGCACGTGGGCATCGGGTTTTGCACCTACGTGGAGATCTGCGGGGCGGCCCCCTCGGCCATCGCCACGGCGCTGGGCGCCCAGGCGGGCCTCTGGGAGAGCGCCCTGGTGAGGGTCCATCCCACGGGCAAGGTCACCGTCTACACCGGCGCCTCCTCCCATGGGCAGGGCCATGAGACCACGTTTGCCCAACTCGCCTCCTCGGAGCTGGGAATCCCCATGGAGGACGTGGACATAGTCCACGGGGACACGTCGCAGGTCCAGTTCGGCGCGGGCACCTACGGCAGCAGGAGCGCCGCCGTGGGGGGCACGGCCATACACCTGGGAGTGGACAAGATCAAGGACAAGGCCAAGCGGCTGGCCGCCCACCTGCTGGAGGCGGCCGAGGCGGACATGGTCTACGAAGACGGCAAGATATTCGTCCGGGGCGCGCCGGACAACGCGAAGACCTTCGGAGAGGTGGCCCTGGCCGCTTACCTGGCCAGCAGCCTGCCCGAGGGGATGGAGCCGGGCCTGGAGGCCACCAGCTTCTTCGACCCGCCCAACTTCACCTGGCCCTTCGGCACCCACGCGGCGGTGGTGGAGGTGGACGGGGACACCGGCGACGTCAAGCTCCTCCGCTACGTGGCCGTGGACGACGTGGGGAACGTGATCAACCCGATGATCGTCGACGGCATGGTCCACGGCGGGATAGCCCAGGGCGTGGGCCAGGCCCTCCAGGAGGAGGCCGTGTACGACGACCAGGGCCAGCTCCTGACGGGGACGATGATGGACTACGCCGTGCCCTCAGCCGACGTGCTGCCCTCCTACGAGGTGGACCGCACGGTGACGCCCTCGCCCACCAACCCCCTGGGCATCAAGGGAGCGGGGGAGACGGGCACGATAGCCGCATCCGGGGCCTTCGTCAACGCGGTGATGGACGCCCTCGCGCCCCAGGGGGTGAGGCACGTCGACATGCCCCTCAAGCCCGAGCGGGTGTGGCGGGCCATCCAGTCGGCGAGAGACTAGATGGCCGGCGACCCCGGGACCCCCTTTGCCTCGGTCCAGGAAGTCCTGGAGGGGCTGGAGGGGGAGCAGTACATAGCCGACGCCTCCATCGCAACGTCGGTGTACCTGGCGGCGGGCCTGCAGCGCCCCCTCCTCATCGAGGGCCGTGCCGGGGTTGGCAAGACCGAGGTCGC
The DNA here is from genome assembly GCA_034423015.1 of Dehalococcoidia bacterium. Taxonomy (GTDB): domain Bacteria; phylum Chloroflexota; class Dehalococcoidia; order Lucifugimonadales; family JAGWBF01; genus JAGWBJ01. The sequence continues at coordinate 79,659 of DAOUJG010000030.1, read as the reverse complement.
CAAGGTCCTCTCCCGGCTCCTGGACACCAACCTCATCCGGCTCCAGTGCTACGAGGGGCTGGACGTGAACACCGCCCTCTACGAGTGGAACTACCCCAAGCAGCTCCTGTGGATCAAGCTGGAGGAGGGCTCCCACCGCAGCGTCTCGGAGCGGGAGCAGGAGATATTCAGCGAGGAGTTCCTGCTCCAGCGTCCCCTCCTGGCCGCGCTGACCCAGGAGGAGCGGGCCCCGGTGCTCCTCATCGACGAGGTCGACAGGGCCGACGAGGAGTTCGAGGCCTTCCTGCTGGAGGTCCTGTCGGAGTTCCAGGTCACCATACCCGAGATCGGCACGGTGAAGGCCCGCAACGTGCCCACGGTGGTCCTCACCTCCAACCGCTCCCGGGACCTGTCTGACGCCCTGAGGCGCCGCTGCTTGTACCTGTGGGTGGACTACCCCTCCTTCGAAAAGGAGCTCCGCATCGTCACATCCAAGGTCCCGGGCATCTCGGACTCGCTGGCGCGCCACATCTGCGCGTTCATGCAGGAGGTGCGGAGGCTGGGCCTGGAGAAGACCCCGGGCATCTCGGAGACGCTGGACTGGGCCTCGGCCGTGGTCATGCTGCACCGGGACCGCCTGGACCGGGAGACGGTGGAGCAGACCCTCGGCTGCCTGGTCAAGGACGCCGACGACCTGCGCCTGTTCCAGGAAGCCCCCCTGGAAGAGATGCTGGCCAGGGCCTGAGACGGCCCTGAGCATGGCAGGCAGGGACGGGGACGAAACGACCCCCGCCGTGACGGCCCAGAAGGTAGACGACCACCCCTCGGACCTGGTATCCCACACGGTGCGCTTCTGCCGCGCCCTCAGGGACCGGGGCCTGCTGGTTAGCGCCGGCGAGACGGCCGCGGCCCTCCGGGGCCTGGCCCTGGTGGACGTCATGGACCGGGAGCAGGTCTACTGGGGACTGCGCGCCCTGCTGGTGTCCCGGCCCCACGAGGCCCCCGCCTTCGACGAATGCTTCCAGGCCTTCTGGACCCTGCGGACCCCCGAGGCAGCTCCGGGCGTGGGACCGCCCGCGCCGGCCAGGGCCGGGCCCATGGTCCCCACCAGGTACGGGCTGGGCGCCGGGGACGATTCCCAGTCCGGACGCGACGGTCCCTCGGTGGGCATAGTACGCACGGGGGCCAGCCCCAGGGAGGTGTCCGGCCGGCCCGACCTGACCGTTTTTCGCAGGGACCGGCTGGACGAGGTCTTCCACCTGGCGGCCCGCCTGGTGCGGGCCCTCCCGTCGAGGCCGGGCCGTCGCCGGAAGCCACACCGCAGGAAGGGGACACCGGACCTGCGGAGGGCCATCCGCATGAGCATCCATCACGGCGGAGACCTCATCGACGTCCCCAGGAGGCGGCAGGCGCCCAGGGTGCCCCGGCTCCTGGTCCTGCTGGACGGCAGCGGCTCCATGGAGCGTTACGCCAACCTGCTGCTCCAGCTCGTCTACGCCCTGGGGCAGCGGGCGGGCCGCATCGAGACCTTCGTCTTCACCACCTCCCTCACCCGTGTCACCCGGCAGCTCAGGGCCCCCTCCTTCGGGGAGGCCATGGCCAGGGTCGGGGAGGCGGCGCCTCACTGGTCGGGAGGCACCCGCATCGGAGAGTGCCTGGCCACCCTGAACCGGGACCACGCGCACCTGCTGGACCGGAGCACCTCGGTGGTGCTGCTGAGCGACGGGTGGGAGACGGGGAAGCCGGAGGCGCTGGCCGAGGAGCTTGGCAGGATAAAGCGCAGGGTGCGCAGGCTGGTCTGGCTGAACCCCCTGATGGGCACTCCCGGCTACGAGCCCCTCACCGTGGGCCTCCTGGCGGCCCGCCCCCACGTGGACGTCTTCGCCTCGGCCATGGACCTGGAGCACCTGAAGCGGCTGCCGCGTGTTTTGAGGGCCTGAGCCTGTGCGGTTGTGAACCCCTCCGACGGTCGGTATACTATCAGCAGCATTAGCGACAGCCCCCACCCCCGCCGGGACCGGGACCAGCAAGATCGAGGAGGTGACCCATGGCAGAGACGATTGCCGAGGCCTACGCGCGCAAGAACCCCAAGTCGGCCGAGCTAGCCCCCAAGTTCAAGGAGTTCTTCCCCTCGGGCGGGGCGGGCCACGACGGCTACACGGGCTTCCCTTTCCCTCTGACCATCGCCAGGGGCCTGGGACCCCGCAAGTGGGACGTGGACGGCAACGAGTACATCGACTTTCACATGGGGTCGGCCTCCCTCCTCCTCGGCCACGCACACCCCCAGGTGGTGGAGGCCTTGGTGAACGCGGCCCCGGCAGGCTCCCACTACGGGGCCCCCGTGGAAGCAGCCCTGGAGTGGGGGGAGAAGGTGCATAACCTGATCCCCTGCGCCGACAAGATCCGGTTCGTCGCCTCGGGAGGCGAGGCCACCATGTACGCCATGCGGGTGGCCCGGGCGTACACGGGCAAGAACAAGATCGTCCGCTGGCAGTCCCACTACCACGGCGCCCACGACTACGCCATGCCCGGGAACCTGGCCCCGTGGGACGTGCCCGCGTCCACGGGCGTGCCCAGGGGCGCCATCGAGTCGGTGATCGTGCTGCCGCCCGACCTGAACGCGCTGGAGCGGGTGCTGGCCACGGACAACGACATTGCCGGGGTCATCACCGAGGGCTCGGGGGCCTCCTACGGCACCGTGCCCCTCCCCGAGGGGTTCCTGGAGGGCGTCCGGAAACTGACCCGCCAGTACGGTGTGCTCATGCTCCTGGACGAGGTGATCACCGGGTTCCGCTGGAGCCCGGGCGGTCTGCAGGGCAAGTTCGGCCTGGAGCCCGACGTGTGCTCCCTGGCAAAGATACTCACCGGCGGCCTACCCGGCGGCGCGGTGGCCGGCAGGGAAGAGTTCATGCAGGTGATGAACCAGACCGGGGACTCGCATCACGACCGGCACCAGAGGCTGCAGCACGGAGGCACCTTCAACGCCAACCCGTACTGCGCGGCGACGGGCAACGCCGCCCTGAGCATTGTCGCCACGGGCGAGATGCAGAACAACGCCGACCGGGCGGCGGACCGGCTGCGCCGGGGAATGCGGGAGGTGGTGGACCGGTACGAGGTGGAGGCCTGCGTCTACGGGGAGTCCTCCACCTTCCACGTCTACTTCGGGGCCCGGTCCCTGGAGGGCCTGGACGCCAACCAGCTAAAAGCCATCCCGCCGCAGATAGCCAACAACTTCCGCCAGGCGCTGCAGGTACGGGGCATGGACATCATGTCCCGCACCAGCGGCGTTACCTCGGGCACGCACACGGACGAGGACATCGACCGGGCCCTGGATGCCTTCGACGGGGCCATCAAGGCCATGATGGACGAGGGCCTCGTCCGCCATAGCTAGGCGCCCCAGCCGGTAAGACGCGGCGGCCCCCACCCCTGGATTCCGGCCTTCGCCGGAAAGACTGGGAGGGGGCCGCTGTCTCCATCCCCAAAAGTGGCCTTTGCAAGGCCATGCCAATTGAGAGTCAGCCTACCTATCGTTACGACGAAATAGCCGCTTGCTACAGGCTCTGCCAGTCGGCCTGCCGCTCGAAAGCGTGGGCTGCCCGGAATACTGTCCCGTCGTCGAAGCGCTTGCCGACCAGCATCAGCCCCACGGGCAGGCCGTCGACCTTGCCGCAGGGGACGGAAATGGCCGGGTGGCCCGTCATGTCGAAGGGCGCCGTGTTGTTCAGCATGTCCCAGCCGTGGGTGAGGAGGCCGACGATGTCCACATCGGGGTCGTACTCGTGGGCCGTCATGGGCGTCGTGGGCATGGCCAGGACGTCCACCTGCTCCAGCAGCCGGTCGTAGCTGGCGCGGAGCCAGGGCCGCAGGTTCTGGGCCTTGGCGTACGTGCTGCCATGGTACCTCTCGGCCATGTAGCTGCCGATGAGCAGGACCATCTTCACCGTCGGCGGGAAGTCGTCGGCCTGAGCCCGGCGGGACTTGCCCAGGGTCTGGACCAGGCTGGAGTTGTAGAGGCCCTGCCAGTGGTACCCCATCCCGTTGGTCTGGAGGTAGGCGGTGGCGCCCTCGGGCACCAGGCCCCAGACGATGCCCCGGGCCTCCAGGTGGGCCGGGTTGGACACGGCGGTAACCTGGGCGCCGGCGTCTCCCAGCACGTTCAGCGCCTTGCGGACGCACTCGTCCACCGCGGGGTCCGACTCCTTGAGCCCGAACCCCTCTTCGAGGACGCCAACCCGGAGGCCTGCGCCACCGAGGGCCATCATCTCGGTGTAAGGCTGGACCGTGACCTCACCCTGGCGGGGGTCCAACGGGTCCTTGCCCGCGATCACCTCCATGGTCAGGGCCGAGTCGGCCACCGTCCGGGACATGGGGCCGGCGTGGTCGAAGGTGCCGTCGATCCCGGCTATGCCCGTGTACGGGACCAGCCCGTGGGTCGGTTTGTGCCCCACCACGCCGCACCAGGAGGCGGGGATGCGGATGGAGCCGCCCTGGTCGCCGCCGATGGTGATGTCTATGTCGTCATAGTACAGCGCGGCCCCCGAGCCCCCCGAGGAGCCGCCCGCCAGGTGGGCCGTGTTATGGGGGTTGCGGGTGGGCCCGTGGGCGCTGGTGTCGCCGGCGCCGGAGAAGGCGAAGTTGTCCAGGTTCAGGGTGGCAACGATCTCGGCCCCCGCGTCCAGGAGCCAGGTCACGATGGTGGCGTCAATGTCGGCCGTATACCCCTCCAACACCAGCGACGCGCAGGTCATCGGCATGCCCGCCACGCAGATGTTGTTCTTCAGGCCGAACCTCTTGCCTGCCAGCTTCCCCGAGTCCGCGCCCTTGAGGACGCACCTCCGCACGATGGCGTTGAAGGGGTCGTCGGACCTGGACGGCTTGTACCCGGCGTCGCGCTCCCGGTACTTGAGGGGCGCCGGCGGCAACGGGATCCGCTCCAGGACCTCGTAGTCGGCAAAGAGCCTGGGCAGCAGGTCCTGGAACTGCTCCAGCTCGTCGTCGCTCAGCTCGAAGTGGTTCTCCTCCGCCAGCCTCAGCAGGTCCTCTTCGGTGGGAATACGGAAGGGCATGGCCCCACCTCCTTGGAACGTATAGGGGGAACGTATAGGGATCTCTTATGGGCCGCCGGGACCCGGAAAGCTGATCCGGCCGTCTCCCCAGCGCCCGGGCCTGATGACTGACGACCCTACTTCTTCAAGATATGGATGGTGGTTATCTCGCCGGCCCCGGAGCAGTGGGCGAGGCCGACCCGGGGGTCCGACACCTGTCTGGCCCCCGCCTCTCCTCTGAGCTGGGTAACGATCTCGTGGATCATCCGGACCCCCGACGCCCCGAAGGGATGTCCCATGGCCAGAAGGCCTCCGTCGGTGTTGGTGGGTATGTCCCCCGCCAGGCCGGTGCGTCCCTCCCGGGTGGCGACCCAGGCCTCGCCCATGGGCACCACCCCCAGGGCCTCGAGCTGCTGGAGCTCGCCGATGGTGGCGGCGTCGTGGACCTGGATGACGTCCACCTCCTCGGGGCCCAGGCCCGCCATCTCGTAGGCCTGGGCCGCCGCGTCCTCTCCCTTGTAGGGGTTCAAGGCCGGATGGTAGGCGCCCCGGGGGCTGTAGGTGCCCGTGCTCAGGGCCGCCGCCGCCACGGTCACCGCCCGCCGGTGGTCCGGCGCCAGGCTGTCGATGGCGTCCCGGGCACACAGGACCGCCGCGGCGGCCCCCTCGCTGGTGGGACAGCACTGGTACAGGGTGAGGGGATCGGCAATGGGCCGGGACTCCAGCACGTCGGCCAGGGTGAAGGTCTTGTTGTACTGGGCGTAGGGGTTCAGGGCCCCGTTGTCGTGGGCCTTGACCGACACCTGGGCCACGGCCTCGATGGGCGCGCCGAACTCCTCCATGTAGCGCCGGGTGCGCAGGGCGTATCCCGCCATCATGTGGTCGGCGCCGAGGAACCGCTCGGGGCTGTCCTCGGCGGTCACCGTAACCGGGCCCCTGGGCACCTTCTCGGCTCCGAAGGCCAGGGCGACGTCGTAGAGGCCGGTGGCGATGCCCCAGTAGGCCTGCCAGAAGGCGGTGGAGCCGCTGGAGCAGGCGTTCTCCACGTTGATGATGGGGATGCCTGTAAGGCCGAGCTCCCGGAGGGTCGCCTCGCCTAGGGACATTCCCTGGTAGTAGACGTGCCCAAAGTAGGCGATCTGCACAGACTGCCAGCCGATGCCGGCGTCCTGCAGGGAGGCCGCCACCGCCTCCCTGGCAAGCTGGGGCAGGTCCTTCCCGGGGAACCTGCCGAAGGGGTGCAGTCCCACCCCCAGCACTGCGACCTCGCGGTGGCTCATGGCGCTCATCTTACCGTCCTCGTACTGCCGGGCATTCGCTGGAGGCTACCCGCCGGCGGCGGGCCTCCACGCGTAGACCAGCGACTGGGTCCCCTCTTCGTCCTCGGTCGCCACCTGGGTGGTGAGCTCCAGGGCCATGCCGACGCGCAGGCGCCCGGGCGGGCATTCCACGACCCGGCACAACACGTGGGGGCCCTGGGGCAGCTCCACCTGGCCCAGGGCGTAGGGCACGTCCCCCGTCCAGCCGGGGGGAGGCACGCGGACTATGGTGTAACTGTAGAGGGTGCCCCTGGCGCCCAGCTCGACCGCCTCCAGGTCCCGGTTGGAGCAGCTTCGACAGAGGAACACGTCGCCGAAGAAGTGCTCGTTGCAGCGACGACACCGCCAGCCCAGGAGCACCGCCCGGGCGCCCCCTTCGTCGAGGAGCCTCAGACGGTCCGGGAGGGCTGAAACGCGGATGACTCCTCCGGATGGCATGATCTCGTCAGCGGTCCCGGTCGCGGTTTCGGTTGGAGACGAAGCGCTCCAACATGTCATCCACGGCGGGCATCCCGCCGGCGGCGTACTTCCCCGCGAGCCAGCCGCCGAAGATGAAGAGGGCGGTGAAGAAGGCGTCCAACGCCCCCTGCCATACGAAGACCACGCCGATGACGGCGCCCAGGGCCGCTCCGAATATCTGCGGTCTGCCCATTCTTACGCCTAGGAGGCGATCAGCCTCCCCTCTTCCCCTCGGTCGAACTTGCAGTGGACGTCCACCAGCATCACGGGCAGGCCGGTGAGCCTCTCCACCGCTTCCTTGATGCGTGTCTGGAGGTCATTGCTGATCTCCTGGGTGCTGCTGCCCAGGACCAGCCTGGGATAGCAGGTGATGGTGACTCTCGAGGGGCCAACGCCGCGGCGGCCGCCCCTCCGCAGCTTGACCTTGCAGCGTAACGAGTTCACGTTCCGGTTGACGATGCCGGTGCGTTCGGCCAGGAGCCGGACGCTGTCGGTCTCGATGGTGGAGCCGCCCTCGGGGGCGTTCTCGATGAGCAGCGGCCGCCGCCTTCTGAAGAGGGGGCTCGCCTCCAGGAGCATGAAGCCCACCATCGCCACGGCGACGCCGATCCCCACCCCCAGGGTGACGTTGTAGGACGCGCCCTTGAAACCGGCCAGGCCGTCGAGCTGGTCGTAGAACCAGGAGCTCGAGCCCGAGCCTCCGGGCAGGAAGTCCGGGTCCAGCGCCCTGGTGACCGCCAGGCACACGACCACGGCCGCGACCAGAACCAGGACGGCGACGAGCAACACCAGTAGGCGATTCAGGCGGTCTATCATATGCAGTCACCTCTGAGGGGCATGCCCTTCGGCATACCCCTCAGACCAGGGATTTACGCGGGAACCGCCGGCGGCGCCCCGGGGGGGGTTACTCGACCCTCCCGGGCATCCTCTCAGGGAACTCGATGCCGACGACATCCACGTTGATCTCCTTGGCTACCAGGCCGCAGAGGGTCAGCAGTCTCCCTGCCACGTTATGCCGCACCTCCACCACCGTCTCGGGGATGCTGTACCCGTACAGGACCCGGAGGTCGATGTCCAGGATCGCTTCCCGGCGGCCCGCCTCCACACCGACGCCCCGGGCCCGCTCCTCGCGTCCGCCGACCCGCTCGGCGATGGCCGACCGGATGCTGGACGCGCCCAGGGACGCCACACCCTCCACCTCCCTGGCGGCCACTCCTGCGATGGCGGCTATCACCTCGTCCTGGATGTCGGTCTCACCCCCGACCTCGATCTCCTCCAGCTTCGCCAGCTCGTCCATCCGGGCTGCCATCTCTTGCTCTTTGATCCTCTCTGGTGCCATGTTGCCTGTCCTCCTTTCGACGAGAGTTAGCTCTCCAGCTCCGACGGGATGCCGGGCTACTCGACCCTGCCCGGCATCCTATCCGGGAACTCCATGCCTACGACCCGTACGTTGATCTCCTTGGCCACCAAGCCGCACAGGGTCAGCAGGTTGGCGGCCACGGCCCTTCGGACCGCCGCGACCACGGTGGGTATGCTGTGGCCGTAGGCGACCTTGAGGCTGATGTCCAGGATGGCCTCCCGCGTCCCGACCTCCACCTGTACGCCCCGGGCCCGCCTCTCGGCGCCGCCAAGACGCTCGCTCAGGGTGCGGCGGAGGGACGTGGTCCCAAGGGAAGCCACCCCGTCGACGGACTGTGTCGCCACCCCGGCGATGGCCCCGATGACCTCGGGCTGGATGTTGGTCATTCCGCCGACTGGGATCTCCTCCAAGCGACGGATCTCTTCCATCTTGGACATCATCTCCAGCTCTCGTATCGTCAGGTGGCCCATGACCAGGGCGCCCGAGGCCACGGACAACTCCCCTGGTCCGTTCTCCCGGCCCACGCCGCCCTCCGGGGCGTTGGCTTCGTCCTTGGCAAACCGGCCGGCCGGCCGCGACCTTGTAGGAGCCGCGGTGGCGGCGTCGTTTAGCTGGCCCTCGGTCCGCAGGCCATCGTGGTCACCGGTGTCCCGTATCTTCTCTGCCATCTGACTCCTTTCTCTTCTGGCTCTTGTAGGCAAGTGAACGTTTACTTACTTTTGATGCTATCACGCGCGTCCGGTAGTGTCAATCCCCTTGTACCCGTAGGACACTTATGATATAGTCCGTTCTTGTGAGCATATATTCACTTCTCATGCCGAATGAGGGACGGACAGGCGGGGCGATATGACGACGGTGCACCTGGGTTCAGGGGTCCGCCGGGCCCAGATCGTCCAGACCGCCAGAAGCATCGTCGCGGACGAGGGTATGGCCTCCCTCACCATCAATGGTCTGGCCACCGCCGTGGGTGTTTCGGAGGCCGCCATCTACCGGCACTTCAAGAGCAAGGACGACATCCTCCTGGCCCTGGTCAGAGAGATAGAACGCAACCTGCTGCGGATCATCTCCGACTCCGCCCGCCCCGAGGAGAGCTCCCTGGACCGGCTGCGGCGTTTGCTGAGGCGTCACTTCTCCTCCCTGGAGCGGAGAAACGCCGTCTCCTTCGTGGTCATCGCCGAGGCGATGTGCTTCGCCGACGACCGGGTGAAGCAGGCCGCCCGGCAAATGGTGGAACGATACCTGGAGACGATAGCCGCGATTCTCAAGGAGGGCGCCGCCAAGGGAGAGGTGCATCCCGGAGTGGACGTGAAGGCCGCCGCCATCATGTTCTTCGGCATGGTCCAGGCCAGCGTCACCCTCTGGACCTTCAGCAACAGGGCCCATCCCCTATCCCAACACAGCGCGGCCCTGTGGGGGATGCTCAAGGAAGGGGTCACCTGCCAGGACGGCGGCGGACCATCCGAGCCCGTCGGCAAGCGCAAGACCCGCAGGACCCCCCCGGTTGAGGGGTCCTAGCCCAGCGCGAAGGAGTGCCTGCGGCACCCCGGCCGACCGCTGACGGGCAAGCATAGGGAACGACGGCCCCAATTCACCATGGAACAGCCACGCGACTCCATCCCCGACGCCCTGGGACACGAGCGGGGGCTCATGGCCCGGGTCCTGGAGCTACTCGAAGGGCCCCAGCCCCAGTCGGCCCTCCCTCTACTCCTGGAGGTCCATCCCGCCGACCAGGCCCAGCTCCTGTCGGAGATCGACCTGGCGCGGCGTCAGGCGCTCCTGGACCTGCTTCAGCCGGGCGAGGCCGCCCTGGTGCTGGAGCAGATGCACCCGGAGGAGGCCGCCGAGGCGGTGGAAGAGATGCGGCCCGGGACCCTCTCGGCCATCCTGGACGAGGCCGGCCCCGACGTGGCCGCCGACATCCTGAAGAGGCTGCCCGAGGAGCAGTCCCTCCAGACCCTTCAGGGGATGGGTGAAGTAGAGGACGTAACCCCCCTCCTTGAGTATGCCGACGACACCGCGGGCGGCATCATGACCACCGAGTACGTCTCCGTCCGCACCGACACCACGGCCGCCATCGCCCTGGACATCCTCAGGGTGCGGGCCGAGGGAGTGGACGACGTCGGCTCCCTGCTGGTGGTGGACAATTCCAGAAGACTGGTGGGGTCCCTTGGGGTCACACGTCTGGCCCTGGCCCGCCCCACCCTCCTGGTGGCCGACATCATGGACCCCGAGGTGCGGCACGTTGCCCCCGACACGGACCAGGAGGAGTGCGCGTCGCTGGCGGAGAGGTACGACCTGAGCTACCTCCCGGTGGTGGACGAGGAGCGGCGCCTGCTGGGTGTGATACTGGTGCAGGACCTGGTGGACGTGATCGAGGAGGAGGCCACCGAGGACATGTACCACATGGCCAGGATCGGGCCGGAGCGGCTGTTCGGCTCGCCCCTGGGATCGGTGCGGAGGCGCTTGCCCTGGCTGTATCTGAACCTGGCCACCACCATCCTGGCCGCCCTGGTCATCAACTTCTTCGAGTCCACCGTCGCCCGGGTGGTGGCCCTGGCCATGTTCCTGCCGGTGGTGGCGGGCCAGGGCGGCATAGGGGGCACCCAGACCCTGACGCTGGTCATCCGCGGCATCGCCCTGGGAGACCTCCCGGGACGCCGCGCCCTCTCCCTGCTGGGCCGGGAGCTGGTCCTCGGGCTGATACACGGTGTGCTGCTGGGCGCCGTCATAGGCGTGGTGGCCTTCCTGTGGAAGGGCAACGGCATGCTGGGAGTCGTTGTCGGCCTGGCGGTGGGCGCCAACATGGTGATCGCGGGAATGGTCGGCGCGGCCACCCCGCTGTTGCTGCGGGCCCTGAGGATGGACCCGGCGTTGGGAGCGGCCGTCGTCGTCACCACCGTCGCCGACGTGGTGGGATTCCTGATCTTCCTGGGCATCGCCGCGTCCCTCATAAGCACCCTGGACTAGCTCCATCCGCCTCCCCCCTTCTGCCACTCCCCGTTGACTGCACCGTGGGGCGATGCTAGTGTGAGGTGGAGCCGGGAGCACAGCCGAAGGGAGCCCACGCCATGCCGACCATGACCGGGAAAAGGGCCTTGGTAGAGATGCTCATCGCCGAGGGTGTGGAGTACGTGTTCGGCAACCCGGGCACCAGCGAGACGCCCTTCATGGACGCCCTCCAGGACTATCCGCAGCTAAACTTCATGCTGTCGCTCCAGGAGAACTCCGCCGTGGCCATGGCCGACGGCTACGCCCGCGGGGCCGGCAAGCCCGCCTTCGTCAACTTGCACATCGCCGGGGGCCTCGCCGGCGGCATCAGCATGCTCTACGACTCCTTCAAGGGCGGAACGCCCCTGGTGCTCACCGCCGGGAACTCGGACACCCGCCAGTTCCTTACGGACCCGGTCCTCTCCGGCGACCTGGTGGAGATGACCAGGCAGTACACCAAGTGGAGCGTAGAGATACAGCACGCCTCGGAGATCCCCATCGCCGTGCGGAGGGCCTTCAGGGAAGCCAAGACGCCGCCCACCGGGCCGGTGTTCATGAGCTTTCCCTGGGACTCGTTGGACGACACGGCGGAAATAGACATAGTCCCCTCATCGGCGGGGTACCACCGCATCCGCCCGGACGTGGCGGCGGTGTCGAAGGCCGCGGACATCCTGGGCAGTGCGGCGAGTCCGGTGATGGTGGTCGGAGACCGGGTCGCCCAGTCCGGGGCAGTCTCCGACGCGGTGCAGGTGGCCGAGCTGCTGGGAGCCAGGGTTTACGCCGCGGCCTATACCGAGGTCAACTTCCCCACAAGCCATCCCCAGTTCGCCGGGGTCCTGAACCTGAACAGCCCCGGCTCCCGGGACAAGCTGGCCGGCGCCGACGCGCTGCTGGCGGTGGGCACCAACGTGTTCTCCTCCTTCCTCTACGTGCCCCAACCCTACGTGAACCCCCGGACCCGCCTGGTCCACCTGGACAGCGCGTACCGGGAGGTGGAGAAGGTGTACCCCACCGAGGTGGCCATGGTCGCCGACCCAAGGGCCGGTCTCGTGGAGCTGGCCGACGCCCTGGAGCAGGGGATGCCGGGCTCGGCCCGGGAGGCCGCCCGCACCAGGGCCGCGGAGATCGCCCGGGAGAAGGCGCGGGGCAGAGAGGCCCACCAGGCCCGGGTCCGGGAGCGTTGGGACAGCAGCCCCATGTCGGTGGAGCGAATGATGGCCGAGCTGGCCGGAGCCCTGCCCTCCGACGCCATCATCGGCGACGAGTCGATCACCTCCAGGGGGGCCATGCTGGGCGCCATGGACTTCGACGAGCCCGGCAGCCTCTACGCCGAGCAGGGCGGAGCGCTGGGCTGGGGAATGCCGGGGCCGCTGGGCCTGAAGCTGGCCAACCCCGACCGTCCCGTAGTCGCGGTGGTTGGCGACGGCTCGTCCATGTACACCATCCAGGCGCTATGGACGGCCGCCCGCTACGATATTCCGGTGACCTGGGTGATCTGCAACAACCGCACGTACCGCATCCTCAAGGTGAACATGGAGATATACCTGAGGGACATGCTCAAGGACAAGGACCGCCGGAGCCAGTACCTGGGTATGGACTTCCCCCTGCCCCTGGACGTGGCCGGCGTGGCTCGGGGGTTCGGCGTCCACGGCCGTACGGTGGAGGACCCGGCGGAGCTGAGGCCGGCGCTGGACGAGGCCTTCGCCCTGGGCAAGCCGGCGGTGGTGGACGTGGTTATAGACGGGTCCGTCTAGGGGTCTCGGGGGATGGGCGTACCGGGCGTGTTGACCCGGACCGTATAGACCGAGGTCCGGGCCGTGAGGAACAGGGTGCGGTTGTCCGACCCGCCCCAGGCGCAGTTGGCGGGCACCTCGCCGGTGCGAAGGTCCCCAATGTGGTTGCCGTCCTTGTCGTAGATCTGGGTGCCCCCGTTGCCGGTGCACCACACCCGGCCGTCCATGTCCACCTTCATGCCGTCGGGCACCCCCTCCAGGGCCGATGACATGTCGGCGAAGACGCGGTTGTTGCTCAAGGAGCCGTCGGCGGCCACGTCGAAGGCCCTGATAAGCCGGTGGACGCACACCTCGTCCGGCTCCTCCTTCAGGCAGTCCAGGTTCTTCCGGCTTATGGCCACGTACAGGATGGACTCGTCGGGGGAGAAGGCCAGGCCGTTGGGATACTCGCACTCGTCGGTGGCCAGGCCCATCTTGCCGTCGGGCGAGATGGTGTAAACGCCGGCGAACTTGATCTCGCGGTCCTCCATCGGCACGCGGCCGCCGGGGTCGGTGAAGAAGATGGTCCCGTCGGAGCGGCCAACCACGTCGTTGGGAGCCGTGAGACGCTTGCCCTCCCACCTGTCGGCCACGACCGTCATCGCCCCTTCCCCATCGAAGCGTACCACTCGCCGGGCGGCCATCTGGCACATCAGGAGGCGGCCCTGCTTGTCGAAGGTCAGGCCGTTGCCGCCCTGGGTGCCCTCCATCGCCACGTAGGGCGACTGGCCGGGCACCCACTTCAGCAGGTTGTTGTTGGGAATGTCGCTGAAGTAGATGTAGCTGTCCGGGTGCCAGACAGGACCCTCGGTGAAGCCAAACCCCGAGGCCAGCAGCTCGGGCTCCCCCCTTACGATGGACGATAGCTGGTCGCTCATCTGAACACCTCCGGTGAAATCAGATCTCCGGCAAGAGCATGACGGTCGCGTCCTGCTCCGCCGCCAGGGCTTTGCGGGAGTTGATCGTCGTCATGGGTATCGATACGTCTGTGGCAAATTGTACTTCATCCAACTCGGTTATAGCAAAGCCTGTCGGGCTTCGCCGCCCCCTTCGGTTGACCGCGTGCGGGGGCGGCGGTACAATACCAGTTACTCGAAGCCGACCCCTCCCGAGACGGGAGGAGGCGCGCCAGCAGGAGGTGTCGAATGGCTACCAGGACGCAGGACTGGGCCGCAACGGTTACCAAGCCCCTGGTGAAGATTACCGAAATGGACCACATAGTCATCCGGTGCCAGGACGTGGAGAGGTCCCTCAAGTTCTACGCCGAGGTCCTGGGCATGCCCACCGAGCGCGTGGACCAGTGGCGGGCCGGCGACGTCATGTTCCCATCGGTCCGGCTGAACGCCGACACCATCATCGACTTCTTCGCCACCAAGCAGGAGCCCATCGGCAAGGACGGCATCAAGAACCAGGACCACTTCTGCATGGTCATCGAGCCGCAGGACATGGACGAGCTTCGCCGCAAGTTCGAGGACCTCGGGGTGGACATACAGACCGGCCCCGGCAAGCGTTGGGGCTCCCACGGCGACGGCATCTCCCTCTACATCTACGATCCCGACGACAACGTGGTGGAGCTTCGCCACTACTAAGCGCGACGGTGCTCCCCCCGCCGGGCCCGCCGCGGTCCAGTGGGTACACATACAGGAAGAATGGACCAGCCGGGGCCGCTCCAGCGGCCCCGCGCCATTTCCCGCTGGGGCTGTCCGTGCCCACCTCTAGCCGCCGGTCCTGACCCACAACCGCTCCCCGTCGCTGACGAACTCCACGTCCCCGTGAAGGGCCGTCGAGTACACCCGCTCTTCGGTCAGCCGGTCCGCCAGCCTCTGGAGCACCTCCGGGTGGGGGTGGCCGTAGGGGTTCTCGGCGCCGGCGGATATGACCGCCGCTCGCGGCGCGACAGCAGCGAGGAAGGCGGCGGTGCTCGACGAACGGCTACCGTGGTGGGGGACCTTCAACACCGTGCTCGCCAGGTCTTGTCCCGAACGCAACAAGCGCCCTTCGGCACCGGACTCGACGTCCCCCGTCAGGAGGAAGCTGACGCCTCCATGGACCAGGCGGATGACTACGCTGGCGTCGTTCAGGTCAGGAGACATGCCCGCGTGTGGAAGTCCCTGCGGGTTCAATACCCGCAGGAAGGTGGACGGCCCCAGGGCGATGGTACGGCCCTGGAGGGCCATGACCCTTCGAGGGGCCTCCTCGTCCACGGCCCTCTCCCATTCCAGATAGAGAGCATTGGTCGAGGCCACACCGGTGTCGGCGACCGCATCGACGTCGTACCGGTCCAGGACCGCCGGAAGGCCGGCGAGGTGGTCCTCGTCGGGGTGAGTGAGGACCACCAGGTCCAAGTCACGGTCCCGGCCGGACAGGTGTCTCCCCAGGGCCCTGGTCGCGCCCTGCACGTGGGGTCCGCCGTCTATGAGCGCCTTGGCTCCCTCGGGTGAGACGACGAGTATGGCGTCGCCCTGTCCCACGTCGAGGAAATGAACGTGGAGCATTCCGTCGCTCCCGCCCGCCGCCTCGTGCCACAGGACCCCGGCCAGGGCCGCCAGCCCGACGAACGCGCCAATCATCCAGGCAGAGGGCAGCGCGTTCCGGCCGCCGGGAGCTCCCTTCTCCAAGCCGGCGGTCAGGCCCGCCGCCAGCGACTTCAGCCGGCGCCACGTTTCCCCCGGCGCTCCCATCCGCCACGCGAGCAGCGCCAGCGTCCCATAGTAGAGCCACACCAGGAGCCCGCTGAACGCGGGTACCGGGATGGTCCCTCCCGGCGCCAGGGAGGCCAGGTGCACCAGCTTGATGAGGTACTCCAACGGGACCCATGCCAGCCAACCCAGCACCTGCCCCAGCTCGGGATGGACCGCTGCGCCGACGGTGGCGACCAGGGAGAGCACCAACAGTGGAGGCATGGCAGGGAGGGCCAACACGGTGGCCGGGATTCCCAACGTCGGCACCTGGTGAAAGTTGAAGGCGACCAGCGGCAGCGTGGCCAGAGTGGCGGCAAAGCTCACGGCGACGGCAGCCATGCACCATCTGGCCGGACCGCGCCACCACGGCCCGGAGCCGGAGGCGACACTGGTGCCGGGTCCCGACCAGGGTGTGTACCATGTCAAGAGAAGGGCGATTCCGGCCATCGCGGTAAAGCTGAGCTGAAAAGACAAATCCCTGAGGACCGATGGGTCCTTGCCGGCCATCACCGCGGCGGCGAGAGCCAGGGCGGGCAGAATAGTCCTGGGCCTGCCGGCCAGAATGGCCAGCAGGTACACGCTTCCCATGATGGCGGCCCTCTCCACCGACGGGGACAGGCCGCTGAGGAGGGCGTAGCCCCACATGGCCGCCAGCGGCAGGACCAGGTACACCTGCCGCCTCCGGCCCAGCGCCCACGCCCCGGCGGCCGTCGACATCACCAGGACGGTCCCCACGTGAAGCCCCGAGATGGCCAGCAGGTGGGAGGTGCCCGTATTCCGGAACTCCTCGGCCATGTCCTCGGGTATCCTGTCCCTCAGCCCAAGAAGCAGCGCCTGGGCCAGGGAGGCCTGCGGCTCTGGAAGGGCCTCGTCCAGCGTGTGGGAGACACGGCGCCGCGCGTCGTACAGGAAGGCCCGCGCGGGGTTGCCTCCGCCCTCCTCCAGCAGGACCACGCGATCGGGGAAGGGCATAACGAACGCGATGCCCTGGGCGGCCAGGTATCTCGCGTAGTCGAAGTCTCCCAGGTCCGGGGGCGCCTCCAGCCTGCCCTCCACCTCCAGCAGGTCTCCGTACCGGAAGTAGGGAGACTCCCCCCTCGCCATCACCAGCTCTGCGGTGGGCCTGGCCCGCACCAGCACCCGGCCCTCATCGCCGGCCCAGCCCCCGCCCAGGTCCGTCTCCACGACCCTCAGGGTGAACCCCACGGCCCGGCCCGAGATCTCCGGGTCGGTGGCGACGTAGCCCCGCAGGGCCGCCGCCTGGGGCTGAGGAACGTCCAGCCTCGCCGGGTCCCCGGCGGCCTCCACCCTGACCAGGCCCGCGACGAGGACGGCCCCGAGAAGGCCGGGCCACAGGGGCCGTCCGGCTACCCTGAGCAGGGCGGCCAGGCAGGCGGCGGCCGCGGCGAAGAGGACCGAGGGCCCCAGGCCGGCCTCCAGATAAAGGCCGGCCAGGAGGCCCGCCGTCCAGGCGCCGGATAGGAGCACCAGCGTCATGGGACTCTTTTCTCTCCCGGAGCCGGCGGCGCAGGTCCCGACCTTGACGGCCCTGAGTCCGGGGCCTATATTGACCCAGAACCATCGGACAGGAGGGAGACATGGCGACGGTCGGCTCCGGCAAGTACACCTACGAGCTCATCGAAGATTGGGCCAAGCTCCCCGACGGCTGGGTCCTGGGGCAGACGGGCATAGTCACAGACTCCCAGGACCGAGTATACCTCTTCAACCGCAGCGACCACCCGTTGGTGGTCTTGGACCGGGACGGCAATTTCCTGGCTTCCTGGGGAGAGGGGACACTACCGAACGCCCACGGGATGTTCATCGACTCCGAGGAAAACCTGTACATGCCCGTCAAGAACTCCCACGTAGTCCTCAAGTACACGTCCGACGGCAGGCTGCTCATGACCCTCGGGACCTGGGACCAGCCCTCGGACACGGGTTGGTCGGGCAACTACCTGGACACGGTGCCACGGGCCGCCGGGCCCTTCAACCAGCCCGCCGACGTGGCCCTGGCCGCCAACGGCGACCTGTACATAGCCGACGGCTACGGCAACGCCCGGGTGCACCGGTTCTCCGCCGACGGCACGCTCCTGCATTCGTGGGGAGCGCCGGGAAAGACCGGGGCAGGCCATTTCCACATCCCCCACGGTGTCTGGGTCCACACCGACGGCCGGGTCTTTGTGGCCGACCGGGAGAACGACCGCGTCCAGATATTCGACCCGGACGGCAGGTACCTGGACCAGTGGACGGGCTTCCGGCGGCCATGCGACTTCTACATCGACTCTGACGGGGCCGTCTACATCCCGGAGCTGGACGCCTTCATGAGCATCGTGGACATCCAGGGCAACGTCCTTGCCCGATGGGACCCTCCCACCCCGGGCCCCGGGGGGACGGGCGGCCACGCGGTGTGGGTCGACTCCCACGGCGACCTGTACGTCAACCGCAACATAGAGGGGCAACGGCTCCTCAAGTACCGGCTCTGCAGCTAGAGGCCCTTGTGCAGGTGATCCAAGCCGGTGGTCTTACCCTGCAACGGGCCGGTGAAGAGTAGCCTTGGAGGAGCGCAAGGCAGGGCCGGTCGCGGTAGCCTCCTGGGTCTCCTACGACATCGCCAACACCGTCTTCTGGGTCGGCGTCGTCGGGCTCGCCTTCCCCCTGTGGCTGACCAACGACCGGGGCGGGGACGACGCCATGTTCGGGTACACCATGTCCGCCACCATGGCCGTGGTGCTGGTGGCCTCGCCCTTCTGCGGCTCCTATTCGGACCAGACGGGCAGGCGGATCCCCCTGCTCCTGACCACGACCCTGCTGTGCATCGCCGTGACCCTGCTCATAGACACCGGCGGGACGCTGATGTCCCTGGGGCTGTTCGCCCTCGCCCTATGCGCCATGGAGCTGGGCACGGTGTTCTACAACTCGCTGCTCACCGAGGTGAGCACCCTCGCCAACCGGGGGTTCGTCGCCGGCATGGGGGTGGGCATCGGCTACCTGGGCTCCTTCCTGGCCGTGGGCACCGCCCTGCTGGTATCCGACCGCTGGGGATACGTGGCGGTATTTCGCATAGTTGCCGTGCTGTTCCTCCTGTTCGCGCTGCCCATATTCCTGTTCCTGAGGGAACAGGCAGGGGACGTGCGCCCCGCCACCGTCCTCGAACGGGCCGGCGAGGCCTGGCGCCAGCTATCGTCGAACCTGCGGAGCATGGGCCGCTTCCCGGGGCTGCGCACGTACCTGCTCGCCCGGTTCCTGTTCGGCATCGGCATCAGCACGGCCACCGGGTTCGCCGTCATCTACGCCTCGGACACCATCGGGTTGACCGACCAGGAGATCCAGGTGGTCCTGGTCGCCGGCATCTCGGTGGCCATCCCCTGCGGCCTGCTGTGGGGCAGGCTGGTGGACAGGATTGGCGCGTCGACGGTCCTCGTCTCGGGGCTCGTCGGGTGGGTGGCGCTGCTGCTCATCGCCCTGGCCATCCCCGTGCTCTCCTGGACCACCGACCTGTGGTGGGCGGTGGGTATTCTCACGGGCCTGTCCGTCTCCTGCGTGTTCGCCGCCGACCGGCCGATGATTATGAGCTTCTCTCCCCCCGAGTACGTGGGAGAGTTCTTCGGGCTTCACGGGATGGTGGGAAAGCTGGCGCGGGTCATCGGCTACTTCATGTGGGCCGTCATCTCGGTCACCCTGGGCTTCGGCCAGCCCGCCGCGGTCGTGAGCCTGGTGGTGTGCCTGGTGTTGGCATGCCTGCTGCTCACGAGGCTGGCGACGCGGGCCCCGGCCCTGGCGGCCGAACCGGCGGAATGAGGGAGGTGCTCCTATGACGAACAGCGGGGAAAGCACCGGGCTCATGCTCATGGTGCAGATCAACTGCGAGCCGAGGCACTGGAGGGAGTTCAACACCTGGTACAACAACCACCTGCCCAACTTCCTCCGCGTGCCCGGATACCTGTGGGCCCAGCGGTACGTGGGCCTGGACGACCCGACCAGGTTCACGGCCCTGTACGGCATACGGGGCCGGGATGACCTGGACTCCCTGTACCTGTGGGACGGCCCTGCGGTCCATCCCATCGTCAAAGGCGAGTACGCCGGATTCCTGGGCCTCCAGGGCATGTCCGACCGTCTGGCCAACGTTTACGAGCAGATCAGCGGTGCGCCCCTCAGGGACCCGCTGCTGACCTCGGACCGGCCCCTGAGCCTGGTGACCGCCGACGTGGACCCGGTCTACGAGGAGGAGTGGGACCGCTGGTACACCGAGTCCCACGTGCCCAACCTGCTCAAGGTCCCCGGCTACGTGACGGCCGGACGCTTTCGGGCCCTGGACCATCCCGCCGTGCGAGGGTTCAACTCCGGCCCCAAGTACCTGGCCCTGTACGAGTGCGAGAGCGAGGACGCCATCGACCGGAACCTCCGCCGGGGGGACAACATGCACCCCGAGGCCCGGGCCGAGCTGGACCGGTGGATAAGCTACGGCATCCCCAAGGTCAGCCGGTTCCGCTGGGGATTCCACCGGATGATTTCCAAGCACTACAAGTGGGAGAGTGACCAGCTATAACAAGTGCCTCCTACGAACCGGGCCTGATGTTCGGTGGACAGCCAGTCCTCGGTTAGAGCAGCTATTCGTCCAGCGTCTCCTCGCCATCGTCCTCGCCATCCTCCTCCTGGCCGTCTTCATCCACCCGTCTCGTGGCGGTACGCTCCACGGAGCCAAGGTTGGCGGCCAGAATCCCCGATGCTACCAGAGTCGGCACCACCCACACCATCTCGCCAGTAAGGTATGCGGCTGTGTAGGATGGCACTAGTACGATGGCAAGCTTCAGCAGCGTGGACCTAAGTTGCATGGGTATCCCGACGCGGACTGGGGGCTAGTCTTCGGGGTCGTTCCGGTGGACAAGCGGCAAGAGGGGCCCCACGGATTCAGGAGCGGCTTTCAGGGATGGGTCGGTTGCAACAATGCCTAGTCCTCTTGAAGGTAACGTCTGACCACGTCCCGCAACTGGTCGCCATACTTGTCTATCTCGTCAACCGATTCCAGCGCGTAACTCTCCATCTCTCGTCGGCCACGGTCGTCGCGTTCTCCCGTCGGCACCACGATCGTCTTCTTCGCGGTGTTGAAGTACAGTCGGGCTATGGGTCGTCGGTTGTTGTCGTCGAGGAGGATACCGCAATAGCTCTGGGTGTCCCGCATCACCACCCGGTCCAGGTCGACGACATCGCCGACGATGGCTTTGACCAGCTAGCACACCTGTTTCGTGAGCCACCGGATGAACGGTGATTATCTACTTGAAACAAAGCCGGTAGTATGTTAGACTGACTTTATGGACTTCGGGGGCGTATCCACAAGCCGGTCAATCTCCTTCTTTACCCGCTTCCCGAATAGCCACTCGGCCACTTCCGAGTCCGTCCGTTCCGTTATGTCCTTCGGTACCTGATTCCTACGTTTCTTCTTCGGAGTCTGTCCCATGACTATGAATCTCCTAACCTTGATGGACCACTACAACAGTGACGACCGTTGCCGCGCCCTCCTGGAGCGTCTACGCTGGCCCTCGGGCGTCGCGTGTCTCCGCTGCGGGTCGCTCAAGTTGACTGAAATAGAGGCCCGTAATCAGTACCACTGCAACGATTGCTCCTACCAGTTCAGCGTGACGGCTGGGACCATGATGCACGACTCCCACCTTCCCCTCCGGAAGTGGTTCCTTGCCACCTACCTAATGTGTGAGTCCCCAAAGGGCATGTCTGCCCTCCAGCTCAAGCGGACTCTGAACGTTGCCTACAAGACGGCGTGGTACCTCTGCCATAGGATACGGGCGGCAATGGCTAACGACCCCCTGGAGGGCCCAACCCTGGTCGGGGTCATCGAAGTGGACGAAACCCTGGTGGGCGGTAAGACGAAGGGCCAGGGCCGGGGTTACAGGAAAAACAAGACTTGGGTCGCTGGGGCCATCCAGCGGGACGGTAATGTCTGCCTGGAGAGAATCCCCAATGTCCGGCGCGACACCCTCCACAACTTCATCGGGAGGACCGTCAGGGACGAAGCCGAGGCCATCTACACGGACGAACTGGCTTCTTACCTGGGCATCGAAGACCACAACACCCGCCACGAGACGGTCAACCACGGGATGGAGGAATGGGTCCTGGGGGACGTTCACACGAACAGCATTGAAGGGGTCTGGTCCCTCTTCAAGCGGTCCATCGTCGGGGCCTTCCACAAGGTCAGTGCCAAGCACCTTGACCGGTACCTGTCGGAGCTCGAGTGGCGTTTCAACAATCGGGACAACGAACACATCTTTGTTCACACCCTCCGGCGCATGGTCGCCGCCCCCCACCTGGAGTACAAGGAACTGGTCGCTTAGGACTCGCTGGGACATATCACCGGATCGTCCCGGACAGAATCTCACAAGAGGCGATGCCCACAACTACCAGGACCACCAGCAACGCGATTATCCAGTACAGTTGATTCGTGACCAGGTCCAGTTTTCGTCTTATGTGCCACAGTGGGTCCGGGTCCATGTCCATCCGTCCCTCCCGTCCTACGCCATAAGGTCTTCATCGTCCAGCCATCCGTGTTTCTGAGCCAACTTCACCCATAGACGCTGCGTCTGTCGTGTGTCCTTTCGTATCTCCTCCAGTTTCTCGTCGGTACGTGCAATTGCGACCATGAGTTGCCGATCCATTTCGACAAGCTTTTCAGACATGACGACCAGTCTCCCGATCATTTCATCGTGCCGATCGGCACGTTCCTCCAGAACAGCCACCAGTCTATCCACCCTGTCTTCAAACGTGTCCATCCGCCCTCCTTTGCCTCTAGTCTACGCCCCGGTGATACTCTCCGGATAGAATTTCCCCAGGCAGTACCCGGCGAGTAGGGCCTGGTTGTGTTCCGGGTCGGTCCGAGATCCCGTCTGATCGAAACTTACCTGATTGGCGGGTATATCCATCGTCTCCCATATCCAGACCAGGAGGCCAGCGTGCGCTATCGTGGTCCGATGGGAGGCTCCTATTGTCGTCCAGTTCTGCCATGACCGCGTCCATATCCCAATCCCGCGAAGCGAAGTTGTCGCAGACGGCAAGTTTTTCGTCGGAGGTCAGGGGTTCGGGTCCATGTCCCGGTAGTAGGCCAAGTCTATCCGTTGCAGCTCCTCGGGTTGGAATGCGTAGATGTTGACTTCCTGGGTTTGGGTCGTGTCGCATCCCAGGAGAACCAGGGTCACGACCAGGCCAGGGCCGCTATCTTCATTGGGAACCCCCTTGCGGCAGGACTGAGCGTCTCTACCACAAGCCGCCGTTCCCATACCATGAGCCGCAAGGGGGCTAGTCGCCCGTCCTGGACTCATGGGGAGGGGGCCCGGCTCGTGGTAGAGCAACCCCACCTTACAGGGGCTCCCAACTTGCGTCAAGTAATTACTCCTCCATCGTAATCGCCCGCGCCTCGCAAACCGCGCCAGCCATTGCCGCTAGCCGGAGACGGATTAGGTAGTAGTACCATTCGTCCCTAGTCGCGCCCTTGGGCGGATAAGGGATGCCCAGGGCATCAAGCGTGGCCTCCAATCGCAACTGGTCGGCCTTGCTCTCATTAAAGCCCAAGAATCCCGCTGCGGCCACGGAGCGCCAAGTGACGGGCTGCCAAGTCTCTATGAGCCTGCCAATAACCGGCACCAAAGCCTGCAACTCCTCGGTGGAGTGGCCGGACACGCCCTCAGCCACCGGCACCAGCTTTTCAGCGGCATGAGCCACGGCTCGATCCATGGCTAGCCCTGACCGCCACCGATTGAAGTGCGGCCACCACCACTCGGAGGTTGCCACCAGCAGACTGCATAGGACACCAGCCCACACAAGAGATTGATATATTGCCGAAGTAATTGTCAGAGCTCCTAGCCACCCAACCCATTGCGCGGCGTCGTCAAGGTGGCCCGGCAAGCCCAAAAGGACAAGAAAAGCAGTGGCAACGGCACCGCCGATACGTTTAGCCCACTTCCGCATCCGCCCATAGTAACGCACCTCCGTTTTTGAGTCAAGTATATAATCACTAAACACTACAGGTGGGAACCTGGAGCGGCGTAGTATAATACGGGCCATGGCATCCGAACCCATGCAGGAATCCCACGCGTCCCACGACCTTCCGCCCCCGGGGCCCCTGGGACTCGTTGGCCGGGAGCGGGAGATGGAGCGCCTCCACGAGGCCTTCCGTGAAGCGTCCACCGTGGTCATGGCGGGGCCCGCCGGGATGGGGAAGACGGAGCTCGCCTGCGGGTTCGCCAGGGACGTCGCCGAGGGCGGCGACCCCGGCGAGGTCCTTCTCGTGACCTTCGAGTACGGCCAGGGCCTGGCCCGGGTCCTCCACGAGGTGGGCACCACGCTGAGCGGCATCGAGTTCGCCCACCTGTCGGGCGAGGAGCAGCGCCGGTGGGTCGTCGAGTACGGCCGGGGCAACCCGTGCCTGCTGGTGTGGGACGCCCTGGACAACGTCTTCGACTATATGGCCGAGGACGACTGCAGGGAGCTGCTGGAGCTTCTCCGGGACCTCTCCGGGGGCGCCGGAAGGGTCCTCGTCACCGCCAGGTCCGTCGACTGGGCCCCGGCCCTGGAGTCCCCGTCCGTGCTGCACCTGTCGGGCCTGTCCCCCGAGGACTCCCTGAGCCTGTCTCGCCTGGTCCTGGAGCAGGCCCAGGTGGAGGCCAGGGACGATGAAGACCACGTACGGCTGGTGACGGCGCTGGAGGGCGTCCCCCAGGCCATGCGGCTGGTGCTGCCCCACCTGAAGGACCACAGGCCGGCGGCCCTGCGCCGGGAGTACGTGGACGCCCTGGAGGGCCTTCCCGAAGCAACCAGGCACCTGGAGGCGGCGCTGCGCTGCTCCTTCTCCAGGCTGTCGGCCCGCACGAAGAAGCACCTACCCTTCCTGGCCCTCTTTCGCCAGCGGGCCCTCCTGGACGTGATCACCCACATCACCCAGGGCCCCGAGTACGCGTCCATCATGGGGGAGGAGATGGGCTGGGGCGCCTGCCGCACCTTCCTTCGCGAGGCCCGGCGCAGCGCCATCCTGGACTCGGTATCCCCCAGCGTGTACCTGATGTCCAGCGACGTGACCGCGTTCCTGCGCGGCCGGCTGGAGTCCCACGTGACGAGCTCCCAGATAGAGGGGCTGGACCAGGTGTTCCTGCGGGTATACGCGGACATGGGCGACTACTTCCTGCAGAGCCTCGCCACGGAGGAGGCGGAATCGACGGTGACGGCGGTGCTGGCAGAGGAGCCCAACCTGCTCCGCGCCCTGGACCTGGCCCGGGCCTCGGGGGAGTGGGACTCGGCCCAGCTCGTCTTCCAGCCCCTGGCCCTGGTCTACAAGATGCAGGAACGCCTGCTGGAGCTGGGAAGGCTCCGCCAGGTGCTGATGGCCGAGATCGGCCGGGACTCGTCCGAGGCCGAGAGCAAGGGGGCCGAGAGCCTCTGGTTGTACCTCCAGGGCACGGAGACCACCGACGCCATCGCCCGGGACGAGCTGGACTCGGCGGAGGAGATAGCCCGCCGGGTGCTGGCCTACCTGGAATCCAAGGGCGACCCGGAGTACCAGGCCCAGATCGCGTCGGTGCAGCACGACCTGGGGCTCGTCGACCAGGGCAAGGGCCGGCTGGATGAAGCCGAGGAGTGGTATCGAAAGGCCCTGGAGACCAACGAGGCCGGAGGGAACGAGGCCGGGAACGCCGACTGCTACCACCAGCTCGGACTCATCGCCCAGGCCCGCCGGAGGTTCGACGAGGCCGCGGAGTGGCACGGCAGGGCGCTGGAGATACGGGAGGCCCTGGAGGACGCGGCGGAGATCGCCGGCGAATGCCACCAGCTAGGGCTGGTGGCCGAGGGCCGCCTCTCCCTCCAGGAGGCCGAGGAGTGGCACCAGAGGTCCCGGGTCTCCCATGAGAACGCGGGCGACAAGCACGGCGAAGCCCGGGCCTGCCACCGTTTGGGAATCGTCGCCCAGGCGGGGTTCGACTACGAGGAGGCCTCCTCGTGGTACCAGAGGGCCCTGCTCATCTACGAGGAGCTGGGAGACGAGTCCCTGGGTGTGGAGGACTACTTTCAGATGGGTGTGCTGGCCGTCAACAGGTACGACTACGAGGAGGCCGAGGCGTGGCTTCGCCAGGCCCTGGGCATCTTCCAACAACGGGGCAATGAGCGGGCGGCTGCCTCGGCCTACCACCACCTGGGCGTGGCGGCCCACGGAAGGCGCCGGGCGCGGGAGGCCGAGGAGCACTACCAGAAGGCGCTGGAGATAATGGTGCCCAACGAGGCGTTCGTGGACGCCGCCGTTACCTGGGGGCAGCTAGGAATACTCTCGGAGCAGGTGGGCAACCTGCCCAACGCCGTCTGGTACGTGGCCCACACCTACGAGATCGCCGCGTCCAACGACCTGCCCATCGTGGCCAACGCCAAGGCCCACCTGTCGAGGCTCAGGTCGAGCATGGGGGACGAGGCGTTCCTGGAGCAGTGGGACCAGGTGTCGGACACCGACATCGTGGCCGAGCTGGATAGGGACCCCGGCCCGGCCTAGCCGGCCGTGTACCTCCCCGCCTCCTCCGAGCCGCCGGTGGAGTCCCCCTCACTGTAGGAGTGGGCCCCGGTGCCGGCCAGCGCGCCTCCCTGCACTATCAGGTACTCGTTCCTGATGGGCCGTCCGTCCAGCCAGCACTCCAGGATCTCGCGGACTCCCGCCGCGTACCGGGCCTGGGCCGACAGGGAGGTGCCCGAGGTGTGGGGAGTCATGGCGTGGTTGGGCATGGTCCTCCAGGGGTGGTCGTTGGGGGCCGGCTGGGGGAACCAGACGTCCCCCGCGTACCCCGCCAGGTGGCCGCTCTCCAGGGCCCTGACTATGGCGTCCCGGTTGCAGATCTTGCCCCGGGCCGTGTTGACGATGTAGGAGCCCCGCTTCATCTTGCTTATCAGGGCGTCGTCGAACATGTCCTCGGTCTCCGGGTGGAGAGGGCAATGGATGCTGACCACGTCGCACACGCTGACCAGGGACTCGACGTTCTCGTGGAAGGTCAGGCCCAGCTCCTTCTCCACGTCCAGGGAGAGCCGGTGCCTGTCGGTGTAGTGCAGCTTGACGTCGAAGGGCTTCATCCGCTTCAGGACCGCCAGGCCGATCCTTCCCGACGCCACGACCCCCACGTCCATCCCCTCGATGTCGTAGGACCTGGAAGCGGCGTCGGCGATGTTCCAGCCGCCCCTGACCACCCAGCCGTACTGGGGAATGTAGTCCCTGACCAGGGCCAGTATCTGCATGACCGCGTGCTCCGCGACGCTGACGCTGTTGCACCAGGTCACCTCGCAGACGGTGATGTTCCTGTCCATGGCGGCCTGAAGGTCCACGTGGTCCGACCCGATGCCCGCCGTTATCGCCAGCTTCAGCCGCTGGGCCCTCTCTATGCGCTCGGCGGTCAGGTACGCGGGCCAGAAGGGCTGGGAGATGACCACGTCGGCGTCGGGCAGCTCCCTCTCGAAGACCGAACCCGGCCCCTCTTTGTCCGACGTTACGATGTACCTGTGACCCCGCCCCGTCAGGAACCCCTCCAGCCCAAGTCCCCCCGACACCGAGCCCAGCAGATGGCCGGGGGTAAAGTCGATGGCGGAGGGCGAGGGCAGGGCCTGTCCGTCGGGGTACCGGGTGAGGGTGGGTATGCAATCCCGGGCGTATTTGGGGGGGAACCCCGCCGCCGGGTCGTCGTAGAGAACGCAGAGCACTTTCTGAGACGGGGAGCTCATTTCCACCTCCGGTCTATTCGCGCGTTATGTCGAATCACCAAGGTGTTCGGGGCAATTCGGCCGGGGCCCTTTCGTGCGAATTGCCGTAAGATAGCCTGCGGGGCTCCCCTTCGTCAAGCGGTGGGGTATTCCGGGGGTGCGGCTACCGGGACCCGTCCCGATACGTGCCCACCGGGCAAGTGGGACACCAACCGTAGAAGTCGACCCGCTGAGAGGCGACGTCGAACTCCGCCTTGACGGACACCTCGCGCCTGAGCGCCGTTATGAGCTCCTCGCCTATCTCCGTGTCGGAGACCGTGCCGCAGGAGACGCAGACGAGGTTGGCGTGGGGGGTGAGGTTCGCCTCGTAGCGGGACTGCTTCTGGAAGGGCAGCTCCTGGATCAGGCCCTGCTTCTCCAGCACCGAGAGGGTGGCGTACACGGTGGCCAGGGTTATGTAGGGGAACTGGTCGCTCACCCGCTCGTGAATCTGCTGGACCGATGGATGGTCGTCGGCGTTGATGACCACCTCGGCTATGGCCAACCGCTGGGGGGTGACGCGGACGCCCCATCTCTTCAGTGAAGTGGCGAGCTGTCCCTGGTTCACTTAGGGCTCCTGATATCGGCCGGGGAGCTGGACTCTTTATCCAACAAAATACGGGGGCCGCCAAAATGCGGGGCCGTCAAAAATACAGGGCCTCACGGCCCCCAAGGGCCTCATGATACACTTCACGCCTTACGGGTGTCAAACTTGACTGCCAAGACAACGGACGCTGCCCGGTTGAAATCCACTCGCTGTCCATTGTGCCGGCAGGGGGTTGACGGCGCACAAACCTGGCGTGAATAATGGCCATACGAACACCATGGGTACCAGTTGGTGCGCGCCAAGATGGCCTGAGGAGCCGGATGAAGATTACCGTTCGTGGGATAAGCCCCGACTCGACCATCCCGAATGACCAGCCCAAGCTGCTTCTCGAGTTTGACGGAATGGGTTACATATGCTCTATAGAAGCAGCGGGCCGCCTTGCCGACAACATCCGCATGGTCGCCGAGGAGCTCACGCGGGGATATAAGGCAATGTTGCCGCTGGAGCATACTGATGGTGGATAAGTCCTGGGACGAACACGGCATGCAGGTATCGGCTGCCCACGCGGGGTCGTTGCATCGCCGCATCGACGACCTTCGTGATGCCCTTCAACCCCGTCTGGACAGCATCGACAGGAGGTTGAACCATCATGTCATGCTGGGCGCTGGGTTATTCGGGGTGTTGCTGTCCGGGGCTATCGCGGTCATCGTCGCCCTGCTTGCCCGATAACCCCGTCAAGGCACGACGAGGCTCGTTGCCCCCACCATCTTCGGCTTGGTCCTAGCGGCGCTTGGCGTGACCGTTGTGGTCTTACTTCTCTAACTTCTGCCCCTTGCTACCCTTGCACCCTTCCGCAGGCCCGGGCAGGGACTGCGCATGCATCCTCGCCCGCACAAGGGGTACCATGTACACTGGTTGTCGCATGGGAGCTCACGGGTCGCTGGGAGGTGGACCATAGCCGCCGGCTCTCTTCTGGACCACCTGGACGAGGCCCTTTCGCTCCTGGGTGAGCGGCCATCAGGCCTGTTTCTCGACCTGGACGGCACCTTGGCGGAGATAGTCCCCCGCCCGGAGCAGACGTCGGTCCGGCCGGCGGTGCCCCGCACCCTCAGGCTGCTCCAAGGGCGGCTGGCCCTGGTGGCCGTGGTCACCGGCAGGCCCGCGCTCCAGGCCCGGGACATCCTGGGCGTGGAGGAGCTTGTCTACGCCGGCAACCACGGGCTGGAGCTGTTGCAGGAAGGCAGGCTGGAGGTTGCCCAGGAGGCGCGGGGCCACCTGGAAACCGTCTCCCGGCTGCTGGCGCTGGTCCGGGCCGCCTTCCCCGAAGGGGGCCTCGTGTTCGAGGAGAAGACCGGCTCCTTTGCCGTACACTACCGTCTCGCGGCACGGCCCGAGGACGTCCGCCGACGGCTGCTGTGCTTCATAGAAGAGCGGGCCGGCGACAGCGTGAAGCTGATCATGGGCAAGGAGGTCGTCAACGTCCTCGCCCCCGTGGAGCTGAACAAGGGCACCGCGTTGACCCACCTGTCCAGGAGGCACGGTCTCGCCGCGGCCCTGGTCATGGGCGACGACGTGACTGACCTGGACGCCTTCCGGGCCTCCAGGGCGTTGGAGGAGGCGGGGGAGATGCGGGGCCTCAGGGTCGCGGTGGTGGACGGGGAGTCGCCGCCCGAGGTCGCGGCGGCCGCGGACTACACCCTCTCCGGCGTGCCCCAGGTGGAGCGGGTACTGTCCTGGCTGGAGGAGCGTACCCGCTAAACGAGAGCGCCGATGTCGCTAAGCTGGGAGGTGATCCAGTAGGTGATGTCCTCCCGCTCGATGTTGGAGACCAGCGCCGACGCCCTCTGCTCCCGCTCCTCGTCGGTCATGGTGATGGCCTGGTACATGGCCTGCATGGTGCCCTCTATGTCCGACGGCGCCACGGACAGGGCCCCGCCCTGGAGCTGCTTGTGGGCCCCGGTCGTCTCCGACAGGATGAGCACGCCCTTGCGGGTGTTGACCACCGGGCCTTCCTTGGCCACCAGGTTCATGCCGTCGATGACCGAGTTCACCAGCATGGCGTCGTACAGCTTCATCCCGGCGATGGCCTGGGTGTAGTTGTTCTCGATGAACGACACCACCGGCTGCCAACCGTCGTTGCCGTACCGGGAGTTGATGTCCTGGATGGTGTTCTGGATCTCGTCCATGTAGCGCTGGTACTGCCGGATATGGGTGCGCGACGGCACCAGGAAGGCCAGGAAGGTGACCTGCCCGTGCAGCTCGGGGTGCCGGGCCAGCAGGAGCGAGTAGGCCCTGAACCCCCGCACCACGTTCTTGCTGGGTTCGGCCCGGTCCACCCGGATGATGGTCTTGCCCGTGCACATGGGGAGCAGGCGCCGCTCGTATTCCAGCGCCCTGGGGGAGGAGGCGATGCGGCGGATCTCCTGGACGTTGATGGATATGGGGTACACCCGGGCCGCCGTCTTCCGCCCCTGGTAGGTGACCACCTGGGCCCTGTGGTCCACGTCCACGTCCTCCAGGAACTCGGCGCAGGTGTCCAGGAAGTTCCGGACGTCGCTGATGGTCTGGAACCCGACTATGTCGGCGGAGCAGAGGCCCTCGCAGATCCCCCGGAGCATGTAGCTGGGCAGCAGCCTCCAGTACCTGGGCGAGGGCCACGGTATGTGGGTGAAGTGGAGGATGACCGCGCCCGGGATGCGCTCCCTGATGAACTTGGGGGCCAGGTAGAGGTGATAGTCGTGGACCATGACGACGGGAGGGGTGGGGTCGTCCTTGGCGTCCTCGGCCACCGCCTGGGCGAAGGAGCGGTTCACCGGGACGTAACCCCCCTCCCATGAGTCGTGCACGTTGGCGTCCAGGTTGGGGTTGTAGGGCGAGTTCCACATGTAGTGCTGGAGGAACCACACCAGGGGATTGCAGAAGACGTTGTAGTACTTGTGGTAGATGCGGCGGGGAGTGAGGACGAAGCGGAGGAGGATGCGATGGCCGGGCAGGGGGGAGGGTACGCTGCCTCCTCCCGTGTCCTGGTAGACCCGCCGGTCGCCCTCGCCGATGGCGCTGGCGATCCACGTGAACTCCACCATCTGGGCCAGGGAGCTGAGGGCGGTCACTACGCCGCCGCTGCCCCGTCTTCCTTCGACGCGGCCCGAGGGGGTGACGTGGTGCTCGACGGGCCCGCGGTTGCTGACCAGTATCAGGCGTCGTCTTGCGAGGATTCTATCGCAGAGGTCCCTGAGCCTGGCCCAGCCCGCGTCCCTCGAAACTTCCGCCATCATCCAATCCCACCCAGCAGGGCCCCGCCGCCTCGAGCCCGTGCCGGCATATGCTCCCGTCCACCCCCGCCGGGAAGGGCATGGAGGATTCTTCTAAGACCGTCGTGGGTAATTCGAACGTAGCAAAACCCCCCAGGGGTTGTCAAGCCGCGGGGCGGGGGGCTGCCACGCCCCCGAGGGCCCCCCTCGCCGTCAGTGCCGTGCCCTTGAGAGGCAGCCCCAAAGGGGAACACCGACGGACGGGAGACCTGTATACAGACTATCTATGCACGGCGTCGACATCGAATGTAGAACGGTTGTAAGATTGATCTGATATGGCGATTCAATATTGCCGACGCGTCGTGGTGGGGGTACTTGGCATGAACAGAGGTCTTGGGCTACCCGGAATGAAATCGCTGGCGGCGTGGCCGATATCTTTGCTGGCGGTGCTGCTGTTGGTAGTTGGGTTGGCGGCATGCAGCGGAGGTGCGTCCGATTCGGGGACGGACAGCGAGTCAACCGAGCGGGCGGCCTCGGAGCGAGAGGCGGAACGGGACCGTTCGGATGCGGAGGGGGAAACGACGGCGATAGATGAGGAAGAGGAATCGTCATCCCGGGAGGTGTCGGGCCAGCGCGGTGACGAGGAGCCGGGCGACGCCGAGGCCACGGAGAAGACCGATGCACCAACGAACATTAGTGGAGAAGCAAGGGTCGAGGGCGGTGGAGCGATCCTCAGCTCGGGCAGCGATTTCAGCTGCTGGGTGACCAATGACGGCTCCCTGGACTGCTGGGGCATGAACGAAAGGGGCCAGGCGACGCCGCCTGAGGGAGATTTCGTCTCGGTGAGCGCCGGATACTGGCATGCATGCGCTATAGGGACAGACGGCAGCGTTGTCTGCTGGGGCCTTGACGAAGATGGCCAGTCGACCGCGCCCGAGGGGGAGTTCGCGTCGGTAAGCGCTGGGGCATCCAACACCTGTGCAGTGAGGACAAATGGTTCGGTCGAATGCTGGGGAGCTGATTGGACAATCGAGGAGGAACCCCCCGGGGATGCATTCACTTCGGTCAGCGTAGGGTCTGACCACGTCTGCGGAGTGAGGCCGGATGGCGCCGTGTCCTGCTGGGGAGATAACGACCTCGGCCAGGCGGCGGCGCCGGACGGAGAGTTTGCCTCCATCGGGACCGGGCAGTACTTCACTTGCGCGGTAGGAGTCGACGGCGCGTTGGCCTGCTGGGGAGAGGACGACGAGGGGAAGGCGACACCACCGGCGGGGGATTTCGAGTCTGTCAGCTCCAGGTCGAACCAGAGCTGCGGGATCAAGGCCGATGGGTCGGTCGTCTGCTGGGGCACTGCAACCTGGGGTGTGACGGAACCGCCTGATGGACGATTCAGCCACGTCAGCGTCGGCCTGAAGCATGCCTGCGGCGTCAGGGATGAGGGGACCGTCGAGTGCTGGGGCGATGAGAGCCATTTCGAGGCCGTGCCGCCCGAGGGAGAGTTTGCCTCCGTCGCCGTGGGCGGTGGGGATGGTAAGCCGGGGTTCTCGTGCGGGGTAACAGACGAAGGAATCGTGTCTTGCAAAGAGTGGAGTGACTTTGGCCAACAGGACCCAATGCCCGAGGGCCGGTTCACTGCCCTGAGCGCCGGAGAGGAGGATATCTGCGGCGTGATGACAGATGGGCCCGCGGTCTGCTGGCGCGTTGGCTACGGTGATGCGGAACAACCTCCGGAAGGCGAATTCAGCTCACTCAGCATCGGGTGGGACCACGGTTGCGGGATTACGGTAGATGGCGCCATCTCCTGCTGGGGCGATGACAACGCCGGGGAGACCATGGCGCCCGACGGCCGGTTCGTTTCGGTCAGCGCAGGGCGAAACTATACCTGCGCCGTAGCAGTGGATGACACCATCTCGTGCTGGGGTTGGAACGAGGATGAGCAAGCGACGCCCCCATCAGGCCAATTCTCCATGGTAAGCAGTGGGCACGATCACACCTGTGGAGTGAGGCTTGACAAGTCCCTGGCATGTTGGGGCGACGAGCTCTCCGGCGAGACGACTCCGCCTGCCGGGGAATTCACCCAGGTGAGTGTGGGAGAACTCCATGCCTGCGCGATCAAGACTGACGGCTCCATCGCCTGCTGGGGCTGGAATCGAAACGGCCAAGCCACACCACCGGAGGGTGAATTCGTTTCCATCAGCACGCGAAATGCAGACAACTGCGGAGTGAGGCTTGACGGGACCATTGCGTGTTGGGGCCGCTATTCCTCGATCGTCCTGCCCCCCTGGGAGAGGGAATAGAGCCCAAGAGAACCAGCACAAGCAGGGATTACCTTTCAACCCGTAGGGTCAACTCGTAGGGGGCGCCTCCGCCACAAGGTAATGGGGATCGGGGTGCTGCGACCGGTGTGGAGGGCCTACCGCCTTGGCCGCCGCCTTGCCGGCTTCCCCAGGGCCACCAGGAACATGGTGCTCAGGCCGCGGGCGTCGGGTGAGAAGAACTCCGTCACGTCGTCGTCAAAGAAGGTCAGGCCGGTGGCGCCCAGGCGCTGGGCGTAGGCCGCCAGGTACATCCTGCCGCCGACTATGCCGCCCTCCAGCTGGGCGGCCCGGTACCCCCGGTTGCCGAAGCGGTTCAGCGCCGCGGGAAGGTCCGCCAGCATGAACACGTCGACGCTGGCATCGGCGGGCAGCGCCTGCTGGAGTCCCAGGAACCCCGCCACCCGGCGCATGTCCCCTTCGTCCAGCAGCTCCAGGGCCCCCTCCTCCCTCCGGTATGCGTAGGCGCCCGGCGCCAGCCCCTCCACCGCGTGGACTATCAGGTAGACGCGGTTCAGCATGGCCCCCGGAGGCTCCAGGAAGTCCGCCGGAACGCCCCGGGTGGACCGGTGGAGGACGGTGGACAGCTGTGGAAAGGTGATGGCCTCGCGACGGAACTGACGGGAGGACCCCCTCCGGGCGATGGTGCCCTCGATGGTGTCCCCGGCCCCGTCGGCCAGCGGCTCCAGCGCCCTCAGCGACCCGCCGGCCGCCTTGGACGAAGCCATCGGCGTGCCGCCACGCCACGCCCTGGCCTCCCGCCCTGTGGAGAGGGACGAGGCGGAGTGCATCGCCCCTATGGCGGGGTACTCCACCTCGGTGGGGGACAGGGGCGCGGTCTTCAGGTCCAGCTCCGGCGCCGGGGGCGGTGCTGGGCACCCCGGGGACCCACTGCCCAGGGGGACCACGGCCAGCGAGACCTCCTTCTCCGTGTCCAGACCCAGGAGGCGGTTGACGGCCCCGTCGGCGAACCCGGCCACGACCCTGGCCTCGATGCCCCGGGCGGCGGAGACGGCCAGGGTGTTGGCCAGCATCGTGCCGCCGTCCCAGAAGCAGTGCCGGTAGGCCCGGGCCCGGTACTTCCAGGAGTTGCGCCAGAAGGTGCTGGTCAGGACCAGAGAGGCCGGCGCCGAGGCCACCGACGGCTCGTACCCGCACGCCTCCACCAGCGCCGCCCGATAGTCCCCTTGGCGCAGCCGTCGCAGGGCGAAGTCGTGGGCGCCGAAATGATAGACACCCGGCTCCAGCCCCGGCAGCGGCCCGCACACCAGGTACACCTCCACGTGGTACAGGGCCCCGGTGCACGCCGCCGCCCGGAAGAGGATCTCCCCGCCGGGATAGACTCCCTTCTTGGTGATGCCCGCGGAGTGGTAGAGGACGGAGGCCAGGGTTCCCAGGTCCAGCCCGGCGTCGCCGGCGCCGTCAGCCTGGCCGGCGATGGCCGACAGGGCAGGCGCCTCCGTGTTCGAGAAGTCCCTGAGCAGAGGGAGGGGCTCCAGCTCCTCGTATATCTTGAAGGGCAGGGGTTGGTTGGGGAAATCCAGAAAGTGGGAGTCCGCGTGGATGCTCTGCCACGAATGCTTGGTCCCGTCGTGGTAGCTCCAGGCGGCCTCCAGGTCCCTGTTCGTCACGTTGGCCTGCTCCCGGCTTGCACGGTCCCGACGCGCCCGATTATAGCACGGCGCCCGCCGTCGACGCGGGGGCTTCCGCTCGCGTTGACGGCCTCTCGGGCCGGTGCTACACTGACCCCTCCCGTGTCGGCGCAGGCCTCCGCCATTGGGGCAATTTCGCAAGGAGACCCACATGACCTCACGCTGGAACCTGCAGACCATCGGCCTTTCCCGGAGGACGGACCTGGACGAGCAGTTCCCGTTGGACCCCGCGAGGACGGCCCTTGTGGTGGTGGACATGCAGTACTACAGCGGATGCAGGACCACCGGCCTGGGCAAACGCTACTCGGACGCGGGCCAGGAAGAGCTGGTGGAGTGGCGTTTCGACCGCATCGAGCAGGTTGCGGTGCCCAACATCCAGCGGCTGCTGTCCCACTGCAGGGCCAACGGCCTGCGGGTCGTGTACGTCCAGCTTGGTTCCCACACCCGCGACTTCGCGGATGTGCCGGCCCACATGCGCACCCTGCTGGCGGCGGGCGACGGCTGGTTCGGGAACCCCAACGCCGCCATCCTGGAGGAGATCGCCCCGGTGGAGGGTGAGCCGGTGTTCAGGAAGAACACCGTGGGCGCCTTCGCCTCCACGGCCATAGACGCCCACCTGCGCCAGAACGGCGTGGAGCACCTGGTGTTCACGGGCATCTCCACCGCGGCCTGCGTGGACAGCACCGCCCGGGCCGCGGCGGACCTGGGCTATCACTGCGCCCTGGTCTCGGACGGGTGCAGCGACATGACCAGGGAGAACCACGAGTGGGCGCTGCACCACTTCCAGCGCCTCTTCGGACGGGTCATGGAGACCGACGACGTGCTCAGGGAGCTATCGACCACAAACGACTAACGGCAATCAGGGAGGAGGCCCCGTGATGAAGAAGAGCAAGAGGCTGCGAGAGCTGTTCGACTCGGGCAAGGTGTTCACCATCGCGGGAGGCTCCTGCGCCTTCCACGCCAAGATGGCCGAGGCGGCCGGGTTCGAGTGCGCCTACATGTCCGGCGGGTTCACCAGCTCCTTCCTGCTGGGCATACCCGACGCGGGCATCATGACCCTAACGGAGATGGTGGAGAACGCCCGGCGCATGGCCCGGGCCACCAGCATACCCCTCCTGTGCGACGCCGACCAGGGCTACGGCAACGCCCTCAACGTCCGGCACACGGTGGAGGCGTTCATCGGCGCCGGCGTGGCCGGCATCCACCTGGAGGACCAGCCGGTGCCCAAGCGCTGCGGGTTCGTGTCGGGCAAGGAGGTCATCTCCCTGGAGGAGGCCGCCGGCAAGTACCGGGCCGCGGTGGACGCCAGGAATGAGCTGGACCCCGACTTCGTGATCCTGGCCCGCTGCGACGCCCGCACGGCCGTGGGGGGCTCTCTGGAGGAGACCATCCGCCGCCTGAAGGCCTACGAGGAGGCGGGGGTCGACGTCCTGTACTTCGAGGCCCCCCAGAGCATGGAGGAGCTGAGAGAGGCCCGGGCCGCCGTCTCCAAGCCCCTGATGTGCACGTGGCACGCCATCGGCACCCCCGAGCTGTCGGAGATGGAGGAGCTGGGCATCGCCGCCCACTTCCTGCCCGGCCTGCTGAACACCCCCGCCATGCTGGCGGCGTGGGACTTCGCCCACGAGTTCAAGGCCCGGGGCATGGCCGCCCTGCGGGAGCAGGAGGAGCGGTACAAGGACCACCCTCTGGCCAACCTGAGGCACTTCGAGTTCCTGGGCTTCGACAAGCTGCGGGAGTGGGAGGAGCAGTACCTCCCCGCCGAGGCGGTCTCCAAGTACGAGAAGTCCGTGGGCGTGTACGAGCCCGGCCGAGTGTAGGGCAGCCTGGGGTTAGGGGCCCGACACGGGTGCTACGACAGCGTCGTTGGGGCGCAGGGCGCCCGCCGACAGCCAGCCGACCCTTCCGCCGGAATCTGCGGTGCCGTCGTAGTTAGTAGAAGCGGAGCACAGTACCGGACGGGTATTTATACTGTAGCTTCCTGGGGCTTCTTACGACAGCCAGCCGTCCCGCTCGCTCAAGTGGTACTAGCACTTGTTTCTTGTAGTGGGTGTCCAGAAAAGGAGTCTGCTCCACGACGAATCGTTCAACCTCCTCTACACCGACTTCTGCACGGGAGGTGAATGCGGCGGACAGCACGCTCTCAAGGAAGCTGAAGTCTGGCTCGAGGGAAAACAACGTCGGTTGGTTGGGATCGTTAGTTGCATCGGAGAATTGGTAGGAGCCGTTGGGATCAACGCGCCACATGGCCTGCTTCATCTTCTTTAGTCCAGTGTAGTTGTTGGTTCCAAAGAAGAGAAAGTAGTCGGTGCGGCTATTCCGGTTCACCATTTCGAACGAGCGAACGTACCTGACTCGAGCGTATTTCAGGAGTTGATCACGATACGCGTTATGGACACAAACCCTGCGACAGTCTGGGTCTTTCAAGGCAACACAGGCTTCCCACACACTACCGCCGAACTGGCGGTCAAAGTTGCGTCGTTGAGAATCTAGCGATAGAAACCTATTGAGCTCCTCGTAGTTGAAATTGACCAGGATCTCGCACTTGGGGTTCCTCATGATTCGAGCCACTACAGACATAGGCGTGTCCGAGTATCCGAACGGGTCAATGAATGCAAATGTAGGAGCCAGTCGCATCTTCTCTTCGTCAAGATGGTTCAGTACCCCGGACATCGTCTCGTCGAAGCGGCCCGACACAACGTCGTACGAGACATTGTCTGGGAGCGTCGGGAATCTCCGGTCAATTAGCTGCTCTAAGTGAATCCGCCGACTCTCCTCGGACTCGATGAAGAGGAACGCTATCTCTGCGTTGAATGGTTGCCTGTGCTCTAACACGGCCCTGAGCGCGATTATCGGAGACCCCTCTTCTCCACCTTCGTACTCGCCTGGTCCGGCAAAGCCGTCTATATACATGACGCGTCGATTCGCGCTCATGATCGGGAGCCAAGCGTCAAGGTAGCTCCTCAACAGACGGTGCTTGGCGATCGTGTGAGGCTCTGCTTCCCAGGTAATAGCGTTCATCGGCTTAGCTGCGGAAAGTCCGTTAGCCTATCTGCTCCACCAGAGGGGGCTCAGGATACTGGTCCCAATAGCGTAGGTCCAGTTCTCGCCCACCAGCCTTGCTCGTCCTGCCGCCCCACTGCTTGAAGAAGAAAGGCACGCTGGCTTCGATGCAATCGTCACGAATTCTGCGCGCCCATTCTGGGTCCATCGGTCGTGCCTTTGGCCCACTCTCGCCACCAACTATGACCCACTGGATGTTTGAGAGGTATAGACGCAGGTCCACTGCCTTGAGGAGTGGCTCGACAGATAGGAAACGCACCTTCGCTGGTACGCTTGTCAATAGTGGAATGCGGCGCTCGGCCCAGTACTGGTTCTCGACCGACACTCCAACCCAAATATGGTCAGGCCAGTCCGGGCCATGTTCCCAATCGATGTACTCTAACATGCGTTCCGGGCGCTTAGTAAGTACCTGGTAGATGTGCTGGTCGTATTCGGACATTCGGCGGAACACCTCTCTCACGAAGTCGAAGGGAACATCCTCGTGAAAGAGGTCACTCATGCTGTTCACGAACACGCGGCGACGCGACCTCCAGCTACCCGGGGCTTCGAGTCTGTCGTAGTGAAGCCTGATCGTGGCCTTGCCCGGAAGGTACGCACCACCGCGCTTGAACCTCAGTGTTATGGCTTCCGCATAGCAGTAAGAGCATCCTGGGCTGATCTTTGTGCAACCGGTAACTGGATTCCAAGTGGCGTCCGTCCACTCGATCGCGCTATTGTCCGACATCGCTCCTTCCAGGAACTAGATGCGAACGAGAATAGAACGTCCGTGCGCCGACTGTCAAGTAGAATCAGGGGCCGCTAACGTCGGAAGCAACAACAGTCTTCGGGGTGCCCCCGGTCAGACGACGAGACACCAAGTCCACGAAGGAACATTCGCCAACGCCGTGGGTTACGGCAGAAACTAAGATACCTCGCCGTGCCGGGTGTTCTGCAGAGTCAAGGCACCAGAGGCGAACGGAACACTCCAGACGGGTCTCACAATACCGGGGTTGTAGGACCGCGGGGTACCTAATCGGCCAATTGCAAGTGTACCTGGCCGGGGTTTTGGTTGCAGTGAATCAACAACTTCTTCGCGTTTACGACGGCTTCTTTTGCGCTTACATGTCCTTCACATACCATCTTCGTCCCCGGGATCGGGACAGGATGAAAGAAGTGCTTACCACTAGAATGTAGTGGGGTGGTACTGACGATATAGCGACTCTTTCCGGATGTCACCGGAACATTGACAGTCGTCAGCAAGCCTCTCTCGCACAGCCACTTCGCCGTGTTTGCAAGGAGGTCCACCCAGAATTTGTTCTCGTACTGAGTGCCATTGGGGAACCGGATGTACGGCGGCGCTTTGGTTCCCGTCTGGGCGATGAATTGTGTCAGTGACACCCACCCCTGCCCGGGCGCGGGTGACACGGGCTCCGGTACCGTAGGGACAGGCGAGGGCTGCGTGGGCTCGCCTAGGATCGGCTCACTGGCCGGAAGTGGTTGGCCGGACGCCAGGTTGGGACGCCATAGCAGCAGCAGTTGCAGGGCCGTCTCGTGGGCCGGGTTGTTGGCGATGGACACCTCTAGGATCCGTCGGTCTTCGAGGGGGGCCTGCTTGAATACTTCGTACAACTCCCAACGGCTGCCATCGGTCAGACCAGCGTATTGGATACCAGCTGCGTTGGAGTAGTTGAGCATCTGCATCCGGTGGGACTCCAGCGATTCATCGAGCTTCTTGGCTTCGATGATGGCAGCAGGTTTGCCCTCCGACAGCAGGGCATAGTCGGCCCAACGGCCGCCGACATTGTATTCAGGGGAAACGAGGGATGGGTCTGACGTATCCCACCCCAGCACCTGCAGCAGCGGGTCGATCAGCACCATGCGGGTGCGTGTTTCGTTGGCCTGCAAGGCCTCGCGGTGGCTTTGGATGCGGTCCTTCAGCGTCTGTATGACGCCTACCAGATCATCCAGCATTGCAACCCCCCTTGTACGACCGGCCCATAGACCGGACCCAATGCTCCCGGTGTAGGTGCCTACCCCGACGCGGCCAGCCGCGCGACGACGTCGCTGACGCACCCCAGGGAGGGCACCGTGACGTCGGGCTCCACCTCCACCGGCGTGCGCCGGTCGTCGTGGGTCTCGATCCACACGGTCTTCATTCCCACCTGCTTGGCCCCATACACGTCGTTCAGCAGGTGGTCTCCCACGTGCACCGTCTCGCCGGCGGCGGCCCCCATGGCCTCCAGGGTCCCCCGGAATATCTCCAGCGCGGGTTTGGCCAGGCGCACCTCGTCGGAGAAGGTGTGGACCTCGAAGTACTCCAGCAGCCCGAGCTGCTCCAGGTAGGCCCGGAAGGTGACCCCCGGGGTCATGCCCGTGTTGGATATGAGGCCCATGCGGAAGCCGGCGGACCTGATGGCCTCCAGCACGCGGGCGGCGTCCTCGTGGGGAGGGGGCGGGTAGTCGAACAGGGAGTCGGCGTAGGAGTCGGAGATGCTCCGCACCACCCCCGGGTCCAGGCGCGCCGGGAGGGCCGGGTCTATGTGCCCGATGAATATCTCGATTTGCTCCGCGAAGGAGACGTCCCGCCCCTCGGCGCGGATGTCGTGGCAGGAGCGGTAGCACTGGCGGTAGGCCTCCCGCACCTGCTCCTCCGAGTACTCCTCTCCGGCGCCCGTGAGGGCGTCCCGCGCCCCGCGAAGCCTCACTTGCATGCGGGCCAGCCCCAGCTCCCGGGTGTCCATGAGCAGGGTCTGCCACAGGTCGAAAGTCACACAGCTTATGCCCAATTCTCACAACCCCGTAGTCATGAATTGCAAGCTATTGTACAACATTCCGTTGCACTGGGCCGTTACACTGGGCCGTTGCACTGGGCCGTTACAGTGGGCTGGTACGGGAGCTGGTGTGTTGTGACCGGAGACCGGCGTCCCTGACGGGGCGGTGTGCTATACTCCCAGGCAACCCCCGCAGGCAGCAGCATGCGCACCCTCCGCCTGGCTTTGGCACAAATGAACCCCACCGTGGGCGACCTGGAAGGGAACGTCCGCAATATAGTCGAGCTGACCGAGAGGGCCCGCTCCGCCGGCGCCCACCTCGTCGCCTTCCCGGAGATGGCCATACCCGGCTA
The DNA here is from genome assembly GCA_034423015.1 of Dehalococcoidia bacterium. Taxonomy (GTDB): domain Bacteria; phylum Chloroflexota; class Dehalococcoidia; order Lucifugimonadales; family JAGWBF01; genus JAGWBJ01. Next base: position 38,362 of record DAOUJG010000030.1, on the reverse strand, counting down.
TCCCGTGGAGGACCTGGTGTTCAAGCCGTCCTTCCTCCGGGACAACGTGGATGCCATGCGGCGGGTGGTGGCCGCGTCCCAGGGCATCGCCGTCGCGGTGGGCTTCGTGGACGCCGGCCCGGATGTGTACAACGCCTGCGCGGTGGCCCACGACGGGAAGCTGGCGGGGATATACCGCAAGATCCACCTGCCCACCTACGGGGTCTTCGACGAGGACCGGTACTTCCGGCCCGGGGACGTGTGCCCCGTGTTCGTGATCAACGGGGTGCGGGTGGGCGTCAGCATCTGCGAGGACCTGTGGTACCCCGTGGGCCCCATAGACGTCCTCAGGGAGGCCGGGGCCGAGGTGGTGGTGAACGTCAACGCCTCGCCGTACCACATGGGCAAGGGGGCCGAGCGGGAGGCGCTGGTGTCCGCCCGCGCTTCGGACAACGGGGTCTGGCTGGCCTACGTGAACATGGTCGGCGGCCAGGACGAGCTGGTGTTCGACGGGGGCAGCCTCCTGGTGGACCCCGCGGGAAGGCTGGTCGCCAGGGGGCCCTTCTTCACCGAGGACCTTATCGTCGCGGAGGTGGACGCCGACGCCGTATCCGCCCGCAGGCCGGAGGCCCCCGCGGCGCGCAAGGGGGACCGGGATGCCCTGGAGAAGATCGGCCGGCCCCGGGTGGTGGAGGTCTCTCCACACAGGGACTCTACCGGACCGCCCCCGGCCCCGACCCCCCGGGTCGAGCCCCCGCGACCCTGCGCGGAGGTGTACGGCGCGCTGGTGCTGGGGACCCACGACTACGTGGCCAAGAGCGGCTTCTCCCGCGTCCTGATAGGCCTGTCCGGGGGCATCGACTCGGCCCTCACCGCCACAGTCGCGGTGGACGCCCTGGGCCGTGAGAACGTGGTGGGGGTGTCCATGCCCTCCCGGTACTCCAGCGAGGGCAGCGTGGCCGACTCCAAGGCGCTGGCCGAGCGGCTGGGCATGGAGCTATGGGTGGTGCCCATCGAGCCCGCCCACGCCGCCTTCCTGGACATGCTGGAGCCCCACTTCCGGGGAGTCGCGCCCAACCTGGCCGAGGAGAACGTGCAGGCGCGCATCCGGGGCAACCTGCTGATGACGGTGGCCAACAAGTTCGGGTGGCTGGTGTTGACCACGGGCAACAAGAGCGAGACGGCCATGGGATACGCCACCCTCTACGGCGACATGGCCGGGGGGTTCGCGGTGATCAAGGACGTGCCCAAGACCCTGGTGTACGACCTGTCCCGGTGGCGCAACGAGCACGGGGACCCGGGGGACGTAATCCCCCAGGCGGTGCTGGAGAAGCCCCCCAGCGCCGAGTTGAAGCCGGACCAGAGGGACCAGGACACCCTGCCGCCCTACGAGGTGCTGGACCCCATCGTGAAGGCCTACGTGGAGGACGACCTGGGCCTGCAGGAGATCGTGGACATGGGGTTTGACCGGGAGATGGTCAAGGGCATCATCACGGCCATAGACCGCAACGAGTACAAGCGGAGACAGGCCCCGCCGGGCATCAAGATCACGCCCAGGGCCTTCGGCAAGGACCGCCGCCTGCCCATCGTGAACCGGTACCGGCAGTCGTAGGCAGCCGGCGCCGTCGTTCCCTGGCTAGGACCGCTCTAGCCCTACTCCCCCACCTCGACGATCATCTCTATCTCGATGCAGATGCCGTTGGGCAGGCCGCCCATTCCCACCGCCGAGCGGGCGTGGGCGCCCCGGTCTCCGTAGATCTTGGCCAGCAGGTCGGTGGCGCCGTTGGCCACCTTAGGCTGGTCGCCGAAGTCCGGCGCCGAGTTGACCATGCACAGCAGCTTCACCACGCGGGACACCTTGTCCAGGTCTCCCAGCTCGCCCTTGACCGCCGACAGGCAGTTGAGCATGGCCTGCTGGGCCGCTGCGTAACCCTCCTCGATGGTCACGTCCTGCCCCAGCTTCCCCGAGTTCAGGGCCCCGGCGCCGGGTACGCTGGGACCGTGCCCGCCAACGAACAGCAGGTTGCCCGTGCGGACCGCGTTGGCGCGGCCCGGGGGTGGTGTGGATGCGGGGGGCAGTTCCAGCCCCAGCTCCGCCAGCCTCTGCTCTGCTCCCATGGTGTCCTCCCTCTTCCAGTAAGCTCGAGCCCGGGACCCCTCCCGGTCTAGTCCTCCAGCTCCACCATCATCTCGGCCTCCACGCAACAGTTGGCCGGCAGTCCGCCCATGCCCACTGCGGACCGGGTATGGCGGCCGCGATCGCCGAACAGGTTGACCAGAAGGTCGGAAGCGCCGTTGGCCACCCTGGGCTGGTCGCCGAAGCCGTCGGCGGAGTTGACCATGCACAGCACCTTGAGGACCTGCTTCACCTTGTCCAGGTCACCGATGGCGTGCTTGATGCTGGACAGGCAGTTCAGGGCCACGAGCTGGGCGGCCTCGTACCCCTGCTCGACCGTCACGTCCCTTCCCAGCTTCCCCGGGTGCAGCATCTCGCCGTCCGCCTTGCGCGGCACGTGCCCGGCCACGAACAGGTAGTTGCCGCTGCGTACCGTCTCCACGTAATTTCCGCCGGGGGTCGGGGTCGGCGGCAGCTCCAGGCCCATCTCGGCCAGTTTCCGCTCTATCTCCACCTGGCACCTCCTACCAATATCGGGGGAATATCGGGCCCGCGTCGTTATCCGGCACCACGCGGGGCCTTGAGACATTATAGCTGCGACGCCCGACTTTACAAGGGTGACGGCCCCCCTTCCCAACGCCGCCGGCCCGCCAGCCAGAGAGTGACAACGGCTTCTTGTGGGTGCCTGGATGGTATGCTACCATGCCGTCGAAGTCGGGGCCCTGGGAGGACGGATGGCTACGGAGAAAGCGAAGTCCCTGGACATCGCCATAGCGCAAATCGAACGGCAGTACGGCAAAGGCGCCATAATGCGGCTGGGGGAGATGGACCATAAGCTGGGGACCGAAGTCGTCTCCACCGGGTCCCTGTCCCTGGACATCGCCCTGGGGGTCGGCGGCATACCCAGGGGCCGCGTGACCGAGATATACGGCACCGAGTCCGCGGGCAAGTCCACCCTGGCCCTGCACATAATGGCCGAGACCCAGAAGGACGGCGGGACAGCCGCCTACGTGGACGTGGAGCACGCGCTGGACCCCACCTACGCCGCCAACTGCGGCGTGGACCTGGACGGCCTGCTCATATCCCAGCCCGACAGCGCCGAGCAGGCCCTGGAGATAACCGAGTACCTGGTGCGCAGCGGCGGCGTGGACACGGTGATCATCGACAGCGTCGCCGCCTTGGTCCCCAAGTCCGAGCTGGAAGGGGACATGGGGGACTCCCACGTCGGTCTCCAGGCCCGGCTGATGTCCCAGGCCTTGCGCAAGCTCACGGCCGCCATCCACCACTCCCACACCGCGGTGGTATTCATCAACCAGCTTCGGGAGAAGGTGGGCGTGATGTACGGCAGCCCCGAGGTCACCCCCGGGGGCCGCGCCCTCAAGTTCTACAGCTCGGTGCGCATCGACCTGCGCCGTATAGAGTCCATCAAGCAGGGCTCGGACATACTGGGGAACCGGGTGCGGGCCCGGATCGTCAAGAACAAGGTGGCCCCGCCCTTCCGCGTCGCAGAGTTCGACATCATGTTCAACCAGGGCATCAACAAGATGGGCGACCTGCTGGACCTGGGGGTTGCCCGCAACATCGTGAAGAAGGCGGGGGCCTTCTACTCCTACGGCGACGCCCGTCTCGGACAGGGCAGGGAGAACTCCAAGGCGTTCCTGGCGGAGCACCCAGAGGTGGCCCGGGAGATCGAGGGCCGCATCCGCGGGGTCGAGCCCGCCGTGGCCGAGCCCGGCAGGAACGGCGCCGGCGACCCCGAGGGCATCGGGGCCGGCGCCACGGCGGAGACCGCCTGACGGGGCTCCGGGGGAGTCACCGGACCCGGATCACCGCCATGTAGTAGGCCAGGGCCGAGGGCAGCAGGAGGAGCAGCGGGAAGGCTTGAATTGTCAACACGACGGTGAGCACCGAGATCGTGACCCCAACCACCGCGATGACGATCAGCCCCCGCCCCCGTTTCCGGTTGGACATGAGGCTGACGGCCTCCCCCACGGCGAACCCCGTCCCCCCGGCCAGCAGCCACGGAAGGAATGGTATCCCGAGGCTGAGGGCCCACAGGACCCCTCCCACTATCCCCACCACCACCGACGCCACCGAGGCGCGCAGGTAGTATCCGGTGGAGACGTCGTAGGTGGGATGCCGGGTCACCTGGGCGCAGTCCCGGCAGCGTGCGCCCACCGGGGTCTGGATCATGCAGCGGGGGCAGATGTACTGGCCGCACTTGCCGCAGGCCAGGCCCGTCTCCACCTCGGGATGGAAGGTGCACCGGTGAAAGCCGTATTGCGCCTCCTCGGAGGGGGCCGGCGAATCGCCCGGCTGCGACTCCACCGCCCCTCCGCAGCTGGTGCAGTACCGCGCCTCGGGCCTGTTCTCCGCACCGCAGGCGCGGCACGTCATAGGGCTAGCTGACGGTCCCATCCCGCTCCCTCGGACCCCGGTTCACCCATGCCGCGTGCTCGGCCACGTCCCGGTCCATGATCAGGCGGTTCAGGAGCACCCGCATCTTTGGGATGTCCGGCGGCATGGGGGCCAGGTTGGCATGCAGACGCTTGAGGCCCGTCACCACGACGATGCCCGCGCAGAACCACGCCACGGAAGCGGGCTCGCCCAACAGGACGGCAGCCACGGGCAGGAGCAGGAGGGCGATGAGCACCCACACCCCCGAGCTCCTGAACAGCGCCCAGCCCCCTATCGCCACCGCGGCGAACACCACCAACTCCTTCCAGGCCAGTGCGCCCAGGGCCCCTATGGCAACGCCCACGGCCCGGCCGCCTCCGAACCTCAGGAGAATCGACCAGTTATGGCCCACCATGGACATGAGGGGCGCGCCCATGAGCGCATATGACGACCTGTCCAGGTCCAGTGCGAACATCCCGATCCACACGGGAGAGGCGCCCTTGCCGAACAGCTCGAACACCCCCAGCAGGATGCCCCACCCCTTGCCGACGTTGTGGAAAACGTTGGTGCCGCCCACGTTGCCGCTGCCGTAGAGACGGATGTCGATGCCCTTGACCATGCGTCCCAGGATGTACGCCGTCGGCACGGACCCAATCAGGTAGGAGTAAAGGTAGAGTGCGGCCAGCTCCATGGATGCTCCGCTCGTCGATACCCGGGCCCCTAGGCTGGGATAGACACCGGCCGGGTCGCCAGCTCCCGCAGCCTGTCCACCGTGTCCAGGGGCGGCCCCATGTTGCCGGGCAGGGGCTCTCCCGCGTTGCCCAACCCATGATAGTCGCTGCCCCCGCAGGCCAGCAGCCCGTGATTGGCCGCGACGGCCGCAAGCTCCCCGATCTGCTCCGGCGAGTACTGGGCGTAGTAGACCTCCATGCCAACCAGCCCCGCCCTCTTCAGCTCCTCCAGGGTCGGGTCAAGGTCCGGCATCCACCCGGGGTGCGCAACGACCGCGGCGCCCCCCCAGTCGCGGATCAGCTCCACGGCCTGCACCGGCGTGAGCTTCTCCCGCTCCACGTAGGCGGGCCCGTTTCTGCCGATGTAGGCGTCGAAGGCATCCCGGGGCTCCTTGATGTAGCCCTTCTCCACCATGGCCAGCGCCAGGTGAGGCCGCCCCACCGCGCCCTCGCCTGCGATGGCCTGCACCCGGTCCCACTCGATCTCTATGCCCAGCTCCCCCAGCTTCTCCACCATCTTTCGCGCCCGGTCCAGCCGCCCCTCCCGGAATCGCGCCAACCGCTCCTGCACGCCGGGGTCCGTATACTGGATGTAGTAGGCCAGGACGTGTATCTCGTTGCCAGGCACGTCGGTGCTGAGCTCTATTCCCGGGACCACCCGGAGGTCCGGATAGGCGGAGGCGGCTTCCAAGGCCTCCGCCAGCCCCTCGGTGGAGTCGTGGTCCGTCACCGCCACGGCCTTGAGCCCTCGTCGGGCCACCAACTCCATGAGCTGGGTGGGCGTCAGCCGCCCGTCGGAGGCCGTGGTGTGAAGGTGGAGGTCGGCTATGGGCATCAGGCCAGGGTCCTGTCGACTCGCTGGATCCCGGTTGCCACCCCCCGCTCCTCGTCCACGTCTATGAGGACCGAGTTGAGGACCACCGGCCCGGCGGCCACCGTGAGCTTGCGGGGCATCTGGGTCAGAAAGCCCCTGAGCACGCCCTCGGGCTCGCACCCGATGACCGAGTCCCGGGGCCCGGCCATGCCCAGGTCCGTGACGAAGGCAGTGCCGTTGGGCAGGATGCGGGCGTCGGCCGTGGGCACGTGGGTATGGGTTCCCACCACGGCGGACACGCGGCCGTCGAGGTACCAGCCCATCGCCTGCTTCTCCGAGGTGGCCTCGCCGTGGAAGTCCACGATGACGGCCCTGGGGGCGTTGGGCCCCCCGGCCTGCTCCTCCAGCAGCCGGTCGGCCGTGCGGAAGGGGCAGTCCAGCGTGTTCATGAAGACCCGGCCCATGAGGTTCAGCACCAGGGTGTCGCCTATGCGGATGTGGCCCCGGCCGGGCGCGCCCTCCGGGTAGTTCGCCGGCCGGATGAGGGGCCACTCCTCTTCGATGTACGGGACGATCTCCTTCTGCTTCCAGATGTGGTTCCCCGAGGTGATCACGTCCACGTCGCTCTCCAGGAGCTCCTGGGCCGTGCCCGGGGTTATGCCGAAGCCGCCGGCCGTGTTCTCGCCGTTGGCGATGACCAGGTCGATGCCCATCTCCTGGCGGAGGCCGGGCACCAGCGTGCGCACGGCCCTGCGGCCGGGCTTTCCGATTACGTCACCTATGAGCAGAACGCGCAAGGGGTACCTACTCTGTCGTTTGTGCCAGCACCAACCGGGGCCGCTGCCGTCGGATCAAGACCCTCACAGCGGCGGCCCCGGCGTCGAATGCTCTCGCGATGGCCGGTTTTCCCGATGACCTAGGCCCGGGCCGGTCCCCTACCGGGCGAACTCGACGGCGCGAGTCTCCCGGATGACGGTCACCTTGATCTGCCCCGGGAACACCAGGTCTTCCTCGATCTTCTTGGCGATGTCGCGGGCCAGGACCGAGGCGTTTCCGTCGTCTATGTTGTCCGGCTTCACCATGATCCGGACTTCCCGCCCGGCCTGTATGGCGAAGGCCTTCTCGATCCCGCCGAAGCTGGTGGCCACGTTCTCCAGGGCCTCCAGCCGCTTGACGTAGTGCTCCAGGGACTCCTTCCGAGCGCCTGGCCTGGACGCGCTGATGGCGTCGGCGGTGGCCACCAGGAACGCCTCCACGGAGCCCCTGTCCTCGTCGTGGTGCTCCATGATGGCCCTGTGCACCTCGGGGTGTATGCCGAACTTGCGGGCTATGTCCGCACCTATCTCCGCGTGGGGCCCGTCCACCTCGTGGGTGAGGGACTTGCCGATGTCGTGGAGGAGGCCGCCAGCCTTGGATACTTCGATGTTGGCGCCTATCTCCGCGGCCAGCATCCCGGCCAGCAGGGACACCTCCACAGAATGCTGCAGGACATTCTCCCCGTAGCTGTAGCGGTACTTCAGGCGTCCCAGCAGCTTGATAAGCTCCGGGTTGAGCCCGGCCACGCCGGCCTCGAAGACCGCCTTCTCCCCCTCCCGCTCGATGGTCTCGTCCATCTCCTGGCGGGCGCGCTCCACCATGTCCTCGATGCGGGCGGGCTGTATCCGGCCGTCCTGCACCAGCTTCTCCAGGGTCAGGCGCGCCATCTCCCGGCGCACCGGGTCGAAGCAGGACACGGTAACGACCTCGGGGGTGTCGTCGATGATGACGTCCACCCCGGTGAGGGCTTCCAGCACCTTGATGTTCCGGCCCTCCCGCCCGATGAGACGCCCTTTCATGTCGTCGTTGGGCAGGGGGACTACGGACGTGGTATGCTCGGACACCACGTCGGTGGCCAACCTCTGTATGGCCAGTGTAACGACCCTACGGGCCTTCTGGTCCGCTTCTTCTGCCATCTGCCGCTCTAGATCATAGTAGCGGCGGGCAAGCTCGTGCTTCATCTCATCTTCGGACTTTTTGAAGATGATGTCCCGGGCCTCGACCGCGGTCAGACGAGCGACTTCCTCCAGCTGCCTGAGTTGTTGGGCCTTGATCTCTTCGATCTCTTGCTTGTGGGTCTCCACGTCCCGTTCTCTGGTGCCGAGGGCCTCCTCTTGACGTTCCAGGCTCTCGGTCCTTCGCTCCAGGCTCTCCTCTCTCTGGAGATGCCTCTTCTCCTGTCTCTGAAGCTCCCGTCGCCTCTCCTTGAGGTCCGACTCCACCGAAGAACGGGTCTTTAGGGCCTCTTCCCTGGCCTCGAGGAGGAGCTTCTTCTTCTCCTCCTCGGCCTCGGATAGTATCCTCTGGGCTTCCTCTCTAGCAGCTTTAGAGCGTCCAGCACCCGCTAGGCCGGCAAGGAATTTAAGGATGTTCAATCCGATCACCCTTCCTTTCCGCCTAGGCAAATAGATTCAGGGGTCTCCTGCCCCTGACCAAATCATCATAACCGTGACCCCCGTGAGTGTCAAGGCGAACGGCGCCCGCCATAGGCGTGTCCGAAGCGTGGCAGACACTACGGAGTAGGCACGGAGTGTCGCCTGTGATACCATGTTTTTCGGCTGGCCGGCGCCCGGAGCGCGGGCCCCTCCGAGGTGACATGGGTGGTCGGTAACAACGGCCAGGCAAGGGCCCTCCGGGACCTGCGGCTGCTGGAGGGTGAGCGCATCGAGGACCGGTTCGTGGCGGACACCGGGTCCGTCCCCGAGACGCCGGCCAGCGGCCCGGTGCTGGTCCTGACCAGCCACCGGATCATCTCCTTCAACGACACCGACGGTGCCAAGGGTGTTTCGGCGGCTGCCATCGCCGAGCTGCAGGGGGTCTCCGTCAAGGCCAACACCAGGGGGCTCCGGGACCTGGTCCAGGGCCTGCTCCTGCTGCTGGGAGGCGTTCTCAGCTATATCGTCCTGGGGTACATCCTGGACGGCATAACCGTTGCCCTGGCCCTGGGCGCGGCCATCGCCTTCGTCGGCGTCCTCTTCATCGGCAAGTACCTGATCTGGGAGGAAGACGGCAGCGTCACCTTCATCGCGGGCGATTGGCAAACGTCCTTTACCTACCAGAACGGCCAGGCAAGCTCGGACCTGTACAGGCTGATCGACAGGTGCTTCCAGCTAAAGCTCGACACCGGAGAGCCGGCGCCGGCCCATCAGCCCGAGACGGACCCCGAGGAAGCGCCCGCCCTGGCGCCATCCACCGCGGCCCATCCGGATACGGAAGCGGAGGCGGAGATGACACCGGCCGCCGTGGCCCTGCCGAGTGCAGAAGGGGAGGCGGAGCAACCCACCGTGGCGCCCGTGGGAGTGGTCGACGGACCGCCCCAACCCACGTCGGAGGGGCCAACGGAGCTTTCGGGCGCCGCCAACGACGCGGCCCGCGGGATCTACCGGCCCTCGTGGAACCGGAGCGGCACGGGCAACGCCCCATGGCCCCAGCCCCCCGCCGGGACTGCCTGAGCCGGCCCCCCCGGTCAACCCAGGGAAAGGCCCGGGTCCACGTCGATGTCCGGGGGGTCCCCGCCCCGCAGCTCCATCTGGAACCGGGCGCACGCCGCGATCATGGCGCCGTTGTCCGTACACAGCACCGGGCGCGGTATCAGCGCGGGCACCGGGGCCGCCTCGGCCATGCGCTTTCTCAGCAGCGCGTTGGCGGTCACGCCTCCCCCGAGGACAATGCCCCTGGCGCCCCACTTCTCCGTGGCATCCAACGTCTTGCGCACCGCGACGTCCACCACCGACTCCTGGAACGCCGCGGACAGCTCCCTCACCACATGGTCCAGCCGCTCCACGGGGACGGACGCCGGGTCGGGATAGACCTGGGCGGCCTGGGCCATGTGCAGCAGGGCGGTCTTCACGCCGCTGAAGCTGAAGTCCAGACTCCCCCTCAGCCAGGCGCGGGGCAGCCTCTCCTCGCCCAACGCTCCCTCGGACGCCTTCTGTATCTCGGGCCCCCCGGGGAAGCCCAACCCCAGGATGCGGGCCGCCTTGTCGAAGGCCTCCCCCGCGGCGTCGTCCCGCGTTCTCCCCAGCAGACGGTACTCGCCGTGGCCCTCCATGAGCACCAGGTCCGTGTGGCCTCCCGAGGCGATCAGGCACACCAGGGGGAAGCCTGGAGACTCCGCAGGGTCCTCCGGGGGGTCCGCCTCCCGGGGGTGCAGCCAGGCGGCGTATATGTGCCCCTCCAGGTGGTTGACTCCCAGGAAGGGGACTCCCAGCGACAGGGCAAGGGACTTGGCGAAGTTGACCCCCACCAGCAGGGCCCCGGCCAGCCCAGGGCCGTGGGTCACCGCCACGGCGTCCACGTCCTCGAAGGAGACTCCCGCGTCCTCCAGGGCCCGGTCCACCGTGGGCGCGATGTCGACCACGTGCTGCCGGGAGGCAACCTCGGGCACCACGCCGCCGTACTGGGCGTGTATCTTCACCTGGGACGCGATGACGTTGGAGAGCAGGCGCCGCCCGTCCTCCACCACCGAGGCCGCCGTCTCGTCGCAGGATGTCTCTATGCCAAGTATCTTCATGCCCGCACCGTGCATGATAGGCCCACCGTCACGCCCCGTCAACGACGGGCGCGTCTCCGGTTGCCCCCAACCGGCGGTTGTCTTAACATTTCCTTAAGAGGCGCCCAGCTACAATTGCAAGAGGGCGGGAGGTCAGGTCGTGGCATCCAGACGCAGAAGGGTCCTGGTCGTCGAGGACGACCCCAAGACCTCGGAGATCATCCGCCTCTACCTGGAGGGGGACGGATACCAGGTCCTATCGGCCTGCGACGGCGCCCGGGGACTGGAGATGGCCCTCCAGGAGGAACCCGACCTGGTGGTGCTGGACCTGCTGCTGCCCGGCCTGGACGGCAGGCAGGTGTGCCGGGCCATCAGGAACGAGTCGGACATCCCCATCATCATGCTCACCGCCCTCACCACCGAGGTCGACAAGCTGGAGGGGTTGGACATCGGCGCCGACGACTACGTGACCAAGCCCTTCAGCCCGCGGGAGCTCGTCGCGCGGGTGAGGGTCGTGCTCCGCCGCACCACCGAGGACTGGCTGGACATCGGCCCGAAGCGGATCGACTACGGGCAGCTCAGGATAGACTTCCCCCGCCACAAGGTCTGGGTCGACGAGAAGGACGTTCACCTGACCCCCACCGAGTTCCGCATCCTCGCCGTGATGGCCAGGGAGAGCGGGCGCGTGTTCAGCCGGACCCAGCTCGTCGACCGGGCGCTGGGCTACGACTACGACGGCATGGAGCGGACGGTGGACGTCCACGTCCTCAACCTCCGCCGGAAGATAGAGGCCGACTCCAACAAGCCCCGGTACATAAAGACAGTCTACGGCATGGGCTACAAGTTCGAGGGCTAGGCCGTTGCTGTACAGCATCCGCTGGCGGCTCCTCCTCAGCTTTCTGCTGGTCATAGCCGTGACTTTGGGCATGGCGGCCCTCTTCGTCAGCCGGGCCGCCAGCGCCGAGCTGGAGCGGTTCCAGGCGCAGAACGAGGCCATCCGGTCGGAGCGGCTCAGGGCCATGCTGGCGGAGCAGTACGCCGAGCACCAGAGGTGGCACGCCGCCCAGACAATACTGGAGCGCATCGGGGAGATATACTCCCAGCGCGTGGTGGTCGTCAACAACAGGGGCCAGGTGGTCGGCGACTCCCGCCGGACCCTCATGGGCCGGGTGATCCTGCCCCACATGGGAAGCGAGCTGGAGCTGCCCGTGGTGGGGCCCGGCGGCAACATGGGCACCATGCTGGTCAACCCGGACCCGCTGCCCGGCGACACCCAGGCGCCGTTGCCCGAGGCCAACCTGCCCTCCATCAACCGGTTCCTCATCTGGAGCGGCCTGCTGACCGTCGGCCTCGCCGCGGTCCTGACCTTCCTCCTGTCCAGGCGCATCCTCGCACCGGTGGAGGGGCTCTCCCGGGCGGCCAAGGCCCTGGCCCGGGGTGAGTTCTCCCGCCGGGTATCGGTCACCTCCAGGGACGAGGTGGGGGAGCTGGGCCGGACCTTCAACGCCATGGCCGCGGAGCTGGCCACCACCGAGGAGATGCGGCGCAGCCTGGTGGCCGACGTGGCCCACGAGCTGCGCACCCCCCTCTCCAACATCAGGGGCTACCTGGAGGGCATCAGGGACGGCGTGGTAACCGCCAACCCCGGCACGCTGGCCTCCATGCACGAGGAGGTGCTGCTGCTGACCCGCCTCATAGACGACCTCCAGGAGCTTGCCCTGGCCGAGTCGGGACAGATGGACCTGTACCTCCAGCCCTGCGACCTGGCCGACCTCACCAGGCGGGCCGCCGCGGGAGTGCAGCCCAACGCCGAGTCCAAGGGAGTCACCGTGACCACGGACATGGCCGGAGAGGCGCCCGTGAACGCCGACCCCGAGCGCATAGGCCAGGTGCTGCGGAACCTCCTGGCCAACGCCGTCAACTACACCGACTCCGGCGGCTCCGTAAGGGTGGTCCTTCGCCGCATGGAGGGCCTCGCCCAGGTCAGCGTCGAGGACACGGGACCCGGCATCGCCGAAACGGACCTTCCCCACGTGTTCGAGCGTTTCTACCGGGTGGACAAGTCCAGGTCCCGCTCCACCGGCGGCGTCGGCCTGGGCCTGACCATCGCCAGGCGACTGGTGGAGGCCCACGGCGGGAGCATGGCGGTCGTAAGCGCCGTGGGCGAGGGCAGCACCTTCAGCTTCACCCTGCCCCTGCACGAGGCCCAGTCCTAGAGGCGCCGGCAGCCCTTCCTGCAGCCCAACACGCCACCGTGACACGCCACGCACGCACTCTTCCGTGGCATGGATAGATTCCTCACTGCGCTGCGCTCCGTTCGGAATGACAGAAAAAGGGGCGCAATTCCGAGCCGCGCACAACATGTCATTCCGAGTCGCGCACAACATGTCATTCCGAGCCGAAGGCGAGGAATCCAGCCAGACTCATCTGGAAGACGCCACCCCTCGCGGCGCCCACGGGCATGCTGCGACAGCCTCTGCTTGACCGGCCCATCGGGCCGCGTATATATTCCCTCCATGACTCCCCCCGGCACCCGTGCGACCCCATCCGGCGGCGCTGACGTGTCCGCGTCGGACCTCCACTTCGGCGCCACCCTGGGCCTGGGCCTGGAAGAGACGGCCGCCGAGGCCCGCTGGCTGCAGGACCTGGGCTACGACTACGTGGGCGCGGGCGAGCACTTCATGCGGGGAGACCCTCCGGGCCCCTCCGCCGCGGCCCTCTCGGTGCTGGGCGTGGCCGCCGGCGCCACCGACCGGATACGCCTCGTCTCTTCGGTGGTGCTCCTGCCCTTCTACCACCCCACCGTGCTGGCCAAGCTGGCGACCACCGTCGACGTGGCCTCCAACGGCCGTCTCACCCTGGGAGTGGGAGTGGGGGGCGAGTTCCCGGTGGAGTTCGACGCCGCCGGGATCTCGGTACGCCAACGGGGCAGCCGGAGCAACGAGTGCCTGGAGGTGCTTCGAGGGCTCTGGGCCGGGGAGCGGGTGACGTACCGGGGCCGCCACTTCCAGGTGGACGGCATCGGCATCTCCCCGCCCCCGGCCCAGGCACCCCACCCGCCCGTGTGGGTGGCCGGCCGCCGGGACGCCGCGATGCAGCGGGCCGCCCGGCTGGGGGACGGCTGGCTGCCCTACCTGTACAGCCCGGACCGGTACCGCCGCAGCGTCGACGCCATCGGCGAGATGGCCGCCGCCGAGGGCCGGGACCTGTCGGGCTTCCAGTGGGCCGACTTTCAGTTCATCTCCATCGCCGACTCGGTGGAGGAGGCCGCCGAGAACGCGGCCCGGTCCCTGGGCCTCCAGTACCGGTACTCGGGGGACTTCCGCGACATCGTGGGAAGGTACTGCGTCCTGGGCCCGCCCGAGGAATGCGTCCGGCAACTCCGGGAGTACGTGGACGCCGGGGCGCGCCACTTCATCCTGAGCTGGGCCTGCGGCCGCGAGGACCGGGCCCGGCACGCGGAGATTGCGGCCAGGGAGATCATTCCCCAGCTCCGCGGGTAGGGACCACCTTACCCGTCATTCCGGCGAAGGCCGGAACCCAGGGGCGGGGGCCTCCGGCTACCCACCCCCACAGCAACAACCGGAGGTGCGACATGGCAGGAATATGGCCCGGCGAGACCCAGTGCGTCGCGATGCTCAGCTTCGACGTGGACGGCGTGTCTTCCTGGATACGGCGCAACCCCGACCACGCCCGGCTGCCCAGCCTCATGTCCATGGCGGAGTACGGGCCCAGCGTGGCCACCCCCCGCATACTCGACCTGCTGGACGACCACGGGATCAAGGCCAGCTTCTACATCCCCGGCTACGTGGCCGAGACCCACCCCGACATGGTGAGGGACATCGCCCGGCGGGGCCACGAGATCGGCCATCACGGGTACATGCACGAGCCTCCGGCCACCATGGACGCCAAGGAAGAGGAGGAGGTGCTGAAGAGAGGCATCGGCATCCTGGAAGACCTGGTGGGAGAGCGGCCCACGGGATACCGCTCGCCGAGTTGGGAGCTGAGCGAGGTGTCGCTGGAGCTGCTGGCGGCCTACGGCTTCGCCTACGACACCAGCCTGATGGGGGACGACGCCCCTTACACGGTCGACACCTCCAGGGGTCCCCTGGTGGAGATCCCCACGCACTGGATACTGGACGACGCGCCCCACTTCGTGTACGCGCCGGCGGCCCAGCGCACCAGCCCCATGAAGAGCCCCAACGAGATCTATGATATCTGGGCCGCCGAGTTCGACGGCCTCTACAGGTACGGCAGGTCCTTCAACCTCACCATGCACCCCCAGTTCATCGGCCGCCCGGGGAGGCTCCTCATGCTGGAGCGGCTCATTGCCTACATCCGCTCCTATCCCAACGTCCCGTTCATGCGCCTGACGGACGTGGCCCACATGTGGGCCGGCCGCTAGCCGGTGTAGATTCTTTCCGTACTCGGAACGTAACGGCCCGTACGCGACGGAGTCCTTCAATGACCGACTACATCGATACCAACGATCCCCAGTGCACCGAGGCCGCTCGCGAAATTCTCCGCCGACACGAAGGCGGCGAAGCAGAGGCCAACATCACGAGCGCCGTGCGGGACTTTCTGGTCCTCAGTCGACTTGCCAGATCCGAGGAGATCAACGAGGAAAACCCACCTTCGGGCGGGTCCCGCAGGGCCGTCGACCTGACCGCCCTGGACACCTTCATCGAGATAAAGACGCGCATCGGGCACGGCCCCAACCCCAGCCCGGCCAACGTCCAACAGTTGGACGAATACCTGACCCAGTCGCAAAAGCAGGGCCGGGTACGAATGGGCATCCTCACCGATGGCAAATACTGGCTGCTGCGTTGGCCCGGAGCCGGACCGGTCAAGACCGTACCGCCCTACGCCTTCACGTTGGATGACCCCGACCGCTGGATCATCCTCTACGAGTGGCTGCGGGACCGGGCCCTGGTCTCCCTGGAGAACATTGCCCCCGACCGCAGCGACGTCAAGGCCCACTTCGGGCCCGACAGCCCGTCTTACCAGCGGGACATCGATGCCCTGGCCACACTCTACCAGGAATACGCCGGCTACGAGACCATCAAGGTCAAGCGGCGGCTATGGCACGACTTGCTTCGTACGGCCCTGGGTGAGGTCGCCGGGAGCCCGGAGCAGCTGGACGACCTGTTTGTTCGCCACACGTACTTGACCGCAGTCATCGGCATGGCGGTGCAAGCGTCGTTTGGCATCGACATCAACCACCTGGCCGCCGCCGACCCGGCGGACCTGCTCCACGGCCGCGATTTTCACAGCAAGACCGGCCTGCAAGGCGTCGTCGAATCAGATTTCTTCGCCTGGCCGACAGAGGTGGGCGGCCTGCCCCTGCTCAAGACCCTGGCCCACCGGGTGGCGAGGTTCAACTGGCAAGACGCCCCGAACGACATTGGAGCCATCCTCTACGAGACAGTCATCCCGCCCCAGGAGCGGCGTACCCTAGGCGAATACTACACCCCCGACTGGCTGGCCCGGTCCATCGTCCGCGAGCTGGTCACCGACCCGTTGGACCAGACGGTCCTCGACCCTGCGTGCGGCTCCGGGACCTTCGTCGCCGAGGCCGTCACCCACTTCATGGAGGCTACCGCTGGGAACTCCAGCCTCAACCCCAAAGAGAGGCTGGAATGGCTGCGCATGTCCGTGGCTGGCATCGACGTCCATCCGGTGGCCGTGCACCTGGCAAGGGCCGCTTGGGTCCTGGCCGCTCAGCCTGCCATTCAGGAGGCCGCGGAGCACGGCTTCGCTTCCAACGTCACCGTGCCCATATACCTGGGAGACGCCCTCCAGCTCCGGTTCCGCTCCGGTGATATGTTCGCCGGGGATGTAGTCACCATCCCGGTGGAGCGGCAACAGGAAGAAGGGCAGGCGACAGCCTTCGGGGAAGGGATCGAAGCCCTCCAGATGGTCTTTCCCGTGAGCCTCGTGGAGCGTACCGAGGACTTCGACGCCTTCATGGGCACGGTCGCCGACTGTATCGAAAACGGTGACGACCCTCAGCTGGCCCTGGACGACACTCACATCACCGACCCAAGCGAGCGTCAGACTCTCCAACAGACCATCGACATCATGCAGCAGCTGCGCGACGAGGGGCGCGACCACATCTGGGCCTACTACACCCGCAACCTGGTGCGCCCGGTTACCCTGGCCCGCAAGAAGGTGGACGTAATCGTCGGCAACCCTCCCTGGATCAACTACAACCAGACCGCCAGCGTCCTGCGCACCGAGCTGGAGCGGCAGAGCAAGGAGTTGTACGGCATCTGGCAGGGCGGCCGGTACGCCACTCACCAGGATGTGGCCGGACTGTTCTTTGCCCGTTGCGTCGACCTCTACCTGAGAGAAGGGGGCGTCATTGGCATGGTGATGCCCCACAGCGCTCTGCAAACGGGACAGTACGCCAAGTGGCGCACGGGCTCCTGGACTCGGCGCCGGGGGCTACAGACGCTTGCGGTTGACTTCACCTTCAAGACAGCTTGGGACCTGGAAAGGCTGGAGCCCAACACCTTTTTCCCGATGCCCGCGTCGGTTGTCTTTGCCAAGTACCGGGGCCACGTGGGTAAGGCGACGCCGCTTGCAGGCCAGGTGGACCGCTGGATCGGCAAGGCAGGCGGGCAGGACGTGGTACGACAGAGCGTGACCATAACTGACACCTCAGTCGCTAGCCAGTCTCCATACGCCATCCACTCCCGGCAAGGCGCGGTCATCGTGCCCCGCTGCCTATTCTTCGTGAAAGAGACCGAGAACCCTGCCTTCGTACAGGCCGGACAAACCATCACAGTAAACCCGCGGCGAGGATCGCAGGACAAAGATCCGTGGAAGAGCCTTGACCTAGCCGCCATTTCCGCGCAGACGGTAGAAACTGCGCATGTGTTTGATGTGCATCTGGGCGAAACGGTCGTCCCCTACGCCACCCTTGAGCCGCTACAGGCTGTCTTGCCCTTGAGCCGAGGCGAGCATGAGATTCCCACCAGCGGGGACGGCGTCGCCGGCATCCGCTCGGGCGGATTGAGCCAACGGATGCGAGACCGGTGGCGGATCATCAGCAATCTGTGGGACGGGAACAAGACGGCGGCCAACAAGATGAACCTGTTGCAGCAGTTGGACTATTACGGCAAGCTCCAGTCTCAACTGGAATGGCAGCGGAATCCAGGCCAAAGGCCAGTCCGTATGGTGTACTCCAAGTCAGGCGAACCGACAGGGGCCTTGCTTAGGAACGACGACGCCATAGTTGACCATCTCCTATTCTGGGTCGCCTGCCGGAGCCTTGAGGAAGCCAATTATCTACTGGCAATCATCAACAGCAGTACTCTTCATGGGTTGGTAACGCCGCTGATGTCAAAGGGTCAATTCGGCCCGCGAGACTTGCACAAGCATCTTTGGAAATTGCCCATCCCGGAGTTCGACGTGTCCAATCCACTCCACATCGAGATATCCGAAGCTGGCCAAGAGGCTGCAGTGGGAGCGGCTCATCGGGTGGACCAACTCTGCCAACAACGAACCAAAGTCACGGTGAAGGTCGCCCGCTACGAGCTTCGAGAATGGCTGCGTTCCTCAACTGAGGGAGCTGCGGTGGAGGGTGCCGTGGGGCGGCTATTGGTGGACGGGTGAGGGCGTTAGCCTGGAGAGACTCGGAGAATGATCCTCCCAAGAAGTCAGATGCAGCGCGGCGCGGCGATGGCCGGAGTAGTCCTGGCCCTGCTGGCCGCCGTTTTCCTGACGCTGCACCTCACGCTGTCCGACTATGACGCCGGGAGGGCCGGGAGCCTGGCGGGGATTGTCCAGGCCGTCGTCACCATTCTGGCCATCGTCGGCGGCGGGGCGTTCGCCGCGTACAAGTGGCAGGTGTTCAGGGACTACGCTCCCCATCTGACCATCTCCCACAGGGTGTCCCACAGGCCCGTCGGCGACAGCTATGTCCACATCGACGTGACCGCGACCCTCCAGAACAGCTCCAAGGTCCGGATAGAGCTGCACGAGGGCTTCTTCCGCCTGCAGCAGATAGCGCCGATGTCCGACGAGGAGGTGGAGGCCCTGTACGCCCAGGTGTTCGTCGACCAGGAGCACGACTACCTTCAGTGGCCCACCGGCGACGAGGCCCGGCGCACCTGGGACAAGGACGAGCTGATCGTGGAGCCGGGCGAGGTCCATCGGGAGACCTTCGAGTTCATGGTCTCGAAGGAGGTCGAGGCGGTCATGGTCTATACCTACTTCTACAACCCCGGACCCTCCCGGACTCTCGGATGGGGCACAGCCACGGTACATGATATAATCGGGATTGACTGATATGGCGCCGTTCCGGGGGGTTACATGCCGTCCAAGGACGCCAACGACAAGAGGGAAGTGGAAAGAGGAATGGAGCCAAGAGTAGCGCCTTCGAGGCCTGCGGACTCCGACGCCCTGCCCGGAGAGGCCAAGGTGGAGGTCCACGGGTCGGGGCCCAGGATGGCCCCTCCCAAGCCCCAGGGATCGCGCAAGCCGCCGGGCCACAGGCTGCCCCGGAAGCCTGAGTAGGCCGGCACGAAACTCCGCCGGGCCGCATCCCCAGCGAGCGACCGGCTATTCTCTAGAACCCCTAGCCTTGCCACGGCGGTACTTCCGTATTAGCCCACCGGGAACGGCTCTGTAGTCTCGGACACGGGTATACGTACGCCGGTTGTAAGGGGGCAGCATGTAGCGCCCAAGTTACTCCGGCGAATAGCCCTCAACCCATTCAGCTTCCTGAATGATCTGTTTCAGCTTTCCTTTGGTCTTTCTTCCGGTAATGACACAATGGCCGGGTCCGCCAGACGATAAGTCACGTACCAGCCCCAAGCCTAGACGGCGTAGGACAGCCACCGTTACAGCCACCATGTATTTCTCTGAGCCTCCACTTGCAACCACTTCTGGAGTAGTCTCGGAGCTGAGATACACGGAAACGGCCCCATCGGGGCCGTCTTGCAGGAAGGCCTGGGTAGAAGGGCGGTGCCTTTCTATGTTGTCGTCATAGATGTCAAAGTCTTCGGACACACGCCGTAGCACCGTTTCGTTGTCGTCAAGGTCGACATCGTCCCCACCGGGCCCCATCATACACTTGCAGTAACTGCCTCAACATACTTGGCCAATTGTCCGAGGTCGCCCCAAGCCCGACCTTCCCTCTCTTCATTGGGACTACTGAAAAAATACTCAACCCCGCCTTGGGGGTCGGCTTCAATTTCGAGGTCAACGCCACTGCAATGCCACTCAACCTGCACTCCGCCCCTCCAAGTGGGCACTACTCTTGGAGGGGGAGTGCGCCTATCAAGAACCCTGACCAATATCGCCAGCATACCGTCAACTGCAGAAGGCTGGGTGCGCCTGCCACCTGTGGTCCAGTTGTCGGTCAGCCACGGTAGCACAGCCATTGCTCGAATGGTAGGAGCAAACCATGTCCATCTTTGTAGCTCTCGCCAGTGGTTGGCCTCCACTTCAGGTTCCCATCGGTCGCCTACGCTGACTACCATATTGGGAGACGGGAGAGTGCTGCTGGAAACGACCCAGTCGTCTCTGAGATAATTGTCGTAAGTAGAGCTATCTGAGAGGTCCCACTCGGGCCACTTCTGGATCGGCCGTATCGGTATTGTCGTCATGCCTTCCTCCTCCAAGCCTTGTGCATTTCGCTAGAGGTCAGGGAAGCGAACCCTCGAACGATCCATTCATGTCCTAGGTCCATAGCCTTGACTATCCCGGCGGTGGTTGGTCCTTGGGGAGTTCCACGAAAGGTGAGTTTCATCAGGTACATCGGCGTCTTGTCTGGCATCAGGTAGCTCGGGTCCGCACTTACGTACAGTCGGCCACAAGGAACACCGGTATCACCCGAAATAACGTACTGCGATGCGTATCTGGTCTGTTCCGGAGGCGGTAGAAAGCCTTCAGAAAGTCGGGGACTTGCCGAAGGGATCACCTTACCCAATTCCGAATGGCCGTTCCAGACACCTTCCGGCAGTATGACGTTGACGTAGGTTACCTCGCACTGCTCGGGCGTCAGTGGTTGTAGTCGTTCCTCTGACAAGAAGGCTTGAAAATCAGCAAGTTCTTGCTCGAATTTGCCCCTGATACTCGCATAGCGAGGGTATTCATGGTCTGGACTGAGCTTACGCCAACTGTAGCCTAATCTATTCTCCTGGATTTGGAGGACCTCGGTTTCAGACTCCGTGACCATGAAAAGCCTTGGAGTGGGCGGAGCATTGCTAACCTGGAATTCAACCCGAGGTTCTTGAGGACCTTCGAACATCTCAATGGAGGAAGGTAAGGGAGGTGCCTGCTCATATTTTGGGAATCGGCTCCGCACCTGACCCCACCTGAGCATAAGCAATGGACCGTCGAGGACAGGCGCACCGAATTGCACAGAAACTGCGACTTCAACAACAGGTGGGTTTTTGAACTCTGGCAGTAGCTTACTTCCCATGCAACACCACAGTGTAGCTTACTCCACCAGTGTACCGTTTAATCATAATGTAGTTGATGGTTCGTGGCAATTCCAGACGGATTTTCCCTACTTGACCCGGGAAGACATCCGGGCCTGCCTGTCCTTCGCGGCCGACCGGGAACGGCGACTGGTGTCGCTGCCCCCGTCCCTCCTAGCCCCGCAGGTCCGGCTGCCTGGCGGCCCGAACCTCGTCCAGACGTGACACCGGCGTGGTGTGGGGCGCCCCCGTCACCAGGCCCGGGTCCTCGGTGACCTCCCGGTCGATGGCCCTCATGGCCTCGATGAACGCGTCCAGGGTCTCGCGGCTCTCGGTCTCGGTGGGCTCTATCATCAGCGTCTCGTCCACGATGAGGGGGAAGTACATGGTCGGCGCGTGGACGCCGTAGTCCAAGAGCCGCTTGGCTATGTCCAGCCCCCGGGCGCCCCTGGCCTTCTGGTCCCTGGCCGACACCACGACCTCGTGCATGCAGCGGCGGTCGTAGGGTACTTGGTAGGTGCCCCGCAGGCCCTGCAGCAGGTAGTTGGCGTTCAGCACCGCGTTGCCGCTCACCTCGGTCAGCCCCGTGTTGCCCATGCTGCGTATGTAGGTGTAGGCCCGCACCAGCACGCCGAAGTTGCCGTGGAACCCCGACACCCGCCCTATGGACTTGGATGGCTCCACCAGGGAGAAGGTCTCCCGGCCGTCGGAGTCGGACCGCTCCACCACCGGGGCCGGCAGGTAGGGGGCCAGCTCCTCGCTGGCGCAAACCGGCCCGGCCCCGGGTCCCCCGCCCCCGTGGGGCGTGGTGAAGGTCTTGTGCAGGTTCAGGTGGACCACGTCGAATCCCAGGTCGGCGGGCTTGGCCCGCCCCAGCAGGGCGTTCATGTTGGCCCCGTCGCCATACACCAGGCCGCCCGCCCGGTGGACCGTGTCGCACAGCTCCTGGATGTTGGTGTTGAACAGGCCCAGGGTGTTGGGCTGGGTTATCATCAGGCCCGCCAGCCGCGAGTCGGCCACGGCCGCCAGCGCCTCCCGGTCCATGTTGCCGCTGGAGTCCGAGGGTATGGTCACCACCTGGAACCCGGCCATGGCCGCCGACGCCGGGTTGGTGCCGTGGGCGCTGTCGGGGATGGCCACGGTGGTACGCTGGGTCTCCCCCCGGTCCAGCAGCGCCGCCCGGATCATCAGCATGCCGCAGAACTCCCCCTGGGCCCCGGCCAGGGGCGACAGACCGACTGCCTTGGTGCCCGTGATCTCCGCCAGGTACCCCTGCAGGGTGTGGAGCAGCTTCAGGGCTCCCTGCACCGTCTCGGGGGGCTGGCGGGGGTGCAGGCCCGCGAACCCGGGGAGGAACGCCATCTCGTCGTTCACCTTGGGGTTGTACTTCATCGTACAGCTCCCCAGGGGATAGAAGTTGGTGTCGATGGAGAAGTTCAGGTGGCTGAGGAGGGTGAAGTAGCGGACGACCTGGGGCTCGGTCACCTCGGGCATCCTCAGCTCGTCCCGCAGGAGGGCAGCGTCCAGGGCCGGTTGGAATGGAACGTCCAGGGCGGGCAGGTTGGCCCCCACCCTGCCCGGCACGCTGCGCTCCATCAGGGTGCGGCGGTCCATGCCGTCGCTGCGTGTCATTGCGCGGCCCCCGCGGCCAACGCCGACGCCAGCTCCTCGATGTCCCCGCGGCTGTTCATCTCGGTGACGCACAGGACCATCCCGTTGGGGACCCTGTCGCTCACGTCGAGGCCACCTATGATGTTGCGCTCCAGGAGCCGCCGGTTGATCTCGGCCGGCGGCGCCGGGCACTGGACGGTGAACTCGTTGAAGAAGGGCGCATCCATGGGGAGGCTGAACCCCGGTATCTTCTCGATCAGCGAGGCCGCGTAGTGGGACTTGTGGTAGGACAGCTCCGCCACGCGGCGCAGTCCCGCCTTGCCCAGGGCAGCCATGTACACCGTCGCGGCCAGGGTCATCAGCGCCTCGTTGGTGCAGATGTTGCTGGTGGCCCGCTCCCTTCTTATGTGCTGCTCCCTGGTGCTCAGGGTGAGCACGTAGCCGGTCCTGCCCTGGCTGTCGACGGTCTTGCCGGCGATGCGGCCCGGCATCTGGCGGATGTTCCTCTGGCGGGCGGTGAACAGGCCCAGGTAGGGACCGCCGTAGCTCGGGGGTATGCCCAGGGCCTGACCCTCGCCGGTCACGATGTCCGCCCCGTAGTCGCCCGGTGGCTTCAGCATGCCCATGGCCACCGGGTTGGCCGACACGGCCAGCAGCGCCCCCTTCCCGTGGGCCTGGGCTTCGATGCGGGCCAGGTCGTGGAGGCAGCCGAAGAAGTTGGGGTACTGGACCATAACGCAGGCCGTCTCGTCGGTCACCTCCAAGGCCGAGGGGTCGGCCTCGGTGACGTCGACGCCGAGGCCCTGGGTGTAGGCCCGGACCACCTGCCGGTACGAGGGGGACACCGTGTCCAGGATGACGACCTTGTTGCGTCCCGTCACGCGGCACGCCATCAGCGCCGCCTCGGCCATGGCCGAGGCCCCGTCGTACATCCCGGCGTCGGAGACCTCCATCCCGAAGAGGCTGCATATCATCGTCTGGAAGTCGTACGTCACCTGCAGCGTCCCCTGGCTGACCTCCGGCTGGTAGGGAGTGTACGCCGTCAGGAACTCCCCGCGGGTGATGATGGCCCTCACGATGCTGGGGCTGAAGTGGTTGTAGGCGCCGCCGCCCAGGAAGGACACGCAGCCGGCCAGGCTCCGGTTGGAGTCCGCCATGGACTGGAGCTCCCGCTTGAGCTCCAGCTCCGAGAGGGGCGCGGGGATGTCGAGGGCGGGGTTGCGCACGCTGGCCGGTATGTCCTGGAACAGGTCGTCGACGGAGGCCGCGCCCACTGCCTCCAGCATGACGGCGCGGTCGTCCACTGTGTTGGGTATGTAGTGGAAGGCGCGGTCCGGGGCGTTCGACGGCTCTCGTGTCATGGAGCGGCTCGGCAGTTCATATGTGGAGCCCCGGGAGTCCGCCCGCCCCGGCCCACCTTAGTGGGAGGTCTCTTCCAGGAACGCCGCATACTCTTCGGCGCTCAGGAGGCTTTCCAGCTCGGCGGCGTCCTCCAGCCTTATCCGCAGGAGCCACCCCTTGCCGCTGGGGTCCTCGTTGACCAGCTCCGGGTGGTCGACGGCCTCCTGGTTCACGTCCACCACCTCGCCGGTCACCGGGGAGAACAGGTCCGAGACCGCCTTCACCGACTCGATCTCGCCCAGCTTGGCGAACTGCTCCAGCCGGGTGCCCGCCCCGGGGAGGTCCAGGTACACCACGTCTCCAAGCTGGTCCTGGGCGTAGTGGGTGATTCCCACCAGGGCGTCGGAGCCCTCCTCCGGCTTCACCCACTCGTGCTCTTTGGTATACCTGCGGTCGTCGGGTATCATGCGCTGGACTCTCTGGTGTAGAAGGGCAGGGGAACGACCTCGGCTTCGGCGATTCTACCGCGGATGTCTATCTGGAGCGGGCTGCCGGCTCCCGCGAATCCACTGAGAACATAGCCCATCGCAACGACTCTGTCAAGGGTCGGAGACTGGGTGCCGCTGGTCACGGTCCCCACCTGGTCGCCGCCGCTGAGGATCGAGTAGCCGTGCCTGGCCAGGCTTCGCCCCTGGACGTTCAGCCCCACCAGCCGCCTGGGAGGGCCATCCTCGTTCTGCCTCCGGAGGACCTCCACCCCGACGAACTCCTTGTTCAGCCGGACGAAGCGCTCCAGGCCCGCCTCGATGGGCGTAGTGGTGGTGTCTATGTCGTTGCCGTGGAGGCTCAGTCCCGCCTCCAGCCGGAGCACGTCCCGGGCGCCCAGGCCGCACGGAGCGCCCCCGGCCTCCATGAGCGCCCGCCAGACGTGGGCGGCGTCCGCGGCTTCGACGATCAGCTCGAAGCCGTCCTCTCCGGTGTACCCGGTGCGCCCCACGAAGGCCGGGCGCGACGCCACGGTCCCCTCGGTGTAGGAGAAGAAGCGCATCCGCGACGTATCCACGTCGCCGGCCGCCTCCAGCAGCCCGGGGGTGGCCGGCCCCTGGAAAGCGATCATGGCCGTGGCCTGGGTGCGGTCCTCGATGGACACGCCCGGGAACTTCTCCTCGACCCAGCGGCGCATCCACGGCACCACGTACTGCCGGTTGGAGGCGTTGCAGACCAGCAGGTACCGCTCCTCGTCCACCCGGTAGTAGACCGTGTCGTCGATGATGCCGCCCTCCTCGTTGCAGATGAGGGCGTAGCGGGCCCGGCCCTGGCGCAGGTTGGAGGCGGTGTGGGTGACGATCCAGTCCAGGAAGGCGGGCGCGTCGGGGCCCGATATGCCCAGGCGTCCCATGTGGGAAACGTCGAAGAGCCCCGCCCTGGAGCGCACCGCCCGGGTCTCGGCCAGGATGCCGGTGTACTGCACCGGCATGTCCCAACCGGCAAAGGGGACCATCCTCGCGTTCAGCGACGTGTGCGTACTATGAAGGGGCGTCTTATCGAGCTGTTCGGCCAAGACTCGGCTCCTGTGGCTAGTTGTCGGCGTGGGCGGGGGACCCGCCCTCCGCCGCGGCCCCCTGCAGGCCGTAGTTGATGTCGTAGAGGCGGCTGTAGGCCCCGCCCCGCTCCAGCAGCTCCTCGTGCCGGCCCACCTCCAGCACCCGGCCCTGGTCCAGCACGACGATGACGTCGGCGTTGCGTATGGTGGAGAGGCGGTGGGCGATGACTATCGACGTGCGCCCCTGGATTATCCCCTTCAGGGCGCTCTGGATCACCAGCTCCGTCTGCGTGTCGATGTTGGCGGTGGCCTCGTCCAGGACCAGTATGCGGGGGTTGCCCACGATGGCCCGGGCGAAGCTCAGGAGCTGCCTCTGTCCCACGCTGAGGTTGGTGCCCCGCTCGGCAAGCTGGGACTTGTAGCCGTTGTCCAGCGCCATGATGAAATCGTGGGCCCCCACGGCCTTGGCCGCCTCCACCACCTCCTGGTCCGTGGCCTCCTCGTGGCTGTAGCGGATGTTCTCCTCCACCGTTCCCGAGAAGAGGAAGGGCTCCTGCAGCACCATGCTCATCTGGCCCACCAGGGACCTGCGCTTCACATCCCGGACGTCGTAGCCGTCGACGGTGATGCGTCCCTCGGTGACGTCGGCGAACCTGGTCAGGAGGGTGACGAAGGTGCTCTTGCCCGCCCCGGTGGCCCCCACCAGCGCCACCGTCTCCCCGGGGTTGAAGTGCAGGTCCACGCCCTTCAGGACGTCAACGCCGGGAACGTAGTGGAAGCTGACGTTCTCGTACCTGATCTCTCCCCTTATCGGGGGCATGTCCCCGGCGCCCGGCTTGTCCATCACCTCGGGTTTCAGGTCCACCACCTCGAAGATCCGCACGCCGGCGGCCATCCCCCGCTGGAGCTGGGTGTACTGCATGGTCAGGTGGCGGACGGGCTCGAAGAAGCGCTGTATCCACATGGGAAAGGCTATCAGCACCCCCCAATTGATGTCCTGGCCCAGGGCCATGGTCCCGCCATATACGACGACCACTCCGAACCCGAAGCCGATGAGCAGCTCCACCACCGGCTGGAGGCCGCCCGAGAAGCGGCTGGCCTGCATGTTGGCGTCCAGGTGCTCGTAGTTCAGCTCGTCGAAGTGCTTGAGGTTCTCCCCCTGCCGGTTCAGGCTCTCCACCACCCTGACGCCGGTGATGTTCTGGTTGTACTCCCCGTTGACCATCGCGATGGCCCGGCGGATGCGGATGAACGACCGGCGGGCAAACCTCTGCCAGTAGGCCAGGATGATGAACAACACCGGGATGACGCTGAGGCACACCAGGGAGAGGCGCCAGTCCACCAGACCCACGAACGGCAGTATCACCGCCATCAACAGCACTATGCCCACCAGGCTGAGGATGTCCGACAGGCTCAGCACCATCAGCTCGAAGGTCTCGGTAAGCTGGATGACGTCGCTGGAGAGGCGCGACATTATCCTGCCCACGGGCGTGCGGTGGAAGAAGGACGGCGACAGCTCCTGGAGATGGCCGAACATGTGGGTGCGCAGGGCGTAGAGGATGTTCTGGCCCAGCTTGGGCATGTAGATGAACTGCATGTACATGGCGCCGAAGGTCATCAACGCCGACGCCAGGAAGGCGATGCCGATGACGTGGAGCCGCCACACCTCTCCGCTGTTGATGCCCCAACCGATGCCCAGCAGCACGAACAGGGGGACGGTCACGTTGCCCAGGGTGTAGAGGGACACCGCCAGAAGCGAGAGGGCGACCTCTTTCTTGAAGGGCTTGAGATAGGACGCCAGCCGGGTGACCACCCTGTGGTCGTAGGCGCTCCCCACGATCCCCTCGTCGGTCAGGTTGTCCATGGTCGGGGCGTGCATGGATCCGGCGTTCATGCCCCGCATGTTGCCCAACATGCCCCCGAAACCGGCGCCACCGCCCCCGGCGTGCATCTAGCCGCCTCCTCCGTTGGCCCCGCCCAGGGCCTCCCTGGCCAGGGGCCCCGATGGCATGGGCGCGTCCAGCAGGACCTCCTCCTGGGGCCGAAGCTGCAGGTCGTATATCTCCCGATAGAGCCCGCCCCTGGCCATCAGCTCCAGGTGGCTGCCCTCCTCCACGATCTCGCCGTTCTTCAGGACCAGGATCAGGTCGGCCTCCCGCACCGTGCTCAGCCGGTGGGCGATGACGAAGGTGGTCCTACCCTTCATCACCTCCACCATGGCCCGGTGTATCTGGCGCTCCGTCTCCACGTCCACGCTGGAGGTGGAGTCATCCAGGATCAGCACGGGCGGATCCAGGAGTATGGTCCTGGCAATGGAGAGGCGCTGCCTCTGCCCGCCGGAGAGGGTCGAGCCCCGCTCCCCCACCCAGGTGTCGTACCCATAGGGCAGCTCCTCGATGTGTCCGTGGAGCTGGGCCACCTTCGCCGCCAGGGTCACGTCCTCTTCCGAGGCGTCCACCGCGCCGTAGGCTATGTTGTCCCGGACCGTGGCGCTGAACAGGTACACGTCCTGTTGGACGATGCCCACGTTCCTGCGCAGGGATGCCAGGGTGAACTCCCGGATGTCCCGCCCGTCGATGGTTATCCGGCCGCCCGTCACGTCGTAGAACCTGGGCAGCATATTCACGATGGTGCTCTTGCCGCTCCCCGGGGCCCCAAGCAGGGCGATCACCGAGCCGGGGGAGGCGGATATGTTGACGTTCCTCAGGGCGGGCGCGTCCCCTCCGTAGGAGCCCCCGTAGGAGAAAGTCACGTTCTCGAAGCGGACGTGGCCGGCGGGGCGGCCCATCTCCCGGGCGTCGCGCCGCTCCACCACCGGGGACTGGGCGTCCAGCACGTCGAAGAGCCTGGTGCCCGAGGATACGGCCCTGGAGAAGCTGCTGATGATCTGGGGAGTCATGCGTACGGGGAAGGTGAGCTGGTTCATCAGCAGGAGGAACTTGGCCAGGTCATCGGGCTCCAGGTCGCCCCGGACCACCTCCCAGCCCCCGTACCAGATGATCAGGCCGAGGGCCAGGGTGAAGTAGAAGGTCATCCACGCCCCGTTGGTCCCCTGCAGCCTCTCCGACGCGAAGTACTCCCCCTGGAGCTCCCGGGCCTTGCGCCGGAACTTCCCCTTTTCGTGCTCCTCGGCGGCGAACGCCTTGACCACGTGTATGCCCGACAGGTTCTCCTGCATGACAGTGACCAGCTCGCCCATGATCTCCTGGACGTGGAGCCACATAGCCCTGAGGCGGGTCATGACGACCGTCGACCTGGCCACCAGGAAGGGCACGAAGGCCAGGGCCATCAGGGTCAGCTCCCAGTTCAGGTAGACCAGCAGCGCGACGATGGCCCCGACCCTGACCGCCACCTCCAGGGAGCGGACCATCCCCATCATGACGAACCGCCTCACCGCCTCGACGTCCGAGGTGACCTTGGACATCAGGTTCCCCGTGTGCTCCTTGTCGTGGTAGGCGAAGCTCAGGTGCTGGAGCTTGTCGTACATGGAGTTCCGCAGGTCGTAGGAGACCTTCTGGGAGAGGGAGTCGGTGGTGTAGGTCCGGGCGAAGTCGAATATGCCCCGCATGAGGCTGGCGCCCAGGAGGCCCAGGGCGAAGTAGAACAGGGTCCCCCGCTCCACGTCCCCCAACATCAGGGAGCCGTCTTCTGCCCGGACCACGACCCTGCCGATGGCCTCTCCCAGCAGGTGGACCACCAGTAGGGAGAAGACGATGGCGGCGAAGAAGCTGAAATAGGCCAGGATGAGGCGCTTCCGGTAGCGCAGGGCCATCCCGACGATTCTTCGAAGGACTTCCATATCTCAGTACGGGCGGGGGACCGAGGGGAGGACGGAGGGGCCGGGGGCGGCATAGCGCGGCCGGTCAAGCGTTCATCCAAGCCTCAAGGGGACATTATATTACTTTCCCGCGTCGATGTACATGCAGACCCGGCCCCCTAAACGCCCGGACTTCGTGACAACCCCTCCCCTTCCCCGGCCGCCTGGCATCATTACCCATACCGCCAAGGATAGATTTCTCTCTCCGCTTCGCTCCGCTCGAAATGACAGAATGGGGACCGTGCAGTGGATTGGCCCCTGGATTCCGGCTCGGGGGCCGGAATGACGGTGATGAGACGGAGGCCTCCACCGGCTCCGCCTCCCCGTGCCTCGGAGGGTGCCCCGGTTGACACCGGGGGCGATAGGCGGTATTAATTCCTCCGACGGGAGGACCATGACCTTCGCAGCCATCCCAACGCCGGCGCCGCTCCCGGCGGGGGCCACGCCGTGACCACAGAAAAAGAGCACGCCCACGGCCATCACCACGACGGGGGGTCGGGGCTCAGAGGCAAGGCGTCCTTCATCCTGACCGGGCTCAGCGGGGGCCACGGGGTCTTCCACTGGCTGAACCACAGCTTCCTGGTGATGCTCCCCGAGGTGAAGGCCACCTTCGGACTGGGGGCGCTGGAGGTGGGCGGCATCGCCGCGTTGCGGGAGGTCCTGTCGGGCCTCATCACCCTGCCCGGCGGCATCATCGCCGACGTTCTCAGGCGCTACTGGGGGCTGGTCCTGGCCGTGTGCATGGCCGGTTTCGGCCTGGGATGGCTGGTAATGGGCGCCGCTCCGGTGTACGGCGTCCTGCTGCTGGGCATGGCCCTGGTCTCCGTCTCCACCTCCCTTTGGCACCTGCCGGCCATGGCGTCCCTGTCCCACCACTTCTCCCACAGGAGGGGGACGGCCCTCTCCTTCCACGGCATAGGCGGCAACATCGGCGACGTGGCGGGGCCCGCCATCACCGGCTTTCTCCTGGTGGTCCTCGCCTGGCGGGAGGTCCTGAGCATATACGCCGTTGCCCCCATCCTGCTGGCCTTCGTCGTCTTCTGGGCCTTCCGGGACATCGGCAAGACGGCCGACGCGGACACGCCCCTCACCGACCTCGCGGGACAGGTGCGGCTGACGAGACAGCTGCTCAGGGACCCGGCGCTGTGGGGGGTGATACTGGTGGCGGGCCTGCGGGGCATGGCCTCCCTGGCCTTCTTCACCTTCCTGACCCTGTACCTGGACGAGGAAGCGGGGCTGGGCAAGGGGGCCAGGGGGCTCTACTTCGGCCTGCTGGTGGCCGTCGGAGTCGTGTCCACGCCCACGATGGGGTACCTGTCCGACAGGCTGGGGCGCAAGCTGGTCCTCGTGCCGGGACTGCTGCTTCTGTGCATCCTGTCCCTGATGATGGTGCCCTTCGGAGACGGGTTCACTCTCCCCATCATCATCGCCGCCCTGGGCCTGTTCCTGTTCAGCGACCAGCCCATCCTGACGGCGGCAGCCCTGGACATGGTCGACGAGGGCGTGGCCACCAGCACCCTGGGGGTCCTCTCGTTCTCCCGGTTCGTCATGAGCGGCGCGTCCCCTCTCATAGCCGGCGCCATGCGCGACGCCTGGGGCTTCGACGCCATCTTCTACTACGCGGCGGTGCTGTTCGCTTTGGCCGCCGTGGTCCTCACCACGGTCCCGCTGAGGAAGCGGACCGGCCCCCCCGCTGCCCACGGCCACGCCCACTAGCCGACTCGTGTGCCTCTCACCGGTCTTCCGCTCCGCCGCTCCGCCCCCCAACGGCCATTGCCATGAAAACAGGCTCGCGGCGCCACCCCATCAGACCCACGAAAGCGGGAGTCCAGGCCCCCCACTCCTGGGTCCCGGTCTTCGCCGGGACGACGGGATGGTTCCCCGGCTACGTTGACCGGCCCCGGCCCATGTCATACCATGACCCAAAGCCCATGACCCAAAGGACGAAAAAGGAGGCGCTCCCATGAAGATGTACATCGGAGGACAGTGGGTCGACAGGGACGAGAAGGTCCCGGTAATCAACCCGTACAGCGGCTCCCAGGTAGACACCGTGCCAAGGGGGAGCGCCGCCGACGTGGACGCCGCCGTCACCAGCGCGGTGGCCGGGGCGGCCGTCATGGCGGAGGTCCCCGCCTACCAGCGGTACACCATTCTGAAGAAGGCGGCGGACCTGCTGGCCGAGCGGACCCAGGAGTTCGCCCGGACCATAACGATGGAGGAGGGCAAGACCCTGGCCGAAGCCACCGCCGAGGTGGGCAGGGCGGTGCAGACCATGACCCTGTCGGCCGAGGAGTCCAAGCGTCTCCACGGGGAGACGGTGCCCCTGGACGCCGCTCCCGGGATTGGAGCCCATCTCCTTGGGTTCACCGTCAGGGTCCCCTGCGGCGTGGTGGCCGCCATCAGCCCCTTCAACTTCCCCCTGAACCTGGTTTGCCACAAGGTCGGGCCCGGCCTGGCCGCCGGGAACGCGGTGATCATCAAACCGGCCAGCGACACTCCCCTGTCGGCCCTGAAGCTGACGGAGGTGCTGCTGGAGGCCGGCCTGCCCCCCCTGGCGATACAGTGCGTGACGGGGCCCGGCGGGGCCATCGGCGACGCCCTGTGCACCGACCCCCGGGTGCGCAAGATCACCTTCACCGGGAGCCGCGACGTGGGCGAGCACATCTGCCACACGGCGGGGCTCAAGAAGGTGACCATGGAGCTGGGGGCCAACTGCCCCATGATCGTCATGCCCGACGCCGACGTGGAGAAGGTCGCCCAGGCCACCGTCGCCGGGGGCTTCTCCAACGCGGGCCAGGTCTGCATATCCACCCAGAGGGTACTGGTGGGCAGCCAGGTGTACGGGGACTACCTGGACGCGCTGAAGCCCCAGGTGGAGGGGCTTCGCACCGGCGACGGGCTGGCCGACGGGGTCCAGATGGGCCCCATGATCCGGGAGTCCGACGCCGCCCGGGTGGACCAGTGGGTCCGGGAGGCGGTGGACACCGGCGCCAGGCTGGTGACCGGCGGCGACCGTTCGGGGACCATGTACGCGCCGACGGTGGTGGCCGACGTGAGGCCCGAGATGCGCATCTCCTGCGACGAGCTGTTCGGGCCCGCCGTGGCCGTCACCCGCTTCGACACCATCGAGGACGCCATCGCCCTGGCCAACGACTCGGTGTACGGCCTGAGCGCCGCCCTGTACACCCAGAACCTGGACTGGGCCATGAAGTTCGTGAGACAGGTGCACTCGGGCAACCTGATGATTAACTCCAGCCCTCAGTTCAGGGTAGACCTGATGCCCTACGGAGGGCTAAAGGACAGCGGGATGGGCAAGGAGGGGCCGGGCTACGCCATCCACGAGATGACCGAGCTGAAGATGGTGGCCTTCCACTAGGCGTCTTTGGAGAGGTTGGTCAGGAACTCCTTGTTGGTCCCGGTCTTGGAGAGGCGTTCCAGGACCCGCTCGGTGGCGTCGGAGTGGCTGCCCGAGTCGTTGCTCAGCAGGGAGACCATCCGGCGCAGGAGGTACACCTGCTTGAGGGTGGTGTCGTCGAAGAACAGCTCCTCCCGGCGGGTGCCGCTGCGCTGGATGTCGATGGCGGGGAAGAAACGCCTCTCGGCCAGCCTGCGGTCCAGGTGGAGCTCCATGTTGCCGGTGCCCTTGAACTCCTCGTATATGACCTCGTCCATGCGGCTGCCGGTGTCCACCAGGCAGTTGGCGATGATGGTCAGGCTTCCCCCCTCCTCCACGTTGCGGGCGGCCCCGAAGAAGCGCTTGGGCGGGTAGAGGGCCACAGGGTCTATGCCGCCGGACAGGGTGCGGCCGCTGCTGGGCACCGCCAGGTTGTAGGCCCTGGTGAACCGGGTGATGCTGTCCAGGAGGATCACCACGTCCCGCCCGGCCTCCACCAGCCGCTTGGCCCGCTCCAGGGCCAGCTCGCCCACCCGGACCTGGTCCTCGACGGACTCGTCGAAGGTGGAGCCGTACACGTCCCCCCTCACCGACCGGCGCATGTCCGTGACCTCCTCGGGGCGCTCGCCTATGAGCACCACCATCAGGTCGGCGTCGGGGAAGTTGGCCGTGACCCCGTTGGCGATGTTCTTGAGGACCGTGGTCTTTCCGGCCTTGGGCGGCGAGACGATGAGGCCCCTCTGACCCAGGCCGATGGGGGAGAAGAGGTCGATCATCCGGGTGGTCAGGTTCTTGGGGTCGCTCTCCAGCACTATCTGCTCGTCGGGGAAGATGGGGGTCAGGTGGTCGAACCCGGGCCTGGACCGGGCGCTCTCCGGGTTCACCCCGTTGACCTCTTCCACCCTCACCAGGCCGAAGTATCGCTCCCCCTCCTTGGGAGGGCGGACCTGGCCGCTGACGGTGTCCCCGGTCCTGAGGGCGAACCTGCGTATCTGGGACTGGGACACGTACACGTCTCCCGCCGCAGGCCGCAGGCCGTTCTGGCGCAGGAAGCCGTAGCCCTCGCCCATGATCTCCAGGACGCCGCCGGCGATGAGCCCCTGGTGGTCCGAGAAGATCTGGAAGACGCGGTGAAGCAGGTCCTCCCGCCGGAGGTTGCCCAGCGCGCCGCCCTCGTCGGCGCCGGCGTAGCGGGCTACGTCCAGGAGCTCCTCCTTGGTCTTGCGTTCCAGGTCGGCCACGTTGATTGCCACGCGTTCGGTAGTCACCTGATTCACCTCTTGGAAGCTGTTGTATCACAGGTACGGAGATTCCCGGGGACAGCCACGGTGCGCGGGACGGGGGTGACCATGTGCGGGGCCGGGGCAAAGACGGGCTGGGTCACGAGGAGGCCTTCCGCCAGTCCTGGGAAAAGCGGGACTGGCCCGCGTCGGTCAGGGGGTGCTTCACCATCTGCATGAGCACGGAGAAGGGGACGGTGGCTATGTGGGCCCCCGCCTTGGCGGCCATGACGCAGTGCTGGGCGTGCCTGATGCTGGCCGCCAGCACCCTGGTCTGGATGTTGTGGACCCTGTAGACCTGTACGATGTCCTCCACCAGGTCCATCCCTTGCTGGCCGATGTCGTCCAGGCGCCCGACGAAGGGGCTGACCGCCGTGGCCCCCGCCCGGGCCCCCAGCAACGCCTGGTTCAGGGAGAAGCACAGGGTCTGGTTCACCTTGATATCGTGGGAGGTTAACACGGACATGGCCTCGATGCCCGCCTGGGTGCTGGGAAGCTTTACCCAGGGGTTCGGTATCCAGGTGGCTATGTCCCGCCCTTCGGTTATCATGCCCTCCACGTCGGTGCTGACGACCTCCACGGAGATGGGTCCGTCGATGATTCCGGCGATCTCCTCCACGGAGCGCCGGTAGGCATCCAGCTGGCCGATGCCCTCTTTCGCCGCCAGCGACGGGTTGGTCGTAACCCCCGTTACGACGCCCATCCTGGCGCCCTGCCTGATCTCGTCTATGTTAGCGGTGTCGAGGAAGAGCTCCATCTGGGACCTTTCGTTGGGTTGTCCGGGCCGGGGCGTCCGGGGCCCGCCTCGGGGCATAGCGGGGCCCTGGCGTCGGGCCCTGGCGGGTCTCCGTTACCTGGAGGGGGCGGTTGAGGGGGTTGAGGTGCATGGGCGGTACGCTCAGATGGGGAGGGGCGGTTGGGCTCCTTCTCGAAGGGTGTCCTTGGCGGCCGCCACCAGCTCCCGGAAGAGGGGATGGGGCCGGTTGGGCCTTGAGAGGAACTCGGGATGAAACTGGACCCCCAGCATGAAGGGGTGGTCCACCACCTCGGTGATCTCCACCAGCTTGCCGTCGGGGGACACGCCCCCGGCCAGCAGCCCCTCGGTCTCCAGGGCCTCCCGGTACGTGTTGTTCAGCTCGAAGCGGTGCCGGTGGCGCTCCAGCACCTCGTCCCGGCCGTAGGCCCTGTGGGCCCGGGTCCCCTTCAGGGGGCGGCAGGGGTACTCGCCCAGGCGCATGGTGCCGCCCTTCTGGGTGACGGCCCGCTGCTCGGGCAGGATGTCTATGACCGGGTGGGGGGTGTCGGGCTGGATCTCCGAGGAGTTGGCTTCCTTCATCCCCAGCACGTTCCTGGCGTACTCGACGACCATCGCCTGGAGGCCCAGGCAGAGCCCCAGGTAGGGTATCTGGTGCTCCCGGGCGTAGCGGGCAGTCTCGATCATCCCCTCCACACCCCGGGAGCCGAACCCCCCCGGCACCACGATGCCGCGGGCTGTCTTGAGCAGGTCGTCGGGGCCGTGCCGCTCGATGTCCTCGGAGTGGACCCACTGGATCTCGATATCCCGGTCATGCTGGAGGCCGGCGTGCTTGAGGGCCTCCTTGACGGATATGTAGGAGTCCTGGAGGTCCACGTACTTGCCCACCAGGGCGATGGGCACCGACTCGCTGAGCCGGCTCATACGGTCCACCAGGTCCGACCACTCGGTCAGGTCCCGGGTGCGTTCGGGCAGGTCCAGGGAGCGCACCAGCAGGTCTCCCAGGCCGTACTCCTCCAGCACCAGGGGCACCTCGTACACGGTGGACATGTTGAGCAGGGGGATGACCGCGTCCCTGGGCACGTCGCAGAAGAGGGATATCTTGTCCTTGACGCCCTCGGGCACCGGCATATCGCAGCGGCAGATGATCACGTCGGGCTGGATGCCGATGCTGCGAAGCTCCTTGACGCTGTGCTGGGTGGGCTTGGTCTTCAGCTCGTCGCTGGCGGCCATGTAGGGGAGCAGGGTAACGTGGATGTACAGCACGTTCCCCCGGCCCACCTCGTTGCGCATCTGGCGGATGGCTTCCAGAAAGGGGAGTCCCTCTATGTCTCCCACGGTGCCGCCCACCTCCACCACGACCACCTCCGCGGCGGTCTCCTCGGCGTGGGCCTTCATCCTGCCCTTGATCTCGTTGGTGACGTGGGGGACGGCCTGTATGGTCCCGCCCAGGAAGTCGCCCCGTCGCTCCTTCCCAAGGAGGGACACGTAGACCTGGCCCGCCGTGAGGTTGGAGGACTTGGTGAGCTCCTGGTCGATGAACCGCTCGTAGTGGCCCAGGTCCATGTCCGTCTCGCCGCCGTCCTTGGTCACGAACACCTCGCCGTGCTGGTAGGGGGACATGGTGCCCGGGTCGACGTTCAGGTAGGGGTCGAACTTCATGACGGAGACCCGGAGCCCGCGGCTCTTGAGGATGCGGCCGATGGAGGCGGCGCTTATGCCCTTGCCCACGGAGCTGACCACCCCTCCGGTAACAAAGAGGTACTTAGCGCTCATAGGCTGACGAAACGAGCCTTTCCCTAATGAGGAGTGACCTTTCGAGTCAAGGAAGACCGGTGGGGTAAGGGTGGGGCAAGGGGACGAGCCGCCGTCCGGGCTGGGAGTCCACGCGAATTATAGGCCGGTATTCTTACACGTGTCAATAGCCCTGACGGCGGCGGAAGGGGAGTCTTGGCCCGCCCTCCCACGCCCGCCGGGACCGCGGGACCCCGGCCGGTCCGTTGCGCCCGACGCGCCGTGGTTGATAGAATCAGACACCTGGGCCGGTAGCTCAGTTCGGTCAGAGCATCGGACTTTTAATCCGAGTGTCCTGGGTTCGAATCCCAGCCGGCCCACCAGACTTGATGAAAACAAGAACCTTTCAGATTCGGTTCGCGCTTGCCCTGTAGGGCGAGCCTGCTTCCCATCCGCGGACGAGAGCACACCAGGGAGGGGTGAGGGATAACTTCCCTCACTCCTCTTGAGTCTGTGACCCCTCCCCCACCGCCATCAGGTAGCCGACGCGGGGTTCGGTGAAGATGAACCTGGGGTCGGCGGCGTTGTCGCCCAGCTTGCGGCGGAGCCTCTTCACCACGTTCCGCAGCAGCCAGGGCTCGCCGACCTTCTCCGGACCCCAGATTCGCTGGAGCAGCACGGCGTGGGTCAGCGTGCGGGGGGCGTGGACGGCAAGCTCGTAGAGCACCGCGTACTCCGTGGCCGTCAGCTCCACCGGCTCCCCGTCCACCGTCACCCGGCGCAGGGCGTAGTCGACGGCCAGCCCCCCGGCGGAGTAGGGTCCCGACGGCTCGCCCTGGAAGGGGTCCAGCCGCTTCCTGAGCGCCGCCCTGATCCTCGCCGCCAGCTCCGTCGGCGAGAAGGGCTTGACCAGATAGTCCACCGCCCCCATGTCGAGAGCGCGGGCGACGGTCTCATCCTGGCCGTACACCGACAGGAAGATGACCGGCACGTCGGCCTGCTTGCGGATGTCGTTCATCAGCGCGATGCCGTCGCTCCCCGGCAGCACCAGGTCCAGCAGGACAAGGTGGGGCTTCTCCTCCTCCATGAGGCGGGGCACGTCGGCGGGGTCGCCGGTCGCGACGGGCGCGTAGCCCGCGCGTGTGAGCACGTCCCGGACGTACCGCAGGTCATGGGGGTTGTCGTCCACGGCCAGGACGCGGACCTTGGGCGTGCGCCGCGAGCCGGTGGGGGAGGAATCGGGAGCCGGAGTCGCCGGCCGCTCCACCGCCGGCAGGGTGAAGGTGAACCGCGCCCCCAGCCCCGGCCCGTCGCTTTCCGCCCAGATGCGGCCCCCGTGGGCTTCGACGATGCCCTTGCAGATGGCGAGACCCAGGCCCGACCCGTCGGCGCCCGATGCCGTCGCCTCGCCGGACGCCCGCGAAAACTTGCGGAACAGCTCCGGCAGAAGCTCCGCCGGTATGCCCCGGCCCCGGTCAGCGACGGAGACGGCGACGTGGACACCCTCCCGCACCGCCGTCACCATTATCGGCGACCCTTCGGGCGAGTACCCGGCGGCGTTGGAGAGCAGGTTGCCCAGCACCTGGACGATGCGCCGCCTGTCGGCCATCACCATCGGCAGGTCCGACGCCATCTCCACGTCCAGGGGGTTCCCTGCGCCGCCGGGCACAAACTTGCCCCTGGCCTCCTCCACCAGCGGGCGCAGCTCCGACGGCTCCGGGTCCACCGGCAGCGCCCCCGTCTCGATGCGGGCCACGTCCAGCAGGTCGCCGATGAGGTAGCGCATGTGCTCGGCCCGGTCGACGATGATGCGGTGGAACTGCCGCATCTCGGCAGGGTCCAGGTCCGCCGCCGCGTTCAGCAGGGTGGCGCCCGCGCCCATCACGGAGG
>DAOUJG010000029.1:0-2063 GCA_034423015.1 Dehalococcoidia bacterium | reverse complement strand
GCTGGAGTCGTCGCTGCTGACACTCCTGGTGTCGAACATGGCTATCGTGCCTCCTGTCACCAACGGTCTGCTTCATCGGTCGAGATGAACCCGCCTGCCTCGGCGTCGGAGCGACTCTTCCAACCTCCCCGCTGGACTCAGGTGGCAACCACCGCCGTCCCCCGGACAGGAGACACGGGCTAGCAAAAACTATACCCGACTGACTCTATGGAATAGGTATAGTTCACTATCTCTTTTGTATAGTTTGGTATATACTTCGGTCTGATTCCTGATGTGCACAGGTACGGTCCGCACACAGGATGGGAGTGAAGATACGATGCCATCAGACCAGCGGGACCGGGAGGTCGAGGCCCTGCGGGAGCGCCTGTCCCGCCTCAGCGAGGCCAGCAGGCGCATCAACGAGAGCCTGGACTTCGACACGGTGCTCCAGGGCGTCCTCGACTCCGCAAGGTCGCTGACGGCGGCCCGCTACGGCGTGATGACGCTGCTGGACGACGGGGGCGGAGTGGAACACCGCCTGACCTCCGGCTTCACC
This sequence comes from Dehalococcoidia bacterium, assembly GCA_034423015.1. GTDB lineage: Bacteria > Chloroflexota > Dehalococcoidia > Lucifugimonadales > JAGWBF01 > JAGWBJ01. The sequence continues at coordinate 1,528 of DAOUJG010000029.1, read as the reverse complement.
CCCGATGAGGCCGAGCGGCTATGGCTCACCCCGGAAGGACTGCGGCTCCTGGAAGCCCTGACCAATATCTCCGAACCCCTGCGGCTCCCCGACCTGGTGGAGCATGTGCACACCCTTGGCTTCAAGGAGTTCGTCATTCCCCTGCAGGTCGGGGTCTTCCGCTTCATGGCAGCGCCCATGTTCCACCGGGGCGTCCGGGTGGGCCATGTCTTTGTGGGCGACCGGGAGGACGGGGAGGAGTTCACGAAGGAAGACGAGGAGACCCTGGTGATGTTCGCATCCCAGGCGGCGCTGGTCATCGCCAACGCCCGCTCCCACCGGGAGGAGCGGCAGGCCAGGGCCGACCTGGAGACGCTGGTGAACACCTCGCCGGTGGGCGTGGTGGTCTTCGATGCCCAGACGGGGAGGATGGTGTCCTTCAACCGGGAGGCATTGCGCATCGTGGACGGTCTTCGGGATGATGGCCAACCGCCGGAGGCCCTGCTCGAGGTGCTGACCTGCGTGCGTTCCGACGGCCGGGAGGTCTCGCTCAAGGAGCTGCCGGTAACCGAAGCTCTGAGGGCCGGAGAGACGGTGCGGGCCGAGGAAATAGTACTGCGGGTTCCCGACGGGCGCAGCGTCAGCGTCCTGCTCAACGCCTCTCCCATCCACGCCGGGGACGGGCGGCTGGCGTCCGTCATCGTCACCCTACAGAACATGACCCCCCTGGAGGAGCAGGAGCGGCTGCGGGCCGAGTTCCTGGCCATGGTGAGCCACGAGCTGAGGATGCCCCTGACCTCCGTAATGGGCGCGGGGACCACCCTGCTGAACGCGGCGGACCTGGACCCGGCCGAGATGCGTCAGTTTTTCCGCATCATCGTCGACCGGGCAGAGCACATGCGCTACCTCATCGGAGACCTGCTGGACGTGGCCCGCATCGAGACGGGGGCCCTGCCCGTGGACCCGGAGCCATCGGATCTGCACCCGCTGGTGGAGGAGGCCGGGGACCGGTTCAGCAGCGCAGACGCAAGGAACCCCCTGGACGTGGAACTGGCGGGTGACCTTCCGATGGTACTGGCCGATAGGCGGCGCATCGTCCAGGTGCTGGGCAACCTTCTCTCCAATGCCGCCGCGTCCTCCCCCGGCGGGTCTCCCATCACCGTAACCGCCATGCGGGACGAGGTACACGTGGCGGTCTCCGTCGCCGACAGGGGCCGGGGCATACCGGCGGAGCTTCTGCCGGAGCTGTTCCGCAAGTTCTCGCGGGCGTCCGGTGAGGCGACGGCATCCGGTGCTGACGGGTCGGGCCTGGGTCTCGCCATCTGCAAGGGCATCGTGGAGGCCCACGGGGGCCGCATCTGGGCCGAGAGCGAAGGGCCTGGCCTGGGGGCGCGGTTCACCTTCACGCTGCCGGCGGCGGAGCAGTCGGCGACTCCGGCTCACGGTCCCGCCTCTGCCGGCTCGCGGCGCACGCCCCGGGTACGCGTCCTGGCCGTCGACGACAACCCCCAGGACCTGAGGTACGTCCGCGACGTCCTCACCAGGGCGG
>DAOUJG010000028.1:0-38668 GCA_034423015.1 Dehalococcoidia bacterium | reverse complement strand
ACTGTTCGGGCTCCAAGAGTATGAAGGCGGGGCGACCACGCTGGGTCGCGGTCTCTCGAGACCAAGGGGCGGACCGGTCTACCCCGCCACCTTCATCAAGATACAAGGGGCGGAGCGGGGGCGGCACCAGTCGTGCCTTCCAGCGGGCAAGGAACGAGGCCTCCCAACCCTTGGATTCCGGCTCGGGGGCCGGAATGACGGCTGGAAGGCGACCGCCGTTTTCGTCGGCCGGCTTCTCGCACCCAGGCGTCTTGCCTGGGTCAAGCGGCGCTGATATGATATTAGAGGACCCCAGGCACGGGCACAGGGAGGTACGATGAGCTTGCTGGGTGAGCCGCCCCTCTTGATCTTGCGGGGCATCGGCGGACCTGAGATCGCCATCATAGCCGTCGTGATCCTCCTGCTGTTCGGCGCCACGCGTCTGCCCAAGATCGGGGCGTCCCTGGGACAGGGACTGCGCGCCTTCAAGAGCGCGGTGACGGGCCAGGAGGTTATCGACCTCGAAGAGCCCGACGAGGACGCCAAGAAGGTCAAGTCCGGGTCGAAGAAGTCCGGCTAGCCCTCGGCCCCCGGCATCCTCCCAGTGGCTGTCAGCCCCCCTCGGCCGTCGCCTTGGGATACGCCGAGGAGCCGGGCCGGGCGGCCAGCCTCGCCAGCCATATCCCCAGCTCGTACAGCAGTATCAGCGGCACCGCCACCAACCCCTGGTTCACCGGATCGAAGGTGGGGGTGATGAGCGCCCCCAGGATGAACGACACCACCACCCAGTACCTGCGCCACCGGGCGAACCCCCTCCAGGACACTATCCGCAGCTTGGCCAGCAGGAACATGACTATGGGCGTCTCGAAGACCACCCCCAACCAGAACAGCAGCGTCACCACCACGTTCACGTAGTTGCCGATGCGGATCATGGGCGTGGCGATGTCGCTGCCCCAGCCCACCAGGAACCTGATGGCCGGGGGTATCATCACGAAGTAGCCGAAGGCCACCCCCGCGGCGAAGGCCAGCACGACCCCCGGCATGAACGCGAACACATAGCGCTTCTCCCGGGACGTGAGCCCCGGCGCGACGAACATGATGATCTGGAAAAGCACCACGGGGAAGGCCAGCACCAGGCCGGACAGCAGGGAGACCTTCATCGTCACGGCCAGCATCTCGGTGACCTCGACGAACACGAGGCCCGCCCCGCCGTCGGCGGCGGCCTCCAGCTCCGAGGGGCGCAGGAGCAGCCGGATGATCCGCTCGTGGAACACGAAGGCCACGCCCATGGCAACGACGACGGCCGCTACCGAGATGATCAGCCTCCTGCGAAGCTCCTCCAGGTGCTTTCGCAGCGGGGTCTCCGTGACATTCACCGGGGCTGCCCCGGCCCCTCCGGCCCCCTACGGTCCACCGGCTCGGGGCGCCCAGGCCCCTCCGGGCCCCTATGGTCCACCGGCTCGGGGCGGTTTATGCCCTTCTCCAGCTCTCTCTCCTCCGCCTCCACGGCCTTGGACAGGTCGGTCATGGAGCGCCGCACCTCGCCCAGCATCTTCCCGATGGTCCTGGCCCCCTTGACCGTTCCCGCCGGGCCCAGGACCACCACCGCGATGAGAAGTATGACCAGAAGCTCCAGGACGCCGATGCCAAGGAAGTCCACTCGTCACCATCCCTTCTCTGACCATACCAATATAACCCAACCCGTATCGGGTGCCAAGGAACCCCCGCCGTCCTTGACAGGACTCCGGCCCACGGGTATAAACTGAGACCAGCGGGCGGCCTCGTGGACCCCCGGCCCTCTGCCGCCATCCAACGTAGACCACCCCACGGACGGAAGGAGCCAAATGGCTGGGACATACCCGGTTACCGATCAGGACTTCGAGGAAAAGGTGCTACAGTCGGACATGCCCGTACTGGTAGACTTCTGGGCCGACTGGTGCATGCCCTGCAAGATGATAGCGCCCATCGTAGAGGAGCTATCCCAGGAGTACGACGGCAAGGCAGGGTTCGCCAAGCTCGACGTGGACGCCAACCCCAGCACGGCTATGACTTATGGCGTGCGCAGCATCCCGACCCTGCTGGTGTTCAAGGGCGGCCGGCCCGTCGACCAGATCGTCGGCGCGGTGCCCAAGGGCGCCCTGAAGAAGAAGCTCGACTCCGCCCTGGAGTAGGACGTCCCGACAAGGGAGTGGATGGGGCCCGGTGGCTCTTGCGGACTTCAAATCCGTTGTGCCTCGTTAGCACGGGGTAGGTGGGTTCGACTCCCTCCCACTCCCGCCATTTCTAACAACATGGCTCCACGACCGGCGTCACGATCTGAGCCTGTATCGTGGCCCCTGACCCCGGCGCCTTCCCGCACCACTGTTACACATCAACGGGCCTGACCCCCACGCCCACCTGCGTTGGCAAGCATGTCCGCCAGCCGCCCCCGGCCAGTCTGGTGCTTCCGGACCCAACCGACCCCATCCCGGCATCCCAAGGGCCCCGCGGCCGGCCTGGACCGGCGCCCCAGCCGACGCCCGCCAATGGTATAATCGTTCCTCCTGGCCCAGCAGCCCACGAAAAAGGGGGGACTCCATGGACAAGGCCGACATCCCGTTCCTCAGCGCCGCCGATCTGTCCCGGCTGATCCGCGACAGGGAAGTGTCCCCCGTGGAGGCCGCCGAGGCCTACCTGGACCGCATCGACGAGGTGGACTTCAGGTTCAATGCCTATCTCACCGTGTGCCGCGGCGACGCCCTCCGGGCGGCCCGCGAGGCCGAAGAGGCCATCGCCGGGGGCGGCTACCTGGGGCCCATGCACGGGATCCCCGTGGCCGTAAAGGACCAGATGTGGAGCAAGGGCGTCCGCTCCACGGGGGGCTCGCGCATCCTGGCCGACTTCGTGCCCGACGAGGACGCCACCGCCGTGGCCAACCTGAAGAGGGCCGGCGCCGTCCTCCTGGGCAAGCACAACATGACCGAGTTCGCCATCACAGCCTTCTCCCACCGGTTCCGAATCCCCCACAACCCCTGGGACCTGGACTTCTCGCCAGGGGGGTCGAGCAGCGGCTCCGGCGCGGGCACCGCCGCCTTCCTGTGCGCTACCTCCATCGGCGAGGACACGGGAGGGTCGCTGCGCCGCCCATCGGCCTGGTCCGGGCTGGTAGGCATGAAGCCGGGATGGGGCAGGGTAAGCCGCTACGGAGTCATGCCCGGAGTCTGGTCCATGGACACCCTGGGGCCCATATCACGCAGGGTGGAGGACGCCGCCATCACCCTGGGGGCCATCGCCGGCTACGACCCCAAGGACCCCTACACGTGGAACACCCCGGTGCCCGACTACGCGGCCGCCCTGGACGGCAAGATAGGCGGCATGAGGGTCGGCGTCATATCCGAGGAGCTCCACAACGACGTGGCCGACCCGGAGGTATTGGACGCCGTGGTCGCCGCCACCAAGGTCCTTGGCGGGCTGGGCGCCTCGGTGGAAGAGGTCTCCATACCCCTGGCGCAACACATGACAGACGTATCCGGCCTGCTGATACGCGTGGAGTCGGCGGCCTACCACCACAGGTCGGTCCGGGAACGCCTGCACGACTTCGGCCACGACAACCGGGTGGGCCTGCTGACGGGCAGCGTCGTGCCGGCCCAGGTCTACTACAAGGCCCAGAAGCTGCGGACCATGCTGCGGGACCAGGTCCTGAAGGCGTTGGAGGAGTACGACGTGCTGGCCCTCCCCACGTCGGCCAGGACCGCTCCCAGGATCCAGGAGGGCGACCTGGTCATCACGGACAAGGCGTCCGCGGAGCAGCTCCCTTTCATGCGCACCAGCGCCTTCAACCTGGCCAGCACCCCGGCGGTCTCGGTGCCGTGCGGCTTCAGCACCGCCGGCCTGCCCATCGGCCTGCAGATTACGGGCCGCCCGGGAGCCGAGGAGACGGTACTGAAGGTGGCCCACGCCTACGAGCAGGCCACACCCTGGCACACCATGCGGCCGCCCCACGCCTAGCGGGTCAGCTACCGGTCCTCTGTTTCCCTCACCAGGTCCGCGGCCCGCTCCCCTATCATGATGGCCGTGCCGTTGGTGCCGGCGGAAACGATGTCCGGCATGATGGACGTATCGACCACCCTCAGGCCCTCCACGCCGTGGACCCGGCAGTGCTGGTCCACCACCGCCGTCGGGTCCGACGCCGGCCCCATCTTGCACGTGCCCGACATGTGCTGTGTCGTGGTCGATGCCACCGTCCGCACCATCCAGCGGTCCAGTGCGCCGTCCGATTCCAGGTCCTCGTCGGCGGGCTCCACCCTCCGGGCCACGATGCCCCCGAACGCCTCGTGCTCCAGCAGTCGGACGCACAGGCGCACGCACTCCCGCAGCCTCTGGCGGTCCCACGGCTCCTGCAGGAAGCGGTAGTCCAGGTGCGGTTGGACGTGGGGGTCGGCGGAGGCGAGGGTCAGCTCTCCAGACCCCGCCGGTCTGTACAGCGACGGCGTGAGGCGCAGCCCGTCGTGCTGCCTCGGGTCCTGGCCCAGCCTGATGGCGAAGGACGCGGGCATGACCATCAGGTCGTTGGGGGTGTCCGAGCCCGAGGCCGTGAAGTGCAGGGCGCACTGGCGCCGGGGAGCGTCCGGGTCCATGACGACGCCCTCCTCGACGGCCAGCCGGACACCTATCTGCGGGTGCTCCTTCATGTTCTTGCCCACGCCCGCCAGGTCCTGGACCACCGGTACGCCCAGGCGGCGTAGCTGGTCCCCGGGCCCCACACCCGACACCAGCAGCAGGTGCGCCGACTTGATGGCGCCGGCGCTGAGCACGATCTCCCGGCCCTCCACGGTGGACTCCCGGCCGCCGCTCTCGACGCGAACGCCGGTGGCCCTGCTACCCGAGAACAGGATGCGGGTGACTAGCGCGTTGCCCCTGACGGTGAGGTTCAACCGGTGGCGGGCCGGGTTGACGTACGTGAGGGCGGCGCTCATCCTGACCCCGTCCACGTTGTTGACCGCCAGGGGACTGACGCCCGTCGCCTCCGGGTGGTTGATGTCCGGGTGCTCGGGGAACCCGGCGTCCAGGCAGGCGCGGTAGAAGGCCTCGGGCAAGGACAGAAAGTCCCGGCGCTTGTGGTGTCTCACGGGCACCGGCCCGTCGGACCCGTGGAAGTCGTCGCGGTAGTCCAGGTCCCGCTCCATCTTCCGAAAATAGGGCAGCACCTCCACGAAGGACCACCGGGGGTTGCCCGCGGCGGCCCAACCATCGAAGTCGTGGGGACTCCCCCGCAGGAGCACCGCCCCGTTGACGGAGCTGCCGCCTCCCATCACCCTGCCCCGCACCATGGGAGTCGGCGCGGGCTGGTCGGGCGTGGGCCAACCGTCGAAGGACCAGACGTGGGGACCGCCCACCGACGACGCCATCTGGTTGTTGCTGTACTTGATGTCGTCGGGAATGCTCTGGAAGTCCGGGTAGTCCGGCCCCGCCTCCAGCAGCAGCACCGACCGGGCCGGGTCCTCGGACAACCGCGCCGCCAGGGCGCACCCGGCGTTGCCGCCTCCAACCACGATCACGTCGTACTTCATCATCGGCCGCCCATACCTCTACCCTGGGCAGGAGCCCCGCGGGCGGGACTCCCCAAGCGCCATTCTATGCCTCCCCATGCGGGGGCGGCAAGGCGCCCCGCCCCTGCCCCTAACCGGCCTCACCCTTGTTATGTCACCCCGAGCCGGGACCCCGGCCCGCGGGCCGTGCCTCTCCCCAACCTGCGACGCGCCCTCCGTCATTCCCGTGCAAACGGGAATCCACATCCACCCCACCCCTGGATTCCGGCCTCCGCCGGAAAGACGGTGGGGTCGATAACCCCTCGTTCCAAGCCCCCCAATGCCATTCCGAGCCCCCCACATGTCATTCCGAGCGCAGCGAGGAACCTCACCTCCCCCCAAGCCAGCCACCCGAGCCCCCACCACCACCCCAACCGCCCCGGTTTGACCGCGGCGTCCCGCACTGATACATTCTTCCCATCCCAACGGTACAGGAGTGTCAGATGGGCAGAATGGACGGCATGGTAGCCATCGTAACCGGCAGCAGCAGGGGCCTGGGGAGGGCCATCGCACGGCAGTTCGGCCGCGAGGGGGCCACGGTCGTGGCCTCCGCCCGCCCCAAGTCGCCTACGGGCCTTCCCGGCACCCCCGACGACACCGCTCAGGCCATAGAGGCCGAGGGGGGCTCCGCGATATCGGTCCCCTGCGACGTTTCGTCCAAGGACCAGGTGGACTCCCTGGTCGACACCGTGGTGGACCGGTACGGCAAAATCGACGTCCTCGTGAACAACGCCGGCATCATGGTCATCGGGGAGACCCTGATGGAGATCGACGAGGGCCGGTGGGACCTGTCCATGGGCACCAACGTGCGCGGCCCCTACCTGATGTGCCGCCGGGTGGTGCCCGTCATGATGGAGCAGGGCCGGGGCAGCATCATCAACATCGGTTCCAGGATGGGCTACGACCACCTGAGGGGCGGTGGCGTGCTGTACAGCTCCAGCAAGGCCGCCCTGCACATGTTCAGCCGCATCCTGGCCGAGGAGCTGCGGGAGCACAACATCGCCGTCAACATCCTCAACCCGGGCAGCCTGGCCAGCGAGGGATCGTCGGTCATCCCCTGGGCCCAGCGCGACTGGCACCAACGGGTGGACCCGGCCGTCGTGGCCCCATCCGCGGTGTACCTCGCCCTGCAGGACGCCTCCTCTATGACCGGCGAGATGGTCGCCAGGGACGAGTTCGGGCGCACCTGGGGACAGGAGTTCGACCAGGGACAGGGGTAGAGGCCGGCGACGCCGGCTTGGGCGTCGAGGGGAGCCGCGGTCGGCCTGCGTGTGCCTCTAGGTCCCGATGCGCACCGGGTCCGCCGCGTCCCTCACCGAGCGTATGATGGAGAGCACCGTCAGCCGCCCCGTCCGGGGGTTCTCGGTGGGCGTGTTCTCGATGTGAATGGTGAGCAGGCCGAACTCCCCCTCCACCTCCACGTCGTGGCAGTTGCGCTCCAGTCCCGGCACGGCCATGATCCTGATCATCGTCCCGTCGGGCCCCAGTCCGGCCAGGCTCACGGCGGCCGACACGTTGACGTTGGCCGGGAACCCCCGGCACGCCTCCCGCGCGGTGCCGTAGAAGACGTCCATCTCGTGGTCCAGGCCCTCCAGGTCGATGCCGTTCTCCACCAGGTAGGGCGCCCCCTCCAGGGCCTCGGGGGGCTTTCGGGTGACCATCGTCACCCGGTCCACGCCACCGGCGCACGCCGACTTGATGCCGTCCAGCCCGGCGATGGCCCCCGAGGGCGCCATCAGCCTGCACCCCGTCTCCCGAGAGCGGTCCATCACCTCCGGGTGGTCCAGCAGCGCCCCCACGCTTATCACCATCAGGTCCTTGCCCGCGTCGAAGGTCTGCCTGGCCAGGTCGGGCACGATGTGCCCCCCCGCCGCCTCCACCACCAGCGTGGACCGGTCAATCAGCTCCTTCAGGTCCAGGTAAGGGGGCGGGTCGCCGAGCTCGGACAGAAAGGCCCTGGCCTTATCGGCGTTCCGGCTTGCGACGCCGGCCACGGGAGGAATCCCGCCCGACTGGGCCTCCCGCACCAGGGACCTTCCTATCGCTCCGCAGCCCACAATGCCGATGGAAGCAGCCATCGCACCCCTCTCCTCGTGAATGTCTCCCGCCCGGGCAGGACAACCATTATACACCGGCGCCCAAGACCGGCCGGGGCATCAGGCGCCAATCCAATCCCTCCCCCACCTATGGGCAGCAGGCCCCGCGGCGAGTACAATAGCACTGTCCGCGCCAACCAACTCGCCGCCGTCAGGCCGCTCCCTATCCGTCAGGCCGCTCCCTATAAGGAGGGAGACATGATCATCGAGGCCCAATAGGCAGCACACACAAGCTCAGTCGTGTTAGCGCGGTAGGGCTATCCATAGACGGCACCTCCTGGAACAAGACGGTATCCGGAACAGTCAAGATCAGGAACGATGAGGACCGAGGAGTGCACGATGATCAGAAGCCTAAACCGCGTCACAGGCTGACCTTGCTTTTCCGTTTTGGCGGAGCCCATTGGGCCACAGCCAATCTGGCAAACGTCCAAGCAGACTTTCTTATGAACAACGCCGAACCTGGTGTAGAATACACTCTCGGAGGGGAGTCAACACAACCCAATCTCACAATGAAGTTAATAGGAGCCTCATGGAACAGTTTGCCAAACAAGGGCAGCTAATCTCTACAGAAAATCGGACGCCTAGAAAGAGATCAGCACCATCCAAGAAAGCGAACGACCTCTCCGGGACAACTTGGGTGCGGAACTCCATCAGCATTTGGAGCGATATTTCCAAAAATCCTGAAGAGATGTCCCTCAAGCATCCTGCAATGTTTCCGACTCAACTGGTTTCCCGGCTGGTTGAATCTTTCACTCGGTCCGACCAGAAGGTAATCCTTGACCCCTTTTCCGGCATCGGCTCAACAGTTCTGGTAGCCGAAATGATGGGGAAATCTGGAATCGGGCTAGACATCTCGGCAGACTACATATCTAAGGCCCAAAATCGGCCCTCCTTAAGCCCTGGGCTTTTCGGCTGGGAAACCAATGCAGGGAACGGGGCGCGCCGTTTCATCGAAGCTGATGCCAGGGACCTCCTGCAACATGTTGAACCGGCATCGATTGACTTCGTCGTAACGTCGCCTCCCTATTGGGATATTCTGCTCCAAAACCGGACTGCGGATTACAAGGCAATCAGAAACTATGGAAACTCCGACTTGGACTTAGGGCGAATACCCGATTACCAAGAATTCCTGGATGCGCTGGGAGAGGTGTTTGCCAATGTCCTGACTGTTCTTAAACCGGGTTGTTACTGTTGCGTGGTTGTTATGGACCTGCGAAAGGGCGGCAGATTCTTCCCGTTGCACGCCGACCTCGCAACCAAGATGCAGGACATAGGGTTCTTGTTCGACGACCTCATCATCTGGGACAGGAAGCAGGAATACAACAACCTCCGCCCCCTAGGCCATCCCAGCGTCTTCCGCATAAACAAAGTGCACGAGTACATCCTCATCTTCCAAAAGCCGCAATCGAATGCAGACTAATACTGCGAACTTCTCTACCGACGTTCCAGGCATCTTCGACGTAGTTGGCGATGTAGACGTAGCCGTAGCGTTTGTTTCTGAACCAGGATTCGCGCTAGTGCAGTCAGCCGTGCAGCAAAAATTGGAATCGGGGAGCAGGGTCCGTCTATTGCTCGATCTGGTAGAGGGAGCGACAGACCCGACAGCACTATGGAACATGCTGACCCTGAATTCGGCGTTCCCCTCGAGTTTCCTTATCAAGGCTTATATCCCAGAAAAGGGCATTATGCACAGCAAGGTCTATATCTCAGAGAATGGAGACGACGCTACTCTGATCACCGGGTCCGCCAACTTGAGCGCCGCCGCACTCCAGGAGAACGTCGAACACGGTCTGCGCTTAGTTGGCACTACCGACGAACAAGCTATAAGAGATGCGTTGGCGGAATTCGAACAGCTTTGGACCTCTCCACACGCCTTTCCGATAGACGAAGAGGCTGCCAGACTGTACGAGATTTACTCCGGCCTTCACAGAGCCTCATTAGCCAGAGGACAAAGAAGAGCACGGGGGTCGTGGCAGGCCCTTACCACGCACCTTGCAGAGGTTCCTACGTCAGTATTTGAATGGCCTTCCACGAGAACCGCCTTCATAATTGGTGCCATCACAGCTAGAGGCTATCTTGACACCAGGTCCAGCAAGGTCTCCATACCTCTCCTTTTCAGGTCAAACGCTTACAAGGGTGGACGAATCACAGTCCGGGACAGCTTTTTTGACGCTTCGGAGGTTCTTCCCTCTATTCCAGAAACGATTGCCAAGAACGCAAGTCGAGTATTCCCGAACTGTACAGTTACGACCGAAAAGATGCGAGTGGAGATAGAGTTCCATAACGATCTGGATAGCCACGCTTTTTGCACCTCGGACCAACTGCAACATGTTCCATTTGCCAACTGAACTGGCGCTAGCTGCCGATTCTGTGGTACGGGAATTCATTCGCGGCTTTGCCGTCGCCAGCGCCCTGTTGACCGACAGTACGAGTATGCCGGGCAACGCGATGACAGGGCTACCAGGTCAAATGGTCGTTTGGTTAAGGCCCAAACAAGGCAACTCACGCCTTTATGATCAGCTAAGCGACATCATAACCAGGCGGCTTCACATTACCGCTTATCACCATCGAAGGATTCGCAGAGACCCACACTTGAAGCTGCTATGTGAAGAATTTGAAGACGTGGGCTTCGGCATAGACTGGTGGGACCACCTCTTGCGGGCAGGCGCGGAATATAACCAGGCCTTGTTCCCACAAGCCTGAAGACCTGCCCTTGACCACTGTCTCCTCCTTCGGGAAAGACCCTGCTTCGATTCCTCGGGCCGCCAATCGTGGTGTTAGTCTCGCGAATCATTGAACCCCATGCCGAGGCCACCAGAGCAAAGGCCCTCTGCAGCCAGGTTCCCCAAACCGCGCTTCAGCGCACTTGGTGAGGCCGGCGACGCGCATGCCAGTTAAAGCCTGTTTGATGTCCCCGACTTCGAAAGAATGGGCTCTTCGAGTCATGCCTAGTCTGCAATAGAGGTGTTACCAGTATCTCAGCAAGTACGTTTTGTATCAGTGGCAGGGAAACGTCCCGCGGAACCCGGAACTCATCAAGCATGAACTGGTCAAAGGTCCTCATCAACCGCAGGTTGGTATTGTAGAAGTCGGTCCTGCTACCAGTCGTAGTACGGCCAACGCGACGGCGGCCTCCAACCTGCCAACTGGCGGCTGGGTAGTCACATAGCAAAGGGCGAGGATGGAATGAGCAGTAGTTCAAGATTGCCAACCGCTGTCCGTCATTGACACGTCCCAGATAACTCTCCCAAGGGTCAGCTTCGATCTGGCCCCTGTCCCACTGCAAGCTGCCGAACGTATAACGCGGCGTGGTTGTAGCCTTGTACTCAACCAAAACGTAGTTGCCTTCATCTTCACCGCCTTGGAACACTAGGGCGTCCGGGCGAAAGCGGACACTCAGTGCTTCCTCGTCATAGCGTTGGCGGAGCGTGCGGCGTTCATCCTCTGGAACAATGTGCTCGTAACCATTCGGCTCGTGCCGAAATCCAAACCCCTCAGCAATCTGTTCGGCTGTCCAGAGCTTATCCAGAATGATCTGGACCAGACACTCGGCCTGTGCCACTCTCTCTGTATTGTCCGCCTGCTGCGGACGCTCTCCACGATTAGGCATTACTGTGGGTCTTCTTGAATGAACGGAATTTACTCAACTGCGCTGCCTGGTCGGAACTTGGCAAGACAAACACTCGCTGACACCACTCATTGTAATCGAGGCTGCTAGCCTGCCACCACCGAGGGTTCGGTAAAGGCGCGAATAGGGTAGATAGGCTGGACTCAATGGTACCCTAGCCCACAATAGTCACTCCATCCCATTTTAACGTGGGGCCTTTACGCTGGAAAGATCATGGTCGCCCCGATAAGGGAACGGTAGTTTTCAATAACGGTCAACATATGCACGCCTCTGCCGCTCCAGGATCCGGCTGTGCACGAGGTCTCTTGTCCTAGACTCTGCGACTGACATGGTCTACAGGCTCACCCCACCACGAAGTCCTCTCCTCTTGTGCATTTTGTACCATGGTTTGTATAACATGTGGCATCTCGGTTAGAATCCATATGTAGTCAGGAGGGGAGACATGATCATAGACAACCACGTCCACCTGTTTCCGGACCAGGCAGGCCCCGCGGGATACGAGGACGTAGCCGCCCACGAGCGGGAGCTGCAGAAGAAGGTCGGAAGGCTGTGGAGGGACCGCATGGTCACCAGCCACACCGACCACAGGTACATCCCCGAGCCCAGCGAGGAGGTCGGGTTCTCCGTGGGCAAGTACGGCAAGTGGAACTGGACCAAGCACGGCGAGACCTGCTGGATGCTCAGGGGGCCCGTGATGCTGGAGGACATGGTCCACAGCCCCGAGCAGATGCTGGCCCACATGGACGCCGTGTGCGTGGACATGGCCGTCCTAGAGGGCGGCTACATGGAGCCCAACTACGAGCGCACCCGGTTCGTCCCGGAGATCATAAGCAAGTGGCCCGACCGGTTCATCGGCACCGTCTCCATCCAGTACGACCTGACCCAGAGCGACGAGTACCTGCAGGGCGAGATACTGAAGCTGACCGAGGCGGTGGAGGAGCGCGGCTTCAAGGGGCTCTTCTCCGCGTTGCCCAAGGGCCAGCCCGTGGACGACCCCCGCTGCGACCCCCTGTGGAAGGAGGCCGTCCGCCTGGGGATTCCCGTGTGCATCGACACCGGCCTCAACTCCAGGGACGACTACATGGCCGAGATACGGGCCATCGAGAGCGTCTGCCGCAGGTTCCCGGAGCTGAACGTCATCGACGGCCACGTGGGCGGCAACCTGCGCAACCCCAGGGACCCCGAGTACGTGGACAACCCCAGGGAGTTCTTCGACCTGCTTAAGCTGGGCAACTTCTACCTGGAGTTCGGCTGCGTGCTGATCTTCGAGCGATGGTCCACCTGGGGCCGGGACTACGAATACCCCTACCGCAGGCACCAGCAGTTCCTCAAGACCGCCTACGAGAACTTCGGCGCCCGCAACCTCATCTGGGGCACCGACATGCCCTGGTGCCAGCGGGTGGTCACCTACCGGCAGAACTGGGACGTGGTGCGCCTCCACACCGAGTTTATGACCGACGATGACCGCGCCCTGATAATGGGCGACAACCTGGCCAGGGTCTACAAGGTCGCCCAGCCCACCTAGGCAGCAGCCGGGACGCAACCCCCTCTCCCCCGGAAGAGGGCCGAGGTGAGGGCGCAACCCCCTCTCCCCGTGGGAGAGGGCCGAGGTGAGGGGCCCGCTTCCCAAAGTCGCCGCGGCTATGTTATATTGTCTCCAGCGAACAAACGTGGCGTCAGGCCATGGCATCTGAGGTAAACCTATTCTCGGCAAACTGCTCCGCAAGCTGACCACCGTCGTCCCAGGGAACACTCCCACCAGCCCCACCGTCGAACAGAGCCCCCCGGAGACCGCCCCTCCCCGTCGGACCACTGTCCCGGCTGTAGCTGAGTCCCCCGCGCCGCCCGCCCCGAAACAGCCGTCCAGGAGAAACCGGCGTGGCCGCGGCCCGCGTCCGCGCACCGGGGAGCCGCCCCAAGCGCCCCGGTCTCCGGCCGTGGCCGGCCCCTCGGACAACGGTCGTCCCGCCCCCACCTCCTTCGGCAGCCTGGACGTCTCCCCGCCTGTGGGCAGCGCCCTGGCCGCCATGGGGTACGAGGCGCCCACCCCCATCCAGGAGCTGGTCATCCCCATCGCCAGGGCCAGCAGGGACCTGGTAGGGCAGGCCCAGACCGGCACCGGCAAGACCGCAGCCTTCGGCATTCCCCTGGTAGAGGCCGTAGACCCCGGGGCCCGGCACATCCAGGCGCTGGTCCTGACGCCCACCCGAGAGCTTGCCGTCCAGGTATCCAAGGAGCTGTCCCGGCTGGCGGAGTTCTCGGGGATACGCTCCGTCGCCATCTACGGCGGCCAGGCCATGAGCCGCCAGCTTACCGCCCTTTCCGAGGGCGTGCAGATAGTCGTGGCCACTCCCGGACGCCTCATGGACCACATGCAGCGGCGGACCATCGACATCGGCAGGGTGCGCCACGTGGTCCTGGACGAGGCCGACCAGATGCTGGACATCGGCTTCGCGCCGGACATCCACTACATCCTGCGGCGGACCCCCGAGTCTCGCCAGACCCTCCTCTTCTCCGCCACCATGCCCGGCCCCATCCACGCCCTCGCCCGCCGGTATCTCACCAACCCCGAGTGGCTCCGGGTGGGCGGGGACGCCGAGCCCGTGGAGCAGGTCAGCCAGATATACTACGAGGTGTCCGAGCGGGACCGCTCCGCCTTCTTCGAGGAGCTGCTCGGCGACGAAGGACGAATCACCCAGGCCCTGGTGTTCCGCCGGACCAAGATCGGCGTGGACAGGCTGGTGGACCACCTGCGCCGCCGGCGGCACGACGTACAGGCCATCCACGGGGACATGACCCAGGCCCACCGGGACAGCGTCATGAGCAGGTTCCGGGCCGGCAAGCTCAGGGTTCTCGTGGCCACCAACGTGGCCGCCCGGGGCCTGGACATCCCGGCGGTGTCCCACGTGATCAACTACGACATCCCCGACAACGTGGAGGAGTACGTCCACCGCATCGGCAGGACGGCACGGATGGGCCGCTTCGGCACCGCCATCACCTTCGTGTCCGAGTGGGACTTCCCGGTGCTGGACATGATCCAGGCCCACGTCGGCGACGACCTCCAGCGGGCCGACCTGTCCGCCCTTCGCCGCTAAGCTCTTTTCATCGACCCTCCTGCCCATGAGAGGGGCACATTCCCGGCCCTGCCCGCGGTCCCTTCCCGGCCCTGCTCGCGGCGCCATTCCCGGCCCTGCCAGCGGTCCCTTTCTCGGCCTTGCTCGCGGCGCCAGTCCCGGTCTGCTTACAGCACCTTTCCCGGCCCTGCTCGCGGCGCCATTCCCCGCGTAGGCGCCCTTCACGTCATTCCGAGCGCAGCGAAGCGAAGAGAGGAATCTCTCGTTGCCGGCAAGTACCGGGGCCGGGGGACCCATGGCGTGGCGGCCCGTTGAGAGTCCGGTGGATTCCTCTCCTGCGGCTCGGAATGACGTGGGGAGAGTCTTGGAATCACCGGGGGCAGCGTCGGAATCACCGGGGCAGCGTCGGAATCACCGGGGCAGCGTCGGAATGACCGAGGGCAGGGTCGGAATGACCGGGGCAGGGTCGGGATCACGCGGCGGGGCTAGCGCCCCTACCAACTGCCCGTGTTCCAGGCTATAATTGGGTGGGAATCGCGGAATCCACCCGTAGGAGCATCCCTTGAAAGCTGCCGTCGTCTACGAGCCCCACGCGCCCATCAGGGTCGAGGAGCTGGACCTGGACGGTCCCGGGCCACAGGAGGTCCGTGTGAAGCTCGTCGGCGGAGGCGTCTGCCGCAGCGACTATCACACGGTGGACGGCCACACCACCCCCATCAGCTTTCCGTGGCTGCTGGGCCACGAGGGCTCCGGAGTCGTCCAGCAGGTGGGGACCGCGGTCACGGACCTCGCCCCCGGGGACCACGTCATCTTCTCCCTGGCCGGCCAGTGCGGCCACTGCCGCACCTGCGTGACCGGCAGGCCCAACCTGTGCGAGACCTACCCCACCTACATGAGACAGGGCGCCGACGCCCGGTTCAGCAAGGACGGGGTCCCCTACGCCCACGGGCTCGCCACCTTCTCCCAGGAGACGGTGGTCAGGGCCGCCTCCCTGGTGAAGGTCCCCGAGGAGATCCCCCTCGAGAAGGTCTGCCTCATCGGCTGCGCCGTGATGACGGGAGTGGGGGCCGTGGTCAACCGGGCCAAGGTGGAGACGGGCAGCAACGTCGCCATATTCGGGTGCGGGGGCGTAGGCCTGAACGTCGTGCAAGGCGCGCGGCTGGCGTCGGCGGCCAGGATAATCGCGGTGGACACGTCGGACTTCAAGCTGGAGAAGGCCGGAGAGATGGGCGCCACCCACTTCGTCAACGCCGACAAGGAAGACCCCGTCAAGCGGGTCCTGGAGATCACCAACGGCGGCGTCGACTACGCGTTCGAGGTCGTGGGCTTCCCGTCGATAGTGCGCCAGGCCTTCGATTGCACCGCCCCGGGTGGAACGGCGGTCATGGTGGGGGTCCCTCCCACCGGGTCCGAGGTCTCCGTCCCGGCCCAGCCCCTGTTCCGGGACCGGGGCCTCCTGGGCACCTTCTACGGGGCCGGCAGGCCCAGGGTGGACTTCCCCTGGCTCCTGAGCCTCTACATGGACGGCAGGCTCAAGCTCGACGAGATGATCACCAGGTACCGTCCCCTGGAGGAGATCAACGAGGCCTACGAGGACATGCGGAGCGGGGTCGCAACCCGCTCCATTCTGACCTTCGAATAAAGGACGAGCGAATAGGGAACGGGCGACCGGCTTCCCCGCCCCTGGGCGCGGTCCCAGGCGGACATGGACGCGGGGCGGGCAACGCAACACCACGGAGGCGGTAATGGCGAGCAGCGGCACGGGGTCCGGCATGGTCGAGGCCAGCGACTCCATAGAGGCCATCGAGGAGTGCTACAGGCTGGGCTGGACCGACGGGCTGCCAGTCGTGCCTCCCGCCGACTACAAGGTCCGGCAGATGCTGGACGCGGCCGGGCTCGACGGCAGCGAGCCGTTGCTGGAGCTCAGGATGCGCCGGCGCCTCCTCACCGCCCAGAACGCCGCCGCCTGCGCCGTCATGGCGGGCTGCCTGCCCGAGTACTTCCCGGTGCTGGTGACGGTCCTGAGGGCGCTGGACGAGGAGACCAACGTCGTCCATGGCTTCTCCGCCTCCACCAGCTCTCCCGTGCCCGTCCTGCTGCTCAACGGCCCCATCCGAGAGGAGATCGGGATAAACTGCGGCCACGGCCTGTTCGGCCCCGGCAGCCGCGCCAACGTCACCATCGGACGGGCCATCCGCCTGGTCTTCATCAACGGCTTCGACGCCCGGCCCGGCACCCTGGACCGGGGCACCATGGGGGACGTGGGCAAGTTCAGCCTCTGCATCGGAGAGGACGAGGAGGGCAGCCCCTGGCAGCCCTTCCACGTCGAGCGGGGGTTCGAGGCCGGGGAGAGCACCGTCACGATCGCTTCGGGACACGCCCCGGTGACGGTCAACAGCCGCCACGGCACCGACGCGGAGAGCATACTCCTGGCCTTCGCCGACACCATGTGCGCCGGGGCGATGACCATCGGCTGGCCGTGCGAGTGGATGCTGGTGGTGGGCCCCGAGCACGCCAGGACCCTCCAGAACGAGGGGTACGATAAGGCCGCCATCCGAGGGTTTCTCCTGGAGCACGCCCGGCGCCCGGTGGAGGAGCTGAAGCGCATGGGCATGTATCCAGGAACGATCGAGGCGGGAGATAGCTCCACCATCGCCGTCGCCGCCAGGGCACCCGAGGACATCTTTGTGCTGGCCGCCGGCGGCGACGGAGGCCGGTACAGCTCCATCATCAACCTGGCCATATTCAGGGCCAAGACCAGGAAGATCGAGGCGCCTGGAGCCTAGACGTGTCGGACCGCCCGTACGGCGGGGACACGACGAGCAAAGGAGGAGCGGTGGCGACGGAAGTAATGGTAAGAGGTCTACGGCTCGTGGACCCCACCGGCAGGGACATGGACCCGGGGGAGTTTCGTCTCACCAACAGGCCCGACGACCTGAGGGGAAAGACCCTGGGCCTGCTGGAGAACAGCAAGGCGAACTCGGACAAGGTGCTCAAGGAGCTGGGCGATATCCTGGACCAGGAGTTCGAGTTCAGGGACGTCCTCTACTTCAGCAAGCACAACGCCTCCCTGCCCACCAAGCCCGAGGTTATAAAGGACATCCTGGAGACCTGCGACATCCTGGTCATCGGGGTCGGGGATTGAGGGGGCTGCAGCTCGTGCAGTGTGCACGACGGAATCGAGATGGAGAAGCTGGGCATCCCCACGGCCACCATCATCACCGACATCTTCGACAACACGGCCAAGGCCATGGCGCGGATGATGGGAGTCCCCGACTTCAGCTACGGGGTGGCCAGCCACCCCCTGTCCAGCCTGACGCCTGAGGGGATAACCGAGCGGGCCCGCCAGCTCGCGCCCCAGGTGAAGAAGATCCTCCTGGAAGGCAGGGCCGCCTAGGCCTCTTCCCCTTCCGTCGCGGCCTCGTACTTGGAGGGGCACTTCACGATCACCGTGTCGGTGTGGAACACTCCCCCGTCGCCGAAGCTGCCCTGCAGCACTATATCCGAGTGGGGGTTGAAGAAGAGGTCCGGCAGCACGCCGTCGTAGACGCTGGGCAGCGCCTCGCCCTGGTCCGCAAGGGAGAAGGTCGCCCGGGTGGTGCCATCCACCCTCTGGAAGGAGTCGGGCACCAGCTTGCCCATGACCCGCAGACTCCTCCCGTCCTGGTTGGTCTCGTCGGCCAGGAACTCGTCGACGGTGACGTAGTACAGCGTGTTCCCCGGGAAGGCGGCGTAGATGAGGTATCCCAGCGCCAGGACCAGAACCAGCCCGACGACCAGCAGCCGGGTCTTGTTGTTGATGATCCCGTTGCCTTCAGAGACCGCCTCGACGGGGCCGCTCTTCTCGCCTTCTAACATATCCTAACGTCCATGGGTCTTGGCGCCGGTCACAAATATACACCGAGGCCGCCCGAGTTTCAATCTTCCGTACGGGCGGCGGGCTCCTGCGGATTCTCCCGCTCCGCCAGCTCCCTCCTCAGCTCGTGTATCTCGCGCTCCATCTCTCGCTGCCTCCGGGACATGAGGAACACATACAGAAAAAATGCCACCCACGTAACGGCGTAAGCGGCGAAGAGATAGGGCAGGTTGTCCGAGGGCATCGTCACACCACCGAGGTTTCAGGCTTTGGCGCCGGTCCGCACGGCGTATCCGGACCTCCTCAAATCGTCCTCGCTGCGCCGCATGGAGAACCTCTCCCGCAGCAGCACCGCGTACAGCACCGTGAATGTGAGGGCCGAGAACATCAGCACGGTCCTCATATCCGAATCGAGGCTTCCCGGCGCCGAGAGGGGGCCGACCACCACCGAGGGGTGAGCCGCCCGCCACCAGTCGGCGGCGAAGTAGACTATGGGGACGTCGATGAACCCGACGATTCCCAGCACGGCGGCAAACGTCGCGCCCCTGGACCGGTTGGGCGCGTACCCCCTCAACATCAGGTAGACCACGTAGATCACCCACAGTATCACCGACGTGGTCAGCTTGGGCTCCCACGTCCACCACACGCCCCAGACCGGCCTCATCCAGATGATCCCCGTGATCAGGATCAGGGTGGCGAACACGACCCCGATCTCTGCGGCCGAGTAGGCCAGGTCGTCCCACCGGGAGTCCCGCTTCCACAGGTAGGCTATGGACGCCGCGAACACTATGAAGAAGGAGAGAAAGGCCACCCACGCTATGGCCACGTGGAAGTACATTATCCTCTGCACGTGCCCCATCACCTGCTCGGTGGGGGCCCACATGAAGATCAGGTACAGGTCTACGACCATCAGGGCCGCCGCGGCGGCCAGCGCCAGCGTCCACGGCGAGACGAGCCGGCCCAGGCGGGACCCGGACGGCCGGTCACCCTGAGTCGTAGCCAAGCGTTACTCCTCCACCACGAGGCCGAATACCCAGGGACATACTACCAGAAACACCGCGTCGAATACAGCTATGAGGCCAAGCCAGCGGGCTATGCCGATGGGTCCCTCTCCCCCTATGGCCAGGGACGACGCCTCCACGGCTCCGATGATGACGGGGACGATGACCGGCAGGAACAGCACCGGGAGCATTATCTCCCGGGACCTGGTGTTCACGGCGATGGTCGAGAATAGGGTGCCCACCGTGGCGAATCCCAGGGTCGCCAGGAGGATGGCCAGCACCAGCCCAAGGGAGAAGGCCGAGAAGCCGAACAGGACGGCGAAGACCGGCAGCAGCAGGGCCTCGACCACCAGCATGAACAGCAGGGTGCCCAGCATCTTCCCGAAGTAGATGGCGTCCCGGCTGGCCGGAGTGAGCAGCAGGCCGTCCAGGCTGCCCCGCTCCTTCTCCAGGACGAAGGCGCGGTTCATGGCCAAGACCCCGGCGAACGCGAAGGCGACCCAGAGGATGCCCGCCGCCACCCCGTCGACCACCGCGGGGGTGACGTTCAGGGCAAAGTTGAAGACGATTACGGTCAGCAGGCCGAAGACCAGCACCGACACCACCACGTCCCGGGTGCGGATCTCCAGCAGGATGTCCTTCCAGGCTAGGGCGACCACGGGGCCCAGGGCGCGCCTCATTGGGCCGCCGCAACGTAACGGCGGTAGACGCCCCGGAACCTCGCGACGTCCAGGGAGTCCCGGTCCCCCTGGAAGGCGATCCTCCCGCCGGACAGTATGGCCACCCGCTGCCCCCAGGCCAGCCCCCTGTCCAGGTTGTGGGTGGTCATGACGACGGCGCGGCCCTCGTCCTTCCACCGCTCCATCAGGCCTCCCAGAAGCTCCAGCGCCTCCTGGTCCAGCCCCGCCTCGGGCTCGTCCATGAGCAGCACGCGGGGGTCGTGCAGCAGGGCGCGGGCTATCGAGAGACGCTTGTACATGCCGTGGGACAGGGTGCCGGCCCGCTGCCCGCTGCGACCCTCCAGGCCGACCCAGCCCAGCGCCTCGTCGGCCCTGTCGCCGGGCCGCTCAAGGGAGTACATCCGGCCGTAGAACACCAGGTTCTCGCGGCACGTCATGTCCTCGTAGAGCATGCCGCCGTGGCCCACGACGCCGATGGTCCGCCTGATCAGGCCGTCGTTCCGGCCCCTCCTGACACCCGCTACGGACACCGTCCCGCCGTCCGGCCTGGCCTGGGTCGAGAGGACCTTCATCAGGGTGGTCTTGCCCACCCCGTTGGCCCCGAATATGACCAGGGACTCGCCCCAGGCCACCGAGAGGTCCAAGTCCCACAGCACTGGCCGCTCCCCGAAGGCCTTGCGAAGGCCCGTGACCTCGATGGCCATGTTGGGGCAGCGGCCGTTCATCGCACCCATGATACCCGCAACGCGAAACGGGGTGCAAGGCGAGCGGTCCGGGCCGGCTCGGGCCTCGGACGACGCCCAGATCGTTGACACCCCTGCGGGGCGACAACTATCATGTTGCGGGAGCTCGGCAGAGGACGATCAGCGGATGATGAAGAGACCCGACCAGGTGAAGACGGCGCCCGACCAGGGGTACGGCGAGCGCGTGCCGCCGGGGCAGTTCGTCAGCAAGAAGCTGCCGGTGCTCACCTACGGCCGGACGCCGAAGATAGAGATGGCCGACTGGCGCCTGCGCGTCTTCGGCCTGGTGGAGAACGAGGTCGACCTCGACTGGCAGGCCTTCTCCGACCTCCCTTGGACCGCCGTGCAGGCGGACTTCCACTGCGTCACCCAGTGGAGCACCCTGGACAACCTTTGGGAGGGCGTCCTCTTCCAGGACTTGGTCGGCTTGGCCA
This sequence comes from Dehalococcoidia bacterium, assembly GCA_034423015.1. Classification (GTDB taxonomy): domain Bacteria; phylum Chloroflexota; class Dehalococcoidia; order Lucifugimonadales; family JAGWBF01; genus JAGWBJ01. Next base: position 17,610 of record DAOUJG010000028.1, on the reverse strand, counting down.
GGCCAAAGGCGGCGGCCCGTTTCGTCATGGCCCACTGCTACGGCGGCTATACGACGAACATCCCCCTGGACGTGGCCCGGGAGGGGGTCCTGGCCCACAAGCACAACGGCGAGCCCATCTCTCGGGACCACGGCTGGCCCCTGCGCCTCGTGGTCCCCAGGCTGTACGGGTGGAAGAGCGCCAAGTGGGTCACCGCCATCGAGCTCATGGCCGACGACCGGCCCGGCTTCTGGGAAGAGCGGGGGTACAACAATAACGGAGACCCCTGGAAGGAGGAGCGCTTCTGGCCAGAGCTGTCCTAGCCGGAGGGCCGCCAATTCCCGGGACTCGTGAAGCCTCGGGAGGGGAGCGGGCCCCTACCAGCCGGTGCGTCTCTTGCCGCACTCCTTGCAGAAGACGCTGCGCAATGGCCCGTTCTCCGCACCACAGTACTCACAACGCCACATGCCGAACCCATCCTTTCACCGTATTCGGAGCCGCCGGCGCAACCCGGGCGGCCGTCACAGGTACGCGACATCGAGCTCCGGCTCGGCCATGACCTCCACCTCCTCGTGGGACACGTCGACGGCCGGGGCGGGCGCAAGGTCCCTCAGAAGCCCGCACTGCAGGCACTTGAAGAACCAGCCGTAGGGGTCGTTGTCGACGATCACGTCGCCCATGCACTTGGGACATGCCTTCAAGTATAGAGTGTCCATCTCACCGTTCCCAGGGCTCACCGTTCCTACGGTCCCGACACCTTAGTCAGTTCAGATTATAGGGATTGACACGGTCCGTGTCAAGTGTTAGCATACTGATAAGCTCAACCGGAGATATCAGTGGCGCAAGAACCAAGGCATAGGATCAGGACCCGGCCAAAGGCCGACGCCGGGGCCATTCCCATCGAGCCCCGACCCGAGGAACTCTCCGTCGCGCCGGTGCCCGAAGAGGGCCCCGAAGGGGGAGGAGAGCGGGAACTCAAGGGCGTCTACATCATAAGCGTGGCCGCCCGCCTGCTGGAGATGCACCCCCAGACGCTGCGCAAGTACGAGCGTCTCGGGCTGGTAAGCCCCTCCCGCACTATCGGGATGCTGCGTCTCTACTCCGAGGAAGACATCCAGAAGCTCCGGTTGATCAAGTACCTGGAGGAGAGCCTGGGGCTGAACCTGGCCGGAGTGGAGTTCACCCTCAACCTGCTGAGTCACCTGCTGGAGATGCAGCAGCGGCTCACCCAGATGGCGGAGGCCGAGGAGTTCTTCGGGGATATCGAACGGGAGATGGCCCGGCTGTTCCGCAACCTCAACCTGCCGCGCCAGGTGTAGCCCCCAGCCAGGAAAGGACGTCATGCAAGAGCAACGCGGCGAGGACTCGCGCCCCTGCGGCCGGGACGACCAGGGCCCCGGGCCCGGGGGAGAGGCCGCCGGCCTGGATACCCGGATACAGGAGCTGGAAGCCGACCTGGATGAGTCCAACAGGGAGCGCAGCCAGTACAAGGAGGCGCTTCTCAGGGCCCAGGCGGACCTCAGCAACTACAAACGGCGGTCCGACGAGGAGCGTGGCGAGCAGCTAAAGTACGCCAACTCCCGCCTCATCCTGAAGGTCCTCCCCGTCCTTGACGACCTGGGCCTGGCCATGGACCACGTCGCCGAGTCCGACGCCGGGGCGTCCTGGCTGGAGGGAGTGCAGCTCATCCACCGGAAGCTGCAGGCCCTGGTGGAGTCCGAGGCCGTAACCAGGATAGAGCCGGAGGGGCGGGACTTCGACCCCACCGAGCACGAGGCGATAGGCTACCAGGAGAGCATGGACCACGACGAGGGCAAGGTCCTCAGCGTGGTCCGGAACGGATACAAGCTCCACGGCCGGGTCATCCGGCCGGCGCTGGTGATTCTGGCCAAGAGGCCCGAGGAGAACGGGCCCGATCCGGCCTAGTAAAGATACGGTTTCGTAACCATACGGTTTCGTCAAGACAAAGGAGAAGTAAGATGCCCAAGGTGATAGGGATAGACCTCGGAACCACCAACTCCGTGACAGCGGTCATAGAGGCCGGCGAGCCCCTGGTGCTGGAGAACGCCGAGGGCGGGCGCATCACGCCCTCGGTGGTGGCCTCCAACGCCAAGTCGGGGGAGACCTACGTGGGCCAGATGGCCAAGAGGCAGGCGGTCACCAACCCCCAGAACACCATCTTCTCCGTGAAGCGGCTCATGGGACGCAAGTTCGAGGACGCCGAGGTCCAGCGGGCCCTCAACGTGCTGCCCTACAAGATAGTCAGGGCCGGTAACGGGGACGCCCACGTCCAGATGGGCAGCAAGACCTACGCCCCTCCCCAGGTGTCGGCCCTGGTTCTGCAGAAGCTCAAGCAGGACGCCGAGGCCAAGCTGGGCGAGAAGATCACCCAGGCGGTGATCACTGTGCCCGCCTACTTCAACGACGCCCAGCGGCAGGCCACCAAGGACGCGGGCCAGATAGCCGGGCTGGACGTGATGCGCATAATCAACGAGCCCACCGCGTCGTCCCTGGCCTACGGCGTCGACAAGACCAAGAGCGACGCCACCGTCGCCGTCTTCGACCTGGGCGGCGGCACCTTCGACATCTCCCTCCTGCAGCTGGGAGACGGGGTGTTCGAGGTCAAGTCCACCAACGGCGACACCTTCCTGGGCGGCGACGACTTCGACAACCGCATCATCGACTGGATGATCAAGGAGTTCCGCCAGGAGTCGGGCATCGACCTGGGCAACGACCAGATGGCCCTCCAGCGCCTGCGGGACGCGGCCGAGAAGGCGAAGATCGAGCTGTCCACGGTGTTCGAGACCGAGATCAACCTGCCCTTCATCACCGCCGACGCCAGCGGGCCCAAGCACATGGTCCTCAACCTCAGCCGCTCCCGGATGGAGCAGCTCGTCTCCGACCTGCTGGACCGGACCATCGAGCCGTGCCGCCAGGCGATGAACGACGCGGGCCTCACCTCCGGGGGCATAGACGAGGTGGTCCTGGTGGGCGGCATGACCCGCATGCCCGCCGTCCAGGCCAAGGTGAAGGACATCTTCGGCAAGGAGCCCAGCCGCACCGTCAACCCCGACGAGGCCGTGGCCATGGGGGCCGCCATGCAGGCAGGCGTGCTGGTGGGAGACGTGCAGGACATCCTCCTGCTGGACGTCACTCCCCTCACCCTGGGGCTGGAGACCCTGGGCAACGTCTTCACGTCCCTCATACCGAGGAACACCACCATCCCCACGTCCAAGAGCGAGACTTTCACCACCGCCGCCGACAACCAGACCAGCGTGGAGATCCACGTGCTCCAGGGCGAGCGCCCCATGGCCCAGGACAACAAGTCCATAGGCAAGTTCATCCTGGACGGCATACTCCCGGCGGCCAGGGGAGTGCCCCAGGTCGAGGTCACCTTCGACATCGACGCCAACGGCATCCTCAGCGTGTCGGCCAGGGACAAGGGCACCGGCAAGGAGCAGAAGATAGTGATCCAGGCCAGCTCCGGCCTCAGCAAGGACGAGGTGGAGCAGATGGTCGACCAGGCCCAGCAGTACGCCGCCGAGGACGAGAAGAAACGGGCCGAGGCGGAGACGCGCAACCAGGCCGAGAGCCTGGTCTACTCCGCCGAGAAGCTCCTGGCCGAGCAGGCGGACAAGGTGCCCGCGGAGCTGAAGCAGGAGGTCGAGGAGAAGATCGCCGCGCTGCGCACGGCCATCCAGCAGAACGACGTGGCGCAGATGCAGGCGGCCATGAACGAGCTGAACGCCGCTCTCCAGAAGGTGGGGCAGGCAGTCTACAACCAGCCCGGGGCCGAAACACCGCCCGGACAGGACGACGGTCCCTCGGACAACGACCAGCCCGGCGGCACCGTGGAGGGCGAGTTCCGAGAGGTGTAGCCCCCACGACGCCGCCCTCTCCGGCGGAAACGGACGCCCATGGCAGGGGCGGGTGCTAAACCCGCCCCTGCTTCGCGTGTGAGAGTCAAAGGCAACGCCAATAGGCATGGCTCCCTGGGGAAGCCTAGACGTCCTTTGCGGAAAAGTATCCTGCAGCCTACAATAGAGATATGGTCGAGGTTCGGCAGACCGAAGTCTACTCCCGGTGGTTCAGGCGACTTCGGGACCGGCAGGCCAGCGTGCATCGGCAGCCGCATCAGACGGCTCAGCCTCGGCAACCCCGGCGACGTGAGGCCGGTAGCCGAAGGGGTGTCCGAGATTCGCATAGACTATGGGCCGGGCTACCGGGTGTACTTCGTGCGCAGAGGCGAGAGCCTGATCGTCCTTCTTGCGGGAGGCGACAAGGACAGCCAGGGACCGGACATACGAAGGGCGCTGGAGCTGGCCCGGGGACTGTAGGAGGAACCGGAAGTGGATAAGACGCAAACGAGGCCGTGGGACCCGGCTGAGCACCTCGAGACCAAGGAGGACATGGCGGCGTACCTCAATGTCGCCCTGGAGGAGGGCGACCTGGGCTTGATCATGGCCACGCTGGGCGACATAGCCCGCGCTCGGAGAATGGCGGTGGTGGCGCAGGAGGCGGGTCTGGGCCGGGAGAGCCTGTACAAGTCGCTGTCAGCCGACGGGAACCCGGAGTTCGGCACCGTGCTGAAGGTCGTGCGGGCCCTGGGGCTCCGGCTTCGGGCAAGCACCGTGACGGGAGCAACCGGGGACTGAGGGAGGATGCAACCGTCGTTGATTCCGGGTGGCTCACCCGATCTTGTGGACCGGAAATATGAGCCGCTTCACCTTCTCGACGCTGTCCTCGGCAAAGCTCCGGGCCTCGCCCCGGACCTTCTCGGGGACCTCGAAGGGGGCCTCGGCGTCCCGCAGCCTGTCATAGCCGTACGTTTCGACCAACCGCGCCGGGATGTCGTCGGGCCACTCCCGGCCCAGCATCACGCCGTAAGCCATGGACCAGCAGCGGGCCACCGCCCCCAGGTCGTACCCGCCTCCTCCGGTGGCCAGCCACGGCAGCCCCATGCCGGCGAACTCCCTGACCGCCTCCACGTAGCCCCGGGAGGTGAGCAGCACGTGGGCTAGGGGGTCGTTGTAGTAGCTGTCGATGCCGAGCTGGGTGACCAGCACGTCGGGCTTGAAAGCCTCTATCAGCGGAGGTACCACCTGCCTGAAGGCCCACAGATAGGTATCGTCCTCGGTGTACGGGTACAGGGGGAGGTTCACTGAGTAGCCCGTCCCCGCCCCGGAACCCGTCTCCTCCACCGCGCCGGTCCCCGGGAACAGGAATGCGCCGGACTCGTGGACCGAGATAGTCAGCACCCGGTCGCTGCCGTAGAACGCCGCCTGGACGCCGTCGCCGTGGTGGACGTCGATGTCCACGTAGGCGACGCGCAGCCCCTTGCCCAGCAGGTAGTTGATGGCCACGGCCGGGTCGTTGAAAACGCAGAAGCCCGAGGCGTTGCCGGCGGCGGCGTGGTGCAGGCCGCCGGAGATGTTGAAGGCCACTCCCGCGCGCTTGCCCTCCAACACCTCCGCCGCAACCATGGACGCTCCGGTGCTCAGGGCGGCCGCTTCGTACATTCCCTCGTAGACGGGGTTGTCCCCGCCCGTGCTGAAGTTGAACCGGGCGGGGCTGGCGCTCATGTCACCCCGGCCGAAACCCTTCACGGCCTCGATGTACTCCCGGGTGTGGAGGGTCCCGATCTCCTCGTCGGTGGCGGGCCTGGGCTCCAGGAGCAACGCCCCGGCCTCGTCGAAAGCGCCGTAGGACTGCAGCAGGTCGTAGGTGTACCGCAGCCTCACCGCCCTCAGGGGATGGTCTGCGCGCAGCACGTGGGCGGAAAGGTCGTCGCTGTAGACGAAGGCGGCCCTGGCGCTCATGGATCACCGCTCCTCGGGAGTCCGAGCTCCCTGCACATGTTGTCCCAATGGGTCCCGCGCCAGTACACCCTGCCGCATGCGGGACACGCCATGAAGGAGTCCTGGGTCCGGTAGACGTACGGCGGGACCAATCCCTCGACGGACCCTTTGGGCCTGGGGTCCAGCGGCTCGTTGCAGCGGACGCACCTGGAGAAGCCGTTCCTACCGTCCAGGTCCAACTCTCCTCGGACCTGGTCGATCTGACGCCTGACCTCGTCGTCCCGGACCAAGACCACCTTGATTCGCCCGGTGGCGGCCAGCCTCCGCTCGGCTAGACCGCCGTCCCTGGTTACGATGACCCTTCCCTCCCGGAGGGCTATCCGCACCAGCTCGTTGTCCTCGACGGGGTCCTGGAACACCGTGTCGTACCCCATGATGCGGAGCCACGTCGCCAGACGCCCCACGTTGACGTCCACTATGAATCTGGGCTCCACCAGCTGCAGGCTCCCCAAGCCGGCGCCTCCCGGCGCCTCCCCCGCGCGTCTCTGGACGTCGAGTCTAGTGAAGTCGCGGCGCCCGGTCAAGGGCGTCGGACGCGCCGCCTGGACAACCTTCCACCCCCTCCCTAGAATGGACCTCGCCCGCGGCGCTTCCAGCCATATTCAAGCCCCAGCGATATCCAAGAAGGAGAGAGACGTGACGACCCAAGAGAAGCAGGCCTACCTGGACAAGATATACAAGGACCGGGGATACATCCTGGAGATGCACAAGCTGATGGTGGAGGCCGACCTGGAGTGGGTGAAAGCCTACGACCCCTTCGTGGAGATCACCTACACGGCCGACCGGACGCTGGACCGCAAGACCAAGGAGCTGCTCCAGATCGCCGTGGAGACGGCCCTGAGGGCGGACGTGGAGCAGATCCAGGCCCACGTTAGGGTGGCTCTGCAGCACGGCGCCACTCCCCAGGAGATACTGGAGGCCCTTCAGACCGTAGTGATGCCCATGGGAATGCTGGCCATGCGCCGAGGCCTCCAGGCATGGGCCGCCGAGGTGGGAGCCCAGGCCGGGCAGTAGCCCGGGCCCGCGCCCGGCGGGCGGCCCTACTCCTCGGCCACCACGCGGTTCCTGAGGACGCCGATGCCGCCGATCTCCACCTCGACCACGTCGCCGGGCGACATATCCTCGGTGGCGCCCTCGGTCCCCATCCACAAGACGTCGCCGGGATGGAGGGTTATGTACCGGGTTATCTCGCTGATGTAGTGGGCCGTGTCGAAGATCATCGTGCCCGTGTTGAACTGGGACACCACCCGCCCGTTGAGCCTGATGGTGGTCTCCAGGTTGGTGGGGTCGAGGCCAGGCACGATCCAGGGCCCCATGGGCTTGAAGGTGTCCGTGTTCTTGGCCCTCCACAGGGTCCGGTCCTCCCGCTGCCAGGCCCGCTCGCTGATGTCGTTGCCGATGGTGTATCCCAGGACACACTCCAGCGCCTCGTCCTCGGACAGGTGCTTGGCGGTCCTGCCGATGACGGCGACAAGCTCTCCCTCGTACTGGAACTCCCCCGAGGAGTCCTTGGGCATGACGATGTCCTCTTCGTGGGCGATGAGGGCGTTGGGCGACCGGTACCCCACGTCGGCCTTCTTCGGTATGTTGGGCTGGGTCCCCGCCTTCTCGGCGGCGAAGGTCACGTGCTCCGGGTAGTTGATCCCCGCAGCGTAGAAGTTGGGCGGGACGACGGGCACCAGCAGCTTCACGTCGGCCAGGGCATGAGTGTCGGATGTGACCCGGTGCTCGCCGAAGGGCGTGCCGGAAACAGCAGTAACCCGGTCTCCATCCACCGTCCCATAGCTCGCCCGGCCGTTCACCTCGAACCGGCACCACATCATGTCGGCCCCTCCTTCCGCTTCTCCCACTTATCGGACCACCCCGGTCACGGGCAATTCTGACACCCGAGTATCTCCGGGTCAAGCTGGACTTGTTGGAGAGATTTCCCGCATCCGCCATTTTGGCTGGAGAGACCCCTTGACAAGTCGTATTTCTTCGGTAAAATTAAAGGTTACAGGATGCCTCACCGGTATAAGGCCCCAAAGTCTACGCCCCAGACTGAACCCCTATCCCCTTTTACCCTTTTTTGGCCCTAGCTTTTCTCCCCTAGGAGGCCCCGCGCATGGTTGCTAGCCTGTCCCCGATGGACGGTGCGTCCCCTGCCGTCAACAAGACCTACGCCCGGATTCCCCAGGTCCTGGACATACCCAACCTGATCCAGAGCCAGATACAGTCTTTCGACTGGTTCACGGCGCAGGGACTGGGTGAGGTGTACAGGGAGATCTCCCCCATCCAGGACTACACGGGCAATAAATACGAGTTGTACTTCCTGGACCACTACTTCCGCGACGCCAAGTACAGTCCCGAGGAGTGCAAGGAGAAGGAGATAACCTTCGCCACGCCCCTTTATGTCAAGACCCGCCTCATCATGAAAGAGACGGGAGAGATCAAGGAGCAGGAAATCTTCATGGGCGACCTGCCCATGATGACCGTCAACGGCACCTTCATCGTCAACGGGGCAGAGCGGGTGGTGGTCAGCCAGCTTGTCCGCTCCCCCGGGGCCTACTTCGTCCTGGAGAAGGACATCCCCAGCAACCGCGACCTGTGCTTCGCCAAGCTCATACCCTCCCGGGGCGCCTGGCTGGAGTTCGAAACCAGCACGCGGAACGTCCTGTCGGTGAAGGTGGACCGGAAGCGCAAGGTGTCGGCCACGACCTTCCTGCGAGCCATCGGCATCGCCACCGACGAGGAGATCCTCGACCTGTTCTCCGACGTGGACACCCACGAGGTCTACAAGTTCATCCCCTCGACCCTGGACCGGGACCCGGGCCCGGACGAGAGGGACGGCCACTTCCGGGAAGACGACCTGAAAGCCCTCTGGGCCTGGCTGCGCCCCGACGAGGAGTACGACCAGGTCAAGGCCCGCGCCATCGGCTCCGCCCAGATTGAGTTCTACCGCCGGCTGAGACCCGGCGAGCCGCCCAGCCTGGAGAACGCCCGCAACCTGGTGCATGACCTGTTCTTCGAGCCCCGGCGCTACGACCTGGGCCGGGTAGGCCGGTACAAGCTCAACAGCAGGCTGGACCTGGGGAGGAACGGCGACGCGCCGGCCAGCCGGACCCTCAGCAGGGACGACCTGATCTCGGTCTTCCGCATGATGATAAAGGTCAACAACGGGCAGAGCCCGGCCGACGACATCGACCACCTGGGCAACCGCAGGGTCCGCTCCGTCGGGGAGCTGGTCCAGAACCAGATGCGCGTAGGCATGCTGCGGATGGAGCGGATGGTCCGGGAGCGGATGACCCTCATCGACCCCGAGCAGGCCACCCCCCAAGCGCTGGTGAACATCCGCCCCGTCGTCGCGGCCGTGCGGGAGTTCTTCGGAGGCTCCCAGCTCTCCCAGTTCATGGACCAGACCAACCCCCTGGCCGAGCTCACCCACAAGCGCCGCCTCTCGGCCCTGGGACCGGGCGGGCTGTCCAGGGAGCGGGCCGGATTCGACGTCCGGGACGTCCACTTCTCCCACTACGGACGCATCTGCCCCATAGAGAGCCCCGAGGGGCCCAACATTGGGCTGCTCAGCTCCCTGGCCACCTACGCCAGAATAAACCCCCTGGGGTTCATAGAGTCGCCCTACCGGCGGGTGCTCAAGGAGCTCCCCAACACCGACCCGGACCTGGCGGCACGCACTCTCGCCGAGCCGGTGCTGGACGACGATGGCAACACGGTGGCCAGGACCGGCAACAGGCCAAGGGGTAAGGCGCTGAAGCGCATCTCCGACCTTCCGCCCCGGTCCGTGGCCGTCAAGCCCTTCGTCTCCCACAAGAGCGAGGACATCGTTTATCTGTCCGCCGACAGGGAGGAGAAGTTCATCATCGCTCAGGCCAACGTGCAGCTCGACGACAAGAACCAGTTCACCCAGGACAGGGTGGAGGTCCGCATCGGAGAGAGCTACTCCGAGGAGTCCCCGGACCAGGTGGACTACATGGACGTGTCGCCCATGCAGATCACCAGCGTCTCGGCCTCCCTCATCCCCTTCCTGGAGCACGACGACGCCAACCGGGCGCTGATGGGCTCCAACATGCAACGCCAGTCGGTGCCCCTCCTCAAGCCCCAGGCCCCCCTGGTGGGCACGGGCATAGAGGCCAGGGTCGCCAGGGACAGCGGACAGGTGGTCCAGTCCCGGGCGGCGGGTGTCGTCGCGTCGGTGACCGGCGAGATGATCAGCATCAGGGACGGCGACGGACAGGTGCACCACCACAAGCTGATCAAGTTCTCCCGGACCAACCAGGGGACCTGCTTCAACCAGCGCCCCGTGGTCCAGAAGGGCGACGTGGTGGAGGTGGGGAGCATCCTGGCGGACAGCTCCTCCACCGACAAGGGGGAGCTGGCCCTGGGCCAGAACGTCCTCGTGGCCTTCATGAGCTGGGAGGGGTACAACTACGAGGACGCGATAATCATCAGCGAAGCCCTTGTGAAGGACGACTTCTTCACCTCGGTCCACATAGAGAAGTACGAGATGGAGGCCCGGGAGACCAAGCTGGGCCCCGAGGAGATCACCAGGGACATCCCCAACGTGGGCGAAGACTCCCTGAGGGACCTGGACGAGCGGGGCATCATACGCTTCGGCGCGGAGGTGGGCCCGGGAGACGTGCTGGTGGGCAAGGTCACCCCCAAGGGCGAGACCGAGCTCACGGCCGAGGAGAAGCTCCTGAGGGCCATATTCGGCGAGAAGTCCAGGGACGTGAAGGACACGTCCCTCCGCGTGCCCCACGGAGAGCGGGGCAAGGTCATCGAGGTCAAGGTACTCAACCGCAAGAACAAGGACGAGCTGCCTCCGGGGGTGAACGAGGCGGTCAGGGCCTGGGTGGCCCAGACCCGGCGCATCTCCATAGGCGACAAGATGGCCGGACGCCACGGCAACAAAGGCGTCATAGCCAGGATACTGCCCGTGGAGGACATGCCCTTCCTGGAGGACGGGACCCCGGTGGACATCATCCTGAATCCCCTGGGCGTGCCCTCCCGCATGAACCTGGGCCAGGTCCTGGAGACCCACCTGGGCTGGGCGGCCAAGATGCTCAACTTCCGGGCCACCACGCCGGTGTTCGACGGCGCCACCGACGTGTCCATCGAGGACGGGCTGGCCAGGGCCTGGTTCGCCCAGAGGGCCGGCGCCCTCGACCAGTCCCCGGACAACTCCCCCCGGCAAATGGACCAGGAGCGCGTGGCCGAGTGGCTGTCGCAACGGGGATACGACGCCGAACGCCTCTTCGACGAATCGGCGCCGGGAGAGGCGCGGGACGCCTGCCTCAGGGTCTGGCTTCAGGAGGAGGCGGGAGTCGATACCGAGGAGATGACCACCGGCGAGCTCCGCGCCGAGACCCTGAAGGTCCACCGGGAGAGGAAGCTCGCGCCGCCGGTGTTCGGGAAAGTGACCCTCTACGACGGGCGGACGGGCCAGCCCTTCGACCAGCCCGTCGCCATCGGCTACATCTACATGCTCAAGCTCATACACCTGGTGGAGGACAAGATACACGCCCGCTCCACTGGGCCCTACTCGCTGATAACCCAGCAGCCCCTGGGCGGAAAGGCCCAGTTCGGCGGACAGCGATTCGGAGAGATGGAGGTGTGGGCCCTGGAGGCCTACGGCGCCTCCCACAACCTCCAGGAGGTGCTTACCGTCAAGTCCGACGACGTGGCGGGCCGGGTCAAGACCTACGAGGCCATCGTCAAGGGAGATGACATAGTCCAACCCGGAGTCCCAGAGTCCTTCAACGTGCTCCTCAAGGAGCTGCAGAGCCTGGGGCTGGCGGTGGAGCTCCTCAGCGAGGACGAACGGATGCCCCTGGGACGGGATCTGCCCGAGCCACTTCGAGTGGAAGAAAGGCTGTAGGTGAAGACAGTATGAACATGCCCGATCGGATAGGGACCCAGTCCACCAGCTTCAACGCCATTCGAATCTCCATAGCGTCCCCGGAGCAGATCCGTAGCTGGTCCCACGGGGAGATCACCAAGCCCGAGACCATCAACTACCGCACCCTGCGCCCCGAGAAGGACGGTCTCTTCTGCGAGCGCATTTTCGGTCCCACCAAGGACTGGGAGTGCTTCTGCGGAAAGTACAAACGCATCCGCTACAGGGGCGTCGTGTGCGACCGCTGCGGCGTCGAGGTGACCAGGTCCAAGGTGCGCCGGGAGCGCATGGGCCACATCAACCTGGCCTCTCCCGTGGCCCACATCTGGTTCAGCAAGGGCACTCCCAGCCGTCTGGGACTGCTGCTGGACCTCTCCCCCAGGAACCTGGAGCGGGTCCTGTACTTCGCCCAGCACATCGTGGTCTCCGTCGACGACGACGCCCGGCAGCTGGCCATCGAGGAGGAAGGCCGCAAGCTGGAGCAGGAGGTGGAGAAGCGCCGGAGAACGTTGGACATCGCCATCGAGGAGGTCAACCTGCGCCTGAACGGCTCGGGACCCGTCTCCGACGAGATGGGCGACTCCGAAGCCGTGGACCTGGCCCCAGAATCGTCCTCCAACGGCGGTCCCCAGGACGGTCATGGAGAGCCGGCAGCCGCCTCCGAGGATGGTGAGGAAGCCGAGGCGATAGCCCCACAGGCATCCAAGAGCGAAGAGGAGATGGAGCAGGAGCGCCTGGCCGCCGAGGCGGAGATTCAGGGGATGCGCGACCGGTTCTCGGAGGAGGAGACCAAGCTGCGGACGCAGATCCAGGCTCGCATCGACGACCTGGAGGGCCTGAGGGTCTGCAAGCTCATATCCGACAGCCGCCACCGGGAGCTCCGGGAGCACGCCGGAAGCGTGTTCAGAGCGATGATGGGCGCCGAGGGAGTCCTGGAGGTGCTGAGGCAGACCGACCTGGAGGCCCTGCGAGAGCAGCTCCAGGTGGAGATGCGCTCGACCTCGGGCCAGAGGCGCAAGAAGGCCATCAAGAGGCTCCGGGTGGTCGAGGCTTTCCGGCGCAGCGGAAACAGGGCCGAGTGGATGGTCCTCACCGTGCTGCCCGTCCTTCCACCAGACCTCCGCCCGATGGTCCAGCTGGACGGCGGCAGGTTCGCCACCAGCGACCTGAACGACCTGTACCGGCGGGTCATCAACCGGAACAACCGCCTGCGAAGGCTGCTGGACCTGGGCGCCCCGGAGATCATCGTCCGCAACGAGAAGCGGATGCTCCAGGAAGCCGTGGACGCCCTCATCGACAACGGCAGGAGGGGCAGGCCAATTCAGGGCAGCCACAACCACAAGCTCAAGTCCCTCTCCGATCTGCTGAGGGGCAAGCAGGGCAGGTTCCGGCAGAACCTGCTGGGCAAGCGCGTAGACTACAGCGGCCGCTCGGTCATCGTGGTCGGCCCCGAGCTTGCCCTGCACCAGTGCGGGCTCCCCAAACGCATGGCCCTGGAGCTGTTCAAGCCCTTCGTCATGCACCGCCTGGTGGTCCTGGGGATATCGCCCAACATCAAGAGCGCCAAGAGGATGGTGGAGCGGGCGCGCCCCGAGGTCTGGGACATCCTGGAGGATGTCATCAAGGAGCGGCCGGTACTGCTCAACCGGGCGCCCACCCTCCACCGGTTGGGTATCCAGGCGTTCATGCCGGTGCTCATCGAGGGCAGCGCCATCCAGATACACCCCCTGGTCTGCTCCGCCTTCAACGCCGACTTCGACGGCGACCAGATGGCCGTACACGTGCCCCTGTCCAAGATGGCCGTGGCCGAGGCCAAGGAGACGATGATAAGCGTTCGCAACATGCTGTCGCCGGCGTCGGGAGAGCCTCTGGTGGCCCCCACGCTGGACATGGTGCTGGGGTGTTACTACCTGACGGACATAGAGCCCGGCGCCACCGGAGAGGGAAGCAGGTTCATCGACTTCAACGAGGCCCGCATAGCCTACGACTCGGGGAGTCTGGCCCTTCGAGCCGAGATCCAGGTGCGGGACCCCGAGAACGGTGGCGGGTGGCTGACGACCACCCTGGGCAGGCTCCTATTCAACGAGGTGCTCCCCCCGGAGATCGGCTTCAAGAACCGGCTCATGGACAAGGGCGAGCTCAAGGAGCTTACCGCCGAGTGCTCCCGGGTCCTGGGCTACAATGAGGCCGCGGCGGTCTTGGACAAGACCAAGGACCTGGGGTTCCACTACGCCACCACCTCCGGTATAACCATAGCCATCAACGACATCCAGGTCTCGCCGCGCAAGGCCGGCATCATCAATGAGGCCAACCGGCAGGTGAGCCAGTACGAAGAGCAGTACATGCAAGGGCTGGTCACCGAGGAGGAGCGGTATCGCAGCACGGTTGAGGAATGGACCAAGGCCAGCGATGAGATGGAGAAGATCGTGAATGACGAGCTGGCCGACTACGGCGGCGTGGCTCTCATGGCCGTGTCCGGCGCCAAGGGCAACATCGCCCAGATCAAGCAGATGGCGGGCATGAGGGGCCTGATGAGCGACCCCAAGGGCCGGATCATCGACCTGCCCATCAAGTCCAGCTTCCGCGAAGGGCTCACCGCCCTCGAATACTTCATCTCCACGCACGGCGCACGGAAGGGACTGGCGGACACCGCTCTGCGGACTGCCGACAGCGGCTACCTGACCCGGAGGCTCGTGGACGTGTCCCAGGAGGTCATCGTCCTGGAGGCCGACTGCGGCACCCCCGAGGGCATCTGGCTGCAGGCGACCCCCGACGACCCCCTGGTCTCACCCCTGGATGAGTCTCTGCTGGGCCGCCTCACGGCGGGCCCCGTGGCCCATCCGGCAACAGGCGAGGTCCTGGTGGAAGCGGACGCGCGGATAGACGAGGAGCAGGTCCGACTCATTATGGATGCCGGAATTACCGAGGTGTACGTGCGGTCGCCCCTGGCCTGCGACGCCCGCCGTGGAATCTGCCGGCGCTGCTACGGCCGGATACCCGCCACCGGGGAGCTGGTCGGCGAGGGCGAGGCCGTAGGCATCATCGCCGCCCAGAGCATCGGAGAGCCGGGCACGCAGCTCACCATGAGGACCTTCCACACCGGCGGCGTCGCCGGCCTGGACATCACCAGCGGCCTGCCCAGGGTGGAGGAGCTGTTCGAGGCCCGGGTACCCAAGGGGTTCGCGGTGCTGGCCGACATCGACGGCGTGGCAGTGATAGAGGACGACAGCGAGGGAAGGCGGCTCAGGATCATCAGCCGCGAGGAGTACCGGGAGGACTACGAGCTCCCCGCCTCCTTCGAGGTGCTGGTCAAGGACGGCGACCACGTGGAGGCCGGGGTCTCCCTGGCGCGGGCGCTGCCCGAGGCCGACTCCGACTCCCCCGACTCAGAAGAGGATAAGCCCGAGAAGCCCGAAAAACCCCGGGAGATCGTCGCCAACATCGGGGGCACGGTGGAGGTGGGGGAGAAGGGGCTGGCCATCGTCTGGGAAGACATCGAGGAGCGCGACCACGTGGTGCCCGCGTCGGCCTACGTTCTGGTGGAGGACGGCGCCACGATAAAGGCGGGGGACGCCCTCACGGCGGGCCCCCTGAACCCCCACGACATCCTGAGAATCCGGGGCAAGGAGGAGCTGCAGCGCTACCTGGTGGGCGAGGTGCAGAAGGTGTACCGCTCCCAGGGAGTCAGCATCCACGACAAGCACATCGAGGTGATCCTGAGGCAGATGCTGCGCAGGGTACAGGTGGACACGCCCGGGGACGCCGAGTTCATCCCCGGCCAGATAGTAGACCGGTTCGAGTTCCAGGAGAAGAACGCCAAGGTCCTGGCCGAGGGCGGAGAGCCGGCCACCGCCAAGTCCATACTGCTGGGAGTAACCAGGGCTTCCCTGCTCACCGACAGCTTCCTGGCGGCGGCGTCCTTCCAGGAGACCACCAGGGTGCTTACCGAGGCTGCGGCCACCGGGGCCAGGGACCGGCTACTGGGCCTGAAGGAGAACGTCATCATAGGCAGACTCATCCCCGGGAAGGCCCAGCTCGCCCTGCCCGAGCACGAGCCGGTGGTGGCGGTCCAAGACTCCGACGGCTTCTCCGGGCCCTGGTTCGCCATGGTGGAGGCCCTTACCACCGGCGTGAACGGCCACGGCCACGAAGACGCAGCCGACGACATGTTCGAGGGACTCACAGAAAAATAGCGTAGGCGGGAGGGGGAACGTTGGGGACGTTCACTGGCTCGGACCTTTCGGTTGATATAGCTCCCCGACATCCATCCGGCCTGCGGCTGGACAACCCGGTAATGGTCTCCTCGGGCACCTTTGGGTGGGATGGCTATGGCCGGGGCATCATCGAGCAGATCCCTCCCGGCGGGGCCCTTCATCCGGTGACCACGGGGCCCCAGCTCCTCCTGCCGGGCATCGCCGTGCCGGACTTCCGGCGGCTCGGGGCCGTCATAGCCAAGACCGCCACGATGCGCCCCCGGGAGGGAAACCCCGAGCCCAAGTGGCATCCGCGCCGCTGGAAGCCCCCCGCCGAGGCGGAAGACCCCATCTATCTCAACTCCATCGGGCTGACCAACCCGGGCCTCCAGGCGATGCTCGACGAGAAGGCCCCCGTATGGGCCGGCTGGGACGTCCCGGTGATCCTCAGCATCGCCGGAGAGACGGTGGAGGAGTTTGGGACCATGGCCTCCATGGCCGAGGGCAGATCCGGAGTCGCCGGGCTGGAGCTGAACCTGAGCTGCCCCAACGTGGACAACGGGGCCCACTTCAGCCACGTGCCCGAGGTGGCCGAGGAGACGGTGGGGCGGGTGAAGGCCGAGACATCCCTGCCGGTGATCCCGAAGCTGAGCCCCAACGTGCCCGACATCGTCCGCATCGCCGAGGCCGTGACCGGCGCCGGCGCCGACGCGATCACCATATCCAACACCATCCCGGCCATGAGCATCGACACCGAGACCGGAAGGCCCACACTGGGCACGGCCATGGGCGGGCTCTCGGGGCCAGGACTGCGCCCCGTGGCCGTTGCCCTGGTGTACCAGGCCTCCCAGGCGGTGGATGTCCCCATCATAGGGGCGGGCGGCATTTTCAGCTCCGACCACGCCCTGGAGTTCATAATGGCCGGCGCCGCCGCAGTGCAGGTTGGCACCGCCAACCTCACCAACTTCTGGGCGCCCTTGGAGGTGCTGGACGGACTCCAGAGCTACATGGGGGAGATGGGCATAGGCAGCGTCTCGGAGCTGGTCGGCGTAGCCTGGAAGCAATAGCCCGAGAAGCGGCCGGCGCTTGACTATCGCCGAGGGGCTTGTGTAAACTCGGTCCCACCACAGACGTAACGGCTCAGGGGTAGCCCCTCCTCCGAATCCTCGACACAAGACGTCCCGTTGGGCGGTTAGCTCAGTTGGTTAGAGTGCTGCCTTGACATGGCAGAGGTCAGAGGTTCAAATCCTCTACCGCCCACCACCAAGCCAAAAACCGGATACGCATCGGACGAGCTGGACGAAGCGTTATGACAAATTGGGTCCCTGGCTCGGCAGTCACTCAGACACCGGGCAAGGTACGATACAGGTGACCCGACTACAAACCTATTTCGTAGCTAAACTGCGGGGTGCCAACAGGCAGTTGGTACGGTTCAGCGTCCAGTCGTCACCCAGAAGTCGTCGGCCTTCTTGTCAAACTTACCGTGTCCCGCCAGATCATCGAGCCACACCCAGGACTTGTTCAACCACCTCCACCGGAAGTTCCGGATAAAGAAACGGGGTATGGCATATACCCTGCGGGGCGGCTTGGTCCAGGCGCACCTGCGGACGCACGTGCTACAGGTGGTCCCCACTCGGTTCTGGAAGGTCATGCACTTGGTTGCATCTACCTTCCACGTAAGCACTCC
>DAOUJG010000027.1:0-20976 GCA_034423015.1 Dehalococcoidia bacterium | reverse complement strand
CCGCCGCTTTGAGTTCCGTCTCGGGCTTGCCCGGGTCCGGCTCGTGGCCCGCCGCCCCTGTACACGTCTCCAGGCCGGGCCCGGGCCGCGTCGTCTCCATGGTCCCATGGGTCGCCTCTGCAGTTGACGTCGTCATGTCGCTTCCTCCTGTAATGAAGAAGCGGAGCCGCCCCCCTGTGGGAGACAGCCCCGCTCGGTTCCGTGCCCCGGTGGCCGGGGCTGTCTCCCTGGCTGGTGTCGTTGCTCCGGCGAATGGCCGGTGCGGCTTCCCTCCGCGGTGCGGTGCGGTGCGGTGCGGTGAGGGACTCCGTGTGCGGGTCAAGCCCCCGGACCACGCCGGGAGCAGGTCCCGTCGCCCAACGGGCGCAGGTCGTCCTCGATTCGGAGTCGAGGGGGCAGGCCCTGGGGGATGCGCGTGGGGTCGGGGGAAGATGGGAAGCCCGCGGGCGGGCTGCTACCGGGCGGGGCGCGGCGCCTGGCCGATCAGGTACAGACCGGTCCCCTGCGGGTAGCCGGGGACCGAGAATGACCCGCCCTGAACATGAGGAAGGCTATGGGGGCGTTTGCTGCACCCGCGACACTCCCCGAGCGGTCAAGTCTCCTCACAAGGGCCGCAGGCCCCGCAGGCTGCGCCCGGAGACGACCTTGCCGGGCCGCCAGCGCATCCCCAGGACCGCAGCGACCTCAAGCGTCCCCTCGCCGCACGGCACCAGCGCGGCGGCCCGCCCGGTTCCCTGGCTGTAGACCAGCGGCCCCCGGTCCGAGAACCTGCGCTTCACGAACTGCTTCCACTCGGCGAAGGCCCACCGGGCCTCCCCGGGCGTCGACTTCGCCATGTCCATAGCGGCGAGGACGGCCAGCCCGCCGTCCATGTCCCCCGTCTGCCTGAGCCGCCGGGCCTGGTGGATCGAGCGCGTCACGCTCGGCTCCTCCGTCTCCGCGTTCGCGGGGAACAGCGTCTCGATGAGCCGGTCGACCAGCTCCTCCAGGCTGCGCCGGGGCCGCTCCGTGTCCATGTCCGTCGTCCGATTGACTGCCGTCAATGTCGCCGTCGTCATCTCGCACCTCCTAAGTGCTTCAGCTTGTGTGGTGCCGTCATCTGCGCCCGCGTGCGGGCAAAGAAAGAGGGGCCGCCCTCGGATGAGGACGACCCCTTGCGATTGAGATGGGTAGTGCGAGGCCCGGAGGCCCGCGGCGTCAGCGGTGGAACCTCCCCGCCCGCCTGCGCAGCATGGAACTGGACGTCAGCCACGAGCCGGCGCTGAATGCGAGGCAGGCCAGGATGGCGGCCTGCACCCCATGACCGAGAAGCAGCGGCGCGGCGAACGCCAGGGCGGATGCTGCCTCCCACACGATCCTGTCCCTTGGCCACCACCTGAGCCACCACAGCCTGTCGACCGGCCCGGCCAGAGGCTCGTATGCGCTCCGAATGGGCCAGCCTATCTGCCCGCCCAGCGCGTCCGCAGCCACCAGGGGAGAGCAGCCTCCGGTGTGGCAGCGCGCTTCGATGCCGTTGCCGTCCGGCCTCTGGCGAAACGCCAGGCCGTCCGCCCGTCCGCTGTGGCAGAACGCCGTCGTCCGGAACCAGCCGCCGTCGAAGCTGACGGGATGGCGGAGCAACCTGGCGATCCAGAGTGCGCCCGGTCCCACGTAGACCCCCTCCACGTCCCTTCCAGCCACACCGGCGTTGTCCGTCAATGCCGTTTCCATGTGCTCGTCACCTCCTTCATTGATGCGCCGAATCCCTGCTTCTTCCATAGAGTCCATACCTCCTTCATGAGATTGCCGTCCGATGCCGTTCGAGAGCGTGGACCGTGTCGCCGTTTCCCCTGCCGCAGCCGACGATGAGCCGAACGCCGGACATGGGAACGAAGACCCTTCGAGAGTTGGACGGTCGTGAGGAAAAGGCCGGTTGGGACGGGCGCACTCCGGCCAGGGTGTCCGAGGGGCCGAAGCGCCAGAGGCGCTCCAGCCGCTGCGAATGTCTCCCGCTTCCGAGACGGTCTCGGGGGAGCAACGGCTCGACCCCTGGACCGGCTCACGCAGCGGGAAGGCGCTTGTCCCACCGGGGCGGACCGTCGGGAGAGCGAGGCTCAATCCCTCCGGTCGGACCCCTGGGCGGCTGTTCGGAGAGCAGGGCTCGATCCCATGCAGCCGGTCCCGGATTCGGGGACGGGAACCCTCCAGGTTTCTCGGCATGAAACGCTGGAAAGCCAGAAACTGCGTCGATTATCGCCCGGGCGGACCAGGGGATGGAAGACTTCGGAGGGGGCAATCGACCCCCGTCGCCCGTATTGCTCGCAGCTGTTTAGCGCCCGTTTCGCCGCCATTTAGCACCCCCCGAAAACCGGCCCCGGAGACGGCTCTCCGGGGCCTACTTCCGCCAGCGCCCCGCTGTGAGCATGCGCAGGACCCAGTGCAGCCGCTCCCACCGGGCCAGGGACCTCCGCGTGCCGGCCAGGGCCGTCCGGCGCCAGGTCGTCTGTCCGCTGCGACCGAAGCCCCTGAGGGGCTGCTTCTCCGGCGGCAGGGTCAACCCGTGCCCCTCCAGCATCGCCAGCTCCAGGACGAGCAGGCGCTCCCGCGTCCTGAGCCACGACAGGCCCCTCCCCTGACTGGGATGGCCGTCCCGCAGCCGTCGCCACTCCTCGACCAGTGGCCAGGCGTCGCCGTAGACCTCCACGTCGTCGTCGGCAGGCTCCACGGTCACGATCTCCGGGTCGAACGGCCGCAACGTGTCGGGATTCAACGGGCGCACCCGCACCGCCCGCGGGGCGGCCCCGGTCTCCGACCGGCCTGCCCCGGCGTCAGGCTTCCCATCCTGCCCCTGGGTCTCCGTGTCGTCCTCGTTCTCCCCCAGCGCCCGTGCGTCCGCCTCATCCTCATCGCCCGTCTCCGCACGACCGCCTACGCCCTCGCCCTTCGCTTCCGCACCCGGCGACGACTCCACGCCGCCTTCCGGCATATCAGCTCTGCCCTCCAACGCCGCCAACCGCTCCTCCAACGCACCGACAGTCTCCCGCAGCCGTGCGACCTCGGCGTCGGCCGCCCTCCTCAGCAGCAGCTCCAGGGCATCGGCCATGCGCTCCGTGATCTCGCCCGACTCCTCGGCCCTGACCACCGTGCGGTAGGCCACGCCCAGCAGCTCCGCCGCCTCGACACGGCCCTCCTTCAGCACCAGCTCCCGCAGGAACCCGTTCAGCCTGATGCGCCGCGCCTTCTCCACGTCCCAGCCTTCGCCCCCGCCTTCCGAGGGCATCTCGCCAGCCATCACCCCGTGGTCCGGCGTCCCCTCCACCTCCTTCACCTCAGCCTGCGTCCCGTTCATCTGCGCCTCGTTCATGGTCGAACCTCTTCTCCGGGCTGTCCTGTAGGGGGCATCCCACCCCTCGGTTAGGCCCCGCTCCCCGAATCGCTCGCTCCGATTTAGCGGGAGTCCGCCCCCACACCCCGATTCACCCGATTGACAAACGTCAATTTCCGGCCCGTTTCGGTGAACCCGCCCTTACCTCGAAGTGCTCGCAACCCCCGCTTGGCGCCACCCCATTCACGCCTGTCTCAGCTATGGACCCGCCGCCCGATTGACATATGTCAATCACGCGGAATCCCTGTACACGGGTATGCCATCACATCGGGCCCTGCGACATGAAGGCCCCGTGAGGGGGGCACGCCGGCGTGCCCCCCTCACGGACCATGATATTTCCCCCCACGACTCCTCAGACTCGACGGCAGACATCACGACCCCAACGACGAGGCTGCCGGTCGTGGACGAGGTGTGGTCGATCATGCAGTACCCCGAGGGCGCGGCCTTCATGGTCAGCATGGCGAAGCGGGCAAGGAAGCACCGGCTGGGACTCCAGTTCATCACCCAGGACGTCCAGGACCTCCTCTCCGAGGACACTTCGAGGACCATCACCGGACACTCGGGGGGCGCCCTGCTCCAGAACGCCGCCTTCAAGCTCCTGCTCCAGCAGGACGCGGCGGCGATAGGCACCGTCGGCGACGCCTTCGACCTGCCCGAGGACTCCAGCGCTGGCTCCTGTCCTGCCCCAGGGGAGACGGCCTGCTCCTGTCGAAGGGGCACCGATTCCCAGTCCGCATCGAGGCCACGCCTGAGGAGACAGCAGTAATTGAGTGGAGACCGGGCAGGCACTGAAGACGACCGGGACGCAGAAGGAGCGAAGGGAGGACGAGACCGATGGACGAGAGACACCGGCGCGACTACGGACCGACCGACGACCCCAGTAGAGAAAGGAAGAGCACCATGAATCTGAACCCGATACGAAGACTCTTCGGCAACGACGACGACAAGACCCCCGTGCTGCTGGCGGTGACGCCGCCCAGGTCGGGGGAGCGGACCCTGCTGGGCGTGGAGAACCTCCTGGGCTCCATCGCGGTACCCGAGCCATTCTCCCTGGAGCTGGCGGGAGACGCCGACGGCGTGACCCTGCTGGCCAGATGCCTGCAGGACCGGGTGGTGCGGGGCCAGATTGCCGCCCGATACCCGCAGGCACAGATACAGCGGATACCCGGCGAGGACGATCCGCTGCGCCTGGACGAGGGCGAGCAGGCGTGGAGCATGACGCTTAGGGCCGACGGCCCCGAGTACGCGCCCCTGCGCACCTTCAGGGACGACGACCTGCTCGATCCCGGTTCCGACCCCCTCATGGCCGTGCTGGGGGCGCTCTCCAACCTGAACGAGGGGGAGCGCATCGTGGCGCGCATGATGCTCAACTCCCTGGGGCCCGACTGGTCGCAGCACCACCAGGAGAAGGCCCACAAGAGGCCCGTGGAGGACAAGCGCGACCCCTCCTACACCTACCAGACCCGTCCCCTCCAGATGGACGGCGTGACGATGGCCGTCCTGGGCGTGGGCCTGGTCGCGGCCCTGCGGGCCTACCTGTGGGTGCGGGCGGGGGAAACGTGGAAGGCCGTGCTCATGGGCGCCGGCGTGACCGCCGCGCTGGCGGCGGCCGGATGGCTCTGGCACAGGTGGAAGAAGGCCCACAGCCGGGTGTACGACCCGAACCAGATAAAGGAGAAAGTCTCCCGCATCGCCTTCGACGGCGAGATACAGGTGACGGCCATCCTGCCCGGGAACACCGGGCGGGAGCGGGCGAGGGAGCTGCTGGAGCCGGTGGCGGCGGCCTACCGCCACTACGACAACCCCGCGGGGGCGAAGATGAAGGCCGGCCGCATCCGGCCCGCCGCGCCCGACCCGGAGATGCTGCACCCCACGGGCCCAGGACTCTTCGGCAGGCGTAGCGTCCTGGGCGTCCGCGAGGCGGCCTGCCTGTGGCACCCGCCGGGAGCCAGGGACGAGACGCCCCTGGTGGCCCGCGCCGGGGCCAGGGTGCTGCCGCCCACTGCCCGCAGCGTCAGCGGCGGCGCCCACGTGGGCGACACCGTCACCGGGACCCCCAGGAAGGTCCACTTCCCCGCCGACCTGCTGAGACGCCACCACCTCTACGTCGCCCGCACCCGCATGGGCAAGTCCACCCTCATGCAGCACATCGTCCGGCACAAGATGCGGGAGAAGGCCGAGGGCAGGGACGGAGACGCCATCGTCGTCGTCGACCCCCACGCCGACCTGGTGGGCGACCTGCTGCGGCACATGCCGGAGCCCCTGGTGGACCGGGTGCGGCTCATCGACCTGGCCGACGAGCGGGGCGCGCCCGGCGTCAACCTCCTCGACTCCCGCGTCTTCACCGACCGCGACCGCACTGCCGACTCCGTCGTGCGCATAGCCAGGGGGCTGTGGGACCAGTGGGGGCCGAGGATGCAGTCCATCCTGGAGCAGACCGTCAAGACCCTCCACGAGGCCAACGAGGGCAGGGACGCGGGAGAGCAGTACACCATCCTCGACGGGCTGCGCATCCTGGCCGACGACGACTTTCGCGCCGACGTGCTTGCCCAGATCTCCGATCCCTACCTGGTGGAGTGGTGGGGCAGGGACTTCTTCGGCTGGAGGTACGAGACCCGGGCCGACGCCCTGGCCCCGGTGCAGACCCGCCTCTCCTACTACTCGTCGTCGAAGCGGGCCAGGGCCATCCTGGGCCAGTCCCGCTCCACCATAGACATGAGAAGGGTCATCCGCGAGGGCGGCATACTCTTCGTCTCCACCGCCCAGGGGAAGGCGGGGAGGGACGTGGCCGCCCTGGTGGGCGCGTCCCTCCTCAACCTGGTGGACGCCGTGATACGGGAGCAGGGGAGCCTGCCGCCCGAGCAGAGGCGGGGTGCGCTGGTGGTCGTGGACGAGATGCAGTCCATGCCCGGCGTGGACTACGAGTCGATGCTGAGCGAGCTCGGGAAGTTCGGGGCCAGCTTCGTCTTGGCCACCCAGAGCCTCGCCAAGCTGGACGACCTCTCCCGCACCATGCGGGACACCATCCTCGCCAACGTGGGCTGCCTCGCCGTCTTCCAGGTGGCGGGCAACGACGCGAGGCAGCTGGTGTGGGAGCTGGGCAAGGAGCGGGTGACCGAGGACGACATCACTTCGCTGCCCGTCCACCAGTGCTACGTCCGCGCCACCGTGGGGACCGACCGGATGGACGCCTTCTCCATGAAGGTCGCCAGGCCGGAGCCGGGAGACCCCGGAACGGCGGAGCGCATCGTCGCCGAGGCCGAGAGCTACCTCACGCCGGCCAGGGACCTCGCCGAGAGGGACGCGGGCCTGCAGGAGCTGGTCGACAGGTACCGCGAGCAGCTGAAGAACCTCAGGAAGGCCCAGCAGTCCCAGGGGTCCCAGGAGTCCCAGGAGGCCGGGAGCGGCGGCGGGCAGCAGCCTCAGGAGCCGCCCAAGCGCAGGCAGCAGCGGACCAAGCGCGACCGGAACCCCGGGAACGACGTCTCGGAGACGGCGGACGGGACGGACGACGGGGAAGCGGACGGGGAGCGTGAGGAATGAGGCCCGTGGAAGCCGAGCTCCTCAGGCTGCTGGCGCACATGCCCCTCCTCGACCGGCTGGAGATGGTCGCCGTCTCCGGCTGGTCCAGGGGAGGGGTATACCGGGCGGTCCCCAGGCTGGAGGACGCGGGGCTGATCGCCTCCGTGCCCCACGGCGCCGGGCTCATACCCCCGACCCGCAGGTTCCACGTGACCGCCACAGGGCTGCGCCGCCTCGCCCACGCGGAGAACGCGCCGCTGGAGTGCCTGCTCAGGGACCTGCCCGTCTCGGCCCGGTGGCGGCGCGTCCTCCTGGAGCGCCTCGACGCCGTGGCCGTCATCTATCGCCTCGCCTCAGCCATTTCAAATGCGGCCCATCCCATCCGCTTCCGCTGGTACCGCGCCATGCCCATGGACGCCGTCGTCACCCTGCCCGGAGGAGGGACCGTCGGCATCGTCCGGCAGGGGCCGACCACCGACCGCACGGGCTTTCCCAAGAGGCTCTGGCGGCTCACCCGGGGGCCGCAGCCCGGCTGCATCCTGATCATCGCGCCCGACGAGGTGCGGCTGCGCCACTCCCGCGGCCGGCTTCCCCACACCCCGGCCGCGGCGCTCTTCGCCCTGGAGCGCGAGGCGGTTGCGGCGTCCCCGGACGACCCCGTGTGGCGGCTGCGCTCCATCAACGCCGCCGTCAGCCTGAGGGACGCCATCGATCGGTTGGTCCGCTGGGGCACTGTCCCCAACGAACGTCCCCTGGAGCGCGGTCTCTCCCTTCCCTCCGACGTCGACGAGCACGGACCGGGAGGGGACGCTCCCGACTACCTACTGCCCGCCCTGCTGAGGCCCGCCGAGAAGCGCGCCGTGGACCTGCTCTACGACTGGCCCTGGCTCGGACTGCCGGACCTGGCCGGACTGCTGGGGGTCTCACGACCGCGAGCGTCCCAGCTCACCTCTGCCCTGGAGAGGTTCGGGCTGGTGGTCCGCGCCCCCGCGTCGGGACGCAGGCTGGCCCTCACCGACGTCGGGCTGGCGATGCTGGCGCGCAGGGACCGTACCGCCGTGGGCGGGGCGAAGAAGCGGTGGAGCGCAGCCCCGGAGGACGCCGGGGACTGGCGCAACGTCTCCGGCAGGCGCAGCAGGCAGCTCCTCCGCGACATCGAGCACACCACGGCCGTCCATGACTTCATGGCGGCCCTCACCGTCCAGGCCCGGGACCTGGGCTGGGAGACCGACCAGCTCGACCCGCCCATCAGGGCGTCCCGCTACTTCCGGCACTTCGGCGGCAGGCGCTCCATCCACCCCGACGCCTTCGGCGTCCTGCGGCGGGAGGGCTACCCCTGGTCATTCTTCCTGGAGTATGAGCGCAGGGCCGTGCGCCCCGTCACGATGGCGGAGCGGCTGGCCCCCTACCTGCGCTACTACTCCTCCCACCGGCCCATCGACGACCACGGCGCACGGCCCGCAGTCCTCGTGGTCTTCCACGAAGACGTGGCGGCCACCCACTTTCTCCGGGTCGCCCTGGAGGAGATGGTGCGGACGAGGACGCCCCTCCCCCTGCTGGTCTCCCACCGGGGCCTGATGGAGCGGGAGGGGCCGCTGGGACGGGCATGGCTCGCCCCAGGAGGCGGCTTCGAGCCGGTGCGACCGCTGGACCACAACCAACCCGGAGAAACAGGGCCATGAGAATCTACTACGTCGAAGAGTCAGAGGGTCCCCGCTACTACGTCCGCTCCGCCCTGGGCGTGGACGCCGAGCGGTGGAACGACCTGCACGCCCGCGTCCGCATGGGAGGCCAGGTTTCTTTGTGTCAACTATGTGGAAAGGGTGGGCCCGCGTCGTTTAGCGGTCTGGTGGCGGCGTTGGCGGCCCTGGTAATGGCGATCGCGTGCGGGGTCGTCAGCCGGCGGCCATCAACTGCCCCGCCCGGTGTCTAGGAATCGACGTGCCGGGCGGACTGTTGGAGTGATAGAATCTCTCTTAATTGAGCGAGAAGGCTGCAAACGCAATCTCTCACCTATCTTGCGGAACGTAGACCCTTCAACTGGGATATGAACGAACAGGCCAAGTTTCAATTGAGTCTCTTGGCCAATGGGCTTGATTTCATTCTAGGTGCCGCTGAACGTGCGGCGATTGGCGCTCCTCGTGACCTCAAGTATGCCATGTTGAATCTAGTAGACGGTGTGGAACTGCTGGTCAAAGCGAGATTGGAACAAGAACACTGGACGCTGTTGTTTGATCAAGTGGACAAAGCACGCCAAGAGAAGTTGAGGAGCGGAGACTTCAAATCAGTTGATTTTGAACAAGCATACCGTCGGCTCAGGGACATTGTGGGTGTAGAGATAGACGCCCCGGTGTGGAAACAGCTGAATGACCTGCGAACGCTAAGAAACCGGACCCGCCACTACAGCATTGACTTTGACCTTGACCAAGGGAGATCTTTGCTAGCAGAGGGTTTGAATTTCTGTCATTCCTTCTGCAACGAACAGTTCCCGCACTTGGCTGACGATTGCTTGGAAACCCAACTGCTTAACCAAATTTGGAAGTACCTTGTACAAAACAAGGAGTTTGTGGATGCCCGGATGCGAGCCATCGCATCAGAACTCAAAGGTTCATTGGCCTGGGAATGCCCTTCTTGTTGGCAAAAGGCCGTCATTGTTGATGCGGATGATACCACCTGCAAGTTTTGCGGAATTCAGCCGGACCCAACGAGCCTAGCGGAACACAATTCGACGGGGCATTTTCTTGACCCCTCGGACCCGACAGGGGACCTTGACAATTGTCCCGAATGCCAAATGGGGAAAATTGCGGCTTTGGGCCTAGAGCCGGACTACACTCCGGTCTATATGTGCTCATTCTGCGGCGAGAGCGGATCGCACCTAGCGTACTGCGCGAGATGTGGTGCGCTGGCTACTCTTACCCACGAAGAGGAGTCGGACATTCACTTTTGCGACTCTTGTATGGAAGACATTCTCAGGCAATGATCCACCCATTCTTCCTAGCTGTGGATTGAGAAGATGGTCAAAGGGTGAGGGAATCGTGAGAGTAGTGTCTTCTGGAATCGCAATTCCCTCGAATCTGTCTGGATGGCCCCACTATCGGGCCGACGTAGGGGCTGTAGTCCGAAGCCTCAGGGAGGGCAGTGGTGGTTAAATTCAAGACGCTTGACATTAAGGGTTGGCGGCAATTTGGGTCCGTTCGGATTGAGTTTCATGAGAGGGCTACAATCATTACAGGAGCGAATGGCTCAGGTAAGACTACACTGTTGAGTATCTTGAGTCAGCACTTTGGGTGGTCACCGGCCTTCATTGGCACTCTTAGGATTGACTCTAGGGGAGCCCGAAGGTATTTCTCTGGATTTTTCAGGGACTTTGGCGAAGGTAACGCCGATGTTGGGCGACTCAGCTATGATGATGGAGCGGAGGCTGATCTTCAGGCACCTATGGAGGGTGCTTCGTTCCAAGTTCGAATCAGGCCGTTGAATCGCATTCCCGGTATCTACATAACTTCACATCGTCCGGTATACACATACCAGGCTGTGGAGCAGATACCTACCAAGGTGGAAGCACGCGAAGAACTGTTCCAACAGTACTTGAACACTATTCGGCAGTCCTATCAACCTGGAGGGCGATTCGAGTCTCCGAGCTACCGACTCAAGGCCGCGCTCATCTCATTGTCCATGTTTGGGTATGGAAATAAAATAGTTGCGCCCAATGACGAATATCGGGAGATATTCGAGGGATTCGCTGACATTCTCAGACAGGTGCTCCCACCTGAGCTGGATTTCCGGGGGATCGTGATTCGAATGCCAGAGGTGATCTTGGAAACGGGGACTGGCGACTTCTCACTGGATGCGGCTTCAGGCGGCATTGCCGCACTGGTGGATGTTGCTTGGCAGATATACATGAGATCTCGTTCAGATAGGGCGTTCATCGTTCTGATGGATGAGCCTGAGAATCACCTGCACCCGAGTCTGCAACGGTCGGTGTTGCCGGGGCTAATTGGGGCGTTCCCTGATGCTCAATTCGTAGTGTCGACACACAATCCGTTCGTGGTTACGTCGGTCCGGGACTCGAATGTGATGGTGTTAGGGTTCAGGGATGGGTTGGTGAGGTCGACAACGCTGGAGGATGTTGACCGGTCCGCGAGTGCCAATCAGGTGCTTACAGGTGTTCTTGGAGTGCCGTTTCCTGCCCCTCTTTGGGTGGAGAACGAGATGGAGAATATTGTTGCCTCTGTTGGAGAAAAAGAGCTAACAGCCGAGGTACTTTCTAATGTTAGGGAGCGACTCAGTTCTCTCGGTTTACGACACCTGTTCCCTGCGGTTGTAGACCGCCTTCTGCCGACCGAAGGTGAGGATGAGGATGGTAGGAAGTGATCGTGCTGCAGAAGGGAACGGAACCTCAGGTACTTGTCAAGAACAAGGCTGCATGGACTGCCGAATATGTCGAATGGTGTGGGAATCGGGTCGGTGACGAACCGCGGCGGTATGCCCATTCAGACATCCGTCTTACTTTGGAATCCGAAACC
This sequence comes from Dehalococcoidia bacterium, assembly GCA_034423015.1. Lineage (GTDB taxonomy): Bacteria > Chloroflexota > Dehalococcoidia > Lucifugimonadales > JAGWBF01 > JAGWBJ01. Next base: position 9,564 of record DAOUJG010000027.1, on the reverse strand, counting down.
AACTCGAAGTGTGCATATTGTGAGGCGCGGATCGCGCATGTGGCGTTCGATCATATTGAGCACAAGCTGCCGAAGCGAAAGAATCCTACGTTGGTTTGTGATTGGAATAACCTGACTATTGCATGTCCTAGGTGCAATAACGGCAAGAGAGATTACGATGAACCTGCGTGCGCTCTTCTAGATCCGTACTCGGATGACGTTGAGAGGCTCGTTGTATTTCTGGGTCCCATGGCATGGTGGAGTGGTGGTGCACGTTCACGTGCCACAGTCAGAGTCCTGAAACTGAATCGGCCCGCTTTGCTATATGCCCGCACGGAGGCTCTTGAGAGGCTGGATGGACTGCTGGATAGCGTGCAGAATGCAGCTGGCCGACCTGATGTGGTGATAGCTTTGTGGCTTGACATTGACGAAATGATCAGTGCTGAGGCAGAATACTCCTCTGCGTGTCGGTATTTTCTAGAATGGCAGATGGAAAAGCGGAATCTCGAAAGGCCATAAACGGCATGGGGGAGACTCAAACCCTCAGAGGGATTCGGAGCTTTATGGGGTCTGACTGGGACCAGAAAACAGGGTGTCGGCAACCTCCCTCTCCAAGACCCGCCCCTGTACCCTGCCTGACAAGTGCCCGTTTTGAGAGTGTCGGAAAGCACTGTTTTCCGACACCTTCTGGGCCGGCGCAGGCCCAAGGGAGGGAGGCGAGGGTGGGCTCAGTCCACCCCGAGCTGAGGTGGGGTAGAATACGATGACACAGCAAGAACTGGAGCGCCAGGCGTTGGTGCAAGAACTGGAACGCCTGACCGCAGAAATGGAAACGGCCCACGCCGAGGCTATCGCGCTGGAAGAAAGATACATCGTTCCTGCTCGTCGCACCCCCATCCCCACACCGGAGCCACTCACGAAAGCCGCCATGGATGAAATGGATGCGGCTTGGGCGAAACACACTCAGTTGCGAAAGGCACGGGATGAAGTGATGGGCAAATTGTGGGAGCTCAGGAGGGTGCCCTAATGGCAGACCTGATGTTGGAAATAGTCAACTTGGGCGGTGGCCTGACACGGGAAGACCGTTCCATCAAGATCACGCGGCGGGACGAAATGACCTTGGAGCTCCGGGCTGGCGTGAGCACCGACCAGGGCGTCACCTACCTAACCCGGTCTCGGGCCTTGGCTGTGGCTGACGCTCTCCGGGCAGCGGCCGCCCTGTTGCCCGAGTAAGGAAACAAAATCCCCGACGTTACAGGCGCCGGGGAATTGCGTGAGAAACCCATGAGGCCACCTAATAGCCGCCTCGTGGTATTGCCCCAGGCAGGGGTGTGTCAAGGGTCCTCGCGGGGAAAGGTGGGGACAATGGCAACCCAGGAACAGGAGCGACGGGAGGACCAGTGGCGGTCGAACTATGCCCAACTGATGATCCAGGCCATCCAGCGGTTGAATCAAAAAGGCCGCCGGAGCCAGAAGCCCCGACGCTGACTCGCAGAACGCCAGATCCGAGACTTTAGGTGCAAAGCCGCGGCGCGCCTCTACCGCAGGCTCAGGAGCCTCAACCCCGTGCCCGGCAAATACGAGGCGTGGGAGGCCGGCCAGCGCACGAAGGACATCCCGATAGAGAGGGTAATCGGCGGCCCCGCGTTCAGAAGCTCCCACTCCGACCACCTGCTACAGATGGCCGACCTCATCGCCCACGCCCTCCTCAAGCAGGAGGAGGAGCCGTCGCGTAGGGCGGTGCGTCTGGGCATCGACCGCGCCCTCAACCGCAGGGCGTCGAGGCGAGACCCCCAGGGCGTCGTCAGGCGGTAGAGGGGCAGCGGCCTCCTACTCCTTCGCCTCGCCGTCCGCACCGGCCTTGCCGTAGAGAATCACTTCAAAGCCGCCGGGCACAGAACTGGACAGCTGCATGATGGCATAGTAGCTGCCCCCCTTGGGTCTCCCCCCTCCCCCGAGCCATCTCTGCACGGTGCGCTCCGTCACCCCCAGGTGCCGGGCCAGGTCCCCTCGTGTCCACTCGGCCATCTCCAGCAGGCTCTCCAGCCGCTGCGGAAAGTCCTCCGGCCAGGATGGGGGTCGCCAATTCTCGATACCTTCCATGTGTCCTTCGACAGCCATTGTGTCACCTCCTCATTCTCCGGTCCCTTGTCGCCTTCTGGTGTGAACCCGGTTTGCGGATGCGTCGCCGTTGCCGCCGACCGCTCCAAGCTCTACGATACACCGCCCTGACACCGCTATCCAACCGGAGGGAAGACTCGAAGAAACGAAGAGGGACGAACGGTATCAACCGTCCGTCCCTCTTGTCGCTGACAGGCAACTTGACGCAGTCCCCCGCATCGCCGTCGCTCTTCGTCAGCCAGGCCCCTGATACGGCCAAGGCCGGGAGCAGTCCCTGAGTAGCACTGCAACACCGCCCTCCACCTCGCAGGCCCACTTCACGATGGACCGCAACTCCCCGTCGGTGGGCGGCTCGCCGGTGCGCCATGCCCTGGCCCTGTACAGTGGTATGCCCCGCCCGAAGGCGAACTCCTCCAGAGCAATCCCGGACCGGTCCTCCAACCGCCCCAGCCGCGCCGCGAAGTCGTCGGGAAGGGGCGGGGCCGGAAAGCCCTTACCCGCGAGTCGTCGATCGTTGAACACCATGCTTCTACCTCCTCTCTACTCCGGCGCTCCGTCGTCGCCGTACATGATCAGGTCGTAACCGCCCGGAACCTCGCGGGCCAGCTCGATGACGGCCCAGAGGTAGCGCCCCGAAGGCGGCCCCCCGTTGCGCCACTTCGCCAGGCCGCGCTGGGTCACGCCGAGCCGCTCGGCGAACTCGCCCCACGGCAGCCCGGTCAGCTGCTTCAACCGCTCCAGCCGCCACCCGAAGTCCCCGGGAAAGGGTGGGGCCCGGTTGTTCGACGTCCGCTGCCATTCCATAGTCGTCATGGTCCCTCCTCCTTTGTGATTTGAGATTCGCCTATGCGTTCCGTCTCATGGCCCGCACGGCCTCCGGGTCCAACCCTTCGGGCAGGTCCCGTTCTGGTTGCATCAGAATCCCGTCCCGCAGCCCCATCACGTCGGCGATGGTCATCAGCAAGAAGAGATGGGCGGGGTTGGGAGCCGTGCCCTTGTTCCGCCACTGCCTGAGACGGTGGAGGCTGACGCCCAGCAGGCGGGCCAGCTCCTTCCAGCTCAGCCCGCTCTCCTCCTTGAACAGCTCAAGCCGCCCGGAGAAGTCCGCGGGAAGGTCGTACTCGACGGGCCTGTGTACCCGCTGCTGCACTCCCATGCTCTCACTCCTCTCCCCCGTCTTCGGGCGGGCCGAAACCGATCGCCGGGGGCGGCTGGTAGACCCCGACCGGAGGGAGGACGTGCACCCCAAAAAGGATGTACATGCCCCCGGGGATGCGGGATGCCAGCTTCACCAGGGCGTTCACCCCGTCCCCGCTGGGCTTGGTGCCCTCCCGCCACCGCTGAAGCTGGCGGGGGTCCACCCCCAGGCATGCGGCCAGGATGTCCCAGGAGAGCCCGGTGGCCTCCTTGAAGGCTTCCAGGCGCCTGGGGAAGTCCGGCCCGATGAGGCCGTCGTCGACGATGAGGTGGGACGGGAGCAGGCCGGCTCTCAATCGGCATCCTCCAGGTAGAAGAGACCGTCGAACTCGGTGACGCCGAGGGCCTCCATCATCCGCTTGCGGAAGGCCGCCGAGGGGCGGCGCCTTCCCGACATGAGCTGGGACAGGTAGCTCGACGAGGTGCCGAGCAGCCGCGCCAGGTCGTTCTGGGTCATGTTGAGCCGGTTGAGCAGCGCCCACACCTTCTGGGGCTCGAGCCTGCTCCGCGATGGATGCCTGTGATTCATGTAGAACCCTCCTCCCGGACCGACTCCCCGCCGTCGGTGGTCTGATGGTTGACGGCGGGAACCGCCCCGTTCTCGCTGGAGACGCTGGCGTAGAGGTGTGGGTTGGCGAGGTAGTGGCGCGCGATGATGCGGGCCAGAATCCTCAGGCCCCCCATCCGCTGCCGCTCCTGCTTGGCCGTAAGCCTTCGCTTGCTACTCACGCGTTCCGTCTCTCTCCCGGGGTCCGGCGCTGCCATGAATGAGTGGCCTTCGGGAGCGCCGGTGATGTATACTGAGTCCAGGTTTAGAAAAGGCGTTCTGTCCGCATTAGGGTATCAATACATGGTACGGCGAGGCAATGGTCAAATGGCGTTCTGAGAGGCGATAAAGGCCATTTGTTGACAAGTGTTCACTTTAGTACGATATTTGTTTAGCAAAACTTTAGCTGAAGTTGTCACAGATAGGCCGTTCGCGGCACCGTTCTCAGCTACGGACGCAAGGAGGGCACGACATGGACGAGCTTGAGGAAGACCGGAACCTGGACGAGCGCCGCGAGATCGAGGGCGACGACGCCATAGGCCCCCTGCTCAGACGGCTGCGGGGAGACCTCAGCCTGCGGGACGTCACCAAGCGCGTCGGCGTCTCCAGCTCCTACCTCTCCGAGATAGAGCGGGGAAGCCGCAGGCCCGGCGTCAACATCATCCGCAAGCTGGCCGACCTCTACAACGTGGACGCCGCCGAGCTCATGAAGCGGGCCGGGCGCGACCCCCACATCGACCCCTTCAGCGATGAGGCGATGGAGGTGGAGCGGGCCTACCAGTACGTGCTCGCCGACCCCGCGTTCCGCGTGGGCACCCGGCCCGACGGCCCCATCACCCTGAAGACCAAGCGGTTCATCGTCGAGATGTACGAGAGATTCTCCAACAAGAGGCTCCTGGAGTGAGCATGAACGGGACGAGAGAGGACTTCTGCCGCAGGCTGCTGGACGACTCCCCGGACCAGGCCCTGGACCCGGAGCGCATGGCCGACCGCTTCGTGCGCTACTTCGGCGTGTCCACACGGCCCACGCTGGAGCAGCTGAAGGCCCTGCTGAGACGGACCGGGTTCGGGGAGGTCACCGGCACCAGGCACATGGACGCCAAGGGCATCCACTACAGCTCGCCCAACGGCGGCTACGACATCCACTACCGGGAGGACCTGTGGGAGGGGACCAAGGAGTACTCGGTGGTCCATGAGACCTACGAGATCATCAACGAGACCCTCTTCGACATCCACTCGGATTCCCAGCCGGAGCTGGCGGTGTGCACGCAGGCCGACCGGTTCGCGGCTGCGGTCCTGATGCAGCCGAGAGCATTCGAGCCGCTCGCCCTGGAGTGGGGGCTGGACGTGCTGAGGTTGCAGCAGGCGTTCCAGTGCTCATACGCCGCCGTCGCCCTCCGCCTGACCGAGGTGCTGAGGCGCCCGCCCCTGATGGTCGTCGTATACGGGACGAACGACCGGCGAGACTCCCTGAACGGGGCCGGGCCGTCCGAGCTGCGTGCCATCGTCGCGTGCCGGACGCAGGGTTTCGGCACTCCCGTCTTCCCCGTCTGCGGCTCCAGGGGCGGCATCCCCCGCAGGGACAGGCTCATACCGGAAGGCTCCCTGGCCGAGCAGGCCGCCCGCTGCCGCACGGCGCGCTATGCCCAACACGGCGGCTACGCCGTCATAGCCCGGCCCGTCGTCCGGCAGGGGAAGGTGACAAAGGTGGTCGTCGTCGCCGTGCCGGAGAGTGACGCCGATGTTCTCGGACCCCAGATCGCCGTATCGGACGGGGTCGGGCGTAGGGGACGCTCCTTGCCTGCGGTGGCGGCGGTCGGCCCCCGGTAGGGCTTGAAGGCAGATTGTGCCAGCCAGTTGAGGTGGACACGACGACAGAGGAGTGTGAGACGATGCCAGGACACAACTCGAGAACCGGCTTCGAGAGGTCGGCCAAGCGGCGACAACAGCTGTTCAGGGATGCGTCTCCGACGGTCAGCAGCCAGGGGCGATGTCCCGCCGACGACAAGGGTCTGCGCAACCCTCACCTATTGGCAATAGGCTGTGAATCCGACAACCTGTACCCTGGCATCCGGGGAGAGGGCGGAGCCATCGACTTCTTCGCCCGGCGCGGGATCAAGTGGTGGAAGAGCTCCAGGAGCGGCGACGACACGAGGTCAGACGGCCCCACCCGCAACATGGCCAGCTCCCAGGTGGCCTGCGTCAACTTCCTGCTGCCCCTGGCCGGTATCCCCGGAGCGCTGCTAGCGCTTCTGCGTACCTTGGATGGTGACGTCGCAGGTGTCGTGAACATCTCCGACGGTGGAAATCAATCGGACGTGGAGTTCGAGTGGATTGGCTTGGGCCGTTCCCTGGAGGAAGGCACGACCAGGGGAGCCCAGAACACCAGCATCGACGCGTTCCTGGTGGCCGTGACGACGGCGGGAAGAAGGCGGGCCTATCTCTTGGAGTGGAAGTACGTCGAGCGGTACCTGACCACGCGGCCGGAGTTCAAGGGCGAGGGAGCCAAAGGACAAACGCGCCGACTGCGATATGCCGAGCGTTACCACTCTCCGTTTTCCTCATTCAATCCGGCCACTGCCCCGGTCCTCGATGACTTCCTCTACGAACCCTTCTACCAGATCATGCGCCAGAGGCTCTTGGCAGACCGCATGGTCCACGAGGGGGAGCTGGGAATAGAGGAGGCCAAGGTGGTGGTGGTCGTCCCGGGGGACAACTGGGCTTATCGAACCGTCACCGATGGCCGGACGACCACTTCCCCCTTGTTGGCTCGAAGGTTTCCCGAACTCGAAACGGTGGAGGCAGTGATGCGGGCCTCACTGAATGCCCCGGCCGCACAGTTCGACATGGTGGCTCCGTCCTTCTTGCTCGACGCCGTGTCCTTATACCTCCCTGAGGAGACGGCAGAGTGGGCAGGCTACTGGGGGGAGCGGTACGGTGTGTGACGATTTGCAAGAGGATTGCAAGCCATCGTCTGATAGTGTAGAGTAAGACATTGCACTACAGAGAGAGGCAAAAAGGAGAGCATGACCACTCCCAGGCGATCCAAGACCATCACCTTCTCCCTGCCCCCGGAGATGGAGGCGCAGGTGAGGAGTGTGATGAAGGAGGACGACCTCTCCGTCAGCGAGCTGCTCAGGCAGGCCATCCGCCTGTTCATGGAGGAGCGGGAGTGGCGAAGACGGGAGCGGCTGGAACGGCTGCGCTCCCGCCAGACCGACTGAGAGTGAGCAAGGAGAGAGACCGATGAACGACCGACTCGATCTGATGCCGGCAGCCCTCTACGCCAGGGTGTCCAGCGAACGCCAGGACGTGGACCTGTCCGTGGCCGCCCAGCTTCGGGCGCTCAGGGAGTACGCCGAGAAGAACGGCTACCTGGTGGTCCGCGAGTACGTGGACGAGGCTGAGAGCGGAAGGATAGCCGACCGGCCCCAGTTCCAGAGGATGCTGGACGAAGCCGGCAAGCGCGAGGCCCCCTTCCAAGAGATCTTGGTCTGGAAGTTCTCCAGGTTCACCAGGAAGCGGGAGCACGCCGTCGCCTTCAAGTCCATGCTGCGGCGGCGAGGCATCCGCGTCGTCTCCATCACCGAGCAGGCCGAGGACACCGCCACGGGCAGGCTCCTTGAGGGCATCATCGAGAGCGTGGACGAATTCTATAGTGAGAATCTTGCCCAGGAGGTCTCCCGGGGGATGCGGGAGGCCGCTTCCAGGGGCTTCTGGGTCACCAGCTACGCCCCATACGGCTACAGGAGAGTCCACGTCCAGGACGGGGCCAAGAAGCGCCCCAGGCTGGAGCCCAACCCGCCTGCCGACGCAGTGGTCAGGCGCATCTTCGACATGGCGCTCCAGGGTAGAAGCACCCTCGACATCACTAGGACCCTCAACGCTGAGGGCATCCCCACTTCCAACGGGAAGAAGTGGCTCAAGACCACCATCCACTTCATCCTCACCAACGAGGCTTACGCCGGGACCGTGGTCTGGGGAGCCAACGCCAGGGACGGCCAGCCGCCCGTGCGCGTCGAGGACGCACACCCCGGCATCGTCTCCAGGCGGGAGTTCCGGCGCATCGCCGGGATGATGCAGTCCCGCGCGCCGCAGAAGGTCAACCCACGGCGGGCATCCAGCCCCTACCTCCTCAGCGGACTTGCCAAGTGCGAGACCTGCGGCAAGGCCATGATTGCTGCCGAGGCCAAGAGCGGCAAGTACAGCTACTACATCTGCCACTCACTCCATAAGCGCGGGAAGGGCACCTGCAATACCCCCAGGCTCAACGCCAGGAAGTTCGAGAAGATCATCGTCGATGAGCTACGTGCCAACATCCTCACCGAGTCCAACATCAGGGACCTGGTGAAGATCGTGGACGAGGAGATGGACGGGGTGGCCGGCGAACAGCGGCAGATGCTGGAGAGCATCGACGGGGAGCTTGAGGAGGTGAAGAAGCAGCTGGGCCGAGTCTGGCACTTCATAGCGAGGAGCGACAGCGTCGACGTGGCCGAGGCTTCGGACCTTATAGTGGAGCTCCGGGAGCGCAAGGAGAAGCTGGAGGTCGCCGCAGAGGAGGCAAGAGCGTTGCTGATAGGGCGGCGGCAGTTCCTGGACAGCGCCGACACCATCGCCGCCTTCGCAGAGGATATGGGCGAGTACCTGAGGACCAGCGAGCTGACCGAGACCAGGGCCTTCGTCCACTCCTTCGTCAAGAAGATAGAGGTCAAGCCCGGCAAGGCCACCATCGTCTATACCATACCCACGCCGGAGGACAGTCCAATGGCGGGAGCGGACACCGCTGAGGTCGCCCTAAACGGGCGAGTTATGAATTCGGTCTTACATGGTGGGCTGGACTGGACGAAATCAAGAACCGAGGCCGATTCCGATGTCACGCCGTCCCTCGGCATGGGCACCGTGTACGTCAGAACGGCCTCGTCTCCCTCCACCTCGATGTCCTCAACGAAGTTGCGGATGAGCACCTTCTTCTCCGGTATCGTCCCATCCTTCAGGAAGGCCCGGAAGTCCGCCGCATACTCCGCTATCTCATCGGTGTCGGGCAGGACGATCCTGCGCTGCTCCAACCGGGTCTCGGCGTCTTCTCTCGCAGCCTCCAGCTGCTCCTCGCGGTGCCTCAGGGACATGATGCGGGGTGACAGAACCTCCAGGGTCAACTCGCTCGTCTCTATGGCCTCGTAGAGCTTCCAAAGACGCTTCCGCACGTCGGCTAGCTCCGCCTCGACCACCTCCAGTTGGCCGGCAAGCTCACCGGCCATGGCGTCGATCTCCTCGGCCACAAGCTGCACCAGGGCCACGATGGTCTCCTCGTTCAGTATCCGCTCCCTGATCTTCTCCACCACGAAGGTCTCCAGCTTGGGGGCGTTCAGGTAGCGGGCGGTGCACGTCCCCGCTCCCTCGGTGAACAGGGTCCCGCAGATGTAGTAGGCGAACTGGCCGCTCTTGGCTCCCTGGGCTCGGTAGGGCCTGCCGCAGACTCCGCACCTGAGCAGTCCGCTTAGCAGGTAGGGGCTTCCCACCCTGGCGGGCCTCTGCACCTTCGGGGCGCGCTCCCGCATCGCCTGCTGCACGTCCTCGAACAGCTCCTTCGACACCAGCGCGGGCCATGCGTTCTCGACTATCACCGGGTCGGGGGCCTGCCCGTCCTTGCTGGTCTTTCCCCACACGGCGGTTCCCGTGTAGGCTTCGTTGGTCAGCACGTAGTGGAGACCGCCCTTGTA
>DAOUJG010000026.1:0-139439 GCA_034423015.1 Dehalococcoidia bacterium | reverse complement strand
CTGAACACGGCCGTGACAGCGCCGGGCGACCCTCATCCGGGACAATCCCGGATATCCCACGCCGTCACTGACTCAGATCAACGATCACCTGGACCGCCAGAGACCTCATCCGGGACCTGTCCGCTACCGAAAACAGCCTTCTTCAACACCCTGCTAGATGCCAAGGGGCTGACCCCCCTCCTGTGGCCGGATACGTAACCCCTGGGTCTCTTTGGCCGCGTCCGGAGCCCATCCAGGTAGTAGAGCCGCTGTTCCACCTGCCATCCCTGTTAGCGCCGATGCAAATAAGCGAAATCGCCGAAATAGGCCTCCGGCTTGCCCTTGCCCAGGGCCTCCTCCAGCGCCGCGACGCAAAAGCCCGCGTCCAGGGTGTGGACAGTCGCCAGGACAACACGTACCGGCTGTGCCAGTCCATCACCGCCACCAGGTACAGGAATCCACGAGCCATGGGCAGGTAGGTGATGTCGGCCGCCCACACCCCCGATCGGGGTCGGGGGCAGGCTCTGATTGGGCCGGGTGATCCTGATATTCCTCAACAGGTAGGGATAGACCGCATGCTTCGGCGACCTTCGGCTGGTGCTGGGCCGCCGGTAGATGGCCCGCAACCCCGTGGCTCGCATCAGACGCTGTACTCGCTTCCGGCTCACCTGTATGCCATGCCTCCGTAGGACGGCCCTTATTGTCTCGAGCCGTAGAAGTGTAAATGGCGGAGGTAAAGTAGACCGCGCGGGCGGGTAGATCGCTGACATAGGGCGGTTGAAAACTGGACCACCCGCCGCCATCCATAGGCTTGAAGTCGAGCCTATGGGCGGTGTGACGGATGTACAAGGTGGACGTGTATCTACGGGTCCGACGAGCGGTGATGGTGGAAGGGATGAGCATCCGGGAGGCCTCGAGGGTGTTCGGGTTGCACTGGGACACCGTGCGGAAGATACTGTTCTACTCGGTGCCGCCGGGCTACCGGCGGCAGGCTCTCCCCAGGAGGCCCAAGCTGGAGCCCTACACCGGCGTCATCGACCGCATCCTGGAAGAGGACCACAGGGTCCCCAGGAAGCAGCGCCATACGGCCAAGCGCATCTTCGAACGCCTGAGGGATGAGCACGGGTTCGAGGGCAAGTACACCATAGTCAAGGACTACGTCAGGGGGCACCGCCGCCGGACCCCGGGAGGTGTTCGTGCCCCTGTCCCACCCGCCGGGCCATGCCCAGTGCGACTTCGGCGAGGCCCTGGCGGTCATAGGGGACGTGGAGCGTAAGGCCCACTACTTCGTCCTGGACCTGCCCCACAGCGATGGCTGCTTCGTGAAGGCCTACTCGGCGGAGACCACCGAGGCCTTTCTGGACGGCCACGTTTCGGCCTTCGCCTTCCTGGGCGGGGTGCCCCGGAGCATCCTCTACGACAACACCAGGGTGGTGGCCAGGATCCTGGGGGACGGCCAAAGGAAACGCACCCGGGCCTTCGCCGGGCTTCAGTCCCACTACCTGTTCGACGACCGGTTCGGGCGCCCCGGGAAGGGCAACGACAAGGGAAAAGTTGAGGGGTTGGTTGGGTATGCGCGACGCAACTTCCTGGTACCCATCCCATCATTCAAGAGCTTCGATGCCCTGAGTGCTTACCTGGAGAAGGGTTGCCTGGCGCGGATGGACGCTAGGCTGAGGGGCCACCGGGATACCATCGGGCAGCCGATGGAGGGGGACCTGGAGGCTTTGCTGCCCCTGCCGGCCGCGCCCTACGACGCCTGCGAGAAGCGCGCTGGGCGAGTGAGTTCCCTGTCCCTGGTGCGGTACCGCACCAACGACTACTCGGTGCCGGTGGCTATGGGCACCGGGATGTCATGGTGCGGGGCTACGTGGATGAGGTGGTCATCAGCTGCGGGTCGGAGATCATTGCCCGGCACCCCCGCTCCTATCAGCGGGAGGACTTCGTCTACGACCCCGTCCACTACCTGCCATTGTTGGAGCAGAAGACGGGCGCTCTGGACCAGGCGGCGCCTCTGCAAGACTGGGTCCTGCCCGAGGCGTTCACGACCCTGCGTCGCCTCCTGGAGTCCCGGATGGGCCGACGGGGCAAGCGGGAATTCGTCCAGGTGCTTCGGCTGCTGGAGAGCTTCAGGCTGGAAGAGGTGCATTCAGCGGTGAAAGAGGCCATCCATCTGGGGGCCCTGAGCTTCGACGCGGTGAAGCACCTGGTGTTGTGCCGACTGGAGGGGCGACCACCCCGGCTGGACCTGGAGCTGTACCCCTACCTGCCCCGGGTCAGGGTCAGCACCACCTCTGCCGGAGACTACATGACCCTGCTCTCAGGTAGGGCGGCACGAGCAGCAAGTCCATCCTGCTCCTGGAACACCACCTGAAAGAACTGAAGCTACCCAGCTTCCTCCGGGAGTATGGCAAGATGGCCGCCCAGTGCGCCGCCGAGGGAGTGGACCATCCCCAGTACCTGCTCCGGCTCGCAGAACTGGAGCTCATCGACCGCCACCAGCGCATGGTAGAGCGCCGCATCCGGGCCGCCCGCTTCCCGGCGGTGAAGAGCCTGGACACCTTCGACTTCACCGCCATCCCCTCGCTGAACAAGCAGCTGGTGATGGAGCTGGCCCGGTGTGAGTACATCCATCGCCGCGGGAACGTCATCGCTGTAGGCAACAGCGGCACTGGCAAGACCCACGTGGCCCTGGGGCGGGGACTGGCTGCTTGCCAGCGGGGTATGTCCGTGGGCTTCACCACCTCAGCAGCACTGGTCCACGAGCTGATGGAGGCCCGGGACGAGAGGAGGCTGCTCAACCTGCAGAGGCAGCTGTCCCGCCTCGGCCTGCTCATTATCGACGAACTGGGCTTCGTACCCCTGTCCCCCACCGGGGCAGAACTCCTCTTGGAGGTCTTCAGCCGGCGCTACGAGCGAGGCTCCATCCTGGTCACCACCAACCTGCCCTTCGACGAGTGGACCGAGGTCTTCGGTCAGAGAGGCTCACCGGGGCGCTACTGGACCGCCTTACCCATCATGTCCATATCCTGGAGATGAACGGCGACAGCTACCGCCTCAAGCACACCCGGCAGAACACCACCTCCCAGGCCTTAGAAGAACCGCACAGCTCCTAGCGCACGCATCCCGTCCCTGAACTATCGCCCCCTTGTACTCCTCGTAGACTCCCTCGGCATCGTACCAGTGGGACACTCTCTCTGCCCTTGTGGTACACAATGTCGCCGCCCTTGACAACCCCCGGATCGGACCGAGACCGGCGACCTGCGCGAGACTCATGGTCAGGATAGGCACCGAGAAGGTGCGGGGCACCAAGACCGTCATCAACGACGTCGACCGGTAGCTGAAGGTCATCAAGGAAGGCACCGCCGAGGGCACTCGGACCAGGACCCAGAAGCAGTTTGCCGATCTCCTGACCGAGTACATCCGCCCCGTCCCTGGCCACTGCATCTTCAAACGACTGAGTGACACGGATGGGTGGCTGGCCTACTACGTCATACCAGTAGTAGAACAGTCCCAGGGTACAGCAATAACTGTCGTTGGCGTCCGAGAGATAGCCTCGTCGTCGGGTCAGATCCCTCGACTTGGCAAGGACCGGTCGTGACTCTTGCCCCATTGCTTGCGCTCCGCTCAGTCTGATTGGGGGAAAAAGGGAAGCATCACTTGCTCCCCGCGTTCCTCACTCTGCGGTAGGGTGTCAGGCATACTTTCTGACACCCCTGGGTGGGTCGGCTGCGGTTCCCGAGCCGATGACCCACGTTCGGGCTCCGGGTGGCCTGCCCAGACCAACAACGGTAACCCGGCTTCCTCAAGGCTGTCTTTGCTCTGTCCGGGTGAGTTGCCTTCCAACGCCCTCGGCTGGTTTGGCTTGTGCTCTTTCCCAGCTCGGTATTCTCGAATCCTCTTCAGGCACTGCTCGCAGTAGGCCCGGTTTGGCTCGGCCGGTTCTCGCTGGCATCTGGTGCACAGGCCGAGTTCTTTGGCCTGCAGTCGTCTCTCTCGATGTCTACGGTTCTCCTTTTCCCTCTTGATTTCCCGGTCCATGGACGGAATGGCTGGGACTTTTGGGGGTGGCCACGTCCCCGGCTTTGGTTTCAGGATCACGGTGTAACGGTAATTGCTCGGTGGTGTGGACCACGTCGAACCGCAGGCAGCCGGGCTCGTTCTCGACGGAGCCGCGGGCGTCGTCCAGCATGGCCTCGATGAACTCGTCCTTGTGGCCGTCCTTGATCTGGATGGGCGCTATGATGACGTACATGGAGCCTCCTTACCTTTGGAGATAGCCCCGGCGGCGATAGCCCCCCGGCATAGACAGGCCTGCGCCCCCTTCGGGCAGCCGGGCGCGGGGGTGGAGTCAAGTGCCGTTGTGAGGGGCGCCGGTGAACGGTCCCCGGACCCGCGCGGGGGCTAGATGCGCTCCAGGAGCACGTGGCGGCGGTCCCTGGTGTAGGGCCGGACCTCGGCGGGCCAGCGGCCGGCTTCGACGGCGTCGGCGAAGGTGTCGCTGGTAAGGACCTCGGGGCTCTCTATCTCGTAGAGGGCGTGGTACCTGGGCTCGCCGGGGTACTCTATGGTCTTGGTCTCCCCGGCCAGGCGCAGCCTCAGCTCCCGCTTGGAGAAGCGGGCCACGGATATCACCCCGGGGACCTGCTCCAGGTATGGCACGTGCTCCTTGTCGTACACCTCGTTGAACAGGGCGTCCTTTTCGGCGTCCACGTTCATGGTGGCGATAAACAGGTACTTTCCGGGCATTGCCATGGCGTCTAACCTCCTCTTTTCTTCCCGGTCTTCTCCTCGAAGAGCTGCCAGGTGCGTTCGTTGAAGGGGTAGTACTTGCCTGGGGAGCACTGCTCCACGGCAAGCTGGGCCTTGATGACCCCCTCCACCTCCTCGCGCTCGTGGGCTATCCTGATGACCTCGTCGACCATGGAGCGGGGCACCACGACGGCGCCGTCGTCGTCCCCGACCACGGCGTCGCCCGGGCGCACCAGGACCCCGCCGCACTGGATGGCGTCGTTGACCTGCCAGGGCCAGAAGTCCGAAGGGCCCTGCTTGGCCGTGGTGCTGGCGGAGTAGACGGGGAACCCGTACTCCTTGAGGGCCACGCTGTCCCTGACCCCGCCGTCGGTAACGAGGCCGGCGATCTGCCGCTGCCAGAGACGCATGAACTTGATGTCCCCGCCCACGGAGCTGTACTTCCAGCCCATGGCGTCGATGACCAGGACCTCGCCGGGCCCGCACAGCTCGAAGGCGACGTACTCGGCGGACTCCACGCCCTTGGGCTTGTCTCGGAACAGGTCGGGCCGGTGGGGGACGAACCGCAGGGTCACGGCCCGGCCGGCCATGCTCTGGCCCTGCTGCAGCGGCCGGGCCCCCTGGACGTAGGTGGAGGGCCACTCCTTGACCCATAGCGCGTCGATGAGGGTCTGGGTGGGGATCTGCCGGAGTACCCGGATGGTCTCGTCGGCTATGGGCGCTTCATCTGTCATGGGGGCCATAGGGAACCTCCCACCGGATTCAGTGGCCGTGTCGGCGTGGACCGGCGGCGGCCGGGCTAGATTTTCATCGCCTCCAGGCCGACCCGGGCCAGCTTCTCGTCGTCCTGGCCGTCGGGGTAGCCGCCGACGCCGATGCCGCCCATGATGACCCCGTCCTTGGAGCGGACCACGACCCCGCCCTGGTTGGGGGTCAGCATGTGGTCCCCCATGTCGCTGATGCTCCTGCCCTGGCTCCGCAGCCCCTCGCCGTGGGCGCCGGAGTCGGCCCCCATGGTGGCGCAGGTGTAGGCTTTGCGCAGGGCGTGGCGCCGGCTGAACATCCTGAGGTTGTCCATCTTCGCGTAAGCGATGAGGTTGCCCGTGTCGTCGACGATGGCCATGGCCACGGGGGTCCCCGGCGGCTCGCTTGCCTTGTCGGACATGGCCTTGATGGCGGCTTGGGCCTGGGCGAAGGTTATGAAGGGCCTCTCAGACATATCTGCCTCCTGCTGAAGATGCCCATATGTTAACCGAGCCGGGGTGATGCCACAAGGCCGGTTGATCCGGTGGGCTCGGTTGACACCCCATGGGCCGGGTCCTATACTCCCGGCATTCTGGAGACCTGCCCGCCTGCCGGGTTGACGAGGGGGGAATGCCATGGGAGCAACGACCCAGCTCAGGAGCCTGCTTGCGGAGCCCGGGATGCTGGTGGCCCCCGGATGCGTGGACGCACTGTCGGGCTTGGTGGTCCGGCACCTGGGGTTCAAGGCCGCATACGTCACCGGGTCGGGCATGGAGGCCTCGATGCTGGGCCACCCGGACATCGGCCTGAAGACCCTGACGGAGACGACGATACAGGTGGGCCGCATAGCCGACGCGGCCGGGATCCCGGTTATCTGCGACGGCGAGGCGGGTTTCGGCAGCTACGTGAACATGGCACGGGCCGTCCGGGAGTTCGAGAAGGCCGGGGTGGCGGCCATCCACATCGAGGACCAGGAGACGCCGCCCAACAGCCCCAGCGTCAAGTCCCGCCGCATCCTGCCCCGGGACAGGGCCCTGGGCATGGTGAAGGCCGCGCTGGACGCCCGGACCGACCCGGACTTCGTGATCATCGCCCGCAGCGACGCCGACGAGATCTCCCTGGATGAGCTGGTGGAGCGCAGCAACCTCTACCTGGAGGCCGGGGCCGACGTGGCCATGCCCCAGATATGGAAGATCGACGGGCAGGCCTACATGGACCTCCCCGTGGACAGGGTGCTGGAGGCCCACCGCCGGGTGTGCCGGGAGGTGAACGGTCCGACCCTGGGCCTGGCCTTGCCCACGGAGGTGACCGTGGAGCAGATCGAGCACCTGGGATACAAGATATTCATCTACCCGGGAGACGCCGTCCAGGCGTCCGTGTCGGCCATGCACCAGGTGCTGAAGGAGCTGCGGGACACGGGGACGACCAAAGGCTACTTCGACCGCAACCCCAGGATGGACGGTGGGCTCTACAAGGACATGCTGCGCACCGACGAGTGGCTGGACCTGGAGAAGAGGTACTCGCCCTAGCGGCCCGCTCCTGCGCCCGGGCTAGTCTCCCCGGAACTCCGCCTGGCGCTTCTCCAGGAACGCGGCCCTGCCCTCCAGGAAGTCCCTGCTGTCGAAGTGGTCGAAGGGCAAGGCCTCCTGGGCCGGGGTCAGGGCCGTCAGGCCCGGGTCCTCGCCGACCGTCCTGACCACCTCCTTGTGGGCCCTGTGGGACAGGGGGGCCAGCCGGGCTATCCTGGCGGCGGTGTCGTAGACGTGCTCGTCGACCTGGTCCGACTCGACCACGCGGCTGACCAGCCCCAGGTGCAGGGCCTCGTGGGCATCGATGAGGCGGGCGGTCAGCAGGATGTCCATGGCGGCTGAGCGGCCCGCCGTCTGGACCAGCCGGCGCATCTCCCGGTAGCCGATGCAGATTCCCAACCGCGCCGCGGTGATGCCCACCCTGGCCGTGTCCGAAGCGATGCGCACGTCGCAGGCATGGGTCAGCTCGAACCCGCCGCCCACGCAGTAGCCCTTGATGAGGCAGAGGGTGGGCTTGGACAGGGCCTCGATGGCGTCCATGGCCCCCTCCACCGCCGATGCGTACACCCGGGCCTTGGCCGAGTTGTTCCGGTAGAGGTCGAAGTCCTTGATGTCCGCCCCGGCGGAGAAGGCCTCCTCCCCGGCCCCTCGGAAGACCACGACGCGCACGTCGGCGGCCGTCTCCAGGTCCACGGAGATGCGGTGCAGGTCCAGCCACATCGAATAGTTGATGGCGTTGCGCTGCTCCGGCCTGTTGAACGTGACGGTGGCGATGCCGTCCCGTTGCTCCACCAGGATGTCTTGGGACATGGGATGTCTCCTTGCGTTAGTCTGGGACGTCGGCCTGGGTCGTCGGTCTGGGACACCAGGGGTCCGGGCGTCCGGCGCCCCCGCATGTGGAGTCTGGCGGAGAGGGTGGGATTCGAACCCACGATACCCGGAGGTATACCGCTTTTCGAGAGCGGCGCCTTCGTCCACTCGGCCACCTCTCCGGACTGGGGGCATTATAGCCGAGATGGGCCCGAATCGGGAACCCGTTGAGCCCATTCGTCCCGGCCGCGTATCCAGTCTTGACCTGTCGGGGGGCTCCTCTCACAATATCGAAATGGGCGAGAGGGGCAGCGCTGACCACCACCCCGGCGTCCCCGCCTCCTACAACCGGTGGAAGTGGCGGGTGCTCCTTGCCTTTGCCGGTTTCTATCTGTTCGTCTACCTGGGGCGGTTCAATTTCTGGCCGGCGGCCCCCGTCATCAAGGAGGACCTGGAGCTTGGCCACGTCCAGATAGGGGTCATCAACGCGCTGCTGCTGTGGGGTTTCGCCCTGGGCGACCTGGTCCACGGACGCCTGGCGGAGGCGTACGGCATGCGCCTCTGGGTGATGCTGGGAGCCTGCCTGACGGCGGGCCTCAACTGGGCGGCCAGCTACGGGACCTCCACCCTCAGCTTCGCCCTGCCGTGGTGCGTCAACGGCTTTGTCAACGCCGCGTGCTGGAGCCCGGGGATCGCCCTGATATCCCAGTGGTGGCCCCGGGGGGAACGGGGCAGGGCCATGGGCATCGTGATGATGTCCGCCGGCGGGGCCATGCTGCTGATGTGGCTGGTAACCGGGTGGGTGGTGAGCAAGATGGGATGGCAGGCCGCCTTTCGCTATCCTCCCCTGGCGATAGCCGGGATGGGCGTGCTCTTCTACGTGCTGAGCCGGGACCGCCCCAGGGACGTAGGCCTGCCGGACTACGTGGAGGAGGACCGGTTGTCGGCCAGGGCCGAGGAGCTGGGACAGGGGCGTCTTCGGGGCTTGGGCCCCTACTCGCATCTTCTGACGGACGTCCAGTTCCAGATCGCCTGCCACGTGAAGGGGTTGGAGAATGTGGTGCGCTACGGCCTGACCACCTGGGTGCCGCTGTACTACTTCGAGAGGGCGGGTCTGGACATAACCTCAACGGTGCTGGTCACCACGGCCCTGCCCGCGGGATACCTGGCGGCGCCTGTCCTGGGAGGCCTGGTCTCGGACAGGCTGCTGAAGAGCGCCCGGCGGCCCGTGGTGATGGCGTCCTGCGGCATCAGCGCCCTGGCGTTGGTCGGCATCGCCCTGGCGCCCCCGGACAACCTGTACCTGGGTGCGGTCCTTCTCCTGGTTGCCGGGTTCGCCATGAGCCTGTCGCCCATGGGGGCGCTGGCCGTGGACATCGCCGGACGGCACATGGCGGGCACCTCATCGGGGGTGTTGGACGCCCACGGCTACCTGTACGCAGGCCTCCAGGCAGTTATCTTCAGCATCGTGTTGGAAATGGCGGGCGCGCCGTGGGAGGCGGTGTTCCTGGCGATGGCCTCGACCCGCGTGCTCTCGGGAGCCCTGATCGCTTTCGTCAGGGTCTAGGGATGCCTTGGGCCACGCCCAGGCCCACCCCGTTTCTTGAGCCCACCCTCCCACCCCCCGCTCCACGCAGGCAAGGCGCCCGCCCCTGACGAGCCTCCGGCGGAGTCATTCAGACTGTTCCCAGCTGCCGGGACCCGTCGAGGTCATGATGGGCTGCAAGCCATTGATCGAGGAGGGAGGGTGGGGTTTGCCCGCGGTGGAAAACTCCCGGTCACAGCGTACTGTAAGCCCTTGACATCCTCAGGGGCTGCTAATATGATTATGCGTGACCTCGCCTGCGCCCAGGGAACGAGCATACTCGGGAGGGGTGCGGTCGCC
Organism: Dehalococcoidia bacterium; assembly: GCA_034423015.1. Classification (GTDB taxonomy): domain Bacteria; phylum Chloroflexota; class Dehalococcoidia; order Lucifugimonadales; family JAGWBF01; genus JAGWBJ01. The sequence continues at coordinate 129,740 of DAOUJG010000026.1, read as the reverse complement.
TTCGAGACCCTGGTCGGACGCATAAAGGAGGCCCGATGAGGCGGTATCTGACTACTAGGCTGTCTATCATAGCTCTTGTCCTTGCGGTTGTTACGTTGATAAGCGGCGTCGCCTGGGCCGCAAACAACCCCGGCCCCAGTGCCCAGGTACAGACCTCGGTCGTGGAGATCCAACCCATCCCCATGCAGATCGAGGTGGGTGGCACCCTTCAGGTCGCGGGCGCCGGCTTCCAGCCCAATGAGTGGGTGCTGTTCGAGATAGTGACTGGTAGCGGCCCCAACATCGTACTGGAAGGTGGCCAGGCGAACTCGGCGGGAGCGTTCCTCGCCGATACCACCAACGCCACGGCCACCGGCGGGCTTCCCGATACCCTCAGCCAGGGCGTCTACACCATCGTGGCCCGGACCGCGGCCAGCGGCCACATCGCCAGCGCGCCCCTGGTAGTGGTGGACCAAAAGAAGCGGTAGTCTCAAAGGTCAGGAACCGATCGTGAGTAGGGGCCTCTTCATAGAGGCCCCTATGATTTGTCCCCGGAGCCGCCGGGCGCTATGCGCCCGGCGGCGGCCGTCACCCCTGGGTCCGGCTGAGCTTGAGCTTGCGGATACGGCGGCCAAGCAGGGACACGACCTCTATCCGCAGCCCGTCATGGGTCACGGAGTCCCCGACCTGGGGTATCTTGCCCAGGGATGTGTACACCAGGCCTCCCACGGTGTCGACGTCGTTCTGGGGCAAGGGGCTCGACAGCAGGTCGGACAGGTACTCGAGGCTCACCCGGGCGTCGGCGATTATGTCGCCGTTGGACATGGGCACGACCCTGGGCTCCATGCCCGGGGAGAACTCGTCCTCGATCTCGCCGACGATCTCCTCCAGCAGGTCCTCCAGTGTTACCAGTCCCTCCACCCCGCCATATTCGTCGACGACCATGGCCATGTGGACGCGCTTCTCCTGCATCTCTCGCAATAGGTCGTCGAGACGCTTGGACTCGGGGGTGAAGAAGGGGGGACGGGTCACCTCGGCCAGGGGAGGGTGCTCCTCGGTGCGGGCCAGGAAGGGCAGAAGGTCGCGGGAGTGGACGACGCCGATGATGTTGTCGGTGGTCCCCGTGTAGACGGGAATACGGCTGTGGCCGTGCTCTTGCATCGTGCTGGCCACGGTGCTCAGGGACGTGTCGTCGTCCACGGCCACCATGTCGACCCGGGACACCATGACCTCTTTGGCGGTCGACTCGTCGAGACGGAGGATGGAGCGGATCATCAGGCGCTCCCGGTCGTCCAGCGTAGCCTGGCCCTCCTCGGTGATGACGACGGTGGTCGAGTCGGGGTCGCCCTCGGCGTCCGCCGCTGTTGTCATCACCGAAGAGGGACCGGCGCCCTCGGCGCCGTTGTCGGGGGCCTGGGGGAGCCTGACGGCGCGGATGCGTAGGAGGCCCAGGAGGGGGGATGCCAGGAGGCCGGCAACCGAGGGGGACTGCCGGGACGTGATTCCGGCGGCGCCCTCCAGAAGCACCATGAAGGCCAGGAAGCCCAGGGCGGCGGCGGCGTGGACTCCTATCGGGGGGGACGCCGCGCCCAGCAGAAGCGCCTGGAAGGAGAGGGCGGCGGCGACCACCGCCGCCAACTGGAGGTACCTCAGGGCAAGCAGGCCGCGGGAAACGGAGCCGGCGGGCGCCGCCTGGCTACCGGACGTGGCGTGGGCCCGGGCCATTCCCAGGTAGAAGAAGAGCACGAGGAAGAGTGCCAGGGAGAGGCTGGAAGATAAGTCGTCGGTATCCAAGCCCTGCCGTGATCCCTACTCTGGGGAACGTGGGTGGGTCGGGTTCCCGGTTGGCGGCGTGTTCAAGTGGAATAAGACCTCTTACTCTCTACTATTCTAGCAGGTACACCCACTGCCAGTCTACCCGGAGGGACGTCCCCGGTCACCACCGCCCCCGCCCCGGTCACCGCCCCCGGGCCCACACTGACGGGCGCGACGAGCATGGTGTCGCAGCCGATGAAGGCGCCCTCGCCCACCACGGTGCGGTGCTTCTCGACCCCGTCGTAGTTGCACGTTATCATGCCAGCTCCCAGGTTGGCGCCGGCCCCGATGGAAGCGTCCCCGATGTAGCTGAAGTGCCCGGCGGCGACTCCACGTTCCAGGCGGCTCTCCTTCACTTCCACGAAGTTGCCCAAGTGCACCCCCGTTTCCAGGTAGGCCCCCGGACGGAGACGGCTGAAGGGGCCGACCTCCACCGACGCCTCGATGGTGGCCCCTTCCACGAAGGACGCCACCACGCGGGACCCGTCGCCGATGGACGAGTCCCGGATCACGGTGCCCGGTCCGATGGTACAGGACTCCCCGATAGTGGAGGCCCCCAGCACCATGGTGTTGGGCTGGATCACCGTGTCCTGGCCCAGGACCACCGAGGCGTCCAGGAAGGTGGAGGCGGGGTCTACCAGGGTCACTCCCTCCAGCATCCAGTGGTCGCGGACCCTGCTCCTGGCCTCGGCCTCCGCCCGGGCCAGGTGCCTGCGGTCGTTGACGCCCATCACCTCCAAAGGGTCCTGGACCAGGAGGACGCCGGCGCCCCCGGGCCGGGAGGCCGCCATGGGTATGAGGGACGTGAGGTAGACCTCGCCGCCGGGGGAGGGCCCCACCTCCTGAAGGCTTTCCCACATCCACGAGGCCCGGAAGCAGTACACTCCGGCGTTGGCCTCGTAGGGCGCGGCGGCGTCCCCTGGCGGGAGGTCCTGGAACTCGCACACGCCCGAGACCCTTCCTGCGGCGTCTCGAGCCACCATGCCCAGCCCGTCCCTCGGGTCGCACACGGCGGAGAGGAGAGTGACCGGAGACCCGCCGGCCACGTGGTGTTGGGACAGATCCCGGAGTGTCCCGGCCCTGACCAGTGGAGTATCGGCGCCCGTGACCAGGACGTGGTCGGCATGGTCCCTCAGCAGGTCGGCGGCTCGCAGCAAGGCGTCCCCGGTGCCCCTCGGCTCCCGCTGGAGGACGTATTCCACGGACTCGCCTAGCAGCCCTCCCACGGCCTCGGCGTTGCCGGGGGAGACCACGACAACGACGCGGCCTATGCCTGCGCCCTTCATCGCGGCCACGGGATAGGTCACCATCTCCCTGCCGCAGACTTTGTGCAGAGCCTTGGGTGTGCCGGACTTCATCCGGGCGCCCCTGCCCGCTGCCAGCACGACCCCCGCCCAACGTTCCATAGGTGCCACCCCCTGACTCGTAGTTGCTCCACGCCGCCGCAAAATCCGGGTCACTTGACGTGACTCTCAGGTCAATGGTAAGAGGGCGTTCGCGCAAGAGTCAAGGCAAGGGGCCATGGCCGGCCGTCCCCCGGGGTTTCCTTGCCGGGGTCTGCCGGGACGGTTACAATGGTATCGGTCGCCGCAGCCCACCGGACCGTGCCGGCGACGACGGATAGGAGGCCGCTATGAAGGTCGTCGACGCCATAGCCGAAATACTGAAGAAGGAGGGGGTGGACTACCTTCCGTGCTACCCCACGACCCCCATCATAGAGGCCGCGGCCGGCGCGAGGATACGCCCCATCGTGTGCCGGCAGGAGCGCGTGGGCGTTGGCATAGCCGACGGGTTCAGCCGTGTTACCAATGGCCGCCCTCCCGGGGTGTTCGCCATGCAATACGGTCCCGGCGCGGAGAACGCCTTTTCGGGGGTGGCCACGGCGTACTCGGACTCGGTGCCCATGCTGCTGCTTCCGGCGGGGCACCCGGGGGCGAGGATGGGGGTGCCTCCCCACTTCGACTCGGTGCGGGTCTACGAGCCCGTTACCAAGACGGTGGAGCGGATCAACACGTCGGAGAGGGTCTCCGAGATCATGCGGCGGGCCTTCAGCAATCTGAAGATGGGACGGCCGGGGCCGGTGATGGTGGAGATACCGTCGGACATCGCCCTCGAGGAGGCGGACGAGGCTGTGGCCAAGTACCAGCCGGTGCGCGCCACATGCCCGGTGGCCAGCCCCAGGGACGTGGACGACGCGGCGCGGGCGTTGCTGGCGGCGAAGTCCCCGGTGATATACGCAGGCCAGGGCGTCATGTACGCGGGCGCCTGCGAGGAGCTCAAGCAGCTTGCGGAGCTGGTCCAGGCGCCGGTGATGACCACCCTGGTGGGCAAGAGCGCCTTCCCCGAGGACCATCCCCTTGCGCTGGGCACCGGGGGAGCCACCTCGGCGGGCCCGGTGGTGACCTTCCTGAAGGACGCCGACCTGGTGTTCGGGGTGGGCACCAGCTTCACCAGGCACGGCATGACCATTACCATCCCCCCTGGGAAGGTGATGGTCCAGGCTACCAACGACCCCCGGGACATCAACAAGGACTATACCATCGATCATCCCATCATCGGCGACGCCAGGCTGGTGCTGCTCCAGTTCATCGAGGCGGTGAAGGACAGGCTCGGCAAGGGCCGCCCCGCCGACGGCGAACGGGCCGCCCAGGTCAAGGCGGCCCGAGACGCCTGGCTGGCCGAGTGGATGCCCAAGCTGACCTCCGACGAGACGCCCATGAGCCCGTACCGGGTCATATGGGACCTTATGAAGACGGTGGACCCATCGGAGGCCATCGTCACCCACGACTCGGGAAGTCCCAGGGACCAGATGATCCCCTTCTACCGGGCCGCCGGACCGCGGACGTACCTGGGCTGGGGCAAGTCCCACGGCCTGGGCACGGGGCTGGGCCTGGCGATGGGAGCCAAGCTTGCCGACCCGGACAAGCTGTGCATCAACTGGATGGGGGACGCCGCCTTCGGCATGGTGGGGCTGGACTTCGAGACCGCGACCCGGGCCGGGGTGCCCATCCTGACCATGGTCTCCAACAACTCGACCATGGCCGCGGAGACGAACCAGATGCGGGTGTCCCACGACCTGTACAACACGCGAGACATAGGCGGGAACTACGCCGACATGGCCAGGGCGATGGGAGGCTACTCGGAGAGGGTGGAGCAACCGTCGGAGATAGGCCCGGCGATAAGGCGTGCCAAGGAGGCCACAGAGGAGGGGCGGGCGGCCCTCCTGGAGTTCATCACGTGCTCCGAGACCGCCGCCTCCCACCGCCGCGCCTTCGGATAGGGCGGGACCTGGGGCTTCGCAGGGTAGACGGAGGACGCCGGAGAGTGGCCGGATAGCGGGATATGGACGCAAGCAAGGCGAAATACAGGTTCGGGAGCCCCTCCCGGGTTACGCCGGAGGCCATCGGCGAACCGGGCAAGAGGACCTTCCGGCTCATCCTGGAATCGGGGGAGGCATCGGCGTCCCTATGGCTGGAGAAAGAGCAGCTCTACCAGCTTGCCATCTACATCCAGGAGATAGGCAGCTCGTTGCCGGATACCGACGATGAACCGGGCGGCACGGCGCCCGAGCCCCAGTGGAGCGGCGGCCCCACCAATGTGGAGTTCAAGGTCGGCAGGCTGGCCCTGGGCCACGACGGCGCGAACAAGTGCTTTCTGCTGCTGGCCCACGACGCCGGGGCCGAGGACGAGGGCCAGGACGAGGACGTGGCTACCCTGAGCTTCTGGCTCACCGCCAGCCAGGGGCGGGAGCTGGCGGCCGAGGCCCTGAAGGTCTGCGCGGCCGGCAGGCCCCGGTGCTTCCTGTGTGGCAAGCCCATCGACGCCGACGGCCACATGTGCCCCCGGGCCAACGGGCACGGCCCCGTGGACTTCTGATGCCGGCATGATCATCCCCGGCAGCTAGACCAGCAATGCCTCTGGACTCGCCGGAAGACGTCACGCGTCTGATGAGCCGAGGGGAGATCACCTCCCTGCAGCTCCATCCCTGGGGGTCCAACTACACGTTCGTGGCCAGGGTGAGCGACTCCAACGCAGAGTGCCTGGCCATCTACAAGCCCCGGGACGGCGAGATCCCCCTCTGGGACTTCCCGGACCATACCCTCTACAAACGAGAGTACGCCGCCTACCTGTTCAGCCGGGCCCTGGGGTGGGACTTCATACCCCTGACCGTGATCCGGGAGGGGCCCCACGGCATCGGGTCCCTGCAGTACTACGTGGACCACGACCCCCGGGTTACCTACTACGACTTGCGGGAGACCGACTCCGATGCCCTGCGCACCATGGCGTGCTTCGACCTGGTCAGCAACAATGCCGACCGCAAGGCGGTGCACTTCCTCCGGGACACGGCGGGCAAGGTGTGGGGCATAGACCACGGGCTGACGTTCAACTCGGCGATGAAGGTCCGGACGGTGATCTGGGACTTCGGGGGCGAGGCCATACCGGCCCACCTGCTGGAGGCGCTGTCGGGGTTCCTGAGACGCCTGGTCAGGCCCGACGGCGACGTGGCGGAGCTGATGGATCTTCTGGACGAGGAGGAGGTGGCGGCCCTGGTCCACCGGATAGCCTGGGTACTGGACGCCGGAGAGTATCCCGCAATCCGGCGCCGCAGACACCGCCGGTAGGAAGCGGCGAGGGAGCGTCTACCGTAACGGCCAAGGCGGCCGAGTGGGCGGGGGGCCTACTCCCGTGAAGCCCAGTTGTCCTGGTCGTCGGGCTGCTGGTAGGGGGGCTCTCCCTGGGGGGGTTGCTGCTGCTGTTCCTGCTGCTCCTGGGGGCCGCCGTACTGCTGTATATAGCTCTCCAGGGCTCCCTGGAACCTGCTCTCGAACTCCTCGGCGTCCCTGGGCTGTATCAGGATGCGGCTGCCCTTGTGGAGGCGCACCAGCAACCTGGAGCCGAAGGCGAACTTGAGCATCTGTACTTCCGCGATGTCCTGGAAGAGCACGTGGCGTATCCTGGGCTTTCCGTAGGCGATTATGAGCCTGTCCGGGTATAGCATGTACTGGCCCGGCGTGGTCAGCCAGCTGAAGGCCGCGACGGCGAGTCCGACGGCCACCATGAGCGGGTCCTGGGCGATCACTATGCCCATGGCCAGCACCACCAGAGCTATCACCAGGGTCAGGTTGAAGGACGACCCGTGCCGGTCGGCGTGTATCGGCTGATACTGCTCCTGTTGCTGCATGGGGATATTCTATCATATCCTTACAGGGCTGATGTAATAGGCGCGCGGCGGTTTCCGGGCGGGTTGTCGCGCGGGCGCGGGAGGACGGCAGGCCGATGGGCGGTGTCCCCGGCAAGAGCAGACAGGTCAGGCTGGCGGTGTACCAGAACGAGTCGCTGGCCCGGCTTGCGGAGCAGCGCCTGAACCAGCAGCTCATCGGCTGCGTCGTCCGGTCCCTGGTAGCGGGCTCCGGGGCGTTGGGGCTGCCAACCAACGTGCCTCACGCCCTATACGTCCTTGCGGAGGAGGAGATGAGGGCCCGGGAGGTGTTGAACATCCCTCCGGCGGAGATCGCCGAGCGGGAGGGTAGGCCTGCCCATCTCCGTAGGGTGTCCACACCCGCCGTCGCGGTCCTGGTCGTGACCGCCTGCGCGGCGCTCATACTGGGCATCGGTATCGCGTACACCTGGGTCCTCGGTTGAACCGCGGGATTCCCTCCCGGCTGGGCACCGGCGGCCCATCGAACACATGGACCGGTCCTTGAAGTTCCACGTAGAGCACACCTGCGGGTCGGCCCGGGCGGGCGTGCTGGTCACGTCTCATGGACGGGCGCCCACGCCGGCATTCATGCCGGTGGCCACCCAAGGCAGCGTCAAGGCGCTGGGACCCGACGAGGTCGAGGAGATAGGCGCCCGCATAGTCCTGGCCAACGCCTACCACCTGGGCCTCCGTCCCGGGGTTGGGCTGGTCCGCCAGCTGGGCGGCCTCCACGCCTTCTCCGGGTGGGATGGCCCGATGCTTACCGACAGCGGAGGCTTTCAGGCCTTCAGCCTGGGCAGACTGGGGCGGCTGACCGAGGACGGTCTCCTGTTCCGCTCTCACATAGACGGCAGCGAGCATCTGTTGACCCCGGAGTCGTCCATGCGCGACCAGCTGGGCCTGGGGGCCGACATCATCATGTGCCTGGACCAATGTATAGCCGTGGGGGAGGGGCGGGAAGCGGTGGGGCTTGCCATGGAGCGCACCCACCGCTGGGCCCTCCGTTGCCGAAACGCCAGGCGCTGCTATCCGCAGGGGGAGAGTGGGGCCCTCTTCGGCATAGTCCAGGGGGGCGTGTTCGAGGACATGCGGAGAGAGTCCGCGGAGTACGTCACGTCGCTGGGCTTCGACGGGTACGCCATCGGAGGGCTGGCCGTGGGGGAGTCCAAGGCGGAGATGTACGCCGTAGCGGAGCTGGTGACGCCGCTCCTGCCGGCGGACAGGCCCAGGTACCTGATGGGGGTTGGCGCGCCCGAGGACCTGGTGGAGTGCGTCTACCGGGGCGTCGATATGTTCGACTGCGCCATGCCGACCAGGGTGGCTCGCAACGGGGCCCTATACACGCCACAGGGCCGGGTGGACATTACCAGCGGGCGGTTTCGGGACATGGCCGGTCCCGTCCAGGACGACTGCGACTGCTACGCCTGCCGCCGGTTTTCGGCGGCCTACCTGCACCACCTGTTCAAGACGAAGGAGCTCCTGGGGCTGAGACTGGCGTCTATGCACAACCTTCGCTTCGTCCTCCGGTTGATGGAGGACATGAGGCGGGCGATCGCCGAGGGGGAGCTCGCGGCCTTTCGCCGGGACTTCCTGGCTGAGTTCACGCCGACGGACGAACGGGCCAGGCAGAGCAACAAGGAGGCGTGGATGCGGGCCAGGGGAATGCTGGGGTCCAGCGGGCCCGCCCAGGGGCGGGATGGCCGCTAGCAGCCGCCGGCGACGGCCGGAACGATGCTAACCTCGTCTCCGGATTTGGTGGACGTGTCGGTCCCCTGGAGGAACCGGACGTCTTCGCCGTTGATGTAGATGTTCACGAAGTAGCGCAGCTCCCCCGACTCGTCCAGCAGGCGCTCCTTGAACCCCGGGTAGTCCGACTCCAGCCTGTCTATGATCTCACCCAGGTTGGACGCCTCTATCTCGACCTTGTCCTGCCCGTTGGCCATACGGCGCAGAGGTGTGGGAATTCGAACCAAGATGCCGCTCATCTGTACCTTCTCTCCCTTACTTGCCGTTGGAGCCGACGGCCTTGATGGCCTCCTCGAAGGAGCTCATGGTAGGGGTTACGGGCAGGGGATGGACCACGTCCTCCACCGCCTCCTGGGTCTTGAGGCCGTTGCCCGTGATGTACGCCACGGTCAGTTCGTCGCGCTTGATGGCGCCGGTCTCGGCCAGGTACCGGAGACCCGATACCACGACGCCCCCGGCCGTCTCCGTGAATATCCCCTCGGTCTCGGCCAGAAGCTTCATCCCCTCGGCGACCTCCTCCTCTGGGACGGCGTAGCCGGTGCCCCCGGACTCGTGCAGGGTCTTCAGCGCGTAGATGCCGTCAGCGGGGTTGCCTATGGCCAGGGACTTGGCCACCGTGTTGGGCCTCACGGGCCGGACCACGTCCTCCTCGTTGTTGAAAGCCTGCACGATGGGGGAGCAGCCCATCGCCTGGGTCAGGTGCATCCTGGTGTCCACCGGGCCGTCCACCAGGCCCACGGAGGCAAACTCGTGAAAACCCCTCCATATCTTGGTGTAGAGGGCGCCCGAGGCCCCGGGGACCACGCAGTGCTCGGGGAACCTCCATCCAAGCTGCTCGGCCACCTCGAACCCCAGGGTCTTGCTGCCCTCGGCGTAGTAGGGGCGCATGTTGATGTTGACGAAGGCCCAGGGGTAGTTGTCGGCCACCTCGCTGCACAGGCGGTTGACGTCGTCGTAGCTGCCGTCCACGGCTATGACGACGGGCGCGTAGATGGCGGCGCCAACGACCTTGCCCCGTTCCAGGTCCGAGGGCATGAACACCACGGCCTTCATGCCGGCCCGGGCCGCGTGGGCCGCCACGGCGCAGGCGAGGTTGCCGGTGGAGGCGCAGGCCAGGGTCTCGAACCCGAACTCGCGGGCCTTGGTGGCCGCGACGGAGACGACCCTGTCCTTGAAGGAGTAGGAGGGGTTGACGCTGTCGTTCTTCAGGTACAGGTTGTCCAGACCCAGGAGCTTGCCCAGGTTCTTCGACCGGACCAGGGGGGTGAAGCCGGCGCCGATGTCCACCGCGTCGCCGGCGTCCACGGGCAGGAGGTCCTCGTAGCGCCAGATGGTAAGGGGGCCGCCCGCGATCCGTTCTCGGCTGACGGTGTTGCCTATCCCGTCGTAGTCGTAGTCCAGCTCCAGGGGGCCAAAGCAGAAATCGCAGACGTTGAGGGGCTCGGCGGGGTACTCTCTGCCGCATTCACGGCAACGGAGGCACTTTACGAATGACACGGTGTGAAAACCCGGTTGCTCGTCCTCTTTAGGCTGAAACAGTATTGCCGATGGTAGCAGAGCCCCTATGGGATGTCAATAAAGCCGCGGGCGCGGCAAGCGGACCGGGAAGAGCATCAGTTCTGGTATAATCAGGGATAGAAAGTCTGGCGGAAGAGGTCGTGAAATGGGAGCGACGCGCGTGACCGTGGCCATACGAAACCCCGCCGAACCCGAGCGGGTCTGGGAGGGGCTCTTCCTGGTGGACACGGGAGCAACCGACTGTCTGGTGCCCCGGCAGCACCTGGAGTCCATCGGCCTGATGCCCAGGGCACAGCGAACGTACGCCCTGGCCGACGGCAGCGAGGTCAAGCTGGATGTGACCGGAGGAGAGATAGCGTTCATGGGGGAGTTCACCTGGGGAACCATCGTGTTCGGTGAGGAGGACGCCGAGCCTCTGCTGGGTGTCACAGCCCTGGAGTCGGTGGGCATAGAAGTGGATCCCCTCAACCAGACCCTCAAGCGACTTCCCGCGGTGCTTCTCAGAGGCTTTCGGCCCCGAGCATAGGCCCGTCGGTGCCCGCAGGTTGACTGTTACGCGGCCCCGTGGGCGTACTGACTCCGTCGGCGGGGTGACGGACTGAACGGAAAAACGAAGGGGTCCCGGCAACGACTGCCGGGACCCCTCTTGGTCGCGTATGGCGTCCGGACCGGTTTGGGCCCCGGGGCCCTCTCTCATCATGAAGGGGGAGAGGGCCCGACGGGCCGGCCCTGGACTAGGACTTGGAGCCCTCCAGGGCGTTGACGTTGATCTCCAGGCTCCTCTTCCCGGCCTGCTCCGCCCTGGGCATCCTGACGGTGAGGACGCCGTTCTCGTAGGCGGCCTCGGCCTCGTCGGTGTTCAGCCCCTTGGGCAGTCTCACCACGCGGCGGAACTTCCCGAAGCGGTGCTCCCGGTGGAGGTACTCCTCCTGCTTGACCTCTTCCTCCAGCGTGCTCTTGGCCTCGATCGTGAGGGTGTTGTCCATGATGGAGGCGTCCACGTCCTCGGGCTTCACCCCAGGCAGGGTGGCGCGGACCACCAGCTTGTCCCCCTCCTCGTATACGTCGACGGCTACGGGGCCGAAGTAGCTGGCCACGGGCCGCCGGAAGTAGGTCTGCGGGAAGGCCCTCCGCCAGAAACGGTCGAGCTCGCTTTCGCCTCGCCTGAAGTCCCCGAATGGCTCCCATCGCTTCAGCAACATGTCTTGTGTCCTCCTCTTGTCTTGATAAGGCTTGGGCGACCTTTCAAGGGCTATTATAGAAACTTGATGGTCTCTTGTCAAGTTTCTAATGGTTAGTTACTAAAATAGATGATTGTGAACATAATAGATTATTGACAGCCATACATAATATAGGGTACCATTGCCATAGCAGGTGTGACTATGGCGAGGACGGAAGACTTCTACTCGTTGCTGGGCGTTTCCAGGGACGCGTCGGAGAAGGAAGTAAAGCAGGCCTACAGGAAGTTGGCCCGTCAGCTCCATCCCGACGTGAACCCCGGGAACAAGGAGGCCGAGGAGAGGTTCAAGCAGGTAAACGAGGCCCACGAGGTCCTTTCGGACCCGGAGAAGCGCCGCAAGTACGACGCCTACGGCCACGATTGGAAGCACGCCGATGACATCGAGCGGGCCCGGGCGTCGCAGGGCGGCGGGTTCGACCACTGGTTCACCGAGGGACGCGTGCCGGGCGACGCCTTCGGTTTTGGAGGCGTGTCCACGGGAACCCTCTTCGAGGACCTGTTCTCCGGCGGCGGGCGCCGGGGCTTCGCCCGGGCGGCGGTCCGCTACCCGGTGGAGGTGAGCCTGGAGGAGGCCTTCCGCGGCACCACCAGGCGGATCCGGATATCGGAGCCGGGCGAGGCGGAGGGCGGGCAGAGCCTGGAGGTGAAGGTGCCGCCGGGGGTCGACACCGGGTCGACGATACACCTGTCCCGGGGCAACGGCCGCCGCCGGGACGTCAACCTCGAGGTGACGGTACGCTCCCACCCCGGCTTCCGACGCTCGGGGTCCGACCTGTACACCGACGTGCAGGTCCCCCTGGGGGACCTGGTGCTGGGGTCGGAGGTGCCCGTCACGACCCTCAAGGGGAAGGTGATGCTGACGGTGTCGCCCGAGACCCAGAACGGACAGACCTTCCGGCTGGCGGGCCAGGGGATGCCCCAGCTCAACAACCCCAAGGACCGGGGTGACCTGTACGCTACCGTCAGGGCGGTGCTGCCCAGCGAGTTGACCGACCGGGAGCGGGAGCTCTTCGAGGAGCTCAGGCGTATCCGGTCGGGCGGGGAGGCGATCTAAGTGACTACCCAAAGGCCGGTGGACGACGAGCCGTGCTACGTAATCAGCGTGGCGGCGCGTATGGTGGGGGTCCACGCTCAGACGTTGAGGTACTACGAAAGGGTGGGGCTGGTGCGGATTCCCCGTTCCCAGGGGAGGCGCCGCCTCTACTCTCCCAGTGACATAGCCAATCTGAAGCGGATCAAGGCGTTGACCGAGGACCTGGGCATCAACCTGGCGGGGGTGGAGGTCGTCCTCAAGCTGATGACGCGCATCAACCAGCTGGAGAAGAAGAACCAGCAGCTCGTGGACGAGGTCGGCAGGCTCCGGTCTGCCCTCGCCTCGGGGGCCGAGGAGAGTCGCGTCCGGGCGTAGCCACGCCGGGGCCCCTCGGCCGCCGTCAGACCGCAGCAGGAGGCAGACGAGAAGATGTTGACACCAGAAAAATTCACGGAGCAGGCGCAGCAGGTGCTGTCCAACTCCCAGGAGATCGTCCGAAAGTTCAAACACAGCCAGTGGGACGTGGAGCACGTCTTGCTGTCGCTCCTGGAGCTGGAGCAGGGCTTGCCCCAGGACATCCTGAAGGAGCTGGAGGTGTCGGCCGAGGCGGTAAAGGACGAGCTGCGGGAGGCGCTGGACCGGTCGCCGAAGGTGGTCAACGAGTCCACCGCCATCTATGCCACTCCCAGGGCGGGCCGCCTGTTGGAGAACGCCAGGGTCGAGGCCGAACGCATGAAGGACGAGTTCATCGGCACCGAGCACCTCTTGATAGGCGCGACCCTCGAGCGGGAGGGCGAGGCGGCCCGGATCCTGGGCGCCCACGGCTTGGACCAGGAGAAGGTGTACCGCGCCCTGATGCAGATAAGGGGCAGCCACAGGGTCACCGACCCCCGCGCCGAGAGCAAGTACCGCTCCCTGGAGCGGTACAGCGTAGACCTGACGGAGCTGGCGCGCCAGGGAAAGCTGGACCCCGTGGTGGGCCGGGACGAAGAGATCCGGCGCGTCATGCAGACCCTCACGCGGCGCAAGAAGAACAACCCGGTGATAATAGGAGAGGCAGGCGTGGGCAAGACGGCCATCGCCGAGGGTCTGGCCCAGCGCATCATGGTCGGCGACGTGCCGGACGTGCTCAAGGACCGGCGGGTGCTGGCGTTGGACATGGGCGCCCTGGTGGCGGGCAGCCAGTTCCGGGGCCAGTTCGAGGAGCGCTTGAAGGCCGTAATGGACGAGGTGAAGAGCGCCCAGGGCGAGGTGATCCTGTTCATCGACGAGATACACACCGTCGTGGGCGCCGGCGGGGCCGAAGGGGCCATCGACGCCAGCAACCTGCTGAAGCCGGCGTTGCAGCGGGGAGAGCTCCAGTGCATCGGCGCGACCACCATCCAGGAGTACCGGCGGTACATCGAGAAGGACTCGGCCCTGGAGAGGCGGTTCCAGGCGGTGTTCCTGGAGGAGCCCACCGTCGAGGACACCGTGGAGATCCTGCGGGCCCTGAGGCCCAGGTACGAGGCCCATCACAAGGTGCAGATCGAGGACTCGGCCCTGGTCGCGTCTTCACGGCTGAGCCACAGGTACATCGCCGACCGCCGCCTGCCCGACAAGGCTGTGGACCTCATCGACGAAGCGGCCAGCAAGCTGCGCATCGACGTGGAGAGCCTCCCGGCCGCGCTGAAGTCGAGGGAGAGGCGGATACAGGAGCTGGCCAACGAGGAGGAGGCCGCCGCCCAGCGGTCGGAGTACGAGGAGGCGGCCCGGCTCAGGACCGAGCGCCTTCGCCTGGAGGAGGACTACAACCGGGACCGGGACGACTGGCTGAAGGACAACAAGACCGACTTGATAGTCGACGAGGCGGATATCGCCGGCCTCATCTCCAAGTGGACCGGCATACCGGCGTCCAACCTCCTGGAGGGGGAGGCCCAGCGCCTTCTGCACATGGAGGAGAGCCTGCACGAGCGGGTGGTGGGCCAGGACAAGGCGGTGGTCGCCGTCGCCGAGGCGATACGGCGGTCGAGGTCCGGGCTGAGCGACCCGAAGCGGCCAATAGGCAGCTTCATCTTCCTCGGACCCACCGGGGTGGGCAAGACGGAGCTGGCCCGGGCCCTGTCCGAGTTCCTGTTCGACGACGAGGCCAACATGATCCGGATCGACATGTCGGAGTACATGGAGAAGCACACCGTGTCGCGCCTCATCGGAGCGCCGCCGGGCTACGTGGGTTTCGACGACGGGGGACAGCTCACCGAGGCGATACGGCGTCATCCCTTCAGGGTGGTGCTGTTCGACGAGATCGAAAAGGCCCATCCCGAGGTGTTCAACCTCCTGCTGCAGGTGCTGGAGGACGGGCGGCTCACCGACGGCCATGGCCGCACGGTCGACTGCCGCAACACGGTGGTCATCATGACCAGCAACCTGGGCACGGGCGAAGCGGGCCGGCAGGCCTTCGGGTTCCGCAGCGACGGGAGGGAGGCGGTGGACGACCAGCGGCTCCGGGAGTCGGTCCAGGACGCGCTGAAGAGGGCGTTCCGGCCCGAGTTCCTCAACCGGATCGACGAGATCATCATCTTCGACCCGCTCACCCAGGAGCAGATCGAGAGCATCGTGGGCCTGATGGCCGCCGAGGTGTTGCAGCGGCTGGAGGACCGGCAGATAACCTTCGAGCTGGACGCCAGCGCGGTCAAGTGGCTGGCCCAGGAGGGGTTCGACCCGACCTACGGCGCCAGGCCCATACGCCGGGCCGTCCGCAGGTACCTGGAGAACCCCCTGTCCACGGCGATCCTGACCGGGGAGTTCAAGGCCGGGGACCACGTGTACGTGGAGGCGGGGGGCGACGGGCTGACCTTCACCAAGGCCGCCGTCGCCTCGGCCACCGCCGCCTAGAGGTCCCAGTCTCTAGTACAGCTTTCCCGGGTTCATGATGTAGTCGGGGTCCAGAGCGGCCTTGACGGCCCTGGCCACGTCGAAGCCCTGGCCCATCTCCCTGGACAGGAGATGGGCCAGCTTTATCCCGACGCCGTGGCAGTACTCCATCGCCCCGCCCATGTCCTGGGCCAGGACCAGTATTCGGTCCACGGTCTCGCCCAAACGGCGCAGGTCGGCTTCGGCGGAGTCGCCGTCGGGCACCAGGAGCAGGGAGAACAGCTCCGGCCTGGTCCAGATGGCGTACTCGACGGCCCTGGCTCCACCGGCCGCGAGAATGCCGTCGCACTCGCGCCTGAAGGGCAGCACCCTGGATGTGGGGAGCGCTACGTGGAGGTAGTCGAAGCTCCTGCCGTGGCGGCCCCAACGCACCTGTCGGGGCTGTCCCAGCATGTCGCGCTTGTAGCTCTCCCCGGCCCGGTGGCGGGTGCGCCAGTAGGCTACCGTCTCCGAAGGGCCGATGTTCTTGCCTCCGAAGGCCCGGCAGACCCCCAGGGACCTGGCTTCGGCGGCGTCGACACCCTCGGAGTATCCCTCGTACGTCATGAACAGCCGGACGCCCGAGCCGTCCTCCTCGGAGAGGTCCACGAGGGATGGTTTCAGGCCCAGGGCGAAGAGCTCGGCCACGGCTTCGAATCCCCTGTCGAAGTCGGGGAAAGCCATCGTAGCGAAGGCGCGCTTCTCGGGCTCCCGCCAGACCCGTAGGGTGGCCTTGGTGATTATGCCGAAGACGCCCTCCGAGCCGATGAACAGGTGGTTCAGGTTGGGTCCCGCCGAGTATTTTGGGATGGCCCGGGTGGCCAGCGTCTCGCCCGATGGCAGCACCACCTCCAGCCCCAGCACCTGGTCTCCCATGGGGCCGTGGCTGGCCCCCAGGTACCCGACCCCGTTGGTGGAAATGGCGCCGGCGACGGTGGCGATGGGCACGCTCCACGGGTCGTGGCCCAGCATCAGCCCGCGGTCCTTCAGGGCCCGGGCCAGGTCCTCCAGGACCACGCCGGCCTCGACCGTCGCCGTCAGGTCCGCCGGGTTGATATCGACGATGCGGTCGAGGCCCTTCATGTCGATGACGATGCCGCCCTGGATGGGCGCGGCCGCGCCCATGACGCCGGTGCCGCCGCCGTAGGGGACGACGGGGACCCGGTGCTGCCCTGCGAGCCTCACCACCCGGGCCACCTGGTCCGCCGACCGGGGTACGACCACCACATCGGCCATGCGCTCCAGCACGGCGGCGCCGGAGAAGACCCGGGCGGGGGAGAGGGCGTCGGCGGAGTACCGGTCCAGGTCGGGCGGGTCCGTGAGCACGTTCGCCGCGCCCAAGAGCCGGACCAGGGATGGGATCAGGTCGCTGGGAAGCATGGCCCTGGAAGGTGTGGCTACCGGTACGTCCAGGTGGAGCCGCCGGCGCCGTCCTCCACGGCCACTCCGAGGTCGGTAAGGCGGGAGCGTATCTCGTCGGCAAGCTGGTACTGTTTGGCCGCCCTCAGCGTCGTCCGTACTTCCACCAGCAGGTCTATGAAGGGGCTTCCGTCGTCACGGCCCTGGTCCGACGGCTGCTCGAAGGTCAGTCCCAGGACGCCCCCGAGGGACCTGAGGGTGTCCTGGGCATGGCCCAGGGCGAGTCCTGACTCCCTGCCCCGGTTGATGGCCCGGGCCAGGTCGAAGAGCGCGGCCAGCGCCTGGGGAGTGTTCAGGTCCGCGTCCATGGCCTCCAGGAAGCGGGTCTTGAAGGGGGCCGGATCCAGGACCTCCCCGTTTTCGCCCCCATCGTGGCGCAGGGCGTTGCGAAGGCGGTCCGTGGAGGGCAGGCCGGTGTCGTTGTACGTCAGGGGGCTCCGGTAGTGGGAGCTGAGAAAGAAGATGCGCAGCGTGTCGGGGCTGTATCGGCGAAGGCTCTCCTGGAGGGAGACCAGGTTGCCCAGGGACTTGCTCATCTTGTCATGGCCCATGTGTAGGAGGCCGTTGTGCACCCAGTGGCGGGTGAAGGGCTCCTTGCCGGTGTAGGCCTCGCTCTGGGCGGTCTCGTTCTCGTGGTGGGGGAAGATCAGGTCCTGGCCGCCGCCATGGATGTCCAGCGTCTCACCCAGGTAGCTGAGGGCCATGGCCGTGCACTCGATGTGCCAGCCGGGCCTGCCGGGGCCCCACGGGCTCTCCCATGACGGCTCTCCCGGTTTTGCGCCCTTCCAGAGGACGAAGTCCATGGGGTTCTCCTTGGACGGGTCCACCTCCACCCTGGCGCCCGCCATCATGCCGTCCAGGGTCCTGTGGCTCAGCTTGCCGTACATGGGCGATCTGCTGACGCGGAAGTATACGTCGCCGTCGGAGGGGTAGGCGTAGCCCTTGTCGATAAGGGAGCCGGTCACCTCTATGATCTTGGGTATCTCCCGGGTGGCCCGGGGATACACCGCCGCCCGTTTCACGTTGAGGGCGTCCATGCTGCGCATGTATTCGGCTATGTGCTTGTCGGCCAGCTCGTCTGGGGAGGTCCCCTCCTCCAGGGACCTCTGGATGATCTTGTCGTCCACGTCGGTGAAGTTCTGGACGTGCTGCACGTCGTGCCCGAGATACTCCAGGTAGCGTCTCAGGACGTCGAAGATGACGTAGCTCATGGCGTGGCCCAGGTGGCAGGGAGCGTACGGCGTGATGCCGCAGACGTACATCTTCACGACGTCGCCCGACGGGGTGAACTCCTCCAGCTCGCCGCTGAGGGTGTTGTAGAGCTTCACTGGGTTTCCTCCAGGAGCGCCACGGCGTAGGCCGACATGCCTTCCTCTCTGCCCACGAAGCCCAGATGGTCCGTGGTGGTCGCCTTGATGCTGACGTTGGCGGGAGGGACGGAGATGGCGCCGCCGACCTTTTCCTTCATGGTGTCGATGAAAGGGCCCAGCCTGGGGCTTTGAGCCAATATTGTAGCATCAACGTTTACGACGCGCCAACGCGCCCGGGATAGAAGCCGGGCCACGGCGGCCAGGAGGCCCAGGCTGTCCGCCCCCTCGTACCGGGGGTCGGAGGGCGGGAAATGGGCGCCCTTGTCTCCCAGGCCCGCGGCCCCCAGCAGAGCGTCCATGATGGCGTGGACCAGCACGTCGCCGTCGCTGTGGCCCGAGAGGCCCAGGTGGTGGGGAATCTCCACGCCGCCCACCACCAGGGCTCGCCCCTGTACCAGGGGGTGGGCGTCGAACCCGATGCCGACCCGGTCAGCCATCGGCCGCCGGCGACGGGCTGCCCGTGGGCCTGCTCCGGAGGAGCGCCTCGGCTATGTCCATGTCCTCCCGGCTGGTCACCTTCAGGTTGGAGTAGGAGCCCATGAACACGTGGACGTCGTGCCCCAGGCGCTCGACCATGGATGCGTCGTCGGTGACGTCTTCGTCACAGGCCATGTGGGCTTCGCGAAGGATGTCGTACAGGAACACCTGGGGGGTCTGGACCAGCCACAGGGTCTCCCGGGGCGGCGTGGCCTCGACCTTGCTACCCTCGGTGACGACCTTGATGGTGTCCTTGGCGGGGACGGCGGCAACGGCGGCGCCGGACTGTGAGGCGGCCTCCAGCCCGCGCCGGAGGGTGTCGCCGTCCACGCACGGTCGGGCCCCGTCGTGGACGGCGACCCAGCGGCAGGGGGACAGGCGCTCCAGGCCGAGCCGGACCGAGTCCTGGCGCCGGGCCCCGCCGGCGCAGACGGACTCGGGAGGGAGCTTCGTCCACGCCCGGTCCCTGGCCAGCGACCTGCCCAGCGGGACTCTCTCGGGGGACAGGACAAGGACCAGCTCGTACACCAGGGGGCTGGCCTGCAGGGCCTCGACCGTGTGGGCTATGAGGGGCTTGCCCAGGACGTGGGCGAAGATCTTGTCCACGCCGGCCATGCGGCGGCTCTGACCGGCGGCCACCACTATGACACCCAGGGAACCGTTGCCAAGGGGTGCGGCGGCCCGCGCCGCTGTGCTACCCGTGGTCGTGTCGGGGACGGGCATCCTGGGCCGTTATTCTACCTTGGGCTGGGCGAAGATTATCCGTCCGGCCGCAGTCTGGAGCACCCTGGTGACGGTGACGTCGCGGAAGGTGTTGAGGTACCTGCGGCCTCCCTCGACCACCACCATCGTGCCGTCGTCGAGGAACGCCACGCCCTGTCCCACCTCTTTGCCTTCCTGGATGATGTTGACCGTCAGGTTCTCGCCGGGAATGACCATGGGCTTGAGTGCGTTGGCCAGCTCGTTGACGTTCAGGACGCGGATGCCGTGGACCTCGGCCACGCGGTTGAGGTTGAAATCGGTGGTGAGGATGGGGGCTTCCATGGCCTTGGCCAGCTTGACGAGCTGGCCGTCGACCTCGGTGCCGTTGAGCAGGGAGGCGTCCAGCACCTGGATGGGCACGCTGGTCTCCTTGCGGATCTTGGCCAGGGTTTCCAGGCCGCGGCGGCCCCGGTTTCGCCTCAGGGAGTTGCTGGAGTCGGCTATGTGGCGCAGCTCGTCGAGGACGAAGCCGGGTATGACCAAGGTGCCCTGAAGGAAACCGGTCTGGCCGAGGTCGGCGATCCGGCCGTCTATGATGGCGCTGGTGTCCACCAGGATGTTGCCGGTCAGGGCGTTGGCGTAGGGCTCTTCCGTCGCGTCGCGTGGGAAGAACCTGCGCATGTCCCGCTCGCGGCCGGCCCCGATCAACAGTCCCAGGGAGCCCAGGAAGCCGGTGATGGCCAGGGGCACTCCCCAGGACATCCAGCCGTCCAGATTGAACAGCGGCACGGAGATCAGGGCCGCCACCACCAAGCCCACGACCAGCCCGATGGTGCCCGCCACCATTGTGGACGCGGGCACCCGACCTACCGCGTCTATCAGATTGTTAAACGGCTTGAACAGATAAGGCGTTTGGTCCCTCCGGGCTGCGTGCCCCGCCGGCGTCGGCCCCACGGCAGGGGGACCGTCTCCGGTCTCCCGTCGGCCGGACTCCACTGCCGGGACCGCTGGCGACGCGCGGCGGAAACGGGCTCTCCCAACTTCTTCCACGTTCGAAATAGGACGCCCTGACTCTCGACCGGATGCGTCGCTAACTGATACTAGAATACCATAAACCATATGCGCAGAAAAAGAACGCAATGGCACTCGGATGGCGTGTTTTTTTGGGGCCTTGTCCTCGACGGCGCCAAGGGGCCGTAGCCTTTACTTGCGTACGAGTCCTGCTACACTATTGCGTGATGGAACCGCGTCGGGACGGAGTCGATGGCGGCCGCTAACGGGACGGCGCCCACCCCTGCTTCCCTCTGGGCCGGCCGGCTGGCCGGGGCCCTGGAAGCTACATGGCTCCTGACGGTGGCCCTGGTCCCCCTGATATTCGTCCCCACGGACTTCATGTCGTCGGAGGCGGTGAACGCCTACGTCGAGGTGCCCAAGACGACGGCGCTGAGGCTCCTGGCCGGCGTGATAGTCATCCTCTGGACCGTCGAGTGGCTGCTGAGAGGGGGACTGACTCGCCCCCCTCAGGCGTCGAGGCCCCTTGCCAGGCTGCAGGCTTGGCTGATGGAGCAGCCCAGCCGCTGGATAGTCGTGGCCGCCACGATCTATATCGGGGCGGCCATCATCGCCACGGCACTGTCCCAGTCTTTCTTCATCAGTCTCTGGGGTGAGGTCTCGGGCCAGTTCGGGTACTCGCTTTATACCACCCTCTCATACTTCGTCCTCTTTGCGGTCATCGTCACTCACCTTAAGACCAGGCAGCAGCTCTACCGTCTGCTAACGGTGATAGTGACCGCCGGTTTTCTCGTGGCCGTGTACGGAATAGTCCAGAGGTACGAGGGAGACCTCTTGAACGTCGGCGAGGCGGGCAGCATCCGTGTCGCGTCGACGATGGCCAACCCGGTCTTCACCGGGGCCGCCCTCGTAGGTACCGGGCTGCTGAGCCTGGGGCTGGCCCGGGCCCTGCTGGAGACCTGGGGCGTGACCTCCGGGCGGGCGGCAGCCGTCGTGCTCCTGACCCTCGTGGTCGGCGCAGGTCACCTGCTGGCGGTGTGGTTCACGGACTCCCGGGGCTCCTGGCTCATCGGCGTTCCCGCGGGCCTGGTGGCCCTCCTGGGGTTGCCGGCGGTCTTCGACGCGCTGGAGGGCGCAGTCAGGCGACGGGCCCTCCCGGCTGACCTCGTGCTGCTGACCTGTTCCATAGTCGTGCTCACCGCGGCCGTCGTGGCGGCGCAGGTGGACGTGATCGGCATCGGGGACTTTGCGGGCGTCTCGATGGTCCGCGTGCTGGCAGCCCTGGTTGGGATACTCGCGTTCTCTAGCATCCTGGCGGCCATGTTCCCCGCCAGGTTCTCGGAAGGAGCGCGGGACTTCGGCAGGACCCTCCTGCTGGTGGGCTCGGCCCTGCTGGTGGCGTTGCTGGTCGTGACCTACGGCTACTCTCCCTTGGGGACGGTGAAGCTGGCCTTCCGCGACCTGGCGTTCCTGGATGCCCGGGCGCTTCTGGCGGTCTTCGGCGCCGTGGGGTTGCTGGGACTGCTGGCGCTGGCGGTGCGCGAGCCCCGGTCCCTACTGGACGCGCGGGACCGATGGAGGGAGGGCCCACCCCAAACACCCCGCGCCTCCTCCGCGCTTGCCGTGGGCTGGCGAGTCCGTCTCTCGGCCGCGGCCCGGAACGCCGGCGCGGCGCTGATCGGTGGAGTCGGGCCACTGCTGGCGGCGTGGGACAGGTCCAGGCGGGAGGTGGCCAAGGCCGCCAGGGTCGCCCTGCTGGTGGCATCGGTGGTGGTGATAGCCCTGCTGGTTGGCGGGCTGGTCGCCACCGTATCATCGGGCGCGCAGCCGCCTGCCGAGGACGTGGCCGAAGGGGACGCTGCGGACACGGTTTCCACCGTGACTCCAGCCGAGCCCGAGGGCCGGGGGCTGAGCTTCCGAAACGACATCTGGGCGGCCTCGTGGAGGCTCGTCAGGGACCGCCCGTGGTTCGAGTACGAGGAGCTGTCGTATGCCCTGGTCCGGCCCCTGGTCGGCTACGGTCCCGAGCTGTTCAAGTACACGTTCCCCCTGGAGAGCCCCCGGGGCGGCCTCCTGAGCCAGGCCCACAACTTCTTCGTGCACCATTTCGTGGAGCAGGGGATACTGGGCGGGTTCGCGTCCGTGGGCCTTGTCGTGTCCTTCTTCGGCGTGGGTGCTGCCCAGCTCTGGCGCAGCCGGGAGAGACTCTCCACGGCCCACAGGTGGATACTGATCGCCCTCATGGCGACCGTCGCGGGCCGCGTGGCAGAGATGATGGTCGGAGTGGCCCGGGAGCCGGACCTGGTCACGTTCTGGGTCATGCTGGCCGTTCTGGTAGTCCTGCCGTCGGTGATGGGGCGGTGCGAGGGGACGGGCGTTGGCCCTGCCCCGGCGGGAACCGACGTCCAGGGGAGCGCCGGAAGGCGGGGGCGGCGGGCCAGGCGGCAGCGGGAGCGCAGGGCCCGGGGCGCTGCCGGCCTGCGAGGCGCCATATCCCCGGTGAGGATGCTTGTTCTGGGGGTGATGTCGGCGGTCATCGTGTTCGTGGGCTGGCTGTCCTGGGACAAGAATGTGGACTACGCCTGGGCGGCCGCCATCGCCGGGTCCGCGGCCGAGGAGCTGTCCCAGGGGGACCTGCAGACAGGTCACCGGCTCATGTCCCAGGCGGTCGCCAAGGCCCCGGACGTGCCCGTCTACTACCAGAACCTCGCCCGGGTCTACGACGGCTACAGGAAGTTCGCCACCGAGAACCAGGGTGACTTCCAGTCGTGCGAGGAGTACTTCTCCCTGGAGCCTCGAGAGGGGAGGCGCCAGGTGGCGGACGGGAGCTTCGCCGGGTGTGCGGAGGAGTCGTACCTTATCGCCCGGCGGGGGTTGTTGAAGAACGAGGACGCCGCCCAGAACAAGCTGGTCGCGGCCAATTCGGCCATGACGCTGGCGCTTCTCGACTATGAGGGGCTGGGCGAGGAGGCCATCCGCTACTACGAGGAGCTGACGGCTATGCTGCCCAAGTCGTGGCGGCAGGAGTACCTGCTCCGCAGGTCCCAGGTGCGGCTGGGCATGCACCAGGACGCCGTGGAGGGGTTCGAAGAGACGATGGCCAAGGCGCGCACATCGAGCGAGAGGGCCCAGTCGCTTTATGTACTGGGCATGGCCCACGAGGGTCTCTACCAGCGTGAAGAGGCCATCGACGCCTTCGAGAAGAGCCTGGACGAGCCCGACACCGGCGGAACAGAGGCCGAGGTGCGCCAGCGCCTGTTCGCCGCCTACGAGGCCCAGGCCGCGGCGCAGCTGGACGCCCAGGCCGAGGAGGAGGCGCTGGCGACCCTCGACAGGTATCTTGCCAGGACCGAAGAAGGCTCGCCGGCCGCCGCCAGGCCCTTGTATCTCAAGGGCCTGGCCTACCACCGGCTGCAGGAACTGGACCGGGCGCTGGATGTCCTCCAGGAGAGCCTGGAGGTGGACGGGGCGGGCGCCATCGCCGCCGACGTCCACCACCTGATGTCCACCGTTTACACGGACCTGGAAGACGCCGACGCCGCGGCCGAGCACGACAGGCTGGCCAGGGACCTGGAGCAGGGCTAGGCCCGTGCCCCCGGCCCCGGGCCGGGCGTCGGTACCGGGTCCGGAGGACTAGGCGGTGGAGGAGAGGCCCGCGGCCTGTATGCCCGTCAGGGCCGCTTCCTCGTCCTGCTCGGCGGTGCCGCCGCTGCCCCCTACCGCGCCGACCACCTGGCCGTCCTTGAACACGGGCAGGGCCCCCTTGCCGGGGACGAAGTGGCCGCCCTCGATGGTGGTAAGGGACCGTATGACGGCGTTGTCCGCCAGCTCGCCGCTGGGCCTGCCGAAGGCCGCTGCCGCTGCCGCCTTGCCGCGAGAGACCAGGGCGGTCCGCCAGAGGGCCCCGTCGACCCGGAACATCGCGATGAGGTCTCCCCTCGCGTCGACCACCGACACGCTCATGCCGACTCCCCATCCCAGTATCTTGGCCTTGGCCGCCGCCAGGATCTGCTCGGCCTCCGCCAGGGTCAATGTGGCCATTGGTCGCCTCCTCGGTCAGTATTGCCCCTAGATTATATGGGAGAGTCGGTGCTATGGATACCGTCGCCGGTTGTGGAGCGGCCGTGTGGCGAACCCACGGGCCCGATAGTATAATCGGCCCGCGTTCCCGGTATAGCCTCCCGCACTCGGCCAGCGGGCGTAAGGGGCTCTGGAGGTGCCTTTCATGAGGGATGTCATAGTGGTGGGTGCGGGGCCCGCCGGCAACAACACGGCCTTCAACCTGGCTGACCGGGGATACGACGTGGTGGTGGTCGACCTGACGGGGCGCATCGGCGACAAGCTGTGCACCGGCATAGTCGGCCGGGAGTGCCTGGCCCGGTTCCCCATCGACCCCGGGTTGGTCCACCGCGATGTCAAGGGGGCCGTGGTGGCCGCCCCCGGGGGCGAGGCGGTGAGGCTGGCCAGGCAGGACGTCCAGGCCCACGTCGTGGACCGGGTCTCGTACGTGGACTCCCTGGCGGAGAAGGCGAGGAGCGCGGGAGCCGAGTACCTGCTGGGGCACAGGGCCACCGAGGTCGTCCCCGAGGACCGGGGCTGGAGGGTGCAGACGGTCAACGGCTCCGGTGGGCTCGCCCTGAAGGCCAGGGCGCTGGTGCTGGCCAGCGGGTTCGGCTCGGACCTCACGGGCCGCGTGGGTCTGGGGCGCGTGGGCGACTTCGCGACGGGGGTGCAGGCGGAGGTGATGGCCCCCGGAGTGGAGGACATCCACGTCTACTTCGGTCAACGGGTCGCTCCCGGGTTCTTCGCCTGGATGGTCCCCACCTCCGGCGGAAGGGCGCTGGTAGGGCTGCTGTGTCGGAGGCGGGGTCTGGGCCACCTGCAGAAGCTGGTACTCCGCCTGCAGATGGAGGGGAGGGTGACAAAGGTAACCAGGGCCCCCGCCAGGTGGGGCGTGCCCCTCCGTCCCCTGGGACGCACCTTCGGCGACGGGGTCCTGGCTGTAGGGGACTCGGCCGGCCAGCTCAAGCCGACCACGGGCGGCGGCATCTATTACGCCCTGCTGGCCAGCGAGATCGCCGCGGGCGCCCTCCACCGGGCGTTCACGCGGGGAGATCTGTCCGCCGATCGCCTCTCGGCCTACGAGCGGGAGTGGAAGGACCTCCTGGCCCGCGAGATGGACGTGGGGTACTCCGCCCGCCGCATGTTCGAGGTGCTCAAGGACTGGCAGATCAACCTGCTGATGCACATGTTTGCCAGCGACAGGGTCTTCGAGGAGCTGGCGGACCTCCAGTCCCTGTCCTTCGACTGGCACAGCGGCGTGATCGCCAGGCTCATGGACCATCCGATGCTCAACCGGGCCCTCACCTTCATAAACCCGGTGCTCGCGACCCTGGCCCCCCGAAGCTGACGCGGGTTTCCCCTGTCGCCGAGTTTTCACATTTTTTGGCCCTTTCTTAAACGTGTCTTAAATCCCGCCTTTTGCTAGAATCGATATCAGCAACCTCGTTGGGGGTGGGAAATTGTTCGAGAACTTTGGCCTGGGAGCCGGTGGTGAGGTCAGGATGTCAACGCCCTCCCGCTCGGATGGGAACGGACCAGTCCGCCTGGGACTGCGTCTGCTGGCCGCCGTAGCGGGCGGCGCGATGCTTCTCCTGGCCATGGGCTGCTCCGGTGGTGAGGACCCCAAGTTAGCCTTCGTATCAGACAGGGACGGGAATCCGGAGATATACACCGTGAACGTCGACGGCTCGGAACAGACGAGGCTCACGGTCAACAACGCGGTCGACAGCCGCCCCCTCTGGTCCCCCGACAGGAAGTGGGTGGCCTTCGTCTCCGAGGAGTCGGGCGACCCGGAGATAAATCGACTTCAGGTGGGGCCCGAGGAAGCCAGGCCCCAGCGGCTGACCCACAGCCCCGGGGCGGACCACATGCACTGGTGGTCCCCCGACGGGTCCCGCATCGCCTTCATCTCCGACCGTTCGGGACAGCCCGAGGTGTACGTGATCGGCACCGATGGGTCCAAGACAGGCATCACCCGGATCACCTCGGGTGAGTTCGCCGAGCTGAGGCTGGACGGATGGTCCTCCGACGGCCGGTGGCTGGCCTTTGTCCCCAACACCGGTGAAGAGGGCCCCGGGATCATGATCCGCAACCCGGACGGCGTCAACCTGATGCGGCTCACGAGCTTCCAGGACTACGATGCCCGGTGGTCCCCGGACAACCGAAAGATAGTCTACACGTCGGAGAGAGACGGCAACCAGGAGATCTACGTGATGAACTCCGACGGGTCGAGCCAGACGCGGCTGACCCACAACGACAGCGCCGACCACTCGCCATCCTGGTCCCCCGACGGCCTGAAGATAGTCTTCGTGTCCGAGCGCGACGGGAACCCGGAGATCTACGTGATGAAGGCCGATGGCGCCGGGGTTACCAGGTACACGTCCAACGAGGCCGTCGACGAGTCGCCGGTGTGGTCTCCCAACGGGAAGATGCTCGCCTTCGTGTCCTACATCTACGACACGGGCGAGATATTCGTCATGAACGTCGAGGACCGCAACCAGACCCGCCTCACCAACAACAACGCCAACGACACCGAACCGGTCTGGTAGCCGCCGTGGCGGCGCGGCTCCGGCGCCCCGCGACCTCCCCGTGCGCCCGCGTGGTGGCCCGGGCGGTTGCGGCGGCGATACTCGCCTCGCTTGCCATGGCCTGCAACGGCCCATCCACCGGTCCAGAGGATACGATGACGGTCCGGGGCATGGTCGTGGAGGTGCGGGCCAAGTCCATTACCGAGCTCGAGCTGCTGGCCGTCGTGGACGAGGCGGGAGACCGGTGGGAATTCTATGCCGACGGGTTCGCGGGCTTCACCCCGGCGCATCTCAGGGAGCATCAGGCCTTCGGCCAGCCGGTGACCGTAACCTACAGGGAGACCCGGGACGGGTTGCTGGTCGTGGGACTGGCGGACTGAGCCGGGCCTACCGCAGCACCGACGCGAGGCCCTCCTCGATCTCCTCGGCGGTGGCGAAGGCCTCCAACTTGGCGGACACGGCGCCGTCGGCGTCGACGATGAAGGTCCATGGCTCGGTGGGCAGGCCCCACTCACCCACCGACGGCACCGCCCGGGCCCTGCCCAGGTCCCCCTGGATCTCGTGGGGGTCTTCGAACACCTCCACGTGGATGAAGTTGACCCGTCCACGGTACCGCTCCTTGACCTCCGACAGCACCTCCACCTGGGGACCGCACGTGGCCGTCTGGCAGTAGCCGGGCGTGGCGAAGGAGACCACCAGGGGTATGCCCGAGGCCAGCGCCTCTCGTATCGTCATCCGGTACAGGTCCGGGTCGGGGACGGACGCGGTGGTCAGGCGGTCCAGGGTCCGCACGTCCCGGCCCGTCTTGTTCATCGATGCGGGGGCCGCCGAGCCGACGGCGGGTGTGCTGCTCTCCTCCTTCACCTGGATGGTCGTGGTGACGTCGCCGACGACGCTCCCCGGCCCGAACAGGGACACCACCGCCTCGGGGCTCCTGACCGTGGTGTTGGAGGCACGGTCCCGTATGGCGAAGGCGAGGCGGTTGGACCCCACTCCCAGGTCGGTGGAAATCACCGTTGCCGACAACACGGGCGAATCGGGGCTCCGGTCGGTCGACGAGGAATGGGGTACCCTGGTGCCGTCGACGGATACGTCCATCCCCCATTCGCCCGCCTGGTCGAAGGCGACCTGGGCGGTGTACACGCCGAGGTCTCCCAGCGGCCAGGGCCGGAACCGGGCCGTGGCCGTGACGTCGGGCTCCGCCGGGTCCGCTCCCGAACAAGCTGCGAGGAGCACGGCGGCTAGCGCCACAAGCACGGCAGCGGCCGCCGGTATGGTGGTGGATCTATTTGACGTGGTTCGCATCGGAGTTCGTGTTGCCGATGCCGTCTGGTCGAGGTATGCGGCCACTCCATTATAGTCCAAAGCCGTGGCTTGAACATCGTCGGCCGGCGTTGGGCCGGCTTAATTTACCCGGCGAAGGAATGACCCTGTTCCAAACATGAAGTATAATCTCCGTACGTGCCGAGACGGGCCGGCGCCGTAGCCGGCCCCATGGAGCGTACCCGAGAGGCGGTCCACTCAGGCCACAGGAGGACTTCGATGAAACGGCTCACCAAGGATAAATGCGTGTACGACCTGGACCCGGACGCGCCACCGGCCATAACCATCGAGTCAGGCGAGGAGCTGATAGTGGAGACCTGGGACGTGTTCCAGGGCCTCCAGGACTCGGAGTCCATCCACCAGAGGTTCGAGCTGGGGCCCGACCCGGCGGCCTTGCCCATACCGGCTACGGGCCCCATCTACGTGCGGGACGCCATGCCCGGCGACGCGCTGAAAATCGACTTCATGCGCATGACGCCCATCCATCACGCCATCCAGCGGCAGAGGCCGGGCAGCGGCTACCTGGACGAGGAGTTCCCGGACATACACGTGACCTTCATGCCCATCGAGGGAGACCACCTGGCCTTTCCCGGCGGCGTCAGGATACCCCTCAGCCCGGACATGGGGATGGTGGCCACCACGCCCACCTACGTGCTCCACCCCTCGGGGCGCATCGGGCCCCATGGGGGCGATATAGACCTGCACGACCTCGGTGAGGGCACGACGCTCCACCTCCCCGTATTGGTCCCGGGGGGCCTGCTGGTAATGGGCGACGGGCACGCGGCCGCGGGCGAGGCCACCATGGCCGGCACAGCGGCGGAGGCGCAGCTGGAGGTGCACATCCGCGTTACCCTGGAGAAGGGGCGCAACCTGAAATCTCCACGGGCGTTGACGCGGAGCGACTTCGTCATCCTGGGCCACGACAAGAACGACGGGGACCTGACCGAGTGCCTGACCCGGGCCGTGAGGGAGATGCTGGACGTGCTGGTGGAGGAGAAGGGCATGAAACCCAACGACGCCTACGCCCTGCTGAGCGTGGCCGGGGCCGTGGTCGGTCCGGCGTCGAACCGGCGGCTCTACATGAGCTCTCCCAAGGTCACCCTGGACCGGCAGGTCTACGAGCAGCTTGGATAGCTGGAGGAGTGTCGGGAGGCCGCGCCGGCGGCATTAGCGACGAGGAAAAGGAGGGTGCATCATGGTGCAAAAGAAGGTAATCAGGCCGCCCGGGTTGCCCGAATCGGGCAGCCCTCTCTCCCGGGCCATCCGGGCGGGAGACTTCGTGTTCGTATCGGGCACGCCGGCCAGTCCCAACCCGGCAACGGGCAAGCTCGACCCGGACATCAGGGCGCAGGTGAGGAGCTGCCTGGAGACCATCGATACCATCCTGCAGGAGGCCGGCACGTCGCTGAGCAACGTGGTGGCCGTCACCTCGTACCTCACCGACGCCGGCTACTTCTCGGCCTATAACGAAGAGTACCGCAAGTTCTTTCCCAGCGACTACCCGTCGCGCACGACGGTCAAGGCGGAGCTGATGAGGCCCGAGATGCTGGTGGAGATCACCGTCACCGCGGTGGTGCCCTCTTAGCAGTGGTCGGGGCGGGCAGGTTCGAACTGCCGACCTCCTGGTCCCAAACCAGGCGCGCTACCGCTGCGCCACGCCCCGAGAAGCGTCCATATTGTGGGAGCTGTGGTGCCCTTGAGGAAACCGTAACGCGGTTGTCCACGGCCTCAGTATAGATGATACATCGGGGAGGGCCGCCAGGCAATTGGAGTAAGGCCGCATAGCGCCGCGGTCGTCAGGTAGGCTATAATGGCTCATATTCCCTCACGGGACGGAGAGTGTGCAAGTATCATGCTGAGATTCGCCGAGGAAATTATCCTGCTCCTGCTCAACGACGATGACGGGAGGTTCGCCCACGTGCCGAGCTGGTCCTTCGACTACGCCCTGGCCGGTGGTGTGCTGATGGACCTGGCGCTGGAGAACCGAATCGACACCGACCTGGAAAACCTGCTCCTGGTGGACGCCACGCCGGTGGGCGACAGCCTGCTGGACCCCACGCTGGCGGAGATAGAGGCGGGAGAGAAGCACAACGCCCGCTACTGGGTGGAGCGGACGGCGAACCGGGCCCAGGAGATCCGCGAGGAGGCACTCTCCCGACTGGTGGCCAGCGGCATCCTCGAATGCCGGGACGACAGGTTCCTGTGGGTGTTCCGGTCCAGGCGCTACCCGGCAGTCCAGGGTGAGGCGGAGCGCGAGGTGAAGCTGCGCATCATGGGGGTGCTGTTCAGCGACGACATCCCCGACCCGCGTGACGTGGTGATCATCTGCCTTGCCGACGCCTGCGGCATCTTCAACGGACTGCTGTCCAGGCAGGAGCGGGACAGGGCCGCCCCACGCATAGAGCAGGTGCGCAGGCTGGACCTGATCGGTCAGGCGATGTCCCAGGCGATCCGGGACATCGAGCTGTCGGTGGCAGCCTCGATACAACCGCATATGTAGCGGCCCCCGGCTTGATGCCGGCCTGTCAACTGGCGGAGCAATGGCGCCCAGGCCATCGTGATGACAGCGGCTTGGCCCGTTCTCCGCGGTTTCCCGTCATCGGCGACGCCATACCCCGCATCCGCAACACCCTGGGCGGGGCCGCGTCCACTCCACGAAGACGCACCACGCTGATCGTCATCCAGGGCATCACCAGCACCCTTGCGCTCAGCGTCTTCGGCTATCTGATACTACGGCGCCGTTGAGGCCCAGGCCTGTTCCGGGGACGGTGTGGGTCCGGCCCGTCGGTCAGTCGACTTCCTGAAGCTCCGGCACCGGGGCCGTGGGCGCCGTAGCCGGCAGCGTCATGGTGAACTCGGCGTACTCCCCGTACACAGTGTCAACTGAAAGGTCGCCCCCCATCCGCCGGGCCACGTCGGCGGCGATGGGCAGGCCCAGTCCGGCCCCCACCGCGCCGTCCCGGGTGGAGAAGAAGGGGTTGAATATGTGGCCAATGACGTCATCGGCGATCCCGGGACCATTATCCCGGACCCGTATCTCGGCGGTGTCGTCGACCAGGCGGGTCGAAACGGACAGGACCGGCTCGTAGGCGTCGCCCTCGGCTTCCCGCTTCTGCCGCATGGCATGGCAGGCATTGGACACCAGGCTCAGGACCGCTTCCCCGAAATCGTGCTGCACAAGCAGCACCTCGCCCAATGATGAGTCCAGGTCGAACACCGGTCTCACGGCGAGGTCCTGCCACTCTTCGTTGAGGGCCTCGAATCCCGCCTGAACGGCGTTTCGGAGCTCGGAGTTCAGGTCGGTCATCACCAGGTCGCCACCCACCACGCCGAAGCTGCGCATGCGCTCCACGATGGCCAGCGCCCGCCCCCCGTTGGCGAGCACGCGATTCAGGCTGTCGGTCAGCTCCTGGCTGATCTCGTCCAGCAGGGCCGAATCGTCTTCCGACATCCTGTCCCGGTAGTTCTCCAGCATCTCAGTAAGCTCCCTGTACAGGTCGATGGAGCCTTCGGAGAAGTTGTTGACGAAGTTGAGGGGGTTGCTGATCTCGTGGGCCACGCCGGACACCAGCTCGCCCAGGGCGGCCAGCTTCTCCTGGGCCACGAGGCGGGCCTGCAACTGCTGCAGCTCCTCGTTGGTCTGTCGCAGCTCCTCGTTGAGCTGCTCGACGAGGTTTAGACGCTGGACTTCCAAGGCCTGTTGCCGGAAGACCTCAAGGGCGCCGGCCAGCTCTCCGATCTCGTCGGTCCCCACTTCCGGCACCGGTGTCTCCAGGTCTCCGTCCGCCATGCCCCGCATGCGGTCGGACATTCGCGAAAGCCGCCGCACCATACCGTTGCCGACCCACAGCCAGGCCGCCAGGGTAGCCACGATCACGCTGATCACGCTGATGCCCGTCAGGAGGGTCCGTCCCTCGTCGAAGCTGCTGACGGCCAGGCCCAGCGTATCCGAAGAGTGGGCTTGGGAGGCCGCGAGCAAGCCCGATACCGACTCATCCAGGGCCGCGCTGGACACGTCGAAGGAGGCCGCCAGGTCCCTGACGGTCGCTTCCAACGCAAGCTGCAGTCCGCGGACGTAGAACGCTCCCTCGCCCTCTCCCAGGGCTGCCACGGCGGGGTCGATGCCGGCTGCGTTGAGCTTGGTGAACTCGTCCCACAGGGCCCGGAGGGTGGCCTCGTCGTTCGCTTGCAGCGCCTGCCTCAACACGGCCATGGCCGCCTCGGACTCGCCGACGTCGGAGGAGGTCGTCGCCAGGCGCAAGCGATAGCCGGCGGCGGACTCGTTGGCGCTCAGCAGGTCGCTCCGGTTCGCCGCAAGGTTGTCGATGATCCCGGCCAGGTCGTACGCCGCGTCGTTGACGGCCTGGGCGTTGGACGTCAGGGCCGGGACTACGGTCACCTCGCCCAGAGCGGTCTCCAACCGTTGCAGGGAGTTGGCGACGGCGTCCGCTTCCAGGCCCTGGAACCCGGACTCGGATTCGGCCACCACCTCCAGGCCCAGACTACGTAGACGCTCCGCCTCCCGGGCGGCGGTCCAGGACCCCTCCAGGGCTGGTACGGTCTCCGACTGCACTTCGTAGTTGACGTCGCCGCTCTGCTCGAAGTAGTAGACACCCACCGCAGCCGACACCAAGGTCAGCACCACCGCGAATCCCAGGGCCAGGTACAGCCGGGCGCCGATACGCCGCCACCTGTCTATCAAGAAGCGCATGCCGGAAACAACTCCTGGCAGTATCTAGAGCCTGCGGAACAAGTGCGGGAGCAGCCCATCCGGTAGGTAGGATACCATAGCTTGCTTGCCTGATGACAAGGCCGCCATCGGCGGGAGGG
The DNA here is from genome assembly GCA_034423015.1 of Dehalococcoidia bacterium. Classification (GTDB taxonomy): domain Bacteria; phylum Chloroflexota; class Dehalococcoidia; order Lucifugimonadales; family JAGWBF01; genus JAGWBJ01. The sequence continues at coordinate 96,595 of DAOUJG010000026.1, read as the reverse complement.
ATGCTCGGTAGTGCCGTGGACCCGGTTCAGTCCGATATCGGGACGGTAGCGGCTCGCGTGGTGGACCAGGTGGGGAGCCACGCCGAGTTCCTCCCGTCGCCGCCCGCAACGACTATGAGTATGTTCCGGGGCGAGGACACGGGCGGGACCATGAAGCCGTCGTCGTGCTCGTTGACCCACGTGGGCCAAGTGCGGCTGGACCAGTAACCCCGACCCCGGAGGCGGCCGACTGGCATCCGGGCGTTCTCCATCACGTAGGCCTTGACGTCGTCCTTGTCGAACCCGTCCTCGTGCATTTCCTGGGCGTGCTCGGGCCCGATGACCAGGAGCATGTGGGTCTCGCGGCCGATGACGTAGTGGCCCATGTTGCCGGGGCTGACCAGCGAGCTGCAGATGGTGTCGAGGACGTCCCGGCCCGACGTGACGGTCATGTCGCTGATCTGGTGGAAGCCAGTGACGCCCACGACGGTGACGGCGCTGGTCCCCGCGGGGCAGCCCCGCTCCACGTGCAGGGAGTCCCAGGGGCTGCGGCCCTCGTTCTCGGCGATGCACATGGTGTACTTGCCGGGGTGCCCCAGGGTCGACTTGTCCGTCACTCCTGGTATGGCGCCTCCTATGTTGCGCATGACGAGGCGGAGGGCCCTGCCTATAGTGGCGTTGGCCCGGTAGCCGTGGCCGAAGACCCCGGTGTCGGCGTTGACCTGCAGCCGGGTGGCCGCCGGGCCGTTGACGATCACCAGCGGGGCTGCCCCTCCGGTGGTGGACTGGATGCCGCCAACGTTGAACCCCTCGGTGCAGACACCCTGCACGGCAGCCAGGACCACCGGGAAGTAGCTGGGATCGCACCCCGCCATGACGGCGTTGATGGCGACCTTCTCGACGGTGGCTGTGCCGTCGCCGGGGGGGAAGCGCCCCAGGACTTCCGACGGGTCCAGATCGCAGCTTCGGAGCATCTCGACGACGCGGTCCTCGGAGGGGGGCACGATGGGCAGGCCGTCGGTCCAGCCGCGCTGGTAGTACAGGTCGTTTATGGCTTCCGGTGAGGCCGATACCTGGAGCCGCCGAGACCTTAGCTGTGGGTTGGATGGCATCAGGAGGAGGTCCCGCCGGTGAGGGACCGGACGATGTCGGGCAGGGCCCCCAGGGCCATCTCCGCGATGTCGTCCGGTTTCTTGCTGGCTATGGGGTGGCCAATCACCACCACGGGATGGGCCGGCATCCCCAGGGTCTCACCCCTGAGCCGGGCCAGGCGGGTGAAGGCGTTTGTGATCACCGTTACGGCGGGAACGCCCCTCTTCTCGGTCTCGATTCCGTCGTGGAGACCCCACGACGTGCAGGACCCTCAATCGGCCACCGCGTGGATCACCGCGTCGCACGGGGCGGCGACCTGGTCGATGAGGTCGGGCGGCGCTGGGGTATTGGCGTTGGCCTTGCGGCGGTACACGACCTGGGACACGCCGTACCGGTCTCTCAGGAGGGCTTCCATGTTTTCCAGGAACACGTCGGAGTTGTGCTTGGTGTTGTCCACCAGCCCGATGGTGGTCCCCTGGAGCGAGGCCAGCCGGGCCGCCAGGGCGTGCTCCTCTGGCACGTCCTCAGCGGATGGGTCCAACAGGGTCACGGTTTCGCTCGCCGTCATTACCGGGCCTCCTTGGAGTGGGGGGAGTGGGGGGAGTTCGACCGCAGCGGCGGTTGGGCCGATTATAGCGTCTTGGACGGGCAGGGGCAAAGGCCGGGGGGCAGGCTTTACTCTTCCAGGGCCCGCCGCTTCTCGTCGTCCCTGGCCCGGCAGGCGGCGGACCTGCGCAGCACGTCCTTGGCCCACTCGTCCACGGGCACGTCGATCATCCGGCCGGCGAAAGGCACCGCCGCCGTGCCTGCCGCGACGGCCTGGGCGAACACCTCCCTGACCTGGGTATAGTACTCCACAAGCTCCGGGGCGGGGGTCATGGCCGCGTTGACCGGCTCTACCCACGATGCGTCGCGGCACAGGACACCCTTGAACCCCATGTTCCTCCCGTCCGTCGCCATCTGGAAGACATCATCCCGGCCGGGGTCCGTCGCCGTGAGGGCCAGAGGGCGGGCGATGCCCACCGGCTGGACTCCGGCGTGGGTGGCTTCTATGATCAGCCGGCCCGAGGCGAACTCCAAAGGGTCGTGCATGGTCGAGGGCCAAACGCCTATGTCTGCGCAGAAGTCCGTCTCTGCCAGCCCGACCTGGGTCAACCTCGGGTCCGCGCCGACGATCTCCCGAACGTTCCAGACGCCCAGGGCCGACCCCAGGAGCGCTATGATCTCCAGGGAGCCTTCCCTGATCCCCCGGAGTCTCTCCATCTCCAGCAGGAGCTGGGCGGCTGCCGCTACGTCGCAGGCAGTCTCGACCCTGGGCAGCACGATGCCCGAGACGCCCTCCCATATGCCCGCCTCCAGGTCCGCGTGGAGGAAGGGTGGGTTTACACGCAGGAACACCTCCGAGGCGCCTGATGCCGCCCTGGGAATGGCCTCGCGAGCTGCGGCCCGGGCCTCTGCCTTCCGGGAATCGGGGACACCGTCCTCCAGGTCCAGGGTCACCGCGTCGGGGTGACTCTTCCAGGCGCCCTTGGACGATTCCAGGGACGCCAGGGCCTCTCTGTCGGTCAGGGGCACGACCAGGTTGGAGCGGCGGACGAAATCCAGGGTATGTTCCGGGCGCGGCATCAGGCGGACTCCCCGCGCTCTTCCGCGGCCTTGGTGCGTGAGACGGCCTCGGCCTTCTCCCGGTCCCGCTCGGCGCAGGCCTCGGCCCACTCCATGAGCTCTTGGGCCTTCCGCGCCTCGTACTTGTCGACCACCCTCCCGTTCACCTCCTCCCAGGTCTTGCCCCGGGAGACCAGCCGCCGGTAGGCCTCCAGCACGCCGCGGGCGTCCTCCACCTCGTCGGCAGGCGGGGTCAGGCCGCGTATCTGGGGCTCCACCACGTTGGGATGGAGGCCGCTGCCGTGGCGGAGGCCGCACTTCCTGGCGGTATCCGCTTCCTGGAAGGCGCGATCGGGGTCGCTGACGCTGCCCGTTGTGTTGGCGACGAAGGGCATGTTCGTCGGCTCCAGGCCCAGGACCCGGGCGGCTAGCTCCAACTCCCCCTTGCTGTACACGAACTGGTCGAACCCCACGAACATCTCGATGCCCAGGTCTCGGGACATGTCGTAGCCTGTCCCTCCGCCCAGGTCTACGATGCGGGGGCTGGCGGCGGCCATCTCGTACCCGTTGACCACGCCCGTCGCCGTCTCGATGTTGGCCCCTATCTGCACGGTGCCGGGCCTGATGCCCCGCTCCCTCTCCAGGCGGGTAATGATCCGGTCCAGCTTCCGGATCTCGTCGGCGGTTTCGGCTTTGGGGTAGTTGACACGGGCCAGGCCCGGCCAGACGATGGCCTCGAGGTCCGCTTGGACGTAGTCGTGGTTGATCCGGGTGAACGCCTCGGCCCCGCCTTTGGAGACCTTGCCGATGGCCTCCTTCACCAGGGTCCTGGCGTGAGGCTTTCGCCATTCGGGGACCGAGTCTTCCAGGTCCAGGTTTATGTAGTCGCAGCCCCTGGTCCAGGCCCGGTCCACGAATCGCGGGGTGTTCACCGGCATAGTCAATCCGGACCGGCGGACGGCTCTACTGGTCATGGGTCCCTGCCCTCCTCCGCGTCCTCCCTGGCCAGCTCGACGGCCCGGGCCTTGGTGTCGTCCCTGGCGATGCAGGCCCGGGACCGGGCGATCAGCCCCCGGGCGGCCCTTGCCGTGGCCAGGTCCACGGTCCGCGGGCCCAGGCGGGCCAGGGCCCTGCCGTCACGCTCCGCCTGCTCCCAGGCCCGTATCACTGCCTCGGCCTGGGCGACTTCCTCTGGGTCCGGAGCGTACCCCAGGTTGAGCGCCTCCACCTGGTCGCTCCGCAGGCATGTGGAGCCCCGGAAGCCGATGGCCCTTCCCCGCCGGGCGGCCTCCAGGGTATCCTCCGGACTCGCGGCGAGTCCCCGGGCCGGGGCCCTCCACCAGGCGCCCAGCGGCACGACGCCGGCGGCGTTGGCAGCGGCGATGAGGCGCTGCATCAGGTAGGGCATCATGTGGAGCTCTCCCGAGGGCTCCGGACGCAGGTCCATCTCCAGGTCGGCGCGGCCCAGGGTCAAGCCCCATACCCTCGGGCTGGCCCTGGCGATCTCCATGGCGTTGAAGTTGCCCACGGCCGTCTCCAGCGCGGCCACCATCTGCAGGGTGCCGGGCAACAGGCCCCGCTGCTCTTCCATCTGCGACAGGAGGCGGTCAACCTCCGCGGCCTCATCAGCCGACTCCAGCCGGAGGACGACGCCGGCCAGCCCGTGGCACACCGAGGCCTCGAGGTCGGCGTAGACCAGCTCCCGGTCGGCGAGGAGGAACACCTCCGCGCCGCCCTTGGAGACTGACTCCACGGCCTGCCTGGCCCCGTCCCTGGCCGCGGGCTTGTCCACCTCAGCCACCATCTCCGCCAGGTCGAGCAAGACCACGTCCGCCCCCCGGGTCCAGGCGTCGTCTATCGCGGCCCTGTCGGAAAGGGGCACCAGGAGCCAGGAGCGGCGGACGGCCTCGCCGCCGGCGACGTCCCGGGATAGTGGGGAGGTCATCCGCACCGGAGGCATCGTATCTCGTTGAAGATGCTGTCCTGGATTTCTCGGTCGGACATAACGTAGTCCATGACCACGCGCACGGCCTTGTTCTCATCGGCTATGCCGTACTTCTCGGCGGCCGAGCGCAGGAAATTCATCTGGTCTACCTCCAGGGTCAGCTCATAGGCCTGTTTCTCCTTTGGCATCGAGGACCTCCCACGCGGCAAGGTTTGGCGTTGCGCGGACCGTCGAAAGGCCGGCTCCGGCGCGGGAGGATTATATGACACGGTGGGTGTGCTGACAACCGACTCGGGCCTGCTGCTATAATCGGGAGACTTGGCGCCGCCGAACGCCGTCGGGGAGGACGACGCTGGCTCGTACTCTGGACGAAACCCCGGTGGACGAAACCCTGGCCCGGGAGCTGGAATCCCTGGCGGCAGACGCCGCCAGGGGCGCGGGCGAGCTGCTCCGGGGCTACTTCGGCGGCTCCATTCAGGTGGACTACAAGGATGAGAAGAAGGAGCGGGACCCCGTCACCCAGGCTGACAAGGAGTCCCAGGAGTACCTGAGGGATAGGATCCTGGCCCGGTTCCCCGACCATGAGGTGCTGGGGGAGGAGGACGCCGAGAGGGAAGAGGCTGTATCTTCGGACTTCCTGTGGGTCCTCGACCCGCTGGACGGCACCACCAACTTCCTGAACGGGCTCCCGGTGTACGCGGTCTCCGTGGGCGTGCTGCACCGTGGCCAGCCCGCGGCCGCGGCGCTGTTCCTGCCCTGGCCCGGGGAGGCCTCGGGCCGTGTTATCCACGCAAGGAGGGGAGGCGGGACGTGGGACGGAGACGCACCCATCGCCCCATCCCCCCAGGACGGGCCGCGCCCCAACCGTCTAACGGGCCTGCCCGGGTCCTTCGGGGGCGCCTTTCGGGTGCGACGCCCGCTGAGGGGCAAGCTGGGCGAGCCGAGGGTGACGGGCAGCATCGCCTACGAGCTGGGCATGGCCGCCACCGGTGTGTTCCAGTACGTGCTCCTGGGAGCCCCGAAGCTGTGGGACGTGGCGGCGGGCGTCCTGGTGGCGGCGGAGTCGGGAGGGTCCGTGTTGGTGGGGCCGGAGCGTGGAGGGCCGTGGCGGCCCCTGGAGACCCTCGGCCCATCCTGGGACGGCGGGCGTCCCAGCCTGAAGGCCCTGCGGGGATGGAGCCGCCCCATCGTGGCCGGGCGGCCGGAGGTGGCGCAGTTCGTGGCCGGGAACCTCGTGCGCCGGCGTTCGTTCCGGGGGAGGCTGCGGCGTCTGCTGGCGGGGCTGAAACGCCGCTAGGCCCGGTCGGGCTCCCAGCCCCAGGGACGCGGGCCAAATTCGGGGGCGAACACCTGGCCCCGTTTCACGGTCACGAAGGGGAGGAAGGCCTTGTCCACCCTCAGCGTCTCGCCGGGCACGTCGTACACCACCCAGTCGCCTTCCCTCAGCTCCAGCACCGATACGTCGGCCTGGCGTCCCACGGCCAGGCTGCCCAGGCGATGGTCCTCGCCGATGGCCTTGGCGGGGTTGGCGGTGCACATGGTCACGACCTGCTCCACGGTGAAGCCCAGGCCCAGGAAGCGTGTCATGATCTCCACCAGGCCGTGGACCGGGTCCAGCCTGCCCGGCGCCGTCAGGTCAGTGCTGATGCAGTGGGGGAGCAGCCCCTGGTCTATGATGCGGCGGCCCTGGTCGAAGCCGAAGTTCTGGCGTCCGTGGGCCGTGTCCAGCCATACGCCCCGGTCGGCGGCTTCCTTGGCCTCGGGGACCAGCTTGCCGTTGGCGTCCAGGACGCCGCCGGGCAGGGTCGTGAAGAAGTGGGTGATGATGTCCCCCTCCTCCATGATGGGGAGGAGCTGCCGTATGACGTTGGGGTCGTAGCGTTCCTCGGGGTCGCCGATGTGGGCCATGAGCTTCAGGCCGCTCTCCTTGGCCGCCCGCTTGGCCAGCCTGGGCATCTCCATGCCGAATATCTCCAGGGCGGGCGAGACCATGCGGCACTTGATGCCGCGTACCAGCCCCCGGTGCTGCTCCACGGCCTTGAGGGTGCCCTCGAAGTCGATGGCGCTCTCGGCGATGATGTCCGGCGTGGTGGCCAGGCCCGTCTGGCAGATGTGCATCAGCGGGATGATCTCGGTATGGCAGTTGGGGATGATGTGCTGCGGCATGGCGGCGAAGGTCGCGCAGCCGGCGCTTCCCGCGTCCACCATGGTGGTGACGCCGGCGTAGACGCCTCCGAGGTCGGCCTGCACCCCGATGCGGGTGAAGGAGTCGAGGACGTGGGTGTGCAGGTCTATCAGGCCGGGGGCCACGAGCTTGCCCGACACGTCGATGACCCGGGCGGCGTCTTCGTCGGGGATGCCGGCCTGTATGGCGGCTATCTTCCCGTCGTTGATGGCCACGTCCTGCCGGCCCCGCAGGTCCTGCGACGGGTCGACCAGCGTCCCGCCCTTCAGCACAAGGTCGTACACGGTTTCACCTCCATAGTGTCGTTTGGGGCTATCGGTCTGTGGTAGCGGCGGTTTGCGAACGGGCCCGGTGTGACCCAACGGGCAGCCTTGACATTCTTCCCTGTAGTGTGTCTTCTATACACATGGACAGCCGAGAGGTGATACGGAGACTACTTCGGGATGGCTGGGTGCTCGACCGTGTGCAGGGTAGCCACCGCCATTTCGTCCATCTCGAAAGGTCAGGACGGGTAACCGTGATGCATCCGGCAAGGGACATCCCTCTGGGTACGCTTCGAAGTATCTTCCGGCAAGCCGGATGGGATTGGAGGGGACGCTGATGCGATTTCCGATTGTGGTCCACAAAGACGAGGGAAGCAGCTACGGCGTTACGGTTCCCGACCTGCCCGGCTGTTTCTCCGGCGGTGATACTCTGGATGATGCCTTCCTGGCCGTCCAGGAGGCCATACTGCTTCACCTCGAGGGGATGCTGGTCGGCGGGGACCCGCTTCCCCAGACGAAACCCATCGAGATGCACTTCTCCAATGCCGACTACGGCGGCGGCATCTGGGGCTTCGTAGACGTGGACTTGGCCGACATTCCCGGCGACAAGACGGTGCGGGTCAACATCACCGTGCCATCCCGGGTGCTTGCCACCATTGACAAGCAGGCCAAGCGGGACGGCGAGACACGGTCGGGCTTCCTGGCCAAGGCCGCCCTGGAGCATATCGCGGCCCGCGCCTCGGGATAGACATGCGGCATTCATTCCGGGCCGTCGTCCATCTGAATGAACCTGCCTATTGAAGAAGTGGGTACTATGGTATACAACGCGGCATGATAGAAATAGTCGAAAGCGGAACCTTCAAGCGATGGATTGAGGGATTGCGTGACCGCCGAGCGGTCGCCAGGATCGATGCTCGTTTGAGGAGGGTCGAGATGGAATCGCTGGTAAGGGAGAGGTAGATCATGGCTGAGACGTTTACCAAGTGGGATGTGACGGACCGCCTGCGCACCAAAGAAGACGCCTGTCTCTATCTTGAAGCGGCAGCAGAGGAGGACCCGGGCGAGGGCAGCCTGATTCGCGCGGCCCTGAGCGATATCGCGCGTGCCAACAACATGAGACGCCTGGCCCTCGATGTTGGCATGACTCGGAAGGGTCTCTACAAGGCCTTGTCTGAAGACGGCAACCCATCCTTCGCTACGGTGATGCGAATCACCCGTGCCCTAGGGATGCAGCTACGGATCACTGTGTAGACTACTTCCGCTGGCGGAGGCCGTCCAGGACATCCTGCAGCATCACCTCTTCGCTCTTCTGGGAGGCATGCTTCAATCGTTCCAGCACGAGGTCGTACAGCTCGTCGACCGCCGGAGACGGGCGGATGCTTATCTCCCTCTTGGTCCTGTCGTTGTCGCTGGCTATGCTGACGTTCACCGAGCGATGGGCAGAGTCTTTGGCGGGGTTCTTGTTAATCGTGAACGTGTAGTTGTCCACCCCAGCTACAACGGAGATGGTCACGTCCTTCCAGGTGATCTCGCCGTTTCGAGTTTGCCTGATCAGCTCCGATAGTATGCCGTCCGGTGTTGCCATGGGCCTCTTCCCCCTCTTGTATGGTGTTGCTGGAGCGCCCCCCGGACCCTATCGCAGGACCTGCTCGGCCCGCAGCTCGTCCAGCTGCTCCGGCGTGTAGTCCAGAAGGCCGGTCAGCAGCTCGTCGGTGTGCTCGCCCGGCATGGGGGTGGGGCCGACCACCGCCGGGGTCCTGCTGAAGTGCCAGAAGTCTCCGGAGACGTTGATCTTCCCGGCGATGGGGTCGGGCACCTCGACCAGGGCCCCGCGTTCCCAGGCGTGGGGGTCCTCGGCGGCCTGGGCGATGGTGTTTACCGGCGCCGCCGTAACGTCGTGGGCGGTGAAGTGCTCGATGCCCTCCCGCATGGTCATGTCCGCCAGGACCTCCCGGACCGCCGCGTCCACCGCGTCGCCGTTCTTGGACCTGTTGTGCCGCTCGGTGAACCTGTCGTCCTCGATCCACTCGGGTCTGCCCAGCGCCCGGCACACCCTGGGCCACTGGTGCTGGTCGCCGGCAGAGATGAGGACCCATCCGTCCTTGCACGGGTACGCCCCGCTGGGCGGGGCCGCCGACTCTCCGCGCCTGGGCAGCTCCCCTCCGCCGGTGTACGCCGTGATGGGTATCTCGGTGTAGCTGTACCCCGTGTCCGCCAGGCATACGTCGATGGTCTGGCCCTCGCCGGATATCTCCCGCTCCCGCAGGGCCGCCAGGGTGCCGATGGCGGCGTGCAGCGCGGTGGTGCGGTCGATGATGGGGACGCCGGCGCGGATGGGAGGCATTCCCTCCTCTCCGGTTATCATCATGATCCCGGACATGGCCTGGCCTATGGGGTCATATCCTATTCGCTCCTTGTAGGGGCCGAACTGGCCGTAGGCCGAGACGTTGACCATTATTATGCGGGGGTTGAGCTCGTAGAGGACGTCGTAGCCGAAGCCCATCTTGGCGATGGTGCCCGGCCTGAAGTTCTGCAGGAAGACGTCGGATACCTTTACCAGGTCCCTCAGGATGCCCTTCGCCTTGTCCTTCCTCAGGTCCATGGCGATGCTCTTCTTGCCGCTGTTGTACTGGACGAAGTAGGCGCTCTGGCCGTTGGCCCAGGGTCCGTGGGTGCGGGTCTCCTCGCCTTCCAGGCGCTCGATCTTGATCACCTCGGCGCCCAGCCTTGCCAGGACCTGTGCGCACCGGGGCCCGGCCTGATGCCGTCCCAGGTCCAGGACCCTTATCCCCTCCAGTGGAGAACTCACCGCTCCCATGCGTACCTCCTTAGTTGGGCCGACAGGGTTGGGCCGGCAGGGCTAGCGGCCCGGGAACGACGCCCAGGAACGTGTGACCCGCCGTTGCCGGTATTCTACGCCGGGCCGTGGAAAAGGGCAACAATAGGAGCGCGGGCGGGGCGCCCAATACGGAAGCCCGGTGCAGGCCCGTAGGTGCTGTGCTATACTCCCTAGCGAACACGGGAGCACCCTAGCGAGCACGGGAGCATTAGGTCACGGGAGCATTAGGTAAGGAGGCGGAGAATGATAGACCTGATCGTCAGAGGAGGCCAGGTGGTGACTCCGTGGGGCGTCGGGGATTGGGACGTGGCCGTCGAGGGTGAGAAGATCGCGGCGGTGGCCTCCCCGGGCTCTATCCCCGCCGAGGTTGGGAGGGTTCTCGACGCCTCGGGCATGATCGTGGTGCCGGGCGGAATCGAGCCCCATGCCCATGTGTCCGCCCCGGTGGCGGGAACTAACCTGCTGACGGCGCCGCCGGAGGAGGTAAGCCGGTCGGCCCTCTTCGGCGGGACCACGACCATAACCGACTTCGCCATCCAGGGCCCCGGCGTGGACATCCCGGCGGCCATCCAGGAGAGGACGGATACCTGGAAGGGCCACTCCTACTGCGACTACTCCCACCACGTCATGTTGCTGGGGGAGATCCCGCCCGAGATCATCGCCCAGATGAACGACGCCGTCGTGGATGGCTTCCCCACCTTCAAGATATTCACCACCAACATACGCCCGGTGGCGGGCATCCCGGTGGACGAGCGCCGTCTGGTGGGCATGGGCCACCTGACGGGGGTGATGGAGGAGGCGGTGACCCGAGGGGGCCTCATGTTCGTCCACGCCGAGGACGACGATATCGTCCAGTACATGTACAACAAGCTGATCCGTGAAGAGAACACCGAGTGGCACAACATGCACGTCGTCCACAACAACATGTCCGAGGACCTGTCTTTCCGGCGGGTGCTGCGGGTGGCCGAGTGGACGGGCGCCGCCACCTACTTCGTCCACGTCAGCGCCAAAGAAGGGGTCAACGCCATACAGGAGGCCCGGGGTAAGGGCATGCCCATCTACGGCGAGACCTTGCACAACTACGCCTGCTTCAACTCGGACAACTACAAGGAAGAAGACGGGATGAAGTACCATACCTACCCGTCGCTGAAGTCCGAGGAGGACCGGAAGTCCCTGTGGGAGGGGCTCATCAAGGGTGGCATCAACAGCATGGCCACTGACGAGTACTGCACCAGCTACGCGGTGAAGACCCAGGGCCGGTCGGTGCTGGACGTCACCGGCGGGCACAACGGCGCTGAGGCCCGCGTCGGCATCACCTTCAGCGAGGGCGTCAGCAAGCAGGGCATGTCCCTGCAAAGGTTCGTGGACGTGACCTCGGCCAACGCCGCCAAGATAATGGGCTACTACCCGCGCAAGGGGGCCCTGGCCCCCGGCAGCGACGCCGACATCGTGCTCATCGACCCCAGCATCCGCAAGACCCTGTCCATGAACGACTTCCACATCGGCGACTACAGCGTCTGGGAGGGCAGGGAGATCATCGGCTGGCCCGTCACCACCATCCTGCGGGGCAAGGTGGTGGTGGAGAACGGCCAGTTCCACGGCGCCGGTGGCGGCGGCCGGCTCATCCCCCGCAAGATCGACCAGGACGTGCTGAACCGCCCGGCCTGCTAGGGTGTTCCAAAGGAGCCGAACGATGATGTGGAGACTGTACTCCGGGGACGACGGCCAGTCCCACTTCGAGGAGCTGCGGCCCCCCACGGGCCCGCTGGAGGCCTCACCGATGCAGGCGGCCACCGGCATCACCTTCCGGCAGTCCGAGCCGGGGGAGTTCATCGACTTTCACGTGGCCCCCAGGCGGCAGTACGTCATCACTCTGGCGGGCTACGTGGAGATCGGCCTGGGGGACGGCACCTCGAAGGTGCTCGGCCCGGGAGACGTGATGCTGGCCGAGGACCTGACGGGGAAGGGGCACACCACACGCATCGTGGGCAGCGAGACCCGGCTGTCGGTGGCTGTGCCGTTGGCCTGACCGCCCCGGACTGGGGAACCCCGCCGCGTACAAGTGAGTCTGGAACGTAGGGGCGCATGACCATGCGCCCCTACCCGTAGGAGGAGCGATGGCCACCTTTGCGAGGATATACGTGGGTGAGGATGGTCTGTCCCACGTCGAGGACATCGAGCCGCCTTTCGGGGCGTCGGCGGACCCCGAGGGCGCGCTGGAGGCGACTCCCTTCAGCCGCGCCACGGAGGTGGCCTTCCGCAGGTCGCCCCCGGGCCACTTCCAGGACTTTCATACCCCGCCTCGACGGCAGTACACGGTGACCCTGTCCGGCGAGATCGAGGTGACCCCCGAGGACGGCAAGACACGCCGCTTCGGGCCCGGCACGGTCCTCCTGGTGGAGGACCTCACGGGGAGAGGTCACACCACCCGGGTCGTGGGGTCGGAGGTGCGGGTGTTCATGGTGGTTGCCCTGGATGACTGAGGCGGACTAGAATGACCGGAACCCATTGGGGAACTTCTAGACCACAGAGCGGGGAGCCATGACGGAGATACCCAAAGCGTACAATCCGGCGGAGGTCGAGGGCCGGGTCTACGACACCTGGCTGGAGCAAGGCTACTTTACTCCCTCCTCCGACCCGGACAAGAGGCCCTTCGTGGTCATCATGCCCCCGCCCAACGTGACCGGCCAGCTCCACCTTGGCCACGCCTTGACGGCGGCCGTGGAGGACGTGCTCTGCCGGTGGCACCGCATGATGGGCGACGCGACCCTATGGCTGCCCGGCAAGGACCACGCTGGCATCGCCACCCAGTGGGTGGTGGAGCAGCAGCTCGCCCGGGAGGGCACCAGCCGCCAGGAGATGGGCAGGGAGAGGTTTGTGGAGCGGGTCTGGGAGTGGGTCCGTGAGTACGGCAACACCATAGACGAGCAGCACAAGCGCCTGGGGGCCTCCTGCGACTGGTCGCGCCTGCGGTTTACCCTGGACCCGGGGCCCAGCCGGGCCGTCCGCACCACCTTCGTGGACCTGTACGACAGGGGCCTCATCTACCGGGGAGAGAGGATCATCAACTGGTGCCCCCGGTGCTCCACGGCCCTATCGGACCTGGAGGTGGAGCACGAGGAGCGAGAGGGACGCCTGTACTACATAAGATACCCTCTGGTCTCGGGTGGCGGACACGTGGTGGTCGCGACCACCCGCCCGGAGACCATGCTGGGCGACACGGGAGTGGCCGTACACCCGGAAGACCCCCGGTACGGGGAGCTGATCGGGAAGGACGTGACGCTGCCCATCATGGGCAGGCCGGTCCCCATCGTCCCCGACGGGGCGATAGACCCCGAGTTCGGCACGGGCGCCCTGAAGGTCACCCCCGGGCACGACCCGGTGGACTTCGACATCGGCCGGCGCCATGGCTTGGCGGTGATAACCGTCGTCGGCCAGGACGGCAGCATGACCGCTGAGGCGGGCCCCTACCAGGGCGTCGAGCGGTTCGAGGCGCGGGATGCCGTGGTCGCCCAGCTCGAATCCGAGGGGCTCTTGGATCGGACCGAGGAGTACACCCACTCGGTGGGCCACTGCCAGCGGTGCAAGACGGTTGTGGAGCCCCTGGTCAGCACCCAGTGGTTCATGGACGTGGGCAAGCACGACGACGCGGGCTCCATAGCCGGGCGGGCCTACGCCGCGGTGGACGAGGGCCGGGTACGGGTCGTGCCGGACCGTTTCACCCGCGTCTACCTGAACTGGCTGGAGAACATACGGGACTGGTGCATCAGCCGCCAGCTCTGGTGGGGGCACCGCATCCCGGTGTGGTATTGCGGCGACTGCAGGGCGCTTACAGTCCGCGTGGAGGACCCCGAGGCCTGCGCCGAGTGCGGTTCCGCGAACCTGGAGCAGGACCCCGACGTTCTGGACACCTGGTTCAGCTCTGGGCTGTGGCCCCACTCCACCCTCGGCTGGCCCGGGGACACCGACGACATGGCCCGGTTCTATCCCGGAGAAGGGTTCCGCCCGGAGGACGGCGGCCACGACTCCTTCGTCATGGAGACGGGCTACGACATCCTGTTCTTCTGGGTAGCCCGAATGATAATGCTGGGGCTGGCCAACACGGGCCGGGAGCCCTTCCATACGGTGTTCCTGCACGGGCTCATCAGGGACACCCAGGGCGTCAAGATGAGCAAGACCAAGGGCAACGTCCTCGACCCGCTGGAGCTCATCGACGAGTTCGGGACCGACGCCATGCGCTTCGCGTTGACTACTGGGACGGCCCCCGGGAACGACCTGCGGGTGGGCGAGTCGAAGCTGGAGGCCGGCCGCAATTTTGCCAACAAGCTGTGGAACGCCGCCCGGTTCGTGATGACGAGCCTGGACGGAGCGGATGCCCAGTCCCTGGAGGGGTGGTACGACCCGCGCGGCGTGGACCACCGGCAGGACCGCTGGGTCCTACACCGGCTGAACGTGACCATCGCCTCCGTGGGAGACTACCTGAAGACCTACGAGCTGGGCGAGGCCCAGAGGGTAATGTACGAGTTCCTGTGGGGGGAGTTCTGCGACTGGTACATTGAGATGGCCAAGGTCAGGCTGCGCGATGGGGACGGGACGCCCCTGAGGGTCCTGGCCCACGTGCTGGAGCGCACCCTCCGCCTGCTCCATCCGTTCATGCCCTTCATCACCGAGGAGCTGTGGCAGGCCCTCCTCCGGCGGCTGCCCGCGGAGGGCGACCCTCCCGCGTCCATCATGGTCGCGGCCTACCCTACGGCGGACCCGGGCCAGGTGGACCTCCAGGCGGAGCGCGAGATGCGGGCCCTGGTCCAGATGGTCCGGGCCATACGCAATGCCCGTGCCCAGCTCCGGATACCGGCGGCCCAGTTCCTGGAGGCCGCCGTGGAGGCCAACGGCCTGCAAGACGTGGTGGTCCAGGAGTCGCCCGCCATCCGGACCCTGGCGCGGGTGGAGCCCCTCCGCATCGTGGACGCAGCGGCCGAGGGGCCCGCGGGCCACTCCATGACCCTGGTGGTGGACCCGCTGGTGGTCCGGCTGCCCCTGGCCGGTGTGGTGGACGTGTCCGCCGAGAGGACCAGGCTGGGTAAGGAGCTGGAGGAGTGCAGGTCGAACCTGGGACGGGTCAGCGGGCTCCTGAGCAACCCTAAATTCAGCGGCAGGGCCCCCGAGGAGGTGGTGGAGCGGGAGCGGGAGCGCCTCGGGTCCCTGCAGGAGAGGGAACGCCGGCTGCAGGAGGTCCTCTCCCAACTGGGCGATTGACCGCCGGTTGGCCCTAGCCGGGCCGCCCCTGGTCGTAGAGCCTGTCGGCCATGGACGCGATCTCCGCCGCCATCGTAAGCCGTTCCAGCCATTCTTCCGGGACGCTTGCGGCCCCGTAGTGGGCACCGGCGATCTGGCCGTAGATCGCCGCGGTGGTGTCTGCGTCATCCCCCAGGTTGGCGGCCAGGAGGGCCCCCTCGCGAAAGTCCCGGGACCGGTGGAAGGCCCAGAGCGCCGCCTCCAGCGATTTGACGACGTAGCCCGACCCCTTGATCTCAGGGGGTTCCCGGTCCTTGAAAGACCCTTCCGCCATCTCCGCAATCTTCTCCGCCAGCGGGCTCCTCTCCCACAGGCCCTCGACAGGGCAGTAGCCGGGGGAGAGAATGGTCTCCTTGTCGACGCCGTGTAAGGCGCCCACGAGCAGGCCGGAGAAGTATCGGCAAGCGTCGACCGCCTCTTCTGCCCCGTGGGTTGTCCTGGAGCTGTCGGCGCTCCGGCCGATGGCCTCGGCGGCATCGCCGGCGAAGTACATGGGCACCGGGGCCAGCCGCATCAGAGACCCGTTCCCCGCAGAATACTCGTCCGATGAGCCCGAGTAGGGCTCGCCGGTCCGCTGGAAGCGCGACAGGGCGCTTGCGACGGTGTTGCCTATGTCGAAGCATGACCCCGTCGAGGACAGGTACCCCTCCTGCCGCCAACGCAGGTAGCGCCGCATCTGGTCCATGGGGTCGAAGCCGCCGGTCTCGATGAGGCTGGCGGCCAGGCACAGGGCCATCGACGTGTCGTCGGTCCACTGGCCGGGCTTCAGGCCGAAGGGCCCGCCGCCGACCATGTCGTCGATGGGCCGGAAGGTGCCGGGGGCCCGGAACTCGAGTGCGACGCCCAGGGCGTCACCCGCGGCCAGCCCCAGCAGGCAGCCGCGAAAACGGTCCCGTGCCGTCGTGGTTGCCGTCAAGAAGCCTGGGCCTCGCGCCTGGGGATGGACGTCCGCAGCGCCTCCAGCCTAACCAGGCCTTTCTTGGTGTCCGAGGCGACCCGGGCCGGGTCCCATATCTCCACCCTTCGCTTGAAGAGGCCGTAGGTGAACTCCTTCATCTCGGTGACGTTCACCGACCGGCCGCTGGGCCTGCCCTGCCCCTTGACGTACTCCTTGAGCAGGTCGGTCCTGGTCTCGCCGTACAGCCGTATGAAGGCCTGCTCCACCAGGTCCTCGCTGTCGGGGAAGCCTCTGGCCCGGTGCTGCTTTCGGACCTCCTCCTCCACGGCGAGCTGCAGGGCCTCCTCGACCACCACCCCGTACCAGAAGTTGAGGAAAGCCCGGTGCTTGTTGTAGCCCAGGTAGTCTCGAAACTGGGCCGCGTTGATCCCGCCGGGCAGCTCTCCCTCGAAGAGGAGGCGTTCCTTGTCGTTGGATGAGACCAGGCCGTCCAGCTCGCCACACAGACGCTCGGCCAGCAAGAGCCAGTCGAAGGCCTCGTCCCGGATCAGGTAGCGGTAAGTCCTGCCCCGGTGCTGCTCCTCGGGGAGGGTCCACATACCCACCGCTTCGAGGAGCGCTTCATGCCAGGGCTTGCCCCCGTGGACCGCCCTGCGGAGGTGGACAACGGCCTCGGGCTCGCCGGTGGCCGGCACACCGGGCCTGGGGGCGGGTGCATCCTCGTCGTCGGGAGTGTTGGGCATGACTGGCTTCCCAAGCTAGCCGCGCCCCGCAAGCAGGGAACGGCGGTGGGGTTTCGGCGTACTCAGGTAGGCCAGGAGGTCCGGCGCGGGAAGGGTGTTGAGGATATGCCGGGACTCGCACCACCCGCGGCGGGCCACGGCGACACCGAACCGGGCGTGGCACAGGTCGTAGACAGAACGGGCGTCGCTCCCAATGGCCAGGGCCGCCCCCAGGGCAACGGCTCTCTGGACGTGGCTGTCCTTCAGGTCCAGCCGGTCGGGGTTGCCGTTGATCTCCAGGGCCGTGCCCGTCGCCGCCGCGGCGGCGAACAGGGCCTCCACGTCCACGCCCTCGGACTCCCGGGCCCCGACCGTGCGGCACGTGGGGTGGCCCACGACGTCGACGTTGGGGTTGTCCATGGCCCTGACGATGCGCCGTGTCATCTCCGCGGGACTCTGGCCCAGGGCGGAGTGGACGGAGGCGACGACTACGTCGAGCTGCCGGAGGACCTCCTCGGGGTGGTCCAGCGAGCCGTCGGGGAGTATCTCGACCTCGCACCCCGTCAACACACGGATACCGCATCGTTCCCCGAGGGAGTCCAGGGTCCGGACCTGGGCCAGGAGGTCCCTGGACGACAGGCCGGCGGAGGTCCCCCGTCCCGGGGAGCGGTCGGTAATGGCGACGTACTCCAACCTCGAGGCGGCGGCGGCGCGGACCATCGCCTCCAGCGAGTCGGCGCCGTCGGTCCAGTCGGAGTGGACGTGGAGGTCTCCCCGGAGGTCGCCAAGCTCGACGAGCCGCGGAAGCCGGCCCTCCCGGGCCAGGTCCAGCTCCCACATCCCCTCCCTGATCTCCGGCGGTATCAGGGGAAGCCCCAGCCGCCGGTAGAAGCCCTCTTCGTCGGCCTGCTTCTCCAGGGCTCCGGACTCCAGGTCGCTGATGCCGTACTCGTTCAGGGACAGGCCCTGCTGGTTGGCGTAGTCCCTGAGCAGGATGGAGTGCTGCTGGCTCCCGGTGAAGTACTGGAGCATGGCTCCCCACGAGTCGGCGTCCACCATGCGAAGGTCGATCTGGAGGCCGGACTGGACCACTACGCTGGACTTCTTGCCGCCATGGCCCAACACCTCCCGCACCTGGGGAAGCGCCACCAGGGCGTCCATGACGGCGTCGGGGTCGTCGGACGTCCCCATGATGTCGATGTCCCCCACCGTCTCCTTAGACCGGCGAAGGCTGCCGGCGGGGCTGACCCTGTCCAGGCCGGGGCAGGCCTGGCGGAGCTGGGAGATGATCTCCTCGGCCATGGGCAGCGCGTCGCCGATGGGAACCCGGCTCTTCTTGCTGCGCATGCGGCGGACGTGGCGGAGGATGTTCTGAGCCGTCTTCTCGCCCATGCGTGGGACGTCGGCCAGGCGTCCCTGCAGGATGGCCCGCTCCAGCTCCTCCACCGTCCCGGCGCCCGTCTCCCGTGCTATGAGCACCGCGGTCTTCGGCCCCACGCCGGGGATGTTCATGAAGGTGAGGGACCCCCTGGGAAGCTCGCCCTTGAGGCGTTCGTAGGCGTCCACCCGGCCGGTGGTCACCATCTCCTGGATCTTCTTGCTGATGGCGTCGCCAATGCCGGGGATGGCCTTGAGGTCCTCTCCCTCGCGGACCGCCTTCTCCAGGGACATGGGTAGCTGCTCCACCGTGCGCGCCGCCCGCTGATACGCGCGCACCTTGAAGATGCTGTCTCCCTTCATCTGGAGGAGGGTGGCCATGTCGTCGAACAGGCCGGCTATCTGGTCGTTGGTGCTGGACATGGGGATCGGTTGGGGGAGGACCTAAGCGTTGGAGCCGTGGCAGCGCTTGTACTTCTTGCCGCTGCCGCAGGGGCATGGCGCGTTTCGGCCCACCTTCTTGCTTCCCGCCGCCACAGCCTCCCGCCTGCGCCCGGCGACGGCCCCCATGGGGCTGTCCCCTACTCCGTTGGAGGCCCGGGGGCCGTTGGAGCCCCGGCGGCCCTGGCCGTTGACCGGTGAGACCTTGTATATGCTATGGACGATGTCGTGCCGTATTCGGTCCATCAGGGACCTGAACATCCGGCTTCCCTCGGTCCTGTAGGCCACCAACGGGTCGCGCTGGCCGTAGGCGTGGAGGCCGATACCCTGCCGCAGGTTGTCGGTGGCGGTGAGGTGCTGCACCCAGTGGACGTCGACTGTCCTGAGCATCAGCAGGCGCTCCAGGGTGCGCAGGTTCTCCTCCCCCAGCTCGTCCTCCCGGACCTGGTACATCTCCCGGGAGTGGGCCAGCAGCGTCTCGTTGATCTGGTCCCGTTTCGTGGCCGCGACATCCTCCGGGGAGCCGAGGGACGGCGGCAGAGGGAGTATCGTCCTGAGCTCTTCCATGAAGGGCTCGATCTCCCAGTCCTGGGCCTCGCGGCCGGGCAGGTATCTGGACACCAGGGAGTTGATCTCCTCCTCGACCAGAGAGAGGATGTTGGCCTTCAGGTCCGTACCGGTGAGGGCCTCCCGGCGTTGCGCGTAGATGACGGTACGCTGGTTGTTGAGGACGTCGTCGTACTCCAGAAGGTGCTTCCTGACCTCGAAGTGACGGCCCTCGACCTTGACCTGGGCGCTCTCCAGGGACTTGGTCACAATGCGATTCTCGATGGGGGTCTCGTCGTCCATGCCCACCAGGTTCATCATGCCCTTGATGCGGTCGCCGCCGAACCGCGTCATCAGGTCGTCCTCCAGGGACGCGTAGAACCTTGAGCTTCCGGGGTCGCCCTGGCGTCCCGAGCGTCCCCTGAGCTGGTTGTCGATGCGGCGGGCCTCGTGATGGTCGGTCCCGATGACGTGCAGGCCCCCCAGGGAGAGCACCAGGTCGTGGTCCCGCTCCCACTCGTCGCTGCTGACCTTCAGGCCCTCGGGGTTGCCCCCGAGGACGATGTCCGTGCCCCTGCCGGCCATGTTGGTAGCCACGGTGACTGCGCCCGGCCTGCCGGCCTGCCCCACGATGTGGGCCTCCCGTTCGTGCTGCTTGGCGTTGAGGACCTCGTGGGGGACGCCCCGCCTGGTGAGCAGGGCGCTGAGCTTCTCCGAGTCCTCGATGGACGTGGTGCCCACGAGCACGGGACGCCGGCCCTCGTGGTGCTCCTTGATCTCTTCGGCGACGGCGTGCCACTTGCCCTCTTTGGTCTTGTAGATCAGGTCCGGCAGCTCCTGCCGGACCATGGGGTTGTGGGTGGGGATAGTCACCACCTCGAGGCGGTATATCTTGAAGAACTCCTCACCCTCGGTGGCGGCGGTGCCGGTCATGCCGGCGAGCTTCCGGTAGATCCGGAAGTAGTTCTGCAGGGTGATGGTGGCGTAGGTGATGCTCTCCCGCTGGACCTTCAGGCCCTCCTTGGCCTCGACGGCCTGGTGTAGGCCGTCGGCCCAGCGGCGCCCCGGCTGCTTGCGGCCGGTGAACTCGTCGACTATCACCACGTCGCCGTTGTCGACGACGTAGTCCCGGTCGCGCTTGCGGAGCACGTGGGCCGTCAGGGCGTTCTCGATGTAGTGGACGAGGTGATAGTTCTCCGGGTCGTACAGGTTGCCCACCTTGGCCCACTGCTCCATTCGTGCGATCCCCGAGGTGGTGAGGCTCACCGTCCGGGTGCGGTCGTCGATGGTGTAGTTGGTCTCGTCCAGCCGGGGGACCAGGCGGGCGAAGGTGTGATATAGCCGGACCGGCTCCTGGGCCGGGCCGCTGATGATGAGGGGGGTCCTGGCCTCGTCGATGAGGATGTTGTCAACCTCGTCGACGATGGCGTAGTTCAGCTCCCGTTGGACGATCATCCCCGGGTCGACTGCCATGTTGTCCCGCAGGTAGTCGAAGCCGAACTCGTTGTTGGTGCCGTAGGTGATGTCTGCCTGGTAGGCCTCGGCGCGGGTTATGGGCGCCAGGTACCGGTGGCTGGGGTCCCCGTCCTCCTTGGCGGGGTCGTAGAGGTAGGCGGAGTCGTGCTGGAGGCAGGCCACCGAGAGTCCCAAGGCGTGGTAGATGGGGCCCATCCAGACCGGGTCGCGGCGGGCCAGGTAGTCGTTGACAGTGACCGCGTGGACCCCGCGCCCCGACAGGGCGTTCAGGTATATAGGAAGGGTGGATACCAGGGTCTTCCCCTCGCCGGTCTTCATCTCGGCGATCTTCCCCTGGTGCAGGACCATGCCGCCCATGAGCTGGACGTCGTAGTGGCGCTGGCCGAGCTGGCGCTTGGCCGCCTCGCGTACCAGGGCGAAGGCCTCGGGGAGGAGGTCGTCCAGGTCTTCCCCCGCCTCCAGCTCCGCCTTGAGCTCGTCGCTCTTGGCCCTCAGCCCCTCCTGGGTAAGGCGTTCCAGGTCGGGTTCCAGGGCATTGATCTTCTCGACCGTGGACCGGAACTTCTTGACGCCCCGCTCGTCGGAGCCGCCTATTATCTTACCCAGGATGCCAACCATACGGGCTCCCCTACTCGAACATCTCCCCCACCGACTGCCCCTCGTGGATGCGCCGGATGGCCTCGCCCAGCAACGGCGCTATGGACAGGACGTTTATCTTGCCGTTTCGCTTGTTCTCGGGCACGGGTATGGTGTCGGTGACCACCAGCTCCGTGAGCGGACTCTCCGCCACCCGGGACGGGGCCTGGTTGGAGAGGATGGGGTGGGTGACACAGGCGTAGACTTGCTGGACGCCCCGCTCGGTCAGCGCCTCGGCCGCCGAGGTCAGCGAGCCGCCGGTGCTCACCTCGTCGTCGAAGGTGAGGGCCGTCATCCCCTCCACGTCGCCGATGACGTTCAGGCTCTCCGCATGGTCGTCGTTGCCGACGCGCCGCTTCTCGATGATGGCCAGGGGGCACTGCAGCAGCTCGGCCATGTCCCTGGCCCGCTTGGTGATGCCGGTGTCGACGGCCACCACCACCGGGTTGTCCAGGCCCTTGTCCTGGAAGTAGCGGCCCAGGGTGGTCAGCGCCGTCAGCTCGTCCACGGGTATGTTGAAGAACCCCTGGATCTGCCCGGCGTGCAGGTCTATGGTCAGCAGACGGTCGGCCCCCGCGGCCGTAAGCAGGTCGGCCACCAGCCGGGCGGTGATGGGGACCCTGGGCTGGTCCTTCTTGTCCGTCCTGCCGTAGCCGTAGTAGGGCACCACCGCCGTGATCCTGCCTGCGGAGGCGCGCTTGGCGGCGTCTATGAGTATCAGGAGCTCCATGAGGTTGTCGTTTACCGGTGTGCAGGTGGACTGGATGATGAACACGTCCCGTTGACGGATGTTCTCCAGGATGCGGACGAAGGTGTTGTCGTTGCTGAACTTGAACACGTCCGCCTTGCCGATGGGTATGTTCAGGTAGTCGCAGACGGACCGGGCAAGCTTGGGATTGGCGTTGCCGCAGAACACTTTCAGCTCGTCGAATGCGCCCATGTCATCACCTATCACCTGGTGTTGCCTCTCCTCTCCGGCTTCAGAGCGAGCCCGGCTTGGCGCACGTTCAAGCCTCGGCGTCTTGGTCCCGACGCGAGGCGGTGGTACACCAGGATTATAGCATAGGGCTTTCTGCAGGAGGAAGAAACCGGGCCCGCCCTCTCCACGGAAGGGGGCAAGGGAAAAGCCCCGCCCCGTTACGCTTGGCTTCTTCCCAAGGTTGGGCATTCTTTGATATACTCCCCCAGGGTTGCCGGGCGGGCGCGCCTGCCGGCGACCCCAGGCTTTGCCGCCCCGGGCCTTGCCGCCCAGGGCTTTGTCGGAGGAGAGATGCCCGCCTACGCGGTAATAGGCGCCCAGTGGGGCGACGAGGGCAAGGGCAAGGTAGTGGACTACCTTGCCGGGGAGGCCCACTGCGTGGCGCGGTACGCGGGGGGCAACAACGCCGGGCACACCGTCGTCAACGAGGACGGCGAGTTCACCCTGCACCTGGTCCCCTCGGGGATACTCCGGCCCCAGGTGACCCCGGTGATCGGGAACGGCGTGGTCGTGGACCCCGACGTGCTCCTCGGGGAGCTGAAGGGGCTGTCGGACAGGGGCGTCGATGTCCACAAGCTGGCCGTGAGCGACCGCGCCCACGTGGTGATGCCGTACCACGTCCGCTTGGACTCCCTGGAGGAGAAGGCCCGGGGCTCCAAGGCCATCGGCACCACGGGCACGGGCATCGGGCCCGCCTACATGGACAAGGCGTCCCGCGTCGGCGTCAGGATCGGGGACCTGCTGGACCCCGAGTACCTGCGGGGCAGGCTGGACCCGGTCATCGACTTCAAGAACGCCCTTATGACGAAGGTGTACGGGGCGGACCCCATCCCAGCCGGCGAGGTGCTGGAGAAGTGCTTCGCCTGGGGCAATGACCTGAAGCCCTACGTCCGGCAGACCGAGCTGGTGGTCCAGGACAGCCTGGCCAGGGGGGAAGGGGTGCTGCTGGAGGGCGCCCAGGGCACGCTGCTGGACCTGGACCACGGCACGTACCCCTACGTGACCTCGTCCAACCCCTCCATCGGCGGCGCCTGCACCGGCCTGGGGCTGAGCCCCCGGGAGATCACGGGGGTCACCGGGGTCTTCAAGGCCTACTCCACCAGGGTCGGCGGGGGACCGCTGACTGCGGAGATGGAGGAGGACACGGCGGGCCTGCTGAGGGAGAAGGCCTGGGAGTACGGCGTCACCACCGGGCGGGCCAGGCGCATCGGCTGGTTCGACGCCGTGGCCGGACGGTACAGCGCCACCCTGAACGGCTTCACCTCCCTGGTGCTGACCAGGCTGGACGTGCTGGACGGGTTCCCGTCCATCAAGGTGTGCGTGGGGTACGACCTGGACGGGCAGGCCGTGGACAGGTTCCCCACCAGCCTGGCGACGCTGGAAAGGTGCAGGCCCATCTACGAGGAGATGCCCGGCTGGGACGGTCAGACGGCCAGCGCCACCGACATGTCCCAGCTCCCCCCCGAGGCCACCGCCTACGTCAACCGGATCGAGGAGCTGATCGGCTGTCCGATCCACCTGGTCTCCACCGGCCCCCGCCGGTGGGAGACCATCGTGAAGAAGCCGGTGATGTGAGCTGTGGGTCCCGCGTCCACGACGCGGGAGGCTTGACAACCCGGCTGGCCATGTGAGAAGTTCTCAAATGAGGCCCCATAACCTAATTGTTTGGCATGAACATCCGAAGGGGAGCGATACTGAATGGCGCGAGCGGAGCTTGGTCCGGACGTTGCCGGGGTTGACACCACCTTCCACGACATGGCCCGGATGGAGGTGGTGGTCATCGACCTGCCCGACGGGAGTGGGCCAGGCATCAGCCTACAAATCCACGACGTGATCTTCTACCTTCCGATACATGGAGCCAAATGGCTCTCTGGAGCACTGACGCGCAAAATCCAGGACGCGGAACACGCCAGGGAGACCCCGAGCTTTGACTGAGCGCCATGCAGAGGGCGAAAGTACGAACCTCTGGATGAGTAGAGCCTTGGAGTCCTACGCTACCAAAGCCGATCTTGGCGACCTCAAAGCAGAGATCGAACCAATTGGAGCTTCGCCTGTCTCTTGATCACGCGCTAGTTCTTGACCATCCACCGTTTTGCCTGTTGAGGCGCCGTAGTCCGGAGAGGGTGAAGGCCTGGGCTTGGCGCTTGTTGCCCTGGACGGTCTCGTAGCGCTGGCGTCGCCTGCCGTCGGCGCCCCTGGGGGCGTCGTAGACCACCTGCCAGCTCCGCGCGCGCCGCTTGCGGATGTGCCCCTAGCCATCGATCAGCCTCTCAGTCGTTCTCCAGCATATCGTCGGCGCCAGTGACCCCAAATGGAAGGGCATAGTCTTCTACAGCTTGGACCTCCGGGGCGCCTGTCCCGAAGTCTACGGAGGGCAGCAGATGCAAAAGCTCTACGATGAATTCGGCGTATTCCCCCGTTACGCCGAAGTACTCTGGAAGTGCGCTGGCCCTATCGCGGACAACCTCGACCGCACCCACGTCCGCAGCGTAGCGCACGGATACCATCTTCGCGAATGGAATGCGGAAAGAACGTTCGCCGTGAAAGAAGAGGTGTCGAGTTGAGAGGGCCAATGTGCCAGTGCCCCGGTAGGTTAGCTCATCCACTTCGACAGAAGTGCCCCTTGACTCCCCGGTCCGAACGGAAACGCCCTTCATCACGCGGACACTGGCCCCAGCGGAACGCCCTCTAAACTCACGGCGAACCCGTTTTTCTGCGTACCCGACACCATCAGCAGCAAGGATCCAACGTTCATTCTTGAGCAGTCGAAAGGGGACTGTAATGTCCAGGGGAACGTCAGGAACCTTCCCTTCCGACACGATGGCGATGCACTTTGCACGCGCCTCCCTGGCTTCTTGTTCCTCTCGTTCCCGTTGCCTTCGGGCCAACATTGCTTCGTGGAATAGTCGCTCACGTTCCGCCGCACGTTGCCGGTTCATTTCGTCCCATCGACGCTTGAGTCCTTTGAACATCGTTCTTTTCCTTTCAGGCTACGGCCATCTCTTTCAGTCTTGCCATCAGGTACTCCATGGGCCGGTCTCCGTTGAGGGAGTTGCAGGCCCCGCACAGCAGCTGAAGGTTCTCCAGGTGGTTGGTCCCTCCCCTTGACTGGGGGACAACGTGGTCGATGGTGAAATTGCGGAAGGGGAAGTCGCCCTTGCAGCCGTCGCACAGGCCCTCCTGCTGGCCGAAGAGGACGTGCTTGTTCTGCCGGTAGTCCTTGGGGGCTTCGATGTCCGTACGCCGGGGGATGTCGGTGCGGGCGGTGACGTAGGCGTGGTGGAAGAGCTCGCCCATGGACTGCCGGAGGCGCATGTTGACCAGCTCCACCGCCTTGGGGGATATGTCGATGCCCACCCAGCGCCGCTCCAGCGCGTCGGCTGCGATGCACGCGGTGGCGCAGCCGCAGAATGGGTCGAGGACCAGGTCGCCCTCGTTGGAGGAGGCGTTGATGATGCGCTCCAGGAGGGCCAGGGGCTTCTGTGTGGGGTAGCCGGTACGCTCCTTGGCTGAGCCGGCCAGTATCGAGATGTCCCAAACATCGCGCTATGGCAAACCCTTGGTCGGTTTGTCAACGACAAGTTTCCGGGTCTTGGTAGTAGGGTCGAGTATCTGGGTCTTGCCCTTGAACCGCTTCAAGTAGCTTTGACTTGGAGGCTCGTATGACACATTGAAGGTGGCGTTCTCTCCGTTTGAGTAGAACAATATGACGTCGTGCATGGTCTGGAATCGCTTAGTCGGGCCAGGCCAGCGACGATAGTTCCAAACTACCTCATTCTGAAACTGTTTCTGTCCCCAAATCGCGTCCATCAGCAGCTTCAGGTAGTGGCTGGCGTAGGGGTCGCAGTGGAGGTAGATGCTGCCGGTGTCCTTCAGCACCCGGCGCACCTCCATGAGCCGGACGGCCATCATGGTCAGGTACGACTGCATCCCCTTCCCGTGGGTGAGTCCCGCCGTCCTCACGACGTGGGCTGTGGCAGGCTGCTCGTCGGCTATCAGGCCCATCCAGGCCACGTCCAGGTCGCTCAACGTCCAGGTGTCCTTGAAGGCGGCGCCGGCGGCCTTGCTGCCCACGGGGGCGGAGTAGTTCTGGTTCGAGTTGAAGGTCGGGTCCAGGTAGATGAGGTCCACGCACTCCGAGTTTATCCCCCGGAGGATGTCCAGGTTGTCCCCGGTCCAGATGGTCTTGTCGGCGAAGTTGGGCTTGGCCATTGAAGTCCTCGCTAGTCATTCCCGATGCAGACAGCAGGTTTAGCCTGAATATATCGACTTGGAGGTGTTTTGCCTTTTCGCTCAGTATCTCGCAAATCTCCGTATCCCAAGTTTCTGTTCCCCCGGTAGAATCCGTGGGGAACGGTATGGCCCAAAGCAATGAGGCGTAGCCCGCTGTGTATTTTCTGGGAATCACATCGAATTCCGTTGTTGTTTCACCTGTGTCCACGTCTATTCCCAATTTCATGGCCAGGCCCGAAATACAGTGGCTTGTAACCTCTTTGATATCTACACCGTCCTCGTACACAACGGCTACGACATAGTATTGGTGTTCGCCTAGTGGTTGGTATTTCTCAGCTTTCTCTTTTACCCGGACGATGGCTGTCGATGTGTCCTTGCCGCCGTATACCACCTCTACGATGAAGCGGTATGAGCTTGGTATCTCTGGGGCCACAGTCCACTCATAGTCAGGCGTATTTCCGCAGAAGTCTGGCTCATGGTTCAGTCTCCCCTTGCAGGATTTCAGTAGTAGACCGACAAAGCCCTCTGCTATTGTACCTTTGGTGCGGTGCGGACGGTAATGTCTTATCTGGGCCTTGCACTCTTCCCACAGTGAACCTCTTATTGTGACATTGCGTCTTGGCGATTCCATATCGTCCCTCGTTATGCCCTAATCTCCGCCAGTCGCGCCCACCCAGGTCGGCGAAGTTTTGGGTGGTGACGGCAGACTACTCCCTTGTGGTAAGGTACGGAGGGCATAGCACCACCATCACACGCTACAGGCAAACTGAACCACGGAGGGAGTGCTGCGAGCCTACTATTCGTCTATAAAGTCCATCGGCGCTTCTCCCCCTCCCGGGTGAAGCGAACTCCCAGCTATCTCCGACCCCACCTGGATGGCCTGGTTCCCTGGCGTCGGTGACGGACGAATCCCTTTAACCCCGCGTCAGCCGTGGACCGGCAGGTCCATCTCGTAGCGGTCGAGGACGGCGTCGATGGCCGCCGCGGCCTTATCGTCGGCGGGTATCAGGGGAAGGCGGGGGTTGCCCACGTCGAAGCCGATCCGGTTCAGGGAGTGCTTGACCGGGATCGGGTTGGAGACTACGAACAGGACCTTGAAGAGCTCCAGAAGCCGGCGATGCTCGGCCCCCGCGCCCTCCACGTCCCCCTCCAGCAGCAGGCCCATCATGTGCTTGATCTGGTCGCCCACCAGGTGGGAGGCCACGCTGACTATGCCGTAGCCGCCCATGGCCATTATGTAGAAGGTCTCGTTGTCGTTGCCGCTCCAGACCCTGAAATCGCCCCGGGCCCCGGAGATGATGCGGGCGATCTGGTCCATGTCGCTGCCCGCCTCCTTGACGCCTACGATGTTGTCGACGCCGCTGAGGCGTATGGTGGTGTCATGGGTCATGTTGAGGCTGGTGCGGCTGGTCACGTTGTACAGGATACACGGGATGTGCACGCTGGAGGCCACGGCCTTGAAGTGCTGGTACAGACCCTCCTGGGGGGGCTTGTTGTAGTAGGGCACCACCAGCAGCAGGCCATCGACGCCCGCGGCCTCGGCCTCCTTGCTCAGCTCGATGCTCTCGGCGGTGCTGTAGTTGCCGGTGCCCGCGATAACCGCGCCCCGGTCTCCGATGGAGGACTTGACCTCCGAGAAGAGCCTCAGCTTCTCCTCGGTGGAGAGGGTGGGCGACTCGCCGGTCGTGCCCGACACGATCATGCCGTCGCTGCCCGAGTCCAGGAGAGCGTGGGCCAGGCGCTTGGCCTGGTCGTAGTCCACCCTGCCCTCCTGGTCGAAGGGTGTGACCATCGCCGTCAGCAACCTGCCTATCTCCGTCATAGCGGCCCTCCTCGGTGTTTCTTACTCCTTCAAGAGCTGGTAGTAACCCCAGTCTTCCAGGAAAGTCGAGTTACTCACTTCAGTCATCCAGGCCGGGGGAGGTGGCCACGGCGGCCTTTCCTCGGGGCTTGAGGCAGTCCCGCCTCAGGACCTCCTCGGCGATCTGGATGGCGTTGAGGGCGGCGCCCTTGCGCAGGTTGTCCGCCACCACCCACATGACCAGGCCGTTGGGGTGGGACGTGTCCCTGCGTATCCGCCCCACGTACACGTCGTCCGTGCCGCCCACGTCCACCGGCATCGGGTACAGTCCCTCCCCCGGGGCGTCCAGGACGGTGATGCCCGGGGCCTCGGCCAGGATGCCGCGGGCCTCGTCGGGGTCCATGGGGCGCTGAAACTCCATGTGGACCGCCGCGCTGTGGGAGACGTATACGGGCACCCGTACGCAGGTGGCGGCCACCGCCAGCCCCGGCGAGTGCATGATCTTCCGCGTCTCCTCCCGGACCTTCGTCTCCTCCTTGGTGTACCCGTCGGGCCCGAAGTCGTCGATGCGGGGGATGACGTTGAACGCTATCTGGTGGGGGTGGGCCTGGGCTTGGGTTTGGGGAAACGCGCCGCCCTGGAATGCCCCCCGCGTCTGCTCCCTGAGCTCGGTCATGGCCGCCCCGCCGGCCCCGGAGACGGACTGGTACGTGGAGGCGACGATGCGGGAGACGGGGTTGATACGGTGCAGGGGCTGGGCCGCCATCACCAGCGGCGTCGTGGCGCAGTTGGGGATCGATATGATGCCCTGGTGCCACTCCACGTCCTCTCCGTTCACCTCGGGCACCACCAGGGGCACGTCGGGCCTCATCCGGAAGGCGGAGCTGTCGTCTATCACCAGGGCCCCGGCCTCCACGGCGGCTGCGCCCATCTCCAGGCTGATCCGGCTGGACGCCGAGATGAAGGCGATGTCGACGCCCTGGAAGGACTCGGGGCCAGTGGCCTGTACGACCAGCTCCTGGCCGCGGACCGGTATGCGCTTGCCCACCGAGCGTTGGGACGCGGTGAGGCGGACGTGGTCCGCGGGAAACTGCCGCTCCTCCAGTATGCGCAGGAACTCCATCCCCACGGCGCCCGTGGCGCCGATGACTGCTATGTTCACTTCTCTCATGCTGCTGCTTCCCCGTATCTATAGGCCGAGTATCTTGTCCAGGCCGACGACGAGCTCCTTAAGGTTTACCACCTCGCGTACGGCCCTCATTACGCCGGGCATGTAGCAGTCCCGGCCCAGGGCGTCGTGGCGCAGGGTGACCGTCTGCCCCGCCGTGCCCAGGACCACCTCGTGGTGGGCGCTGCGCCCGGCCATGCGTATGCTGTGGACTCCGATGCCGTCCATCTCGCCGCCCCTGGTCCCGGCCAGGGTCTGCTTCTCGGTCTGGTTCCGCTTGTATTGCCCGGCCTCGGCCACCGCCCTTGCGATGGCCATGGCCGTGCCCGAAGGCGCGTCTATCTTGTTCTCGTGGTGGCTCTCCACGATGTCCACGTAGTCGAAGAAGGGCGCGGCCTGCTTAGCCAGGTGGAGCAGGAGCACGGCCCCCAGGGCGAAGTTGGGGGCGGAGATGATGCCTACAGAGTACTCCCGGGAGACGCGGTCCATCTCCCTGAGCTGCTCTTCGGACAGGCCGGTGGTCCCGGAGACCAGGGCCACTCCCGACGCGGCGGCCACTCCGGCGGCGGCCGTCGCAACGCCGGCCGTGGTGAAGTCCACCAGCACCTGGGGCCTGGTGGCGTTGAGGATCTCCTGGAGGTCGACGGAGAGGGGGATGCTGCCCGAGCCGTCGGGCAGGTCCAGCCTCTCGCCGTGGTCCCGTCCCGAGACGGCCCCCACGGGCTCCATGTCGGGTTCCCGGCAGAGGGTGGCCACGACCTCTCTTCCCATCCTGCCCGTGGCGCCGTTTACGGCCACCCTCATGGGAGCCACTTCGTCCTCCGCGCCGGTGGTGTTGGACCCGTCTTCAACGGATGGTGTCACCGGGGTTTTCGGAGATGATAATATTCCCCGGCGACCGGGTCAATACACGGTGACGCCGGGACGGTTACGGATGTCAGCGGCCGGGGCCGCGGAACCCGGGCCTGGAGGGCGGCCGCCGTCCCCCTCCCCCGGGGCCGGAACGCGGCGGGCCTCCGCGGCCGCGCCCCATGGGCGGTCGGCCGTCGCCCCGGCCCCCCGGCCTGGGACCGCGGCCTCCCATGGGGGCCATACCCGGACGGGGTCCCGGAGGGGGAGCCGCGGCCCTTTGGCCCGGCTCCGAGGGATCGGAGTCGCCGAAGAGGGCGCGGCGGGACAGGTTGATCCTGCCCAGGTGGTCGATCTCCTGGACGATCACGGTGATCTCCCTGCCGATGTCCAGGTCCTCCTCGGCGTCTCCCAGCTCCTCCCTCCGCACCAGGCCGTCCTTGCCCGGAGTCAGCTCCACGAAGGCGCCGAAGCTGGTGAGCCGGACGACCTTGCCGGTGAAGATGTCCCCCACGACGATCTCCCTGGTGAGCCCGTCGACCTGTGCCTGGGCCCTCTTGATCATGGCGTCGTCGACGCCGCTGATCAGGACCGTACCGTCGTCCTCGGTGTCGATGGAGACGCCCGTCTCCTCCTGGATGCCCCTTATGGTGCGGCCGCCGGGGCCTATCAGGGCGCCGATCTTGTCGATGGGAATGGTCATCCGCACGACTTTGGGGGCGTAGGGGCTGAGGGCGGACCTGGGCTCGGCGATGGCCTCCCGCATCTTGTCCAGGATGAACAGCCTACCCTCCTTGGCCTGGGCCATGGCCCGTTGCAGCAGCGCTGGGGTGAGGCCCTTGGTCTTCACGTCGAGCTGCAGGGCGTTGATGCCGTCGGTGGTGCCCGCGACCTTGAAGTCCATGTCTCCCAGGTGGTCCTCCATGCCCTCGATGTCGGTGAGAACGGAGGCCTGGCCGTTTTCGCCCAGGACCAGGCCCATGGCCACGCCGGCCACCGGCTTGTGCAGTGGCACCCCCGCGTCCATGAGGGCCAGGGTGCTGCCGCACACGCTGGCCATGGAGGTGCTGCCGTTGGAGCTGAGCACCTCGGACACCAGGCGTATGGCGTAGGGGAACTCCTCCTCGCTGGGGACCGAGGCGTAGACGGCCTTCTCGGCCAGGGCGCCGTGACCCACCTCCCGCCGCCCGGTGGCTATGCGCTTCGTCTCTCCCGTGGAGTAGGGGGCGAAGTTGTAGTGGTGTATGTACCTCTTGGTCTCCTCGGGGCTGAGGCTGTCCAGCTTCTGCTGCATGCCCGTGGAGGCGAGGGTGGCTATGGTGAGCACCTGGGTCTGGCCCCGGGTGAACAGGCCAGAGCCGTGGACCCTGGGCAGCACGCCCACCTCGCAGGATATGGGGCGGATGTCCGTGAGGCCCCGGCCGTCGGGCCGGACGCCTTTCTCCAGGATCCTGGAGCGGGTCAGCTTCTTCAGGCTGGACTCGAAGGCGGCTGAGACCTCGGCGTCCGAGTACTCCTCGGGCAGCTTCTCTCGGACCTCCTCCTCCAGCCGCGCCAGCTCCCTGTCCCGCTCTTCTTTGGCGGCGCCCGACTCCACGATGCGGGTCAGGCGGCCGTCCAGCAGGTTGCCCAGCTCCCGGTCCAGGTCGTCGGCCGGGGCGGGGGCCTCCACCGTTATCTTGTTCTTGCCCGCGGCCCTGACCACCTCTTCGATCATGTCTATCACGATGAGGTTGGCCTCCTGGGCGCGCTCCACGGCCTCCAGCACCGTCTCCTCGGAGACCTCGACGGAGGCCGCCTCGATCATCATGACGGCGTCCCTTATGCCAGCGACGACTACGGACAGGTCACCGTTGTCGATGTCGGCGTAGTCGGGGTTGAGGACGAAACGGCCGTCCACGTGGCCCACCCTGGTCGCTCCCACGGGGCCGTCGCAGGGTATCTCCGACATGGCCACGGCCGCCGAGGCGCCTATCATGGCCAGGGTCTCGGGCGGGTTCTCCTTGTCGACGGAGAGGACGGTGATGATTATCTGGACCTCGTTGCGCAGGCTCTTGGGGAAGAGGGGGCGCATGGGGCGGTCGATCAGGCGGCCGAAGAGTATGGCCTCCTGGCCGGGGCGTCCCTCACGGCGGAAGAAGCTGCCGGGTATGCGGCCGGCCGCGTAAAGGCGCTCCTCGTAGTCCACGGTAAGGGGTAGGAAATCGATGTTGGGTCTGGGACGAGACGACATACACACGGTGGCGAGGACGATGGTGTCGCCGCACCGCACTGTAACGGAGCCGCCGGCCAGCCCGGCCAGCTTTCCCGTCTCGATGGTAATGTTCTTGTCGCCTATGCGGCGTTCCACGGAGTACTGCATGGTAAAAGTCGCACGACCTCTCTGTTGAGTTGCCGAAGGAAGAGGAAAGAGAAATAGCCCCGGTATTTCGGGGCTATCTGCGGAGGCCGAGTCTGGCGATTAGCGTACGGTATCTGGTGACGTCTTCGCGGGTCAAGTAGTTGAGGAGGCTTCTTCTCTGACCTACCAGTTTCAGCAGGCCGGTGCGTGAATGCGCGTCGGTGTGGTGCTGTCGGAGGTGGTCCGTTAGCTGCCTGATTCTCTCCGTTAGAAGAGCTACCTGGACCTCTGTCGATCCTGTGTCACTCTCGTGTAGTTGGAAGTCCCGGATGATTCGCGACTTCGTGTCCGTGTCTATCATGCCCCCCTGGACCTTTTCTCCACTCTTCGCTCTTTTCTTCGCTGAGGATTATAGCATACCGTCAAAGGCGCCCGCAATTGGCCTTATTCACCATTGTCCCGGTCTCCGTAGCGTGACGATGGCGGCCTTCACGAGTGTCAACGGATTGCGCCTACCAGCAGCCGAATAGGGTGCCTGCGAAGACCAGGTCTGCCAGCTCTCCTGCATCCGGCTCGCCGGTCATCTCCTCCATCAACCCGTCGATTTCGATAGCGCCTATCATGCTCTCCGCATCGATGGCCGGTGAGGAGAGACGCTGGGCCAGGCACTCGGCCAGGGCCTCGCGCCCGGACTCGAGGTCGGTTGGAACGCTCACTTCCCCGAACGATGGAGAGAACAGGCTGCGGAGCTCCACGATGGCCGTCAATCCCTCATCCAGCCTGGGGCTGGGCGTTGCAGTGGGATGCGGGGCGTGTAGCATCTCCAGGATTTCGTCTATGCGACCGTCCGGTGTGGCCGTGGGCGCCGGTGTGGCCGTGGGGCGCCTCAGTTCAGCCAGGATTTCGTCGGGCCGGGTGTCCGGGGTGGGGGTGGGGGTGGGCTCGTTGGCACACGCCGCCGCCAGGACCAGGACCGCCAGCATTCCGATGAGTAGCTTCATGTAAGACCTCCGTGTGGACTGAGTGACCTGCCCTGGGGCTTGGGATACTCTTGACGAGAAGAGCCAATCGTGGTCTTGGCAACTATGCCTAGACGGGTGAAAAGGTACGTTGGCCGGGGAGGAGTTCGGAGAGAACGCCTCCCTGAAGAGCGATTCGTGGGCGCCACGGATGCCCGGATTGTTTGGCTTGGTCGCGGGGCCAGGGCAGTTATGAACATGGCCCAATTGGGCCGGTAGTGTGTGGTATCGGACCCCCGCGACGTCGCGCTATTCCTGGGTCTGGTCGCCCGTCAGCTCGGCCCCGTCCCGAGTGCCGGAAAGCTCCTGGTCGACGGACGGCTGTCCGTCGGCGTCTGCCTCCTCTTGTTCGCAGCCCTCATCCGTCCCCTCGTTGGAGCTCACGTGACCCTCGGCCCCCTGGGCTTGGGGCCGGTGAGGCATGACGGCATCGTCGGGCGCGACAGTCTCCCCGGGGCCGGCGTCCTGCCTGAACACGTCCTCCCTGGTGAGGGGTTCTTCGACCTTGGACGAGCCGTAGCGAGTAACGGCGGCCTCGCTGTACCTCTCGGCCTCGAACTCCAGAAGGATCGGATACAGCTTCCGCTTGAGGCTCTGCCCGACGGTCTCTCCCCGGACTCTCATGTTGGCTGGGACCATCTCGCGCAGGTACCAGGCCTCCTGCTCGCTGAGGTACAACTCCTGGTGGCCGCCCCTTTCGATGGCCTCCAGGAAGGCGCCGCCGATCTTCAGTATCAGGCCCGGATAGGCCGGGTTGGAGCCGTCGATCCACTTGTGGCCCGCGGAGACGACCTGCTCCAGGCCCTCCACCTCCTGCGCCGTCAGCTTTATCGGTTTGCCGTTCACGACTACCCTCGGTGAAGTCCGGCTAAGAGGCCGACTGCTTCTTCCATGCGGAGTCTGGAGGGAAGACCGTCGCCCCCGACCTGCGGATGACGTCGGCGGCGTGCCAGTCCTTGACCGTCTCCCGCCACTTGAGGTAGTGAGGGGCCTGGCGGTGGGCGTCTATGGCCGCCTGGTCCTTGTAGACCTCGAACAGGTGGATGCGGTTGGGGTCCTCGGCGTCCTCGACGACGTCGAACCTGAGGCAGCCCGGCTCGTTGGTGACGGAGCCGTAGGCGTCCTCCAGCATGGACTTCATGAACGCTTCCTTGTGCTCCGGCTTGATCTGGATGGTCACGACGAGGGCCTGCATGCTTTCCTCCTTGTTGACCCGGCGCTTCTTGACCTGGGCCTTGGGGCCGTGGGACAGGATTTCCGTGCTTGGGCCTCCACCCGAGGGTCGGAAGGCCAGGTGATTATACACCGGGCAAGCCTGGGGCCGTCAAATTCCCGGGTCCCTCAGGCGAACGGGGGGCATGACACCTCCCCCCTTGTAATCGGCAGGCGGGGCTGACAAAATAGGGGTCATGGACATCGGGGGCTTTCAGGTAGACGAACCGATACCGGAGCTCACGGAGCCCCATGCCATAGTTTCCCTCAGGCCATGGGTGGACGTTGGCCGCGTGGGCAGACACGCGCTGATCCGGCTGGAGAGACACCTGGGCGCCCAGGAGGTGGGGCGTCTCGCCAAGCCGGGAAGATGGTACGACTTCACCCGCTACCGGCCCAGGATCATGAACGTGGGCGTCGAGCGCCGGGTGACGATCCCCAACACCACCGTGCTGTGCGCCAAGCGGGAGGACGGTCCCGACTTCCTGTTTCTGCACATCCTTGAGCCCCACGCCTACGGTGAGGACTACGTGGACTCGGTGCTGGAGCTGCTCAAGCACTTCGACGTCAAGCGGTACACCCAGGTGGGCGGCGTGTCCGACGCGGTGCCCCACACGCGGCCCCTGCTGGTCACCGGCGCGGTGCCGGAGGAGCACGGTAAGAGGCTGGGCATAAGGCGCAGCAGCTACCAGGGTCCCACCAGCATAGTCTACATGGTGACCCAGGAGGCCCAGAGGATGGGCATCGAGACCATGAACTTCCTGGTCCACCTGCCCCACTACGCCCAGCTCGACGAGGACTACTCGGGGGTGTCGCGGCTGCTGGAGATAATGTGCGACGTGTACAGTCTGCCGTCGCGGCTGGTGGAGAGTGAGCGGGGGCAGCGTCAGTACCGGCAGGTGGAGACCGCCGTGTCGCGGAACCCCCAGGCCAAGAAGCTGGTCCAGCAGCTGGAGTCCAACTACGACGAAGCTCGCACCAGAGAGAGCAACGAGGACGCGGCCCCCCTGGCGCCCGAGGTCGCGCGCTTTCTCGAGGAGATGGACCGCCGGATGAGCGAGGGGCCGGACCCCTCCTGATCCTCGCCGGTCCAACCGCATCGTTAGGGCCGGCGCGACACGCCCCTGACCAGCCGCTCCAGTCGCCGGTCTCCCGGGGCCGCGCTAACGCTCGAAGGCGAGCCGGGCGTACCTCATGAAGATGCCGCCCCCTGGCTGAGCCAGCGGCCCGTTTACGGCCAGGCAGGCTATGACGTACCTGGCGCCCGGCTGGACGTCCAGGCTGATGGGGACCCGCTGGGGGATGTTGAAGCCCGCGACCGTGCCCCTCTCCCGGTCGCACTCCCCGTCTATCCACACCTCACCGTAGTCGTCGATGCAGGTCTCGAAGTAGAGCCTGGAGCCCTTCACCTCGACGCCGTGCACCCGGTCCGGTATGGTGACCGCGATGCGGTACCAGCCGAAGGTGAAGCCAGAGGACACGGTCTGCTGGATGTCGTCGCAGGTGTCCCAGCCCGAGTCGTCGTAGTCCGGAAGCCGCGCCGGGCTCTCGGCCAGCCGCGCGGAAAGACCCTCGTTGGCCTCTCCGGGTACCAGTCCAGGCGCGAACCGCCATCTCGCCCCTGCGGCGGCCAAGTCCTCCCGGTCTTCCAGGTTCAGGTCCACCCTGATCATCCCTCTCCTCCTGACTACACTTTGCACCCTTCGCTCCCGGGGGCCGCGCGGGCCGCGTGCCCCTCATGAGACGGGCATGGCTCCGCGAGACCCATTATACATGCGTCGGCGAGACCGGCCCGGTGGGCCCTTACCAACCGAATCGACTTGGGTTAAGATAAGCGCGGGTGAGGCCGCCGGCTTTCCACGCCCGTCGGACTTCCAAGCCGGACTTCCAAGCCGGACCTCCAAGAAGGACTTCCAAGAAGGAGCTGCCATGCGAGAGAATCGGGTCAAGAGGGTCATGAGAGACGGGGACCTGGCGATCGGGGCCTACGTTTCCTTCGCCGACCCGGCCGTGGTGGAGATCATCGGGCTGGCCGGTTTCGACGCGGCCTTCATCGACATGGAGCACACGGCCATCGACCTGGCCATGGTGGAGACCATGGTCCGGACGGCCGAGCTGGCGGGAGTGGCTTCCCTGATACGGGTCTACGAGAACGACGCCGGGCTCATCCTGAGGATACTGGATATGGGGGCCCAGGGGATCATCATCCCCCACGTGGAGGGGCTGGAGGGGGCCAAGCGGGCGGTGGAAGCGGTCAGGTACCCTCCGGTGGGCAAGAGGGGGGCGGCCGGCAGCACCCGGGCCGCGTCATACGGCGCGGTCCCCTGGAGGGACCACGTCCGGACCTCCAACGAGGAGATACTGCTGTCGGTCATGGCCGAAGACGACCGGGCCTTCGACGACATCGAGGCGATGGCTGGCCTGGAAGGGCTGGACCTGGTCGCTGTAGGCCCTGCGGACCTGACCGAGACCCTGGGTGTTACCGACCCCAAGGACCCGCGGCTGAAGGCCAAGGTCGAGGAGATCGCAGGCCGCATCGGGGGCGTGGGCAAGGCCAAGTTCTCCCTGCCGTTGCGGCATCCGGCCTACCCGCTGGGCGCCAAGGAGCTGAAGGACCTGGGCGTGGGATACACCCACGTGAACCCGCCTCCCTACTCCCTCGTACTCAACGGGCTGAGGGAGGCGGCGAGCCGTGTACGGGAAGAGAGCGGCCGGTAACGCCCGGCCGTACCCTGTTCGAGAGGAGGTCTGGACACGTTGCATTGTATAGAAGAGCAGCTAGCGAACAGCAAGACCATCGCGGTTGTGGGGCTGTCGCCAAACCCCCAGCGGGACAGCCATCGGGTGGCGAAGTACCTGCAGGACCAGGGATACAGGATCATCCCGGTAAACCCGATGGTCGAAGAGGTGCTGGGGGAGAAGAGCTACCCGGACTTGGCCTCCGTGCCTGACCCCATCGACATGGTCGACATCTTCCGCCGGTCGGAGTACGTGGCGCCGCTGGTGGACAAGGCCATCCAGGCGGGGGCGAAATACGTCTGGATGCAGGACGGCGTAGAAGACGAGGCAGCGGCCCGGAAGGCCCAGGACGCGGGTCTTCTGGTGGTCATGAACAATTGAACCCTTCGTGAGCATCGCCGCCGGTCCGGCGGCCGCAGCTAGCACGCCTCCCGGAACTTGGCAACAGCCAAATAGATAGGGGAGGGTCTCAGACCCTCCCCTATTCTTTGTGTCTGTGTCTGCTCGGGTGGAGGACTAGGGCAGCGGGCAGGGGATGTTGGGATTGTTCTGCGTGGCGCACCACTCGTTCCAGCGGGCCCGGAAGTCCGCCTCTGCCTCACCGGGTGACACCTGCATGGGTATCATGGCCCCCTCGACCACGTCGGCCGGCAGCGGGCAGTTGGCCTGGATGTCGGGGTCGTCCTGGGTTACGCACCACTCGTTCCAGATACTCTCGAACTCCGCCGGATGGGGGTTGGGCGTGGGCGTGGGGGGCGGCAGCGGAGTCGGGGTGGGCGTCGCCGTAGGTACCGGAGTCGGGGTGGGCGTCGCCGTGGGTTCCGGAGTTGGGGTGGGCGTCGCCGTGGGCGGTGGAGTCGCGGTGGGGGTGGGCGTCGGAACGGGCGTCGCCGTGGGCGTCGGTGTGGGTGTGTTCGTGGGAGCCGGCGTCGATGTAGGCTCCGGGGTTGGTACCGGCGTGGCCGTCGGGTCGCTGGAGCATCCCGCGAACGCAAGAAGCGCGATCAAGAACGGTATGAGGACGAGGACTCTCGGCTTAGCTAGCCAGGATTGCACCATACAATTACCTCTTAGAAACGCTTTCCCG
Organism: Dehalococcoidia bacterium; assembly: GCA_034423015.1. Classification (GTDB taxonomy): domain Bacteria; phylum Chloroflexota; class Dehalococcoidia; order Lucifugimonadales; family JAGWBF01; genus JAGWBJ01. The sequence goes on along the minus strand of DAOUJG010000026.1, from coordinate 57,868 downwards.
TGCGGCGCTGATTCGAAGACATGCGGCGTCGCTGGGAGCGCCCCGACTCTAACAAATCCATCATGGCTTTGTCAATGTGTTTAGGCAACGTCTTTGGTCCTCGACAGGGGGCCGGCGCTACCTGAGACGGGTCATCACCTGAGAGGCGAACAAGCGCATCGCTTCGAGCACCATGTCGTGGGGGACCAGCCCTCCGGGGTTGAACCAGCATACGATCTCTCCGGGGTCCAGGCCCTCCGACAGGTAACGAAGCCTCTCCAGGCACGCTTCGGGGTCCCCATATGCCGCCACCTCGTCGCTCCACCGCTCGTAGGTCATTGCCTTCAGCCTCTCCCTGGACTGCAGGACCCGCGGGTTCTTCTTGGCCAGGGCATCGATGCTGGGGTGTTGGTAGGTGTCGGAGAGTATCGTCACGTAGTTCTCGACGCTGGCCTGGAGGGCCTGTGCCGCGCCGTTGGCGCCGGCGAAGGGGAACACCGGCAGGTTGATGGAGAGCTCGCCGCCGTGGACTTGGCTGCCTCGGGCCGCCAGGGCCGCCCGGTAGGTCTTGATCCCCTCGCGGAGGCCTGGGAGGGGGACGATTACGGGCGTGGCGAACATGTTGTAGCCGAGCTTGCCGACCAGCTCGAAGGTATCGGCGCTGTTGGAGGCGATGCGCACGGGCGGATGCGGCGACTGGACCGGACGCGGGGTGAGGGTCAGCTCCCTGGCCCGGAAGAACCGTCCCTGGTAGGACACACGCTCCTCGGTCCACGCACGGACGATGAAGTCCAGCGCCTCCACGAAGCGGTCCCGGCTCTCTCCGATGGGAACCTCGAACCCCTCGAAGTGGCTGGGCATGGCGCCCCGCCCGATGCCGAACTCGGCCCGTCCTCCGGAGAGGACGTCCAGGGTGGCGATGTCCTCCGCCAGCCGGATGGGGTTGTGCAGGGGCAGCAGGTTTACCGCGACCCCCAGGCGGATCGTCTCGGTCGTCTCCGCCGCGGCGGCCGCCAGCATCAGGGGGGAGGGCGTTATGGAGAACCTGGCGTTGAAGTGGAGCTCCGCGAACCAGGCGTTGTCGAAGCCGAGCTCGTCCCCCAGCCGGATCTGGTCGAGGGTGTCGCGATACCTCTGGCCCGGGGACTGGTCGTCGGCGCAGGGAAGCTGGTAGAACAGCCCGAACTTCATCGAGAAGCCGCCTAGAGGGGTATGTTGCCGTGCTTCTTGGGCGGGAGGCTGTCCCGCTTGGACTGGAGCATCTCCAGTGCGTCGATAATCCGGGGACGAGTCTCCCTGGGGTCGATGACGTCGTCCAAGAACCCCCGGCCCGCGGCTACGTAGGGGTTGGCGAAGGCGTCGCGGAACTCCCGTATCAGCTTGGAGCGCGTGCGTTCGGGGCTCGATGCCTGGGATAGCTGCTCCCGGAAGATGATGCTGACGGCGCCCTCGGGGCCCATGACGGCGATCTCCGCCGAGGGCCATGCCAGGTTGATGTCGCCCCGCAGGTGCTTGCTGCTCATCACGATGTAGGCCCCGCCGTAGGCCTTGCGGGTCATGAGGCTCACCTTGGGGACGGTAGCCTCGGCGTAGGCGTAGATGAGCTTGGCGCCGTGCTTGATGATCCCCCCGTACTCCTGGTCCGTGCCGGGCATGAAGCCCGGCACGTCCACCAGGGTCACCAAGGGCACGTTGAAGCAGTCGCAGAACCGTACGAACCGGGCGGCCTTGGCCGAGGCGTCGATGTCCAGCACCCCCGCCAGGTACGCCGGCTGGTTGCCCACTATCCCCACCGTCCGGCCATTCATCCGGGCGAAGCCGACGACGATGTTGGGGGCGAAGTCCCGGTGGACCTCCATGAACTCCCCACGGTCGACGATCCTGTTGACCACGTCCCTGATGTCGTAGGCCCTGTTGGGCTCCTCGGGCACGATCTCCGCGAGGCTGCCGTCCATCCTGCCGGGGTCGTCGTCCGTGTCGAGGACCGGGGGGTCCTCCATGTTGTTGGGAGGCAGGAATCCCAGGAGACGGCGCACGCCGGCCATGCACTCGTCCTCCGACTCCGTTACGAAGTGCGATACACCGCTCCGCGTGCCGTGTGCCGCGGCCCCGCCCAGCTCCTCGTGGGTCACCTCCTCGGAGGTCACGGCCTTGATGACGTCGGGGCCGGTGATGTACATCTGGCTGATGCCCTGCACCATGAACACGAAGTCGGTGATGGCGGGAGAGTACACGGCGCCCCCCGCCGAGGGGCCGAGGATTACCGAGATCTGCGGTATGACGCCCGAGGCCAGGGTGTTTCGGAGGAATATGTCGCCGTAGGCGGACAGGCTCAGCACGCCCTCCTGGATGCGGGCGCCGCCGGAGTCGTTGAGGCCTACGATGGGGCTGCCGGTCTTCATGGCCAGGTCCATCACCTTGCAGACCTTCTCGCCCACGGCCTCCGACACGGAGCCGCCGAAGACGGTAAAGTCCTGGGCGTAGACGAAGACCCTGCGCCCCTCCACCAGCCCGTAGCCGGTGACCACCGCGTCGCCCAGGACCTGCTTGTCGGCGAGGCCGAAGTCCGTCGTCCTATGGGTTACGAAGGGGTCGATCTCCCGGAAGGTGCCCGGGTCCAGGAGGAGGTCGATGCGCTCTCTGCCGGTAAGCTTTCCCTGGGAGTGCTGTTTTTGGACTCGCTTGTCGCCGCCACCCGCGAGGGCCCGGTCCCGCATGGCGCCGAGCCGGTCCAGGCCGCCAGCGGCCTTCCTGTCCACCGCCATACTCTCTCCACCTGCGCGGCTGGCTCGATTCCGGTTCATGCTAGCAGATGGGTGTGTACGGTGCAAGTGAACTGGACCGTGTTACAATGGGTCGTTCCCTCGGGACTCCCCATGTATGCCCCAGGCATGACCAAGCAGTCGCACACCGACCAGCGTCGGGTCCCTCTAACCCGCATCGGAGGCGTACCCTTCCATTGGGGAAGCCGCACCCACGTGATGGGAGTCGTCAACGTGACCCCCGACTCCTTCTCGGGAGACGGCGTCGGCGACGACGTGGCGTCGGCCGTCGGCCTCGCCCTGCGAATGCAGCAGGAGGGTGCGGACCTGATCGACGTGGGCGCCGAGTCCACTCGCCGGTACAACGACCGGGAGGGAGCGGTGCCAGTGGACGACGAGGAGGAGCTGCGCCGGGTGGTGCCCGTGGTGGAGCGCCTTTGCCAGGTGCTGTCGGTCCCCGTCAGCGTGGATACCTACAAGCCCCAGGTGGCCCGCCGCTGCCTGGAGGCCGGCGCCCACATGATCAACGACGTATGGGGTGTGAGGGCCGATACGGGTATGATCGAGGTGGTAGAGGAGTTCGGCGTCCCCGTGGTCCTCATGCACAACCGCGACGGCAACGTCTACTCGAACCTGTTGGGAGAGGTGGCCGAATCCCTGGGGGCCGCCGTGGAGAGGGCGCTGGCGTCGGGCGTCCCACGGGAGAACGTCATCGTCGACCCAGGCATCGGGTTCGGCAAGGTGGCCGACCAGAGCCTGGAGATCGAGGGAAGGCTGCAGGAGCTTGGGCGGCTTGGCCAGCCCGTCCTGGTAGGCCCGTCCCGGAAGTCGCACCTGGGCATGGTCCTGGGCGGGCTGCCCCCCGGGGAACGCCTGGAAGGGACGGCAGCGGCGGTGTCCCTGTGCGTGGCGGGCGGCGCCGACATCGTGCGGGTCCACGACGTCAAGGAGATAGTGAGGGTGGTCAGGGTGAGCGACGCCATAGTCAGGGGTTGGAGGCCCGAAGGTTGGAGCCGGTAACCGCCTACCTGGGTCTCGGCTCGAACCTGGGGCCTCGCGAGGTCAACATCCGCTCCGCACTGGAGCTCCTGTCCCGTGACGTGACGCTGGAGGTGTGCTCCTCCATCTATGACACCGCGCCCTGGGGGTTCCACGACCAGGGCCGGTTCCTGAACTGCGTGTGCCGGGCCACGACCCGCCTGGAGCCCCGGGCCCTGCTGAAGACCGTGAAGCGTGTGGAGGGCATGCTGGGCAGGCGCCGCACCTTCGTCAACGGCCCCAGGGTCATCGACGTGGACATACTTCTCTACGGCGACATGGTCGTCAGTGAGCCCGGGCTGGAGATACCCCACCCCCGGATGGAGAGGCGGGCCTTCGTCCTGGCGCCCCTGGAGGAGATAGCCGAGGACCTGCGGCACCCGGTGCTGGGATGCTCCGTGTCTGAGCTTGCCCGTCGCCTGGACGGCGGCGACTCCCAAGGGCGCGGCGAAGGCGTGCGGCTGTGGGGAGGCCCGATTCCCGTGCTGCGAATATCCTGACCGGGGGCGGTGGACCGGCATGTCCAGGAATAGAGACACGGGGCCGGCGTGGAGCTACCACGACTCCACCAAGCTGTCCTACATCGACCTTGCCTCCAAGCCTCCGCTGTACAAGCCCTCTGAAGGACGCCCGCTGGTTGCCCTGCCAGCGGACCTTCCCCCTCCGGAGATGCCGGCCATCCAGGCGGCGGCTCTCCCTGGCGGCGGTTCGGGCGGGCGGGTGGACGCGGCCGCGGTGGCCCAGCTCCTCCACTACTCCTCGGGGCTGATCAGGAGGGCGGTTGTCCCGTCGGCGGGTGAGGTGCACTACCGTGCCGCGGCTTCGGCCGGGGCGCTGTATCCCGTCGAGGCCTACGTGGTCTGCGGGGACCTGGACGGTTTGCCGGCGGGCGTATACCGGTTCTCTCCCCCGGAGGCGGGTCTCTACCGGGTGAGGGAGGGGGACTTCCGCCGGCGCCTCTCACTGGCGGAAGGCGGCGGCGACGGGCCGGCCTGGGACGCGGCGATGGTGCTTACCGCCGTGTTCTGGCGCAGCGCCTGGAAATACCGCGCCCGCTCCTACAGGTACTGCTTCTGGGATGCCGGGACCGTGCTGGCCAACCTGCTGGCCACGGCCACGGCCCTGGGACTCCCCGGCCGGGTGTCCGCGGGGTTCGTGGACGGAGAGGTGGACCAGCTGCTGGGACTGGAGGACGCAAGGGAGGCGGCGCTCTGCATCGTTCCCCTGGGTGATGGCACAGGCTCACCGCGGGCGTCCGACTGCCGCCTCCCCACAGATGTCCAAGAGACGCCGGCCGCTCCGGGCGAGACCGTGTACCCGGAGATGCGGGAGCTGCACGAGGCGTCGCGCCTGGACAGCGTTGCCGAGGTGAGGGACTGGAAGGGTGTGCCGGGGCCGGGGACCGCCGAGGCTGCCGGGATGTCTCACCCGTTGGAGTCCGCCGGGGCCGACCTGCCGCCGACAAGGGGCTTGGGACGGGTGATCGAGGACCGGGGCTCCACCCGGCGGTTCGCCCGGGAGCCCATACCCCGGCTCCAGCTAGACGCGGCCCTCCGGGCGTCCACGGGCCGCCTTCCGGCGGACTTCCTGGGTCCTGGAGCGGACAGCCTCCTGGACGTGTACGTGATCGTCAACGCCGTGGAGGGGCTGGAACCCGGCGCGTATTATCTGAGTCTGGGGCTGAGTCCGGGGCCGGGTCCAGGGGCCCAGGAGCTCCAGCTTCTGCGGCGGGGCGGGTTCCGTTCCCAGGCGGGACACCTGTGCTTCGAGCAGGCCCTGGGGGCGGACGCCGCGGCGGTGGTGTTTCTCATGGCCGACCTCCCGAGGGTCCTGGGCCGGTTGGGGAACCGGGGATACCGGGCGGCCCAGCTCGAGGCCGGGGTCGTGGGTGGAAGGCTGTATCTGGCCGCCCATGCCCTGGGGTTGGGGGCCACGGGGATCACCTTCTACGACGACGAGGTCACCGAGTTCTTCTCGCCACACGCCCGGGGGAAGAGCGCGATGTTCGTGGTGCCCCTGGGGCGAAAGGCCGCGGAGAACCGGGTGCGCCCCTTCAGGTCCTCCATCGGGGTGAAGCTGGACGCCCTGGCCCGCGGCGCCTACCCGGCCAAGGCCGACCAGTAGCGGCGGTCGATCAGCCGTCGATGGTCTCTATGACGTAGCGCAGCGTCCCCCGGGGGACGGCGATTTCGACCTCTTCGCCCGGCAGCTTGTCCAGAAGAGCCCTGCCCACTGGGGAGGCACTGGAGATCTTGCCGCTGGTGGGGTTGGCCTCCCGGGAGTCCACAACCGTGTACGACGTCTTCTTGCCGTTGGCCAGGTCCCGGAGGGTGACCGAGGCGCCCAGGCGCACCCGTTTCTCGTCGGAGTCCGATGTCGGATTGGACACCACGGCGTTGGAGAGGATGGACTCCAGCTCCTTGATGCCGGACTCGATCATGCCCTGCCGCTCCTTGGCCGCGTCCAGGGGTGCGTTCTCCCGGAAGTCCTTGTCGGCCATGGCCCGCTGGATGTCCCCTACGATCTTGACCCGCTCCCCTTTCAGTATCTCCAGCCTGGCCTGGAGGTTGTCGTAGCCCTCCTGGCTCAGCTCGGCCTGCTCCTGGGACGACTTGAAGTGCACCCTCTGGGACCCCTTCTTACTCTTGGACACGCGAAGGCTGGGCGCCAGGCTCATTTCGACGTGCCCCTTGTCCTTCAGGTAGGTCAGGAAGGACTTGACCAGCTTGAGGTGGGCAGCCGAGTTGGGGCCCCACAGGCCCGACTCGGAGTAGCTGGCCACTTCGGAGGGGGTCAGCCCATCTACGGTCCTGTCCCGGCCGCACCACTGGATGAACCTGTTGAGCTCCTGGTGCCCGTCTCGGGAGCTCTTGCCCTTTCGGTCCGATAAGAACTGGGTCAGCGCCTGTGCCACGGAAGGACTCTGGTCATCCGCCACCGATCCCGTCTCCTTTCCCGGGGCCTTGGTCTCTGTACCGACTACACGGCCGGCCCCGGGCCCGCCGGTTTTGCGATAACAAGGATACCAGTTAGTCCCTGGGATGGTAAAGTGCGGCCCAGCGGCCGGGACCGGGAACGGGCAATAGGACGCGCCACCTGTCGCTGTTCAATCTTCGTCGTATCAGGTACAATATGTTGGTATGTCCACGGTGGCCATTACAACCTGTACGGATGAAAGCGCCAGGAGGTACGCCTCCGCCCTGGGAGAAAACACGGCCGTTCGCACCCTCATCCCCGGGCACGATTCGGGCCCTCCCGACGTCCTGTTGAAAGGGGTCTCGGGCCTGCTGCTGGCCGGGCACTCGGACGTGGGAGGGGACGGTCGCGGGGTGGACGACGGCCCGGGGGCCGATCGTGGCAGGCGGAATATGGAGCTTGCCCTGCTGGCCGCCGCTCTGGACAGGGACATGCCGGTGCTGGCGCTGTCCAGGGGCATGCAGCTCCTCAATTTGGCCTTCGGGGGACAGCCCCTGACCGAGGTCCCGAGTCACGGCACCGACCCAGGGGACGGCGACGCTAGGTCCGCCAGGCACATGGTGTACCTGTCCCCGGGCAGCAAGCTCGCGGCCATACTGGGAATGGGCGGCTTCTTCCGGGTGAACAGCCGGCACCGTCTGGGCGTCAAAGAGGGGCGGAAGTCCCCCAGGCTGCTGGCTTCGGCCTACGGCCTGGACGACGGGGTCATCGAGGGACTGGAGAGCCCGGAACACGACTGGGTCGTGGGAGTCCAGTGCTGCCCCGAGCTTCAGAACGAGGTGCCCCCCGCGTTCAAGAACCTGTTCGTGGCCTTCACCGAGCGGGCCGAGCGGCGGGCGCGCGAATAGAATCCGGGATGTAGGGCCCCTTACCGGGGTATCGTAGACGCGAGCGGCCGACATTCAAAGGGAGGGACCATGGTAACAGAGGCGGGCAGTATTCAGCCCATCAGGATCGAAGAGGAGATGCGCACGTCGTACCTGGGCTACGCGATGAGCGTCATCGTGTCCCGGGCCCTGCCCGACGTGCGGGACGGCCTGAAGCCCGTGCAGCGGCGCATCCTGTACGCGATGCAGGAGCTGGGACTTCGGCCTGGCACCCAGTACAAGAAGAGCGCCCGTATCGTGGGAGAGGTGCTGGGCAAGTACCATCCCCATGGCGACGCCCCCGTGTATGACGCCCTGGTGCGTATGGCCCAGGAGTTCTCCCTGCGCTACCCGCTGGTGGACGGCCAGGGTAACTTCGGCAGCATAGACAACGACCCCCCTGCGGCCATGCGTTACACCGAGGCGCGGCTGGCATCCATCACCGAGGAGATGCTGGCGGACATCGACCTGAACACCATCGACTTCAGCGAGAACTTCGACGGCACTTTGAAAGAGCCTGTGGTGCTGCCGGCCCTGCTGCCCAACATGCTCCTGAACGGGGCGTCGGGGATCGCCGTGGGCATGGCGACCAACATCCCCCCCCACAACCTGACCGAGATATGCGACGCCGTCTCCTACCTGATCGACCATCCCGACGCGGCCGTCGAGGACCTCATCCAGAGGGTCCCGGGGCCCGATTTCCCCACGGGGGCCATAATCCAGGGCCGGGCGGGGATAGTGGACGCCTACACCACGGGGCACGGCCGGGCCGTCATGCAGGCGAGGACGGAAGTCGAGGATATCCGCGGTGGAAGGAAGCAGATCGTGGTCACCGAGCTGCCCTTCCAGGTCAACAAGGCCTCCCTGGTGGAGAAGATCGCCCACCTGGTGCGAGACCGGCGGGTGGAGGGCATCTCCGACGTCAGGGACGAGTCGGACAGGCACGGTATCCGCGTGGTCGTGGAGCTGAGGCGGGATGCCCAGGAGGAGATCGTACTCAACAACCTGTACAGGCACACTCCCCTGCGTTCGTCGTTCAACATAATCATGCTGGCCCTGGTGGACGGCCAGCCTCAGGTGCTGGGGCTCAAAAGGGCCCTGCAGCTCTACATCGACCACCGTCAGCAGGTCATAACCAGGCGGTCAGAGCACCTCCTGAAGGCGGCGAGGGAGCGCGCCCACATCGTCGAAGGCTTGCGGCTGGCCATCGATCGCTTGGACGAGGTCATCGAGATCATCCGGTCGTCCGCCGACGCGGCGACGGCCCGTACCAACCTGGTGCAGCAGCTCGACCTCAGCGAGGTCCAGGCCTCGGCCATCCTGGACATGCAGCTCAGGCGGCTGGCGGCCCTGGAGCGGGAGAAGCTGGAGGAGGAGTACAGGGATCTCCAGAAGAGGATCGCCGAGCTGGAGGCGCTGCTGGCCGACCCCGGCAAGGTGCTGGCCCTGGTGAAAGAGGACACCCAGCGGCTCAAGAAGCGGTTCGGAGACCAGAGGCGGACGGAGATAAGGGACGGAGAGGTCACCGCCTTCTCGATGGAGGAGTACGTCCTCCATCAGGACGTGGTCATCACCCTGAGCCGCAGGGGATACATCAAACGGATACCCATGACCACCTACAAGCTTCAGCATCGGGGGGGCAAGGGCGTACGCGGCATGACCACCCGGGACGACGACGTATTGCAGGACCTGGTGGTGGCGGATACTCACGACACCTTACTCCTCTTCACGAACCGGGGCAGGGTGTTTCACCTGCGTTCCTTCAACATTGCCGCGGACACCTCCCGCACCTCCCGGGGCACGCCCGTAGTCAACCTGGTCAAGGTCGCCGAGGGAGAGCGAGTGAACGCCATCGTGGCGGTGCCCGACCTCGTCAGTGATCACGCGCTGGTCATGGGCACCCGAAAGGGCGCGGTGAAGCGCATCCGCCTGAAGGACTTGGCAAACATCCGCTCGCCCGGCCTGAGGGCGATAAACCTAAAGGCCGAAGACGAGCTGGTCTCGGTGAGATTGGGAACAGACGATCAGGATGTCATGATGTTCACCGAGCGCGGACAGGGGGTCCGGTTCCCCCTCGTGGAGGTGCCCCAGCGGTCGAGAGCCGCGGGCAGCGTCAGGGGGATACGCTTGGCCCAGGGGGACAAATTGGTCGGCATGGAGATCGTCCAGCCCGACGACAACCTTCTTGTGGTGACCCGCAACGGATACGGAAAGCTGGTGCCCGTGGACCGCTTCCGTGGCCAGCACAGGGGAGGCCTCGGACTGAGGACTTACAAGACGGGGCCGAAGGTTGGGCTGGTCTCGGCCGCGAGGGTGGTGAACAAGGAGACGGACGAGGAGCTGCTGCTCGTATCGGCACAGTGCCAGGTATTCAGGACCAGCCTCAACGAGATCTCATCCCAGGGGCGGATAACCCAGGGTGTTATACTCTGGAAGCCTGACGACGAGGATGAGGTGGTCTCCCTGGCCTGTGTTCCCGAAAAATCACGCGACGGCGAGGCCAACGGCGGCCCCAGGTCCGAGCGAGGGAACGGACGCAACGGCAGCCCGAAGAACGGCGGCGGTGGGGACAAGTAGGGCCCGCCGCCGGCTAGTCCCCCATTGAAGCCGGTCTTCGTCCACGGGGCGGGCGAATCGAGCCTGTCCTTCCACTACCAGCTACGCCACCTGGAGGGGGCCGAAGGGATAGACCTTCCCGGACATCCGGCGGGCCTGCCCTGCACCAGCGTCGAAGGCTACGTGGAATGGGTCCGCGGGTACATCGCGGGCCGGGGCTACGAGGACGTGGTGCTGTGCGGCCACTCCATGGGCGGCGCCATCACCCAGATGTACGCCCTGGAGTACCCCGACGAGCTTAAGGGCATCGTACTGATCGGGACGGGCGCCAGGCTGAGGGTACATCCCAAGTACCTGAAGGACTGCGAAGACGGCGTCCATGCCCGGGAGGGGTGGCTGGCCAACCGGGCCAACGAGTACGCCCGCATCGATGCCGAGATGGCCGCGGCCCTGTTGCAACGCTCGACCGCGGTCGGTCCCAGCGTGAAGCTGAACGACCTCCTCTGCTGCGACCGGTTCGACGTGATGCAACGGGTCCAGGAGATCCGTGTGCCCGCGCTGATAATCTGCGGGACGGAGGACGTGATGACCCCCGTCAAGTACTCCAGCTATCTGGCCGAGCGGATCAAGGACTCCCGGATCACCGTCGTCGAGGGCGCGACCCACTACGTCCAGTTAGAGCGGCACCGGGAAGTGAACCAGGCCATAGCGGAGTTCCTGGCGGGGCTGGGCTGAGCCGGGCCCACGAGCCCCTTCAGCGCTGGCGGGGGGTCAACCGATGGTGCCGTTGGCGAACCACTTGCTTTGGAAGAAGAGGAGGGGGACGTTGGGTTCTCCCTGCTCGACGGCCTTGACCTCCGCGACATAGACCGTATGGTCGCCGTGGACGTGGGAGTTCACCACGTGACACTCGAAGGAGACCAAAGTGTCCTTGAGCATCGGTACTCCCCCCGGTGACATGGTGTACTCGTAGTCGACGTCGTCGTGCCGGTCTTCCGGCCTGCGGGCGAAGTATTTCCCGATGTTCTCCTGCCGGGCGCTGAGCACGTTGACTCCGAACCTCTTGTTCTTCTCCACGAACCCGAAAGTGTTGGTGCTGTGGCCCACGCATATCAGCACCAGGGGCGGCTCCAGGCATACGGAGGTGAAGGAGTTGGCGCTCATGCCGTGGACCTGGCCGGCCTCGTCCAGGGTGGTCACCACGGTGACCCCCGTCGCGAACTCGGACATGCAGTGGCGAAACTCGTCTTTGGAGACCAAGGCCAACCCCCTGCTGCGTTTCCGCCCATTATAGCGGAGACGGCCGCTTTTTGCTCCAGACCCGCCTCACGGGGTCCGAAGGCCTCTTTGACCCTGATAGGCGTGGCTGATATACTGGCCGCGCTTCTTGCCATGGGTGGCGGGAGCCGGGAGAGGACTGTCTTACTATGACCTGGTGCGGCGCTTGAGACTGCTGGACAACTACGGCGAGCTGTTCGATACCCCGTACAAGCGCCGTGTCCTCGTCGCCCTCAGCATGTCCTACCTGCTGGTCCAGGTGGCCAGCTTCCCCGTAGCCCTGTCCCTTCCCACCATCGCCGACCACTTCGACACCAGCCTGGCGTCGGCCTCGTGGGTGGTGGTGGCGGAGCTCCTGGCGCTGGGGAGCACCGTGTTCCTGGCCGCACGCCTGGGGGACCGGTACGGGCATACCCGAGTCTTCTTTGCGGGTGCCGTCATCGGCACCGTCTCGGGGGGCCTGGCTGGTTTCTCGGACACCCTGGGCCAGCTGGTGGTGTTGAGGAGCATCCAGGGCCTTGGCGCAGCCCTCGTCACCGGCAACGCCAACGCCATCCTGGCCGCCGCCTTCCCCCAGGACCAGCGGGCGCGGGCCTTTGCGGTGCCCACCATCGCCGCCAGGTTCGGCACCTTTCTGGGCCTAATCGCCTTCGCCCTCTTCCTCCAGTTCCTGAGCTGGCGTCTGATGTTCTACAGCTACATCCCCCTGGGCCTCCTCGCAATATGGAGCGGCCTGCCCCTCTTGCGGGAGCAGATGGACCGCTGGCAGCGGAGCCAGGTGCCCATGGATTGGGTGGGTGGGACACTCTTCATAGGCGCCGTGGCGACCCTGATCCTGTCGGGGATGCACCTGCACGAGGGTGAGGAGTCCTTCACCAGCTCCGACGCGCTCAGCTACCACGTTCCCATGCATCTGCTGTTCGTTGCCCTGCTGGCCCTCTTCTTCGTGGTGCAGATGCGCATCAAGCAGCCGTTCATGGACTTCGGCCTGTTCCGGTTCAAGCTGTTCTCCGCCGCGCTGTTCTCCAACATGACATTCCATCTGTCCATGCTGGCGGTGATGACACTCATGCCCATCGTGGTGGAGCGAGGTTTCGGGCTCGACCCGATATTCGTCCTCTGGGTGCTCGTCCCCCAGGAGATATTCGGCATGTTCGTTCCCATCGTGGCCGGCTGGTACTACGACAAGTACCGGCCCAAGTTCCTGAGGCCAGTCGCCATGGCGCTCATCGCCCTGGGCATCATCCTGATGGGCACCCTGGCCCTCAGGATATCCTTCTGGCTGATTCCCGTTCTGATGGCGCCGGCGGCCCTGGGCGTGGCCATGTTCCAGAACGTCAACAACGCGGTGATCATGAACTCGGTGCCCCTGATCAACCGCGGCTTCGCCTCCGGGATGATCGAGACCACCCGGCAGGTTGGACACACGCTGGGCGCGACCATCGCCGCCTCCGCCCTGGCACTCGTGCTGCCGGCCACCATCGACCTCCTGGCGCCGGGCGAGAGCCAGACCTACTACGTGCGGGGCCTCCAGACCGCCGCGCTGGTGGTGACGGGCATCATCGTTGCGGGGACCCTTCTCACCTTCTACGGCCGGCCGACTCCCCTGCTGAGCCCGGCAGGGCACCCCGCGGGCGCCGCGTCCGACGACGGCGCCTAGTCTTTTCACCCGCTCCGGTGGGGTGCTATACTCCCATCCAACCCGTTCCCTCCCATTGCCAGGAGGCTGCAGTGGATCTGCTTAGAAGCCTGATCTTCGTACCCGGCAACCGTCCGCACATGTTGGAGAAGGCTCGGTCCTTCGATGCCGACGTCATTGTGGTGGACCTGGAGGACTCGGTGCCGCCGGGCGAGAAGGTCAACGCCAGGGAGATAGTGGCACGGCTGGCGCCGTCCCTGTCGGGGAGGGGCAGAAAGGTCATGGTCCGGCTGAACTCCCTGGATACCGGACTGACCCGCGACGAGCTCTCGGCGGTGGTGGGGCCGCACCTCTACGGCGTCAGCATAGGCAAGGGCGAGTCGGCCCAGGACGTCCGTGAGTGCGACCGGCTGATGGGCGCCGCGGAGGCCGAAGCCGGACTGGAGCCTGGGAGATTGAAGCTGGTCCCGTGGATAGAGAACGCACGGGCGGTCATGGCCGTGGGGGAGATGGCGGCGGCCTCCGACAGGGTCGTGGCCCTGGCCTTTGGCGCCGAGGACTACACGGACGACATGGGTATCCAGCGGACCGACGAGGGGCAGGAGGTCTACTTGCCCAGGGCGATGGTGGCCATCGCGGCCCGGGCCGCGGGGCTGCCGGCGCTGGACAGCCCATACGTCCGCTACCAGGACCCCGAGGGGCTGAGGAGGGACGTGGGGCTCGTCAGGGGCCTGGGATACGGGGGCAAGTTCGCCATCCATCCCGCGCAGATTGACATAATAAACGAGATGTTCAGCCCCAGCCGCGACGAACTGGAGTATGCCAAGCGTGTGGTCCAAGTGTGGGAGGAGGCCGAGTCGGCGGGCATGGGCTCCACTTCCCTGGATGGGAATATGATAGACGTGCCCGTGGTCAAGCGTGCCCGGAACCTCCTCGCCCTTGCCCGGGAGATGGCCGGGCGCAGCGGAGCGGTCGAGGCTTGAGCGCCGTCGACACCGGCAAACCGGGCCGGGACAAGTGACCGCGGGCCCGGATGGGGATGTGAGTGGCGTCTGATCGCATAATTCTGGAGGCGATGTCCTTCTATGCCTATCACGGGGGAGGTCCCGAGGAGCAGTCCCTGGGCCAGCCCTTTCAGGTCGACCTGGAGGCCGAGCTGGACCTGGCGGCCGCGGGCTCTTCGGACTCCAGGGACGATACGGTGAGCTACACGCACCTCTATCGAGTGGTAAAAGAGGTCATGGACTCGGAGCCAAGGAGCCTCCTGGAGTCCCTGGCCGAAGGCATAGCCGGACGTTGCCTGGACCGCTTCCCATTGGAGGCGGTCAGGGTGAGGGTCAAGAAAACCCGTCCGCCCATCAAGGGGGGAGTGCTATCGGGGGCCGCGGTGGAGGTGTACCGTACCCGGTCATCGGGGGATCATAGCCGGTCTACGTAGGCGGTCCCCTCCTTCATGACCAGCTTGACCCGCTCCGCGTCCTGGAGGATGGCAACGTCCTTCAACGGGTCGCCGTCCACGGCCACCAAGTCCGCCCACTTTCCCGCCTGGACGGTGCCGGTCTCCTTCTCCAGGCCCAGGCACTCGGCGGCCCATCCCGTCGCGGCGACGAGGGCTTGCATGGGCGTCATGCCTGCATCCACCAGGCACTTTATCTCCATGGCGTTGTTGGGGTGTCCCCAGCCCCCCGCGTCGGTCCCGGCCACCACCTTGACGCCGGCCGCCAGAGCCCGCTGGATGCTCTCCACGTGGTGTTCCCGCAGGATGCGGGCCCGCTCCCGTCCGTGGGGAGTGCCCCTGGTGCCGTGGAACATGTAGACGCTGAGGGTGGGCACGAAGAAGGTCCCCTGGTCGGCCATCATCTTGACCAGGTCCGGGTCCTCGTCCAGGTAGGTGCCGTGCTCTATGGAGTTGGCTCCCGCTTCGATGGCGTTGCGGAGGCCGGGTCCGCCCAGAGCGTGGCACATGGCGCGCCTGCCCATGGCGTGGGCTTCCTGTACCAGGGCCTGCACCTCGTCCAGGCCGTATTCGATGTCCTTGGGGCCGTGGCCCCGTCTGGAAGCCGCGCCGCCGGTGGTGGCGAACTTTATCACGTCGGCTCCCACTCGGACCATCTCTCTGACCATGGCCCGCACCTCGTCCACCCCGTCGGCGACGCCGTCGGGCAGGCTGGGGTCCGCCTGCACGGGGGGATGGTGTCCCGAGGGGCTGCTCTTGTCCGCCAGGCCGCCGGTGGCGGATATCGGGCCCACGGCGACCTGGAGGCGGGGCCCGGCGATAAGTCCCTCCTCGATGGCGAGCCTGAAGCCCGCGTCCAGCCAACCGGCGTCGCGGACCGTGGTGTAGCCGCTCAGTAGCGTCTGCTCCAGGACCCTGGCGGTCCTAAGATGGCGTGTGCTCCCGGGCTCTCCAAAGCCCCAGCGACCCCACAGGTCGTATTCGTGTACGCCCAGGTGGTCGTGGCAGTCTATCAGGCCGGGCAGCAGCGTCATGCCGGATACGTCGACCACATCGGCCCCGGGCGGCACCTGCACCTCTTCGGTGCCCCCCACTGCCTGTATTCGCCCGTCGTCACCGACTAGTACCGACGCATCCTGGAGGGGACCGGCGCCTGTGCCATCGATGAGTGTGCCTCCGGTGAACGCTTTCATATGTCCTCCCTGTCGCAGGATGGTCGGGGCACGGCAATTGTATCAGAGCCGCCGCGGACCGGCCACGAGGGGCCACCAAAGGCAAGGGGCGGGTCCGCGGACCCGCCCCTTGCGGTTCGCTTGCCTGCGTTGGGGTTAGGTCGTGGCCCTGTTGCGTCGGAGGACCAGCGCGCCGCTGACCAGGAGCGCGGCCCCTATCAGCAGGGACAGGAGGGCCATAGTGGGGACGTTGTAGTCGCCCGTGTCTGGCGGCGGGGCGATGCTGTAAGTGCCCATCGCCTGGGACGCCGTGTAGGCGCCCGAGGCCTCGCCCATGGCCTTGTTCAGGATGTCCCTGGCATTGCCTATGTGTATCTTGCCGACGGCAATGTCCGTGCTGGCCATGGCTGCGAGGGCTTCGGCCCTTGCCTGGGTGGCCGACTTGGCGGCGGCATTGGCTCCCTCGATGGCCAGCTGGCCGTTGGCGACTATGACGGCCTCGTCCGGCGCCGCAGCAGCGGCCATCCCGGCTTGCGCCGCAGTGGAGTCCGAGTAGTTGAGGATGCCGGTCCCGTCTCCCGGGTCGCCGCAGGCGGCGTCGTAGTTGGCTCCGCTGGTGCCGTCGATGACATTCACGACGTGGCAGGCGTGCTGCTGGACCATCTCAAGCTCAGAGGCCTCGAAGCCTAGTCCGGTGTGCTGGATGGCCACCCCGACCTGCTCTCGGAGACCAACGGCGCTGCCCTTGGGCGTACCTTCATGGAAGTTCCCTGATCCGTAGGCCGGGTTGCCCTCGGCTGAGTAGGTGAGACTCCTGATATGGGCCATGGCCGCCGAGGGCTTCTGGTGAATGGCCTCGATCTCGTCCGAGGGCCCGGGATCGGAGTCGGGCACCGGCTCGACGGTGATGACGAACTTGTCGAAAGCAGCGAACAGGTTCTCGCCGGTCGCCTCGCCGTCGGCCATGAGCCCGAAGGTCTGGCTCACGGCGCCGTTGGCGTCGGTCACGAGGATTCCGGCGCTCTCCTTGCGACTGCCGTCGTCGGAGACGAGCCAGCCCTCGTAGGCCATGTTGGGGGGAAGGGCATCGAGGTCCATCAGCTCGATAGATAGCTGGTCGCTCAGCCGGTTGCTGTACTCGGTGCTGTCGCTGTCCTGCACGCTGGCCGTGCCGCTGGCGTCCTGCGCCAACACTATGGACAGGGGAATTAGAAGAGCGAATAGTCCCGCGAGCAGCAGGGCTGTTAGGACCTTGATCCTGGACATGGCACCTCCTTACCGATGAGACCTGTGGGCACCTGTGTTGCTGGGCGCTGTTATCGGTTCCGGCTTGCGGGCGTACCACACCCGACAAACCGGTGACTAAGTATAAGCATTTTTTCCGGTGATGACAAGTGGCTATGTGGCGCGAAAGCCCCCGGATTCATCGGTTGTGGCTAGTCCCCAAACCCGCTATCATTCTCTCAGCGTATCCGGGGGGGTGCAAGACCCAGGGCGCTGAAAGGTGAGACCAGTGAGAGATCGGTACGACGTGGTGGTAATGGGGGCCGGCAACGCCGCCCTGTGCGCCGCGATAGCGGCCAGGGACCGGGGAGCCAGCGTGCTTGTAGTGGAGAAGGCCCCGGAGTACTTCCGCGGCGGCAACACCTACTTTACGGGCGGCATCATACGTTGCGCCTACGAGGGCATAGACGACATCAAGGCGTTGGTGCCCGACATGTCTGCGGACGAGGAGCGGTCGGTGGACGTCGGCTCCTATACCGAGGACGCGTTCTACGACGACCTGATGCGCGTTACCGCGGGACGGGCCGACCCCGAGCTGGCGCAGCTTCTGGTGAGCAGGTCGCACTCTACGCTGCTGTGGCTCAGGGAGAAGGGGGTGCGTTTCGTGCTCTCCTTTGGCCGGCAGGCTTTCAAGGTGGGAGACAAGTACCGGTTCTGGGGTGGGCTGATCGTCGAGGCCGTGGGCGCGGGCAAGGGCCTTTCCGACCAGCAGTTCGAAGTGGCCGAGCGGAACGGCGTGGACGTCGTGTACGGCACCAGGGGGCTGGGACTGGTCCAGGACGCCAACGGGAGGGTGTCGGGGCTGCGTGTCCAGGGTCCCGACGGGTTCGGCGAGATCGCGGGCGGAGCCGTAGTCCTGGCCAGCGGGGGATTCGAGGCCAACGCGGAGATGCGGGCCAGGTACCTGGGCCCCGGCTGGGAGCTTGCCAAGGTGCGGGGCATTCCCTACAACACCGGGGAGGGCATCCAAGCGGCCCTGGAGATCGGCGCCCAGGCCCACGGCCACTGGAGCAGCTGTCACGCGGTGGCCTGGGACCTGAACGCACCGCCCGTCGGCGACCGGACGGTGACCGAGCTGTACCAGAAGCACTCCTACCCCTTCGGCATCATAGTCAACGTCAATGGAGAGCGCTTCGTGGACGAGGGCGCCGACTTCCGCAACTACACCTACGTCACATATGGCCGGGAGGTCCTCAGGCAGCCCCAGGGGGTGGCCTTCCAGATATTCGACGACAAGGTGAAGCACCTCCTGCGGGACGAGTACCACATACCCCAGGTGACGATGGCCAAGGCGGACTCCATCGAGGAGCTGGCGACGGGTCTGGACATTGACCGCGAGGGGCTGGTCCGGACCGTGGCCGCCTTCAACGCCGCGGTCCAGAACAAGGAGTACAACCCCACGGTACTGGACGGAAAGGGCACGTCCGGCATACAGCCTCCCAAGACTAACTGGGCCCTCCCCATCGACACGCCCCCCTACCTGGGCTACGCGGTAACCTGCGGCATCACCTTTACGTTCGGCGGGTTGAAGATCAGCGGCCGGGGAGAGGTTCAGGACTGCGAGGGCAGTGCCATACCCGGGCTCTACGCCGCCGGGGAGCTCGTAGGGGGCCTCTTCTACTACAACTACCCGGGCGGGTCCGGGCTCATGGCGGGCGCCGTCTTCGGCAGGATCGCCGGAGACAGCGCGGCCGGGGACGTGCTCGGGGGCTGATGGTTTCTCCCGGCGGCCGTACCTTGTAGTTGTCCGTCCCTCGTGCTAAGCTCGGTTGCTAGTGGGGTTGCGGCTCCGGAAAGGACCGGCGGTTTTGGGCAGCGAAGGGTCCCGGTCTCCCCTCTTCTACGGGTGGGTCCTCGTCGGCGTCGTCTTCTTCATAGCCTTCGTCAGCACCGGCGCACGCAACGGGTTTGGTGTGTTCGTCACCCCCATGGAGGCGGAGTTCAACTGGAGCCGAACGGCCACCTCCGTCGTGTTCATGGTCGCGACCCTGGTGGGCGGCGTGAGCCAGCCCTTCATCGGGCGGATATACGACAGGGTCGGCGCCCGCGGCGTGATGCTGGTGTCCCTGGTCGTCATCGGGACCTTCACCGCCCTGCTGGGCCTGACCTTCGACCTCCTGTACCTGATCCTGGTATATGGCGTGATCGTAGCCATAGGGACCAGCGGCGCATCCATCAACATCGGGGGGGCCCTGCTGGCCCGGTGGTTCCGGCGAAAGAGGGCCACGGTCATGGCCATAGCCACGGCCGGCGCTTCGGTGGGCGGGATGGTGCTGGTCCCCTTCTCGGCCCTCATGATGGACCTGACGTCGTGGCGGATTACCTGGGTCTTCCTGGGCGGCATAGTCCTGGTCCTGGTCCTGCCCCTGGCCTTTTTCCTGCTGAGGGAGCGCCCCAGCGACATGGGCCTGCAGCTCGACGGGGTCGTAGACCCCCCTTCGGAGGATGGGAAGCCGGCTCCCGAGCCCGGCAGGACTCCCCTCGACACCGACAGATGGCTGGAGTCGTTCAGGTCGCTTCCCATATGGCAGCTCTCCTCGGCCTACTTCGTGTGCGGGTTCACCACCAGCATCATATCCATGCATTTCGTCCCCTGGGCCGAGGATGCCGGGTACTCCAGGTCCATCGCCGCCACCGCCTTTGGGCTCCTGACGGGGCTGAACACAGTGGGAGTCATCTCAGCCGGGGCGCTGGGAGACCGGTTTACCCGCAAGAACGTGCTGGCGTCGGTCTACTGGCTTCGGGGTCTGGGGTTCGTCACGCTGCTGCTGGCGCCGATGCCGTGGAACCTGTGGGGCTTCGCCGTAATGACAGGCTTCTCGTGGATCGCGACCATACCCCTTACCGCCACTCTCACCGCCGACATATACGGGCTGAGGAACCTGGCCACCCTCAACGGGATTTCGTTCATGTCTCACCAGATAGGGGGCGCCATCAGCGTTCTCCTGGCCGGCGCGTTGTTCGACCTGTACGACTCCTACGACATCCCCTTTGCCCTCTGCTGCCTCCTCCTGGTCGGGGCCGGACTGACCGCTTTCTCCATACGCGAGAAGCGCTACTCGATCAAGTACCAGTCCCAGCCGACGCTGAGATCCTCGTCCGCCGCGATGTGACGTGGTCCTGCTGGCGGTCCTTGCCCATCAGTCCGAAGCGGGACATCCCGAGCTCATGGACTGGGTCAAGCACCAGCTGGACGCCGTAGTTGGGCTGGGCCCCCTCGCGTTCCTTGTCCTCCTTGGGCTGATCATCCTGGCCATTCCCGCGGCGGTTCTGCTGATGTACGCGTTTCAGCGCAGGGGCAGGGGCAGGGGACTGGGACAGCCCTGAAAAGCCCGCCTCGACGCCGGGCCTTTTTCGTTGACAGTCACAGGGGCCGGTGCTATATTTCAGCTTGGCTTCCAGCCGGTCCAACACTCAGCCAGGAGCTCCCATGGCCCTCAATATCGTCGTCCTCGCCAAGCAAGTGATCGATCCCGAGATGCCCGCGTCGGCGTTTCAGGTCGACCGGGAAAACAGGAGGGTGGTCACCCCCGGGAACATCCCGCCCGTGGTGAACGGGTTCGATGAGAACGCCGTGGAGGCCGCGCTGCAGATCAAGGACTCCCAGGAGTCCATCGTAACCGTCATATCCATGGGCAAGGCCTTTGCCATGGACGTGATGAAGAAGCCCCTGTCCATGGGGGCCGACGAGCTGGTCCTGGTGGACGACGAGACCTTCGAGAACCCGGTGGACAGCTACGGCACGGCCCAGGTCCTGGCCGCGGCTGTGAGGAAACACGGGGAGTTCGACTTGATCATCTGCGGTCGCCAGGCGTCTGACTGGGACAACGCCCAGGTGCCCCTGGGCGTGGCGGAGGTCCTGGGGACCGCATGCATTACCATCGCAAGGAAGGTGGAGGTCGGGGACGGCAAGGTGGTCGTCGAGCGAATCGTCCCCGATGGGTACGAGGTGATAGAGGCGGACCTGCCGGCGCTGGTGACGGTGAGCAATGAGCTGGGCCAGCCGCGCTACCCGACCCTGCGGGGCATTCTCGCGGCGACCCGCAAGAAGCCGACGGTGTGGAGTCCCCAGGACCTGGGGATGGACGCCGGCCAGGTCACACCCCGCCTGAACCTGGTGGACCTGTTCGTGCCCGTCAGCGAGACGGAGTGCGAGATGGTAGAGGGGGATACCGAGGAGGAGGCCGGGCGCAACCTGGCCTTGAAGCTGCGGGAAGCGAAGCTCATCTGAGCGTCGCCGCCGGTCGTGAATTCCCGTATCCCATGACCCTTGCCCGGCCACTCGGGCCCGTGCCGTTGGCATAGCGACGACTGTGGAGGTTCCATTAATGGACGCGAAGGGCGTTCTGATCGTTGGAGAGACCGCGGATGGGGAGCTGAGCTCCACCAGCAAGGAGATACTGGCCGCGGGCCGCGGGCTGGCGGACAGCCTGGGCCAGGATCTGGCGGTAGGCCTGCTGGGCGGGGCCCCCGGCAGTGTCGCCGAAGAGGCCGCCAGACATGGGGCCGACCGGGTCTATGCCGTGGCCCATCCCCTGCTGGAGGAGTACCATCCGGACCTGTACCTCGCGGCCCTGGAGAGTCTCGCCAGGGACGTGGCCCCGGCGGTGCTGCTGATGGGACGTACGGCGTCGGGCCGGGACCTCGCCCCGCGTCTGGCCTTCAGGCTGTCGACGGGCCTCGCCCAGGACTGCCTGGAAGTGCGAATGGACGAGTCGGGCAGTTTGCTGGCGACGCGTCCGGTGTACGGGGGCAACGCCATGGCCACTGTGTCGTGCAACGGGACGCCCCAGATGGCCGCCATAAGGCCCAAGGCGTACGAGCCCCTGGAGGCTGACGAGTCACGCCATGCCGAGGTAGTCGACTGCGCCGTAGACCTGGACCCATCCATGGTCAGGTCCCGGCTGGTGGAGACCGTCAAGGAAGAGGCAAGGGGCATCAAGCTGGAGGAGGCGGGCATTGTGGTGGCCGGCGGCCGCGGGTTAGGGGGGCCGGAGCCCTTCGCCGACCTGCAGGAGCTCGCCTCGGTGATCGGCGCCGGTGTAGGCGCCTCCAGGGCCGCGGTGGACTCCGGCTGGGTGCCTTCCAGCTATCAGATAGGCCTCACGGGAGTGACCATCACGCCCGACCTGTACATCACCGTAGGCATCTCCGGGGCCAGCCAGCACATGGCCGGCTGCTCGGGGGCCAAGGTGATCGTGGCCATAAACAAGGACTCCGAGGCCAACATCTTCAAGGAGGCCCGGTACGGCGTGGTGGGGGACTGGAAGAACATCATCCCCGGCCTGACCGAGGCCCTCAGAGACCTGGTCAACAGCTAGAAGCCGGGGAGGGCTGCGTCCGATGAATCTGGGCTTCATCGGCCTTGGGAACATGGGCAATCCCATGGCCGCCAACCTCATCAAGGCGGGCCACAAGGTCACCGTTCACGACCTGCGGCGGGAGTCGGCCACCAATCTGCTGGAGATGGGGGCGGACTGGGCCGATACGCCCAGGGACACGGTGCCGGGCAACGAGGTGGTCTTCACGTCCCTGCCCGGCCCCAGGGAGGTCGACGCCGTGGTGCTGGGAGAAGACGGCGTGCTCCAGGGGGCCCGGGATGGCTCCATATACGTCGACCTGTCCACCAACTCGCCCAACGCCATCCGCCGCGTCCACCAAATATGCGCCGAGCAGGGGGTGGCTGTCATGGACGCCCCCGTGAGCGGCGGAGTTGCCGGCGCCGCGGCGGGCACCCTCGCCCTCATGGTGGGCGGCGACCGGGCGGTGTTCGACCGCATCAGGCCGGCCCTGGAAGCAATGGGGAGCCACGTGGTCTACTGCGGGGCCATCGGGGCCGGCATGATAGTGAAGCTCTGCAACAACCTGGTGAGCATGGGGAACGGGGTCCTGCTGGCCGAGGCGCTGACCCTGGGGGTCAAGGCCGGAGTTGACCTGGCCGTGCTGGCCGACGTCATGTCCAACAGCTCGGGCGCCTCCTACAGGCTGACGAACAGCTTCTGCAACTCTCTCTTCAAGGGCAACACCGAGCCGGGGTTCGCCACGGCCCTGGCGGCCAAGGACGTCAGGCTGGCCACGGACCTGGGCAGGGAGCTGGGCGTCCCCATGGACCTGTCCAACCTGGTGGACCAGAGGCACGTGGAGGCCCTATTTCGTGGATGGGGGGCGTTCGACTCCGTCGCCGTAGCCTACCTCCAGGAAGAGAAGGCGGGGGTCCAGCTCAGGATCCCGGGGTTGTAACGTCATGTGGACCCCTCTCCTGTCGGCGTTGGCGCCGCAGCCCTCCACCGCCTCCCGTCTGGCGGTGCTCGGTCTGGGGGACGCCCCCTGGGCGGACGCCGTTTTCGCCGCGACCATATTCGCCGGGTCCATAGTTATCGCCCTCATCGTCGGCGTCGTCGTGTTTCCCCTGGTCCTACGGGCCACCGACTGGACCGCCACCGACCTGGACGGCAAGCTGGCGCTGGCCATACGGAAGCCCGTGGTTCTCGGGGTCGTCCTCTTGGGCGGTTTCCTGGCCTTTTCGATTCCCCTGGACCTGACTGCCGGAGAGCAGAGGGTCGTCAATACGGTCACCGCCGCGTTGGCCATCGTCCTGGGGGTGGCCGCGACGTCCTCCGTCATCTCCAGGACCCTGGACTGGTACGTGGAGACGGCGGACACCCGGGGCAAGTTCCGGCTGGACCCTCAGCTACAGCCGCTGGTGAGGCGCGTGTCGGCCGCAATCGTCTACGGTCTGGGCGGGCTGCTGGTGCTGGACCAGTTCAACATCAATATCAGTCCGCTGATTGCCGGGTTGGGCCTCAGCGGGCTGGCGGTGGCCCTCGCCATCCAGCCCACCCTCTCCAACCTGTTTGCCGGGACCTACGTGATGACCGAAGGGGCCGTGAGCCCTGGGGACTACATCGAGCTGGAGGGAGGGATTGCCGGCTACGTCATAGACGTGGGCTGGCGCAGCGTCCGGATCCGGACCTGGGGAAACAACCTGGTGGTCGTGCCCAACTCCAGGTTCGCCGAGAACATCCTGACCAACTACCAGAGGCCGATCCCCGCGGTGAACGTCTACCTGGAGTGCGGCGTAAGCTACGACAGCGACCTGGTGACCGTGGAGCGGGTGTCCAAAGAGGTGATGGACGAGGTGATGGCGGCCAACCCCGAGGACGCCGTGCCCGAGTACGGCGGATGGTTCGGGTACGACAGCTTTGGCGACTCCAACGTGAACTTCTGGCTCTTCATGCAGTCCCGGGACCGCCTGGCCAGCTTCCGCCTCAGGACCGAGCTGATGCAACGGCTGCACAGGCGCCTGAACGATGAGGGGATAGTCATAAACTACCCCGTACGCACCATCCAGCTTCCCAAGGAGCTGGAGCTGGAAGGGTTGGCCGGCGCCAAGGATAAACGGCAGCAGCCCGGCGCGCCGCCACGTAGGGGCCTGGGAGCCAGGCCGGATGCCGACGACCCGGGTCCCCAGATGCCCGACGGAGGCCCTGAGTAGGGGCCCCGGCCGCCGCCGTCAGCCCCGCTGACCCAGGCTATCTCCCATCGCCGGGTCTGGGACTACGGCCCCGGCCTCGAGGCGGAAGAAGGATACGGGGGCGGGTGGTCCGGCCTGGGGTCTCCACACGCCGGCTACGACCTCGGCGTCGGGCGGCTCGGTCATCGTCACGACCACCTGCTGGTATCTGGTGACCCGTTCCAGGACCCTCCTGCGCCGGGATGCGTCCAGCTCCGACAGGACGTCGTCGAGAAGAATGATGGGGGCCTCTCCCCTGGCCGAGTCCAGGTAGGCCGCCTCGGCCAGCCGGAGGGCCAGGGCCACGGTCCGGGCCTGTCCCCGGGAGGCGTAGCTCCCCATGTCCACCTGCCCCAGGCGCATCTGAAAGTCGTCCCGGTGGGGACCGATGGTGGTCGAGCCGACCGCCACGTCCTTTCGGACCGCGGCCTCCACGGCCGATGCCATCGCCCTCTCCACGTCCGCGATGGTGGGAGAGCCCGAGTCCAGAGGCACGTTGGGACGGTACTCCACCGAGAGGCCCTCATCCTCGTCCACCAGGTCCCGGTGCCGCTGGGCGCACAGGTCGGAGAGCGCGGCCATGGCTTGGCGTCTGGCGTCGATGATGCCGGCCCCGACCGTCACCAGCTCCCCGTCCCAGAAGGCCAGCTCCTTCTCCTCGGCCCGGTGCTCCTGCAGGGCCCTCAGCAGACGGTTTCGCTGCTGCACCACCCGCTGGTACCGCTGGAGGGACCGCAGGTAGATGGGCTGCGTCTGGGAAAGGAGGATGTCCAAGTAGCGACGGCGGATGGAAGGGGGCCCGCCGACGAGCTGGATGTCGTCGGCGGTGAACAGGACCGCGTTCACTAGCCCCACCAGCTCCGAGGCGGTGCGCCGCACCCTGCTTACCCTGATCTCCTTGCGCACCCTCGGCCTTCCCGCAGGGGAGGAGGGGGACGGCTGGGACGCGCGGCGGTAGCCGACGTGCACCCTCAACCGTTCGTCCCGCCGGTCGACGGTCCCGGAGACTATGGCGTCCTCGCCCTCCTCGACGGCGCCCCAGCTCACCAGCTCTATCTCGTTCTCGGCCCGGGAGGACCGGGCGATGGCGAGGATGTACATGGCCTCCAGGAGGGTGGTCTTGCCCTGGGCGTTCCGCCCGTGGATGATCACCACTCCCGCCGGCAGGTCCAGCTCGAGCTGGGAGAAGTTGCGGAAGTTGGTCAGGCTCAGGTGTGACAGCCGCACCCTGCTACTCGCTTCACGGGAGGTCGAGGTCCCCGGCAGCCTACGTGGACGGCTTGAGGCTCTGGATGCGCTCTTCCAGGTCCCGGGCGCCGGCGTCGTCCCCGTTGGAGAGCTTGTAGCACCGGTCCAGGTAGAGCTGGGCCAGCTCGCCGCCGCGGGTGGACGAGTCCATGAGGGCCTGCAGCAGTGAGGGTATGTGGTACCGCTCGGGCAGGTAGCGGCTGAGCAGGCCCACCTCGTGTCTCATCTCGTCCCGGGTGTAGGTGTCGTTTCCCTCGACGGCGAACCGGAGCCTGCCGACGATCTTGGACAGCTCCGCCAGCCGGTCCCGTTCGTTCATCAGGCTGTAGAGGACCTCGTTCACCCCCACTGAGTCCTCCGAGACCTGCTCGGCGCTGTCCAGTGGAATGGCGGGCTTGGGGCTGTCTGCCCAGACCTGTGCGTACTCCCCCACCAGGCTTGTGACCGTCTGCATCATATCCGACAGGCCCGAGGACGTTACGGTCCCCCCGTCCAGAAGGTCGTCGTCCCTGATCTCGGCCAGGCCCTCGAGCTCCCGGTGGCTGCCCACCTCTTCGGGCACCGGCGGCATTGCGAAGGCCGAGAAATCGCTGAGGGATACGTTCCCAAGCTGGGAGGCCAGGAAGGGAGGCACGTACTTGCCGATGTCCACCGAGATGGGCAGCACGATGATGTAGGTGGCGTACAGCTTGTCGGGGTCGTGGGAGGCGCGGAAGTAGGCCAGGGCGTGGCCCCTGGGCCGCGCCGGGTCTCCTCTCTCGAACGTGAACGCCATTCCAACCTCGCGCCGCAGGGCCCAATGGCCCGGGTTGCCTGCGGGGCTACTCCCGCTGACCCGGATCGGTGAACCGGTGGTCCATCTCCTCCAGGAACCGCTCCACCTCGGGCGACAGGGGGGCCGGCGGGTCGGTCTCCTCCGACGCCCGCTCGGCGTCGTACTGGGACTCCAGCCGGCCGATGAGCGCCTTCAGCTCCGAGTTGCGCTCGACGGCGCTGTCCAGCTCCTTGTACTGCCGCTGCCCCTGCTCCGGGGGCAAGAGGCCCTGGGGGACGTCGTACATGGCCGACAGCACGTCCAGGAGGCGGGCGGCGCCCGCGTAGTCCTCGTCGAGCTGCAGGTACTGGGGCAGGTGGACCATGAAGCTGACGGAGATGATCTCGGGCTCCATCTTGGGCACGCCCTCGGAGATCAGGTTCATGATGGACGTGGGGCCCTGGTAGGTGCTCTTCCGGGGACGGAGCTTGGCCCCGCTCCTCATGGGTACGTTCCCCGCGTCCCCGGTCACTATGAGGGGGCGCGTGTGGGGGACCACGTCGTACATCGCTCCCAGCCTGCAGTAGCGGCGCACGCCGAAGTGCTCGAACACCTGGAGGACCGAGTCGGTGTACTCTTCGCTGGAGGCGTGGGGCTCGCGCAGGTGGAAGAACATCAGCGCGGGCCCCTCCTCGGGCTGGGTGTAGTTGATGACACTGTTGGGAACGGACACCTCCCGGCGTCCCTCCACCATGCGCATCTTGGGGCGGTACCTGGTGAAGTCGAAGTAGTTCCCGGGCCTGGCCAGCTTCCCCAGCTCGGTGACGCCCAGGTGGCCCTCGAGCCGGGCCAGGGCGATGCTGACGGCGCTGCCCACGTCCACCCACGGGCGCACCATGGTGATGGCGTGGGGCTCCCGCAGCTCCGGCACGGGCTCGTGTATCTCGAAGGCGCCTATTCGCATGACTCTATGGTGGCAGACGCGTTGGCGTTTTTCAACCTCTCGCAGGACGGATGGGCCGCGCGGCGGATGGGCATATCCATGGCGGGGCCGGGGCCTACCACCCGACGGCGTACCCGTCCCGGCGGGGGTCCGCCGCGCCCATCAGCGCGCCGCTCTCCGGGTGGACCTGGACCATCATCTCGCTGCCCGTGCCTCCCCAGTCGCCCAGTATGTTCAGCCGGTGTCCCCGGCCGGACAGGCCGTCCCTGACGTCCTGGGAAAAGCGGCCCTCCACGTGGAGCTCGTCGGGGCAGGAATGGGGCACCGTGGACTCGGTCCCGTCCTGGGTGCTCCGCCACCGGGGGGCCTCCACCGCCTCCGCAACGGTCATGCCGAAGTCTAGGACGTGGCTGATCACCTGGAGGTTGGTCTGCACCTGGGTGTCCGCGCCCGGGGTGCCGCACACCAGCAGCAGGCTGCCCGCCGGGTCGAACACCATCACCGGGTTCATCGTGTGGCGGACCCGCTTGCCGGGCTGAAGGCAGTTGACGTGGTCCTCCTCCAGGTGCCAGTAGGTCATGCGGTTGTTGAGCAGTATGCCCGTGTCCCCCGCGATGAGGCTGGAGCCCCACTGGCTCTGGATGCTCTGGAGCTGGCAGACGGCGTTGCCCCAGCGGTCCACCACGCAGAAGCAGGTGGTGTCCTCCCGCTCGCCGCCGACGCGCAGCTTGCTCCGCGCCGGGGCCGGGGAGCCCTGGTGGCGCCACGGGTCCCCGGCCCGGACTCCCACGGCCGCCCGCGCCGGGTCGATGAGGGCGGCGCGCTCCCTGGCGTACTCCTTGGACAGGAGGCCGGCGATGGGCGCCTCGACGAACTCCGGGTCGGCCACGTAGGCCTCCCGGTCGGCGAAGGCCAGCTTCTTGGCCTCCACCATGGCGTGGATGCTCTCCGCGGTGTTGCACCCCAGGGCCCGGATGTCCAGGGTCTCCACCACGTTCAGCTCCTGCAGCAGGATGTGGCCGCTGGAGTTGGGAGGGGCCTCGTAGACGGTGTTGCCCCGGTAGGTGGTGGAGATGGGGTCCTGCCACCGGGTGCGGTGGCCCTCCAGGTCCTTCATGGACAGGGAGCCGCCGTTGTCCTGGCTGAACCGGGCAATGGCCCGCCCGATCTCCCCTCGGTAGAAGGTGTCCCGGCCCTCGGCGGCGATCTTCCTGAAGGAGCGCGCCAGGTCACTCTGGTAGACTATCTGCCCCGGGGCCGCCGGCTTGCCGCTGGGGGCGAAGACTGCCCGGGAGGTGGGGAAGGTCTGGAGAAGCTCGTCCTCGGCGATGCTCTGGGAGACCACGTGGCTCACCGGAAAGCCGTTCTCGGCCAGGTCGATGGCCGGCTCGAACACCTGGCCCCACTTCAGGTCTCCGTAGGCGTCGTGGGCCTCGGCCCAGCCGTCCAGCAGGCCCGGGACGGATACGGACCCGGCCCCCTTCATGGGGATGCCGTCGGGCATGTAGCTCTCCCGGGTGGCCGCCTGAGGGGCCGCTCCCGTGGCGTTGACGACCCGGACCCCGGGCTTGCGCCGCCCGTTCCCTGAGCCGTTCCAGTGGACGAGGATGAACCCGTCGCCGCCGATCCCCGACATGAGGGGCTCGACCACGTTGAGGGCCGCGGCCACGGCGATGGCGGCGTCGACGGCGTTGCCGCCCTGTTGGAGCACCGTGGTGCCCGCCAGGGACGCCAGCGGGTGCCCGGAGCACACCATCCCGTTGCGTCCCATCACCACGGGCCGGTTGGAGCCGTATCTCGTCCCATGGGGTGTGGCCGTCATGGCGGGCCTCCTTCTTGCTACGTCAAGTTTCCTGCGGGCTTGCTACATCAGGTTCCAGCGGGGGTTGGCGGCCGCCTCTTTCCGCAGGCGGTCGGCGATCCATTCCTTCACCTCGTCGGCAAGGTAGAAGACCGGCCGGAGCAGGTCGCCCTCGCCGGTGATCAGCCCCTCCTCCAACGCCGCCTGGGCCACCGGGCTGCCGGGGAGGACCCTGATGCCCACCCGGAGGGAGGCCACGGCGGGCCTGACTCTCTTCAGAAAGGCCAGCTTCTCCTCCACGGTCTCCCTGGTCTCGCCGGGCCCCCCGAAGTACTGGGAGAGGGTGTAGTGGAGGCCCCCCTCCTCGCAGGTGTGGCAGACGCGGGTAAGGTTGTCCAGTCCGCTGGACATGTTGCCGTCGTCGTGGCCCCCCGCCGTCATGATGGCCAGCTTGCAGCCCGCGTCCCTCATCAGGCCCACTATGTCGGCGTCGCAGGAGGAGGGTATGGGGGTGAGGCAGGTGTTCCAGTGGAGGTCCAGGCCCGACTCTATGAGGGCGTGGCACAGGGACTTGGCGTGGGCCAGGGGGATGTTGAAGCCGTTGTCGATGAAGAACACCTTGCGCAGCCCGAACCGGGCCTTCATGTCGGCGGCTTCCCGGACCACGTCCTCCACGGGCCGGATGACCCGCCAGGATGCCTCGTCGGCGTCCTCGTCCGACGTGGGGTAGAAGAAGTCTCCCAGCTTGGTGAGTATGCCGATGCCGAATCCCGCCCGCTCGTAGCGGGCCATGTCGAGCTGCTCCAGCAGCGGCGGCTTCGGGAAGGACGAGGAGGCCTGGCCTCCCGCGATCACCACCACCCCGTCCTCGCGGTACACCAGCCCCGGCAGGTCCCTCAGGCCGTCGGGGCCCCGGTAGCCGCCGCTGTCCTCCAGCCGGTCGGCAAGCTGTGCGAAGGTCTCGCCCGCGTCACCGGCGACGCCCAGGTCCGGGGCCAGGAACTGGAAGCACTCCCTGGGGAGGATGCTGAAGGCGGGGCCGCCGCACACGACCGTGGCCTTGCTGATCTTGCGGACCAGGTCGATCACGTCCCTGGTCATAGGCAGCGCCCACTGGGTGTCCAGGTAGCTCTGGTTGTCGAAGTTCCGGAGGGATATGCCCACCACGTCCGGCGCGAAGGAGGACACGGCCCTGTTGGTGTCCTCCACGTAGTCCTCGGAGAACATCAGGTCCAGCACCTTCACGGTGTGCCGGTCGGGGTCCAGGTGCCCGGCCACGTAGGCGAGGCCGATGGGCATTGGCCTGGCGTCCATCCTGCTCATGAGGCGGTCGTGGCGGTTCGTCGCGATCAGTAGTACGCGCATGCAGCCCTCCCGTCGTGCGCATGGGGCCTAGTGGGTAAAATACCACAGCCACCGGCGCAAGGAAAGGACTGGGGGCTTGAGCGCGGCATCACGGGCGCTAGTAGGAGTATCTGCTCAATGTAGGCCGCCCGTTACCGATCTCCAGCCACATCTGCCAAAGCTGCTTTGAGAACCTGGAAGCAGACTTTGGCTGTATGTTCGTCGGGTTTGAAGCCTGAAGCCAGTTGTTGGTAGGGGTGAATGTAGTTTCTGAAATCCCGCAACCCGTGACTAAACTTCTGTACATCTGGATTGAGCAACTCGATGTCACGTGCCACGTCAATAAATTCTGACAGCTTCCAATTCTGGAACGGCTGTACTTTGCCATTCTGCCTGGGACTCTTGGGCGAGCGGTTAAACCTCTCCGGCTCGTTTTGAGCCGCTCCGAGGAGAACCGCCTCCAAGACGCTACCACACTGGAAGATGACTGACAGGTGAGCGCCATTGGATAAACAGGACTGCGCTTCCTTCACACGGTCTTGGATGATCTCACAGACAGCGAAGGCGACCGGTAGTCTCTGGATGTTCGGTATCTCGAACTCTTTGGCCAGAAACCCGTCGTCAGGCGTGGAATCCGTGTCGAGGGGTTCGCCGCAGAGTCTAGCTACGGCCTCTAGGCTCTTTCCGAGGGACACGGGATTCAGCTCGAGGTCGCCCGATTCACACTGTGCCTCGTAGTAGTCCAGCAATTCTGACATAACTCGTCCTACCAGCCAGTCGGGCTCTCTTTCCCAAAAACCACGCATCTTTTTTGCCTTGGACGTGCCATAGACCTGGTATGGGGTGCTATGGATGTTGATGCTGTGTCGTTTGAAGAATGCTCCAAAAGTGGCGTCGGTGAAATCCAGAACAAATCCTCCGCTCATGTCCAACACCTTCTGAAAATGGTGTTGTTCGGAGACGCTAAGGCTACTCATTTCAACCAGCCCCCTTCAACTCTGTTTCTATGCAAGATAGTAGGTTACCATAGGAAACTCGCCTCTTGGCCCAGTTGCTAGACGCATCTGCGGATAGGCTTGGAGTCGGGAACCCAGGTTCGAACTCCCGAGCCCTGATGGCCTTGTCTACGCGTTGTGTCAACGTTGGTCGTACACTAGCCACAACTGGGCTACGCCTCTGAGCTGTTGTTCTATGGTACAATCACACATGGAGCTTGGCAACTAGATTAGCATCGAGCTATCATCGAAGACATGGGCATAGAAGACACGACTGATAACGAGCTACAACCATTTGAGGTTATGGTGAGAGGACCGTTCGCAGCTCTCCTCCGAGTGCCTGAAGATGGTTTCGACTGGCGTGAGGGTCTCGTCGTCCTGGATAGCAATGGAGACGAAGAGAACACTTCCGGCCCATGCCTGATTAGAGCGGACAGCCTGTACGTGCGTCAGTACTCACCACTGGCCATTCCCAATCTGCACAGGCGATTCGCTCGGATTGAGCCCACTGAAGAGTCCATTCTTGCCTTCTCCAACCAATATGGGCTCTTGGGCCACGGGTTATGGCTTGTGGACCCAGGCTCGAATCATCAGACAATGCTGGTCGGGGAGTCGCGAGGATTCTGGCAGAAGGAAATCGCGGGCATGGCGTGGTTGATGGCCCTATGGGACTTAGTGAAATGCAAGAGCCAGGTGGAGCTGAGCCAGTTGGTCAAGTGGACTCCACAGGGCAAATCGCGACAGGTGCGTCTCTATGTGGTGGATATAGATGGAGAGCTTCGACCGGACCTGGCAGAGCTCATGTGGCGAAATCCCGACGAGTTTCGTGATTATCTCCGCCAGGAAGAGGACCTGGCCGGGCGAATCAGACACTGCGGCGTGACGCTACTGGCTCATGAGGAGAACGGGAGTGATATAGATCTGTTGGAACGCTGGAAGCATGGGGACCCAGTAGAGCCAGCCCGCTATTTTGTGCATCGAGAGGTGAACAAGCGCCTCAGAGGTCACGTCAGTCCCGCTGTGCTCCCCTTCCGCAAGGGTGAGATATTCTTCTTTCCAGACTGTCTCTTGAGTTCAATCTACACCCAATTCATGCTGGAGCTCTCCGGCCGCAGCCGTCCGGCGATGCTCTGTGAGCGACTGAGTTGCGGACAGTACTTCGAGCCGATGCATGGTCGGCAGCGGTATTGTGATAGGCGCTGCCAACAGTTGGCCTACTACTACCGAAAGAAAGAGAAGGGACAGTCGGGTTGACTTCCGTTGGCAAGATTGATCGAATCCGGCGGTTCTCTAGTGTGCTGGCGAGACGGTTTGCCCGCATCAAGGATGTCATGTGAGAGTACTTATCGGCGACGGAGTAAAACGTCCACTTCCCTACGCTTTGCCCCCCTTGTTGACGGTAAATTTGGCCGCTGCTACACTTCCTCCCGGATGGCCGGGAGCGCGGTCCCCGATGGCCTGACCGGGGCCCGGTCGGCTGCCAGGGATCCTTCGTCTGCTTGGGGGATGTGGTAATGAAGTACGACGTGATCGTGGTGGGGGCCGGCTCTGCCGGCAGCGTCATCGCCACCCGGCTGTCCGAGGACCCGGACCGCTCGGTGCTGCTGCTGGAGGCGGGCCCCGACTACCCGGAGTTCGAGCACCTGCCCGACGACCTGAAACAGGGCAACAACGTCTACCGCTCGGCCTACGGGCCCCACAACTGGGGCTACGTGGCCACGGCCACCCCCGAGGCCGGGGAGACCCAGATACCCCGGGGCAAGGTCACCGGCGGCTCCAGCGCCGTGAACGGCCAGGTCTTCTTCCGCGGGGTGCCCCAGGACTACGAGAACTGGGCCGCCTGGGGCAACGACGAGTGGGGCTATACCAAGGTGCTGCCCTACTTCCGGAAGCTGGAGACGGACCGGGACTTCCCCGGCGGCGACTTCCACGGCAGCGACGGCCCCATCCCAGTGCGCCGCTACAGACGGGAGGAGTGGCTGACCCACGCCAGGGCATTCTACGACGCGTGCCTGGCCCTGGGATTCCCCGCCGACCCCGACCAGAACCACCCGGAAGCCTACGGCGTCGCCGCCAGGCCCCTGAACAACATCGACGGCGTCAGGATGAGCACCGCCCTGACCTACCTGAACATGGCCCGCCACCGGTTGAACCTGACCGTAAAGGCCAACGTGACGGCCCGCAGGATACTCTTCGACGGGAAGCGGGCCACCGGCGTGGAGGTGGACAGCGGCGGCGAGCGCTTCACCGCCGAGGGCGGTCTGATACTGCTGTGCAGCGGCGCCATCGCCTCTCCCCAGCTCCTGATGCTGTCGGGCGTGGGCCCCGCGGAGCACCTGAAGAGCCACGGCATCGACGTGGTCCAGGACATCCCCGGCGTGGGCCAGAACCTCAGGGACCACCCCTCCGTCTTCATCGTCCTGCGCGGGAAGGGAGACCCCCACGAGCTGCTGGCCCCGGGCATACAGGTGGGCCTCAGGTATACCGTCGAGGGGTCGGACACCCCCAACGACATGCAGATCACCCCCAACCTGTGGACCAGCGAGCACCGCCCGGCCCAGGTCATGGTGGAGGCCGAGGGGAACCTGTTCGGCATCAGCGTGGGCCTTCAGAACGCCGTCTCCGCCGGAGAGCTGAGGCTCCAGTCCACGGACCCTCACGTCCAGCCCCACCTGGACTACCGGTACCTGTCGGACCCGTGGGACAGGGAGCGGACCCGCAACGCCCTCCGCCTGGCGGCGAGGATCGCCGAGCACGAGACGTACCGGGACATCCTGGTGGAGCGGGTGTCCCCCACCGACGAGGAGCTGGCCGACGACGGCGCGCTGGACCTGTGGATGCTCCGCAACGTGGGCACCCAGCACCACTCCTCGGGTACCTGTAAGATGGGGCCCGACTCGGACCCCATGGCCGTGGTGGACCAGTACTGCCGGGTCCGGGGCCTGGAGAACCTTCGGGTCGCCGACGCTTCGATAATGCCCGACGTGGTGCGGGCCAATACCAACGCCACGACCATCATGATCGGCGAACGCGTCGCCGATTGGATCAGGGAAGGCAGGTAGCCGGGAGGGCGCCAATGGCGGGCGACAATATTCGCATAGGGCTGATCGGGGCCAACGTCAACTACGGCTGGAGCCAGAG
Organism: Dehalococcoidia bacterium; assembly: GCA_034423015.1. Taxonomy (GTDB): domain Bacteria; phylum Chloroflexota; class Dehalococcoidia; order Lucifugimonadales; family JAGWBF01; genus JAGWBJ01. The sequence goes on along the minus strand of DAOUJG010000026.1, from coordinate 23,123 downwards.
GGCCCATCTCCCGGCGCTCCTGCGCCTCCCCGAGTACGAGCTGGCGGCTGTGTGCACCTCCCGGAGGGAGACGGCCGAGGAGTCGGCGAAGCACTACGGCGCGCCCCTGGCCTTCCACGACTACCGGGAGATGGCCGCCCACCCGGACGTGGACCTGGTCTCGGTCTCCGTCCGGGTGCCCATGCACCACCCGATGGTGATGGCCGCCCTGGAAGCGGGGAAGCACGTCTTCTGCGAGTGGCCGCTGGGGATGAACCTGGACCAGGCGCGGGAGATGTCGGCCCTGGCGGCGTCCAGGGGAGTCCGCCACATGGTGGGCCTCCAGGCCCGGGGAGACCCGGCCCTTATGCACCTCCGTAAGGTCCTGGCCGACGGCTACGTGGGCGACGTGCTGTCCTGCAACATGACCATGTTCCTGCCCGGCGCCCTGCAGCGGGACTCGGGCCGGGCGTGGATGGCCGACGGGACCAAGGGAGGCCACACCCTCTCCATAGCCGCCGGCCACTCGGTGGACGTGGTCTGCTTCTGCGTGGGCGAGTTCGTGGAGGTGTCGGCCAAGGTCTCCACCCAGGTCCCGGAATGGACCCTATCGGACACGGGAGGGAAGGTGGAGGTGACGGCCCCGGACAACGTCCTCATCAGCGGCGTGCTGGACAACGGCGCCGTGGCCTCGGTCCACGTTGCCACCGTCCCGTGGCACGGCACCGGCTGGCGGATGGAGGTGTACGGGAGAGAGGGCACCGTCGTCGCGGCCTCGGAGCAGATGGTGCAGTACGCCGACGTCCGGCTTATGGGGGCAAGAGGAGACGGCGCCGTCATGGAGGAGGTCCAGGTCCCCCGGGAGCTGGCCTCCGTCCCCGCCGATGTTCCCCCGGGCCCTCCCTTCAACGTCGCCCAGCTCTACCGGCGCTTGGCCGGGGCCATCCGCGGCGAAGGGAGCTCGGACCCGGACTTCCAGCTTGCCGTGACCCGGCACCACCTGCTGGACGCGGTGCAGCGTTCGTCGGATCAGGGCGCCCGCGTCTCGGTGTAGCGCCGGAGGTCGAGAGCCAACGAGCATGAGCACCCTCAGCCAGATGCCCAAGCCCGACGCCGAGCGGTTCAGGAAGGGCCGGAAGCTGTACCTCGTCCCCCTGTTCGTCGTCCCCATGGAGGTGCCCGAGGACCTGGACCAGATGCTGGACAGGTACTGGGCGGGCTCCGACCAGCACATCGCGAGCCTGGAGTCGGCCCTGGGCCCCGTGAGCCGCATATACCACGAGACGGTCTTCCTGCCGGGCGAAGAGGGGGCGACCCTCGTGGAGCAGATCAACCCCAGAGGCTACGGGATGCTGAGGCGGCGTCTCGAGGCGGGGGCCCGGCTGGAGGCCCTGGAGGAGCAGGCCCTGGTGGAGGAGAGCACCGACTGGCAACGGTGCCTCACCGTGGGGTTGGTGAGCCAGAAGGTGACGACGTTGGCCATGCAGTCTTACATAGAAATCACCGGCAAACGCTACGAGAGCATGGCCTCCAGGATAGACGGGACCCTCGAGGAAGACGAGTCCGCCATCCTGCTGGTGGGGGACAACCACAGGGTCCAGTTTCCCTCGGACATCGAGGTGTTCTACGTCTCCCCGCCGGCCCTGAACGAGATCCGCCGCTGGATAGACGACCAGATGAAGGAGCGCTCCCCCGCCGCCGACGAGTCCGACGACCCTCCCGCCGCTGACTCTCCGGCGCAGGCCGGGGCCGAGGGAGAGGCCGGGGCCCAGGCCCAGGACCGGGAATGACTCCCGCCGGCGGGTGCGGGAGCAGGGGCGCTGCATGGCCGGCCCCTTGAACGGCACCAGGAACGGGCCCCTCCACGGCCTCAAGGTCCTGGAGCTCAGCGAGATCATAGCCGCGCCCTACGCCGCCATGCTGCTGGCGGACATGGGTGCCGACGTCGTCAAGGTGGAGCCGCCCTGGGGGGAGCCCTGGCGTCTTTTCCGCCAGTTCGTGCCGCTGGAGAGCCGCACCTTCATGGCGGTGAACCGGGGCAAGCGTAGCCTTCCGCTGGACCTGGCCAAGCCCGAGGGCCGGGAGATAGTGCACCGTCTGGCGGCCGGAGCCGACGTGGTCGTGGTCAATTACCGGCCCGACGTGCCGGCCCGCCTGGGCGTCGACTATGACACCCTGCGCGCCCTGAATCCCCGGCTGGTCTACTGCGAGAACACCGCCTTCGGCCGCGGCGGCCCCATGGGACACCTTCCGGGCTACGACATCATCGTACAGGCCACGTCGGGGCTCATGGCCTCGGAGGGCAAGGAGGCCGGCGGCGTGCCCCAACACCTGTTCAACCCCGTGGTGGACGTGTGCACCGGCGTAGCCATGGCGTGGGCCGTCTGCGCCGCCCTGTACCACCGGGAGAAGACGGGCCAGGGCCAGAGGGTCGAGGCGGCCCTCCTGTCCACGGCCCTCGCCCTTCAGCTACAACGCTTCCTCCGAGTGGACGTGGAGGACGCCCAGGTCCAGGAGGAGCTGCTCCGCGACCTGAGCAGGGCCCAGTCGGGGGGCGCGGGCTACCCGGAGCTCCAGGACCTGTACCGGGGGTTCCACACCAACGCCCCGGACAACATCTACTACCGCACCTACAGGACCAGGGACGGTTTCCTGGCCGTCGGCTGCCTGAGCGAGTCCCTCCGGGGGAAGTTCCTGGAGGCTATGGGCCTGGAGGGTTCTCCAGACCCGGAGGCCGCCGTCGAAGCCGGCGGCGAGGACCTGGCGGCGGAGGCCGAGGCCCGGTTCCTGGAGCAGACCTCGGCGGAGTGGGTGGCCTTCCTGCAGGGAGTGGGAGTCCCCTGCGCGCCGGTGAGGTTCACCGAGGAGCTGCTGGAGGACGGCGGGCTGGACGCCAACGGGATGGCGGTCGATCTGGAGCACCACCTGGTGGGGAACCTGAAAATGGCCGGGGCCCTAGTCCGGATGGACGGCACGCCGCTGCGCCCCGGACCGGCCTCTCCCGCCCTGGGCCAGCACACCGACGAGATACTCGCCGAGCTGGGGTACGACGAGGCCGGTATCCGGGACCTGCGTGGCAGAGGGATAACCCGCTAGGCCTCCCCTGCTCCGGCTAGTCGGCAGCCTCGGCGTTGGCCTTCTCCTTGGCGATGGCCCTTCGCTCCAGCTCCTCCAGCTTGAGGTCCAGAAGTCCCTGGTCCAGGTCTGCGACTATTCCGGGATACCCCGCCCTCTGGATCATGGCCGGCAGCTTCCCGGCCTTGAACTGGTCCAGGGTCCAGCGAAGGGTGTTGGGCACCAGGGTGGTGTCCCAGTAGATGCGGTGGTTCTTGTTCCTCGGCCCGTAGTGGTAGTGAGGGGCGTTGACGAAGCAGTCGAAGGCCAGCAGCTCCACCTCCTGGCCCGCCTCGTCGCCCAGGACGTGGATGGCCAGGCCCCCGTCGTTGGCCAGGTTCCGGTACTCCAGCCCGAACCGGATGACGCCGGCGTCGATGATCTCGTCTCCACGGTTGTGGATCACCGTGCTCCGTTGGGTCCGAGCCATCTCCCGGGCGGTCGCCTCCACCTGCTCCAGCGCGCCGGCTACGGTGCGGCGGTCGATGGTCTCGGCAACCTCCTCGTAGCCGGCCCGGACGATCATCTCGGCCAGCCTCTCCCGGAACTGGGTAATGGTCCAGCCGATGGGGTTGCCCGCGGTGGTCACGTCCAAATTGTGCCGCTGGTTCTTCTTCTGGGGGCCGTAGTGGTAGTGGGGCACCACGTCGAAGCAATCGAACCGCAGAAGCTCCGTTTCCCTGCCGTTGACCTCGGCCATCACCTGGATGCAGACGCCCTGGTCGGGATTGCTCGCCCCGACCTTGCCGCCGTCGATGTTACGGTGGTGAAGGGCGAACTCCACCGTACCGGCGTTTATCCTGGTGTTTCCGATCTCCATGGTCCCCTCCTTCGCAGCATTCTTCCCGGTATCATCGTCTCAATAGTCATTATAGGACTGGAAGACGGCTTCCGCAAACGAGGGAGCGGCGCCCTCTTGCTGTCATTACGGACGTACACGTTGGCGTCTCAGGACGTACGCGTTGTTGTCTTAGGACGTACGCGTTGTTGTCTCAGGACGTACTCGTTGCCGTCATTACCGACGTACCCCACTGGTCATTCCGACGGAGCGAAGCGGAGGAGGAATCTGTCCATGCCCGCGAGTACTGCGCCCGTGGCCCCTGTGGCGTGGCGGGCTTGTTGTGGGACGCCTGAGATTCCTCGCTGCGCTCGGAATGACATTTGGGTGGTTTCGGAATGACATTTGGGTGGTTTTGGGAATGACATCTGGGTGGTTTGGGAATGACATCTGGGTGGTTTGGGAATGACATTTGGGGGTTTGGGATGCATTGGGGGGCTTGGAATGGCATGGAAGGGCTCGGCTCTTGGCTGACGCGGGAGGGCGCGGTGTGGCGAGGGGCGTATCGCGGTGAGGGACGCCGGGGCGGGGGTGCAGGCGGCGTGGTGGGTGGCTACGGCCGGGTGGCGATCCCTGGCGGGCCGGTGTGCGCCTACGTTGGGGCCAGCGCCTCCACTCCCTTGGAGTAGATGGTGCGCAGGTGGGCCGTGGCGAAGGTGCCTATCATCAGCCATATGAAGATCAGCCCGGTCCCGCTCAGGAGGAATCGCGCCGTCATCCATGACAGGTCCATCAGGATCCCGTTCACGGCGTTGAACCCGCCCATGGCGCCCTGGGCGTGCCACGTGTTGGCGCTCATCACCCGCCCTCGCAGCCCGTCGGGCGTGATGAACTGGACCATACCGTGGCTGAGGGTCATGAACCCCGCCGTCGTGGCCCCCATGAACGCCGCGGCGGCCATGGCCGTGGGTACGCTGACGGTGAAGCCCAGCATCATGGGGGCCGCACCGCTGAGCAGCCCGAATCCCAGGAACAGCTTGCCCCTGATGCCCGGGTCCTGGACCCGTGCCAGGCTGAGGTTCCCTATCATGGAGCCGCTCCCCACAGCTATCATCAGGTAGGTGGGGCCCTCGAACACCCCCTGCTCAGAGAGCATCTTCAGCTCGGTGCGGGAGAAGAAGGGGAACACCGACTCGAAGGCCATGGTCAGGGCGCAGTGGAGCACAGTCAGGCCCACCAGGTACAGCAGCAGCGGGTGGGTGTAGATGTACCTGACCCCCGCCACGAGGTTGTACACCGCCCCCCGGCCCATGTCGATGATGCCCCGGGAGACCGTGCCGATGGTGGCCACCTGGAACCACCCCACCGCGTACAGGGCGGCGGGCATGAAGAAGGCCGGCTCGGGGTCGGCGAAGCGGATCACGGGCAGGGTCACCAGGGGGCCCATCATGCGGGACCCCTGCTGCATGAACTGGCTCAGGGCCACCGCGTTGAGCAGCCGCTCCCGGGGCACCAGGTTGGGCAGCAGGGCCTGGTTGGTGGGAAGCTCCGTGGCCCGGATGCAGCCGTTGAACACGGCCAGTATCAGGATGTGGTACTCGTTGATGAGGTAGCCGTCAGAGTCCCCGTTCATCAAGAGGAAGGCCAGCAGCAGGGTGTGGCCCAGGTTCAGCGCGTAGGTGACGGCCAAGACCCTGCGCCGGTCGAACCGGTCGGCCAGCAGGCCGGACAGGGGTGTGACCACCAGGCTGGGCAGGAGGGCCGCCATGGTCGCGAACCCGACCCAGGCGTTGGACTCGGTCATCCGGTAGACCAGGGCGCCCCGGAGCACGATGAGCGCCCACGCTGCCGACTGGGAGGTGGCGGTGGCTATCCACAGGCGCCGGTAATCGGGGTAGGCCAGGGACGCGAAGAACCCTGGTTTTTCCGATGGCTGCCGGTTATCGTCTTGTTCCACTCACACCGTCGGTTGCCAGAACTTGCCGGTTACGGGAAGAATCCCCAGGGATTGTACCAGACCGCTCCAAGGCCGAACAACCGGACGACTTATGTCCGATACTCGCGTCGAAGGGCTCAGGGCGTGCCGTCGGGCTCGGTGATGTAGCCCGCCAGCAGCATGACCAGCTCCACCATGAGGAGCTTGTTCCAGGCCATGCTCGTCCGCAGGGCGAGGCCGGTGTCGTCCATCTCCCGGAGGAGCAGGTCCGCGATGGCGGACTGGACGAAGGAGATGGTGCCTATCATGTGGCGCGACGGCACCGGGCCCAGGTGCTCGCGGTGGGCCGGGGGGTAGCCGTGGCTTATCCCCATTGCCAGCAGGTAGCCCGCGAAGCGGTCGTCCAGGTCGCAGGCCGCGGTCTCCCTGAGCCACCTGATCAGCGTGTGCTTGCGCCGGTCCAGCCTCTCCTCGTCCACCTCGCCGGTCTCGGTCAGGAAGAACTTGCGGGCCTGGGGATACGCCATGAAGTGGTCGTACACCGCGTCCGTCAGGGCCACCGCGTGCTCTTCGAGCATGGGTGCGCTGGCCCGGATCAGCCCCTTGGCGTCCTCGTCGAGGCCCACGAAGGAGGCCATCTCCTCCATCCTCGCGGGCCAGTTGACCACGTACCTCATCGCCGGCGTTCACCAGGGAGATGGACGGGGGAGAGATGAACGGCAAAGAGATGGGCGGGCGGGTCAGGGCGGGAGCTGGCGTCGATGGGAGTCATGGTCGGTACCGATGGTAGACCGGGCCCGAAGACGGTGTCAAGGCTGCCCGGGGCCGCCCGAAGCCGCCGCGTTAGCTTGACAATGACTCGCTTCCCGTCCAATACTGTGCTCATCCCAACGTTGTACTCATCGCCGTACTGTACTCATCCAAGGAGGTTGCCGATGTCTACTCAGGGTCCCGGGGGCATATCCATGGACGAGTTCAGGCTGATGGCCGAGAGGGCCGGCCTGGGGCTCACCGATAGCGAGCTCGAGGAGCTGAAGCCCCTGTACGAGCTGTACCTTCCCCACATCGAGAAGCTCCACTCGGTGGAGCTGGGCGCCGAGGAGATAAGCCTCTCCTTCCAGGCCGACTGGCCATCCTAATGGCTGGGGCGGGGGAGGCCGGCTTCCCGGGTCCCCTAGTGAAGGGGCCTGAACGCCGAGTCCCTTCTCCCATCCGGCTGCACCTTGAACGAATTGGGGGTGAAGAGAATGGCCGGCGCTGACACCAACCTGTGCTACCTCACCATAGGCGAGGCCGGCGGCATGATACGCCGCGGCGAGCTGTCCCCCGTCGAGCTGACACGGGCGTTCCTCGACCGGATCGACGCAGTGGACGGGAGGCTCCACGCCTTCATCACGGTCCTGGCCGACGAAGCCCTGGCCGAGGCCCGCGCGGCGGAGGCGGAGATACTCAAGGGGGAGTACCGGGGCGCCCTGCACGGCATTCCTCTGGCCCACAAGGACCTGTACGATACGGCCGGCGTGCGCACCACCTCGGGGTCCCGGGTGGACGAGCACCGGGTGCCCGACGAGGACTCCACCGTCATCGCCCGATACCGTGAGGCTGGGAGTGTGCTGCTGGGCAAGCTCAGCATGCACGAGTTCGCCCTGGGCGGCCCGGACTTCACCACACCCTTCCAGCCGGCGCGAAATCCCTGGAACCTGGAGCACATCCCCGGGGGCTCCAGCAGCGGCTCCGGCGCCGCGGTGGCCGCCGGGCTATGCATGGGCGCCCTGGGCTCCTGCACCGGCGGCTCCATACGGGGCCCCGCCTTCCTGTGCGGCACCGTGGGGCTCAAGGCCACCTACGGCCGCGTGAGCCGCGCGGGCGTCGTGACCCTGAGCTGGTCCCAGGACCACTGCGGCCCCCTGACCTGGACCGTGGAGGACACGGCCCACATGCTCCAGGCCATCGCGGGCCACGATCCAAGGGACCCCACCAGCAGCAGGGCCCCGGTGCCCGACTACTCCCTCTCCCTGCGCGAGGACGTCCGCGGGCTGGTGGTCGGGGTCCCCAGGGACTTCTTCTTCTCCCCCAACCCGGCGGTCAGCGGGGAGGTCCAGTCCATCGTCGAGAAGGTGCTGGTGGAGCTGGAGGGCCTGGGGGCCAACCTGACGGAGGTGAGCATCCCCAGCCTGGAGTACGAGCGGGGAGTCAACTCGGTGATCATGCTCTCCGAGGCCTTCGCCTTCCACGAGAAGAACCTGCAGACGCGGGCCCACGACTTCGGCGAGATGGTTCGGGAACGGTTCCGCCTGGGCGGTCTTCTGAACGCCAGCGACTACGTGCAGGCCCAGAGGGTCCGCCAGGTGATAAAGCGGGAGACTGCGGAGGTGATGAAGGGGGTGGACGTGCTGGTGACCCCCACCATGACCCAGCCGGCGGCGAGGATGGACGTGTACGACCCGGCGTCGACGATGCATGGCCCCAGCTTCACCGCGCCGTTTAACATAACCGGGCTTCCGGCCATGTCGGTGCCCGCGGGTTTCACGGCCGACGGCCTGCCCGTGGGGATGCAGGTGGTGGGGAAGCCTTTCGACGAGCCGACGGTGCTGCGGGTCGGCCACACCTACGAGCGCCACGCCCGCTGGTACGAGCGCCGCCCGCCGATCTAGGACCGTCACTCTCCCAACTCACCCGTTACTCTCCCCACTCACAAGGAGGGACCCATGAGACCCACCACCAGGCTCCGGCAGATGCTCCGGGAGCCCGGCATCATTGTGGCGCCGGGGGCCTACGATTGCCTCACGGCCAAGATCATCGAGCGGGTGGGGTTCCCCGCCATATACATGACCGGCAGCGGCACCGCGGCCTCCCGGGTCGGCGAGGCGGACCTGGGCATGGCGACCATGACGGAGATGGTCGCCAACGCCGCCAACATCGTGGCCAGGGTGGACCTGCCGGTAATCGCCGACGCCGACACCGGCTACGGCGGCATCCTCAACATCCACCGAACGGTGCGCCAGTACGAGCGGGCGGGGGTGGCCGCCATCCACATCGAGGACCAGGACGTCCCCAAGCGCTGCGGGCACCTGGATGACAAGGTGGTGATCCCGGCCGAGGACATGTGCCAGAAGATCCGCGCGGCGGTGGACTCCCGCACCGACGACGACTTCGTGATCATCGTGCGCACCGACGCCCTGGCCGTCACCGGGCTGGAGGACACCCTGCGCCGCTGCCAGGAGTACGTTAAGGCGGGCGCCGACGTGCTGTTCATTGAGGCCATCCGAACGCCCGAGGAGATCGACCGGGTCACCAGTGAGTTCGACGTCCCCCTGCTGTACAACTTCGTGGAGAAGGGGAAGTCGCCGCTGATCCCCGCCCCTGAGCTGGAGGAGCTGGGGTTCAAGATCGTCATCTATCCCGGCGCCGCCATGTTCACCGTCTGCAAGGTCATCGGCGGCGTCATGGAGCACCTGAAGGCCCACGGCACGACCGAGGCGCTGCTGGATGACATGGTAAGCCCGGTGGAGTTCTTCGAGACGGTGGGCCTATCGGATATGCTGGCCTTCGACGCCCGGTTCGCCCCGGCAGCGCGGCCGTAGCGCCTTACGCCCCCAGGTCGTCCAGGAACTCCGAGACAGGCTCCACGCCGGTGACAATCAGGTGGTCCCGGGCGCGGGTACAGGCTACGTAGAGCAGGTTTCGCTCCGTATTGTAGACCTCCTCCAGGTCCGCCTCGTCTGCGATGGATTCCACCCGGGACTGGAGAGGTATGACCTCCGAGTCGCAGGCCATCACCGCGACCGCTCGGAACTCCAGGCCCTTGGCCAGGTGCATGGTGCCGATTGTCAAACGGCCTTCCTGCGCTTCCATGACCTCGTCCAGCATGGCGTAGGGTATGCCGGTCTGCCGAACGGCTGCCACGGCCCGGTCGATCTGGTCGATGGAACGTACGAAAACGCTCACCTCGGCAGGCTGAAGTCCATCGGAAATCCTGGCGTTCAGCCACCCGCTGATCGCGGCGCCCTCCCCCTCTTCGTCCCCCAGGACTCGAATGGTGGGCTTCGGCCCGTTGAACACCGAGACCGTGCCCCTGCGCTCTTCCAGGTTGCCGTCGACGTCGGACATTTCAGGGTCCAGCAGACGGTCTGCCTGCGCCCTGATCTGGTGCGAGGTACGGTAGTTGATCCGCAGCGTACGGGAGCGGCCTCGCATATCGACACCCAGCTCCCTCCAGGAGAAGGGCTGCTGGAAGATGCGCTGCCCCAGGTCACCGGCGAAGAAGAGTCCGTTCGGCCTGCCGCCGGCCAGGGCCGACAGGAACCGCAACTGGGCTACGCCCACATCCTGGGCCTCATCGACCACGACGTGGCCAAAAAGCGGACGTTCCTGCCGAGCGACCTCCCGGGTCAGATGCCCGAACATCTGGGCCCTGGTCATCAATCCCCGCGCCCCCAGTCCTGCCCGGACTCTCTCGAATACCGGCCATATGGTCTTCCGTTGCCCCTCCGACAGCCTCCGGTACCGGCCGATGCGGGTTACATCCCGGTAGAGGTCCCAGGTGTCCAACTGCCAGGCGTCCACCACACGCTCCCACTCTGTCAGGAGAAAGGTGCGGGAGAACCTGGTCCCTTCCCTCTCGACGGCCTCGTCGACAAGGGCCTCGATGGCTGCCCGCCGGGCCAGTTCCACCGGGCCAATCTTGTCCCTGTAAAGACGGAGACCCACGGTGTCCAGCGAATCGACCGAGATTCTGCCTTCAGACTGCTCCTGGGGGACCAGCAACCGGAGCTTGGCCCTCAGCAGGTTCGCCAGTGCGTCCGAGAAGGTGGTGAGCAGCACCCGGGAGTCCGGGTTCGCCTTTGCCAGGCAGGCGGCGCGGTGAAGGGCCACCACGGTCTTTCCAGTGCCCGCGGAGCCGGAGACGCGGGCCGGGCCGTTGTAGCTCCTCTCCACCACGCCCACCTGGTCCGGGTGCAGGAAGACCGTCCATCTCTCCCAGGGGTATTCCAGGGCCTCCGACAGCTCCTCGGCGTTTCGCATCACACGGAAACGACGCAGCGCGTCGGGATGGGCAAAAGGGTCTGTCCCCGAAGGCGCGGGCAGGGACGGCTGGGGTGTCTTTCCGACGGCTAGCTCCAGCAGCGCCTCCGCCGCCTCGGCCGGCAGGTGGTCGGCGATCTCCAGCACACTATCCTCGTCGGCGGCCCTGACATCCCCCAGCCACTCCGCCGGCACACCGTAACCCAGCAGCTGGTCGTCGGGGATACGGGCAAAGAGCTGTGGCTTTGGCGGCACCCTATAGCCGGCTTCGACGTATGTCGGGATGGGGACCTCCTGGACGACCTCCCGCAGCTCCACCAGCTGGGCGGCGCCCGTGGAAGGGTGCGTCTCCAGCCGGCGACGCTCGGCCCACCGGTAGGCGTCGTCGTGGCGGCCCACGTAGCAGAGCACTACGTTCTCCCCCGCCCGGTGCAGAATGATGCGCAGGTCCAGGTTAACGCGGGCCGACCAGAAATCGGGGTCCCTGGCGCCGGTGACCCGGTGCAGGCTCAGGCCGGGGTGCGCGATGTTGGTCTGGAGGTCGAAGGCCGTGGTCTTGGCGGCCTTCTGCTGCTCGTTGGGAAGGCGGGCCAGGCTGGAGGTGAAGGTGTCGGCTATGCGGAATTGCATTTGGCGCTCTTACTGGGGTTATACCCGAAACACCTTCATCACCTCATCCCCCAGATGGTTGATTATCTTGACGGCTATGCGGCCGGACTCGGGCCTGGGGAAGGGGCGGGAGGTGGCGCTGTTGAGGGTGGCCCAGGCGTCGGCGTCTATTTCGGCCTTCAGGGTGGTCTTCAGGGACTTGTACGGGTCGCCGGCGCCCAGGAAGTAGGCGTGGCGCACGAAGAAGCTCTCCTGGTCGTAGTCAGTGTCGATGAACCAGCAGGCGATGCCCTCTGGCCCGTCGCTGCGCACCTCGCCGGTGTTGGGGTGGAACACGTCCACGCCGTTCACAGTGACCTGTGACCAGTGGCCGGTGGTCAGTGTCAGGGGGAAGTCGGCCTTGGCGATGCCCTCGAGCGCAGCGACCGTTTGAGCCCGTTGAGCATCCGTCCAACCTCGGACGCCTGGACCATGAGAGGACCGATCCGTTCCGCCGGAGTCAGTCTGAGCCGTTGCGCCAGAGTCAAGAAGGTCTCCGTCTCCGCGAGGGACCCGCTGGCTACTCCCAGAGATTGAAGAAACTCCCTCGTCCCGTGACGCTCGGCCCCCTCCGCGATGTTCGCCGCTACTGACGCCGCTGCCCGCCTCACCTGGCTGGTAATTCCGAATCTCTCGTCCGGCGGAAACTCGGCAGAGATCCGATAGACCATCTCTGCCAAGTCGATTGATTTCTGCCAGACTTCCAAGTCCTGATAGCTCTTTAACCTGTTCATAGTTCGCTACCATCCTCCCGCCACTGGTCACCAGCCACCGACCACTGGTCACGTCGACGTCCGGCTCCCCAAAGATGACGAACAGGTTGTTGCCGCTGCCGGTGTTCTTCAGCTCTCCGGCCATGTGCAGGTCGGCGTTCATGCGGGCCTTCAGCACCGGGATGCGGCCCAGGCTCTCGAACTCGGTGGTGTGGGCGTCGTAGTTGAAGGCGCAGGCGATGAGCACGTCGAACCCGCACTCGGCGGCCTCCCGCGCCGCCTCCACCAGGTCGGGGCGGGAGACGGTGCCGAACTCCGGCCCGATGAAGACGGCGGCCCGCTTCTCCGGGCCCGAGGGCGCATCGTCCTCGTCGGCGCCGTCCCCGCCCTCGATGTACCTGCCCTCGGCGCAGACCAGGCGTCCCGGCCAGGGGACCAGGGACGTGAAGCTTATCCGGTCCTCCTTGTGGGCCTGCTGGACTCCCGAGCGTCTCAGGTTGTCCAGGATGATCTGGCCGAAGTCGTAGCCGGTCCCGTAGCCGTCGCGGGACTCGGCGACGCCGTCGATCACGTCGCCGTTCTCGTCCACGCCCAGCACCCGGTGGGGCGAGATGCTCTCCACGGTGAAGGGACCGGCGACCCGCACCTTCCTGCCGTCCTCGTAGGGCTTGTCGTACAGGTACTCGTGGTCGGCCTTGGCGGCGATGGAGGCGTCAATCTCCCTCTGGCGGGCTATCCGTTGTTCCCACCATTGCCGGTGCAGGTCTGCCGCCTCATCGGTCCAAGACTCTTCGGCCACCCGAGGAATCTCCCACTCCTCCCACGATGTTTGCAGGGCCCGGTTCAGCTCCTCCCTGATCGGCTCCAGCTTCTCCTGGTACTCGTCGTAGATGACATCGATCTCGGCGTTGTTGGCGATGGCCCGCAGGGTGATGTGGGGCACCCGCTGGTAGACGAAACCCTGCCGCAGGTTGCGGTAGGTGGGCATGTTCGAGGGCTCTCGCCGGGACACCTCGGCCTCCTTCACCCGCCCCTCCTGGCTGTCGGCGAGTATGTAGTACGGGTAGCGGGCGCCCATGACACGAGCGCGGGCCAGGGCCAGGGCGACCCGGGAGGTGTCGATGGTGATCCACCGCCGGCCCCACTGCTCGGACACGTAGGCGGTCGTGCCGGAGCCGCATGTGGGGTCAAGGACCAAGTCCCCCGGGTCAGTCGCCATCAGGATGCAACGTTCAACCGGTGAAGTTGATGTCTGGACTACGTAGGACTTGTTCGAGGCTCCGCTGGTGTCCAGCCAGATGTCGGTCAATTCGCTGACAGGATAGTCATCATGATAGAGGATATAACGTACAGTGGATGTCGTGGGATATAGTCTGCCTGCTTTGTCGAGCCTAACCATACCTTCCTCGGTCGTCTTCCAAGACTTGCCAGCGCCGGGGAAATAGCGACGTCCTTTGACGTTGGCGTAGTAGACGCAACTCTCGGTTCGTCCCGCACTGAGCAAATTGAGATTGAAGAAGAAACGAGCACTCGTGGGAATGTTGGACGTGCCTGCTCTTTCTCTTGCGTTGACGTTGCGTACGGTGCCATCTTCCAACAGCAGAGAAGAATAAGCTCCTTCTCCCACAGATTTTTCTGTATACAATCTGCGGAACTTCAACTCCGCACGATTCTTAGAATAGAACAACAGGAAGTTCAATGTTCCAGGAACGTGCGTCGATCCTAACGGCACGCTTGTCTTGAAAGCAATCTGGCTGACAAAATTCTCCTCTCCGAACACTTCATCCAACAATGCCCGCACTCTGTGGACGTTTCTGTCGCCGATTTGCACGAAGATGGAACCCGAGTCGGCCAGCAGGTCGCGGGCCACGGTGAGGCGGTCTCGCAGGTAGGTCAGATAGGAATGGATGCCATCGCGCCAGGTGTCCCGGAAGGCCCTGACCTGCTCCGGCTCCCGGGTGATGTGTTCCCGGTTGCCGTCCCGCACGTCCCGGCTGGTGGTGGACCACTGGAAGTTGGAGTTGAACCGGATGCCGTAGGGCGGGTCGACGTAGATGCACTGCACCTTGCCCTGCAACCCCTCCCGCTCGGCCAGGGATGCCATCACCTGGAGGCTGTCGCCCAGAATCATCCGGTTCGACCAGTTGGCGTCGTGTTGGTAGAACGCGGTGCGGTCGGCACCCTCGGGCAGCCCGTTGAAGTCGGCGAACATGTCCAGTTGCCGGTGGTCAGTGGCCGGTGTCCGGTCGCCATCCCGCCCACTGGCCCCCAGCCACTGGCTACTGGCCATCAGGTCAGCGATGAGGGCCTTGGGGTGGACTTTCTCTTGGATGTACAGGGGCGGGACGTTCACCACCAGGTCGGCCAGGTCCTGCTCGTCCTTGCCCCGCCAGACTAGCTGGGGATCCAGGTCCCGGTTGCGGCGTTGGTAGGCCGCGCGCAGGGGCGACTCCTGCTCCTCCCGCACAAGGGACTGGTACTCGGCGGTGGGGATGTTGGTGCGGGTGTCCCGCTCGTGGCGCAGGGCCTCGACCGACTTCCTTCGGGACTTGCGGGGCCTCTTTGGTCCAGCCATGGCCGCTATCCTCCTAGGCGTTACGCTCCGGGAACGCAACTCCCATCTCTTCCGCGATCTGCTTTAGGCGCTGGTCCCGGGTCCATAGGGTAGTGCCGCTCCGGGCCATGACCGAGGTAAGCAGATGGGCGTCTATGAATCCGATGCCGCGCCCCATGAATCCACCTGCTTCTATCTCTTTGAGGACCTGATCATGGGTCAGCTCGCCGATCCTGGGGAGAGACTGGAGAAGAGACAATATCACTGCTCTGTCTCGCATCGTGCCGCAAGCGATCTCGCCGATGACCATGGGGTGGACCAGGACTTCGCGGGTGTCCAGGCGATCCAGAAGCTCTGTTATCGGAGCGTTAAGGTGGTCAATCCAAACGGCGGTGTCGACGAGAATCATTCTGCGGGCCCGGCCCGGCGACGGGGAACATACTGGGCGTCCGGGTCGCTGCCTCCTAACTCGGCCAGCCGCTGGGCGGCTATGATTTGTGTCACTGTCAAGCTATCGCCGAGCATAATGGCGAATGTGGAATCAATCGTAAAACGGAGTTTCTCCTCGATGTCGTATACAGCGGTGAACTCGGCGAAAGCCCAGCGCCCGTACTGGCCCAGGGCATTGACTCCCGGCAGCCAGTACGACTCCATGGCGTTCTTCTTCTCCTTGGCGTCCTCTGCCCGGTACCCCTTGATCTCCACGACGAGGTTCAGGGGGTCATCCCGCCCGTCGTCCACCTGCAGGATGAAGTCGGGGACGTAGGTGCGGGGAATGGACCCGTACAGGTAGGGCACCTCCAGGCCCAGGTTGTGGTTCTTGACGTAGGCCATCACCCGGGGGTGGGACTCCACCGCCCGGCAGAGCTCCGCCTCCCAGTCGCTGTCCAGCACGGCGAGGTTGACGTGGCACTTGCGGGAGTCGGTGGTCCAGAGGCCCGTTCTCGACGTTGTGAAGTTGACGTGGCGCGTCGAGCCCGTGGGATTGTAGGAGTCTAGCAGCGCCTTGACGGCCCGGTCGCCCTGTTTGCTGGTGATGGCTGCGGTGATCCGGTTGCAGGCCATGTCCGCCAGCGACTGGTACATGAGCTGCGCCGGGAATGTCCCTCCACGGCAGTCAAGGCAGGTGTCCAGCCACTGCCTGACCACGTTTCTGAGCTTCCCGAACAGGTGCATCTTCAGGTCCTGGTTGGGGTCCCGCCATTTGGTCTCCAGCAGCCGCTTGGTCAGGTGCAGCACGAGACTGGAGGTGCGGAGGTCTCCCGTATGCACCAGGCTTAGGTCGACCCCCTCCCCGATAATCCCCTCGTTCCTAGTCCGGGTCGGCCCCACCAGGTCGGGAGTCAGGTCCATTCGGGAGTCTTCGGTGAAGTTGGCGACCAGGTCCTCCCTGGGAGGGTCCTCCCGGTAGCCGGAGACCCGTGGGAAGGTGATCTCCAGGTGGTCCCGCTCAGGACGCATGGCCCTCACGGTCACCGTTTTCCGTGGCTTGCCTGGGGCGACTACCACGGGCCGGGCCGTGAAGTCGAAGGGAATGCCCAGCACGTCAGCATACTCGACGTCGAACAGTGCCTCTTCGTTAAGGTGATAGCGCTGGCGGCGGAGGGCCCTGCCCACTACCTGCTCGCACAGTAGCTGGGTGCCGAAGGCCCGCACCCCCAGCACGTGGGTCACCGTGTTCGCGTCCCACCCCTCGGTGAGCATGGACACGGATACGACGCAGCGGATGGACTCCCCCAGCCGTCCCTCCTTGCCGACGGTGTTCATCACCTCCCGCAGCAGCTCCTGCTCGGTGATGTTGTCGGCGTCCTCCCGGTTGCCCGACCGCTCCTGCCGCTCCCGGCGGAAACGCTCGATCTGGGCCGCTGCCGCGCGGCGAAAGTCATCGCTGAGCTTGTCGCCGGACTCGAGCTGCTGGCTGTCTATCAGCAGGGTGCGGGGTATCGGGTATCGGTTGCCGTACTCGTCGAAGTTTCTGAACAGCGCCAGACGGCCATTTTGCAGGGAGGTCGAGCCGTCTTCGTTCTCCCTCTCGAAGCCGGATATGTAGTCGTAGACCAACTTGGACGTCGAGGTGTTGTTGCAGACCACGATGAAGCAGGGCGGCACTGGCGCCTCGTCGGCCCGCCACTGCTCGAAGGTCGTCTTGTAGTGCCCGTAGAGGGCTTCCAGGGCCGTTTGCAGCGTGGGCGGCAGATCAAGGGGGTCCAGGCGCCCGGCCCGTCCCCGGCCGGCCTTTGGCATATCGCCCCGGATGTGCTCCCACAGGTTGCGGAAGACCGGCACCTGCTCGCCGGGGATGTTGTCGGCCACCGGGACCCGGGGCAGCTTGACGATGCCGCATTCGATGGCGTCCATCAGGGAGAAGTCGCTCACCGTCCAGGGAAACAGGGTGCCCTCGGGATAGCCGGAGCCGCGGAGGAAGAAGGGAGTGGCCGACAGGTCCACGACCTGCCGGATGCCCAGCTTTTTTTTGACCATCTCCAGGCCGGAAATCCAGACCCGGGCCTCTTCGTTGTTCCTGTCCGCCTCGCGCCGGTCCTCCCTGGACAACGGTCCCTCGTCGTCTTTCCCGGGCTTCCGGCGGTAGCAGTGGTGTCCCTCGTCGTTCAGTGCCATGACGTTCTTGATGCCCATAAGCTCCGGCATGACCCGCTGGATCATCTGGCCGTCGGTCTCCTGGGTTTCCAGGGGCTTCCCTGGCCCCTGCAGCAGGGCACGCCCTCCGCTGGAGACTTCCGTGCGCTCCCGCAACCTGAGGGCGTGGTAGTTGGTGATGACGATCCTGGCCCGGTGGAGGTCCTCCATCATTTCACTTGGGACAAGCTCCCGGCTGGAGTAGTAGCTGTCGGGATCGTTGGGCTGGAGGACGCGGAGCCGGTCCCTGATGGTCAGGCCGGGGGTTACCACCAGGAACCCGCGGGTGAACCTGCGGCTGCCGGGGTGCCGGACGGCGTTGATGGTCTGCCAAGCGATGATCATGGCCATGACCGTGGTCTTGCCGGCGCCGGTGGCCAGCTTGAGGGCAATGCGAAACAACTCCGGGTTCGCCTCCCTGTTGACGTCGGCCAGGCGGTCGAGGACCCTTCTGTCGGCGGCACCGAGTCTGGGGGCGACCTCGGTAAGCCAGATGAGGGTCTCCACGGCCTCGACCTGGCAGAAGAAGGGCCGATAGTGGCTGAACCTGTGCTGCCGCCAATGGAGGAGCAGCCGGGCGGTCTCCGGCGTAACGCCCCAGTTGTTCGGACCGGGAATAGTCCTCCACTGGTCGACGTGCCGCCGTATCTCGTTCACCGCCCCCGTCACGTCGTACTGCTGCTCTTGTGTGGAGAGGCCCAGCCCTTCGTCGATGTCAAGCCGCTGCTGGCCGCCGCCCCTGGCCCTTCCCCGCTGCCTGGGCTTGGGGATTGGCGTGACGAATTCAGCCCCTCTTCGCCTTGGAATGGTCCGTTGAGTCGGTTGACCTTGCTCATCCAGCTCCCAATGCTGAGAGGGGTATTCGTATGGCGAGTTGATTATCGGACGGTCAAAGAAAGGGTTCTCCATGATTCGCCTCTCCGGTCGGCTTGACGATCAAATTGGGTTTGGGGTCACTATCCTTAGGATAGGCGAAGAGACGTGCCAATTTCCAGCGGGTGTGTGCCCCGGGCCGGTGCGGTGCGGGCGCAGTTCTCAGGGCTATAGGTTGGGAGCAGGCCCCCCCCCCTGTTCCCGCGTCCTTACCCCTGGTCGACCAGGGCCGGGCGACGGCCCCGGGCGGGAGACACGGCCTCGTAGGCCCGGCCCACCCGGAACAGGGTCGACTCGTCGAAGGGGCGGCCGATGACCTGCAGGCCAATGGGCAGGCCGGCCCCGCTGAAGCCGCAGGGAACGCTGATGGCCGGGAAGCCGGTGGCGTTGCTGGGCTGGGTGCACCGGGACACGATCCCCGAGCCCGGGCCCCTGACGGGTTGCTCCACGTCGCCGATGCGCAGGGTCTCCTGGTCGATGCGGTGGGCCGGGTTGGGCATGGTGGGCGTCACGATGAAGTCCACCTGTTGCAGCACCCTGGCGTGCTCCTCCTTCAGGAGGCGCTGGACCTTGAGGGCCTTGGCGTAGTGGGTGCCCAGGACGAACTGGCCCCCCAGGGTGCGGTACAGGACGGTGGGGCCGTAGTCATCCCGGTTGGACTTCAGGTAGGGCTCGTGGGCAACCATGCTGTCGGCCATGAAGGAGAAGCGCATGGCGCCGTGGTACCTGAGCGAGGGTATGCTCACCTCCACCGGCTCCGCGCCCAGCTCCTCCAGCGCGGCTATGGCCCGGCGGACCGTCTGCTCCACATCGGGGTCCAGCAGGTCGAAGTAGTAGTTGGACGGGATGCCCATTTTCAGGCCCTTGACTCCCCTTTCCAGGTCCGCGCTGAAGTCGGGCACCGGGACGGGCACCGTGCTGGGCTCCAGCGGGTCGTAGCCCGCCATGGCCTGGAGGACCAGGGCGCTGTCCTCCACCGAGCGGGTCAGGGGCCCGATGTGGTCGCCGTTGAAGCTGGTGACCAGCAGGCCCCGCTGGCTGACGCGACCGAAGGTCTGCTTCAGCCCGACGATGCCGCAGTAGGAGCCCGGGCCCCGCACGGAGCCCCCCAGGTCGGTGCCCAGGGAGGCGAAGGTGACGCAGGCCGCCGCGTTTGCCCCGCCTCCGCCGCTGGAGCCCCCGGCCACATGGTCCAGGTTCCACGGGTTGTGGACCGCCCCGTAGTGGGCGTTGATGGACGTGGGCCCGGCGGCGAACTCCTCCAGGTTCTCCTTGCCCAGGACTATCGCCCCGGCGTCCTTGCATAGCCGCACGACGTGGGCGTCCTCGTCGGGCACGTGGTCGGCCAGCACCTTGGAGCCCACGGTGGTGCGGATGCCGCCGGTGGCGATGTTGTCCTTGATGCCGATGGGGATGCCGTGCAGCGGCCCCCGGTAGTCGCCCCGGGCCAGGGCCTCCTCGGCCTCCCTGGCCTGCTTGCGCGCATCGTCGTGGAGGATGGTGATGAAGGAGTTGATGGTCGGCTGGAGCCGGTCGGCCATGGCCAGCGCGGCCTCGGTGACCTCCACGGGCGAGACCTCTCCGGCCCTGATCCTCGGGGCCAGCTCGGAGATGGTGAGTTTGGCAAGCCGTGTGTCGGCCATCAGGACTCTCCCCCTTCCTGGGCCCTCAGCAGCCGGCCCGAGGGCACGGCGGACAGGTCCAGGTCGCCCAGGGCCTCCACCTCCCGCGTGTAGGCGTCCACCTCCAGCCGTACCAGGGCAAGCTCCTCGTCGGTCAGCTCGAAGCCCTGGTAGTCTCGTATCATCGCCTTGAGGGTCTCGTCAGTGACATGCATGGATACAACCTCCCAAGTCCCGCCGGACGCTGGGAGTGTAATTCAGGGGCGTGGCCAAGTCAATCGAAGACCGTGCTCGGCGTGGGCTGCGCTTGCCGCTTCCGTGAGGATGGAGTATCTTGTACCAGACCTTTCCGGCGCCGGGAGCGGCGCCACACTTGATCCAGGAGTTTCCGACCATGAAGGCAGCACACCTGGCCGGGCCCAAGCGCTTCGAGATGGTGGACGCGGAGATGCCCGTCGCCCGGGACGGGGAGTGCCTCATCAGGCTGGAATGCGTGTCCATATGCGGGAGCGACATCCGGCACGGGTACGGGGACTTCCATCCCGAGGAGGAGTACCCCCTCATCCTGGGAAAGCCCTGCCACGAGTGCGCCGGGACGGTGGTGGAGAGCCGCACCGACGAGTTCAGAGAGGGGCAGCGGGTCATCGTGCTGCCCGAATCGGACAAGGGCGGGCTCGTCGAGTACATCGCATCGGCCCCGGGCCGCATGATAGGCCTGCCCGACCACGGGGACCTGAGCAACTGGGTAATGTGCCAGCCCTCGGGCACCGTCCTCTACTCGTGCCAGCAGATGGGCAGCGTGCTGGGCAAGAATGTGGTGATCATGGGACAGGGGGCCATCGGCCTGTCGTTTACGATGCTGACGGCCAAGCAGGGGGCCCTGAAGGTCATCGCGGTGGACCCCTTGGACAACCGCCTGGACCTGGCCGGGGAGCTGGGCGCAACCCACACCATCAACCCAGACCGGGAGAACGTGCTGGAGGCTGTGGCCGAGCTGACCCGGGGCGAGGGCGCGGACGTGACCGTCGAGGCGGCGGGCTACCCGGACACCCTGGACCTGGCGTTCCGGCTGGTCCGTCAGCACGGCAGGGTGGTGATATTCGGGATGCAGTCCGACGACATCCTGCCCGTGGACACCAGGCCCTGGATGCAGCTCCAGCCCACCATCATCCCCACCACGGGGGCCCGCACGGCGAACCCCACGCTGCACATCGAGAGCATAGTCGAGCTCACGGACCGGGGCTGGATAGACCCCTCCAGGATGATCACCCACCGGATGGGCTTCAACGCCGAGGACATCAACCGGGCCTACCAGATGTACGAGGAGCACTCGGACGGCGTAGTCAAGGTCGTCATGTCCCTATAGGGCCGGGACGCCTCTCCGCGGGGGCCCGGCGAGCCCCGTTACCCCTCGGAGGCGAAGCGGCTGAGCCCGAACAGCCCCAGGTCGTGGTCGGTGTGTCCCTTGGTCGCCAGGTCTGCCATTATCTCCCCGACGACGCTGCAGAACTTGAAGCCATGGCCCGAGAAGCCGGCGGCGATGGACACCTGGCGCAGGTCCGGGTGGACGTCCAGTATGAAGTGCTCGTCCGGCGTGTTAGTGAATATGCAGGTCTTCAGCATGGTGGCCGGCCCCGAGGCCTGGGGGAAGTAGCGGTCGATGAAGTCCCTGAGCACTCTTTCGTCCACGGCGTTGGGCTGTCTGTCCATGGTGTCGGGGTCGACGGCCTCGGAGAGGTGGTGGAACCGCCCCACCTTGAACCCGGGCACCCCGAACACGGGGAACCCGTAGTATTTTTCGCTCTCGGAGACGGCTACGTTGAACACGGGAAACGTGGAGGGGGTGAACAGCTCGGGCCGGAGGGGCTGGAACCAGCCTAGCACCTGTCTCTCGGGCGTCAGGAGTCTGTCCAGCTCCGGCAGGAGCCGGCCCGTCCAGGACCCGCCGCACACGACCAGGCGCCCTGCGGAGTAGGTCCCCCGCTCCGTCCGCACCTCCACACCTTCGCCCCTGGGCTCCCAGGACAGCGCGCGCTCGCGGCCATGCACCTCGCCTCCGGCCGCGACGGCCGCGTTCACGTGGGCTACGATGCATTTCTCGGGTATCAGGAACCCGCCGTCGGGCTGGTAGTTGGCCAGCGTGTCCTCGGGGAGGTTGTACCCGGGGAACCGGCTGGCCAGCTCCCTGCTGGTCAGCACCTCGTGGGGGAGGTCGTGGGTCTCGCACGACGCCACGGAGCCCCGGATCACCGAACCCTGCGGCGGCCCGGCGTCCACCGACCCGGTGGTGACCAGCAGGGTTTCCTCCGCTGCCCTCTCCAGGTCCCGCCACAGCTCGAAGGCCCGGCGGAGCAGGGGCACGTAGGAGGGGTCCTCGTAGTAGGCCAGGCGGATGATGCGCGTGACTCCATGGGATGAGCCCATGTCGTGGGGGATGTCGTACCGCTCCAGGCCCAGCACCTTCAGGCCGCGCCGGGCCAGGTGGTGCAGGGCGGCGCTGCCCATTCCCCCCACTCCCAGCACGATGGCGTCATACGAGGGCATTTTTTACTCCATATCGCCGGGCCATATCGTCGGGCCGTCTCGTCGGGATGTGGCCGCTTGTCGAACAAAAGGCTATGCCACGGACGCCGGGAAGTCAAGGAGCGGCGGGGCTGGCGTACGCCGCTGGGAACGTGCTATCGTGTACCCGAAGTAACGGTGGGAGGACACGACATGGCCAAGATAAAGCACATCGCCATCGCTACCCAGGACGCGGACAAGACCGCCCGGTTCTACATCGACGTCATGGGGCTCAAGGAGGCGGGGAAGATAGACAGCGCCAACGCCTCTGGCTACTACCTGACCGACGGCAACGTCAACATGGCAATACTGAACTTCAAGAACGACCAGGTGGCCGGTCCCGAGTACGGGGTCGGGTACAGCGGTATCCACCACATCGGCTTCGAGGTGGAGGACCTGGACGAGGTGTCCGGCAAGCTCGAGGGGGCGGGCTCGAAGCCCCGTGACGAGATCAACAAGGCCCTGGGCGTCGGCATGGACGGCCCCCGTCACGCCAACGTGGAGGTCAAGTACGCGGGCCCCGATGGGGTCATCATCGACGTGTCCCAGACGGGCTGGGTCGGCACAGGGGGCTAGGGCGTGTTCACACTACGTAGTGCGTCATAGATGAGTGCCAGCAGGATGAACCCCGTGAACAGAGCATCCAGTTTGTCGAAGCGGGAGAAGACGCGGCGATACCCCT
>DAOUJG010000025.1:0-9835 GCA_034423015.1 Dehalococcoidia bacterium | reverse complement strand
ATGACAGGGTCGGGGGCTCGGAATGACAGGGTGGGGGCGGAAGCCGTGTCGACGCTGGAACCCGTGTTGGGGCGGGAATGCACGGGGAGTCTAGCCCGTGCCGCGGGCGCCGGCCAGGGCCCGCTCCAGGACGCGGCGGGTGAACACCACCGCCATCCTGGTCTTGTAGCCCGCGGACCCCCGGAAGTCGTCCATGGGATCTATCTGGGCCTCCACGGCCTCGGCGGCCCGGCGTATCAGCTCGGGGGAGGGCTCATGGCCACGCAGGACCTCCTCGGCCCCCGTGGCGCGGAGGGGTGTCACGCCCACGGACCCCAGGCCTATGCGCACCTCCCGGCAGACGCTCCCGTCCTCGGTCAGGGTCATGGTCGCCGAGGCGAGGACGGTGGCGTAGTCGTCGGCCGTCCTGGGCAGGAACTTGATGAAGGCACCGCCGGTGTTGGGTCCGGGCCGGGGCACGTCCACACGGGTCACGACCTCTCCCGGCATGAGGGACGTCTCGTAGTAGTCGACGAACAGGTCCTCCACCGGGACGGTCCGCTCCCCAGAGGAGGATACCAGGGTGACCCGGGCTCCCAGGGCGATGAGCCCCGGCGGCGGGTCCAGGTTGGGGTCGGCGTGGACGAGGCCGCCGCCCACGGTGGCCACGTTGCGTATCCGGGCGGTGGCCACGTGCCCGTAGGTCTCCGCCAGCAAGGGGGCCGTGCTCGCTACCACGGGGGAGGTCTCCACGGCCCGGTGGGTGGCCATGGCCCCCAGGCGGACGCCCCCGTTGGACGGGGAGATGCCCCCCAGCTCCGGCACCCGCTGCAGGCTTACCAGGTGCTCCGGCTGCACCAGGCGCTGCTTCATGAACAGGACCAGGGCGGTGCCCCCGGCGATGAGGGTCGCGTCCTCCCCGTGGCGGTCCAGCAGGGACAGCGCCTCGTCCAGGGTCCCGGGAGCGTGGTACTGGAAGGCGTTCATGCTTCCGACCCCTGGGCCGACCCCTTCGCCGCTTCCACGGCCCTGACGATGGACTCCAGGATTTTGTAGTAGCCTGTGCAGCGGCACAGGTTGCCCATCATCCACTCCTTGATCTCGTCCTCGGAGGGGTCCGGCACTTCGTCCAGAAGGGCCTTGGCCGCCATTATCTGGCCAGGGGTGCAGATGCCGCACTGGAAGCCGCCGTGGTCGATGAAGCTCTGCTGCAGGGGATGGAGGCCGCCGTCGCGGGAGAGGCCCTCGATGGTGGTTATCTCGCAGCCGTCAGCCGCCACCGCCAGCATGATGCAGGAGGCCACCATCCGGCCGTCCACGAGCACGGTGCAGGCGCCGCAGACGCCCACGCTGCAGCCCTCCTTGGTGCCCGTCAGCCCCAGGTCGTAGCGCAGGCAGTCCACCAGGAGCCGCTGGGGCTGCACCTGCACGTCGTGGTCCCGTCCGTTGACCTTCAGGTGGATGGTAGTCGTGTTCACGGGGCACGCCTCGACCGTGGCTGACTTGGGTCAACCCCGATGGTATACTGGCCCAAGCCCGTTGGCAAGAGGCCCAAGCCCCCTGGGGAAGAAGGTGCGACGTGACCACGTACTCGGTGATAGGCACGAGGGTGGCCAGCGAAGGCGGCCATGAGAAGGTCTCCGGACAGACCCTTTATCCGGCGGACATAGCGCTTCCGGGCATGACCTGGGGAAAGGTGCTCAGGAGCCCGCTGCCCCACGCCAGGATAGTGAACATCGACACCTCCCGGGCCGAGAGGGTCCCCGGCGTGCGGGCGGTGATCACCGGGGCGGACACGGCCGGGATGCGGGTGGGCCGTCTCATCTACGACGTCCCGCTGCTGGCCGACGGCAAGGTGCGGTTCGTGGGGGAGCGGGTGGCCGCCGTGGCGGCGGACGACCCCGAGGCGGCGGAGGAGGGCCTGGCCCAAATCGACGTGGAGTACGAGGAGCTGCCCGCCGTGTTCGGGGCCGTGGAGGCCATGGAAGCGGGTGCTCCCCTGGTCCACGAGGAGGGCTCCTCCTATCGCAGCAGCTCGGGGCCCATCGTGCCCCAGGGCAACGTCGGCTACCAGGAGGGCTGGTCCGGGGGCGACCTGGAGCGGGGGTTCCGGGAGTCGGACCTGGTGCTGGAGCACACTTTCACTACGCCCTGGGTCCACCAGGGCTACATCGAGCCTTTCACCTGCGTCGTGGACATCGACGGCCAGGGGCGCATCCAGGTCTGGGCCAACAACAAGCAGCCCTTCGGACTGCGGCGCCAGCTATCCGAGTCCATGGGCATCCCCGCGGAGCGCATACGGGTGAACCCGTGCGGCATCGGGGGCGACTTCGGGGGCAAGGCCGGGGCCATGGACGCGCCCCTGGCCTACCTGCTGTCCCAGCGGTCCGGACATCCGGTGAAGATGGTCATGAGCTACATAGAGGAGCTGATGGCCGGCAACCCCAGGCACCCGTCGGTGATAACCATCCGCACGGGCGTGAAGCGGGACGGCACCCTGTGGGCGCGGAGCACCAACGTGGTGTTCAACGCCGGGGCCTACGCGGGCTTCCGCGGCTCCCCCGGCCTCCGGGGGGGCAGGCAGGCGGGGGGAGGCCCCTACGTGACCCCCAACTTCAAGATCGACCTGTACATGGTGTACACAAACAACGTCCCCTGCGGCTCCTACCGGGCCCCGGGAGAGCCCCAGGCGGTGTTCGCCGTGGAGTCCCACACCGACATGATCGCCCACGAGCTGGGGATGGACCCCTACGAGTTCCGGCTGCGCAACCTGGTCCACGAGGGGAACGTGTCGGGTACGGGGCAGACCTTCAAGTATGTGCGGGCCGAGGAGACCCTGCGGAGGGCCGCAGAGGTGTCGGGCTGGGACTCGGAGAAGAGGGGACGGCACTTCGGGCGGGGAATCGCCCTGGGACAGCGGCCCGCCGCCGGGGCCACCTCGGTGGCCCGGGTGACGGTGGACGCCGACGCCCGGGTGACGCTGCACACCGCCGTGCCGGACACCGGCGTGGGGGCCCACACGGTGGGGCGCCAAGTCGTGGCCGAGGACCTGGGGGTGCCCCTGGAGCAGGTCTCCCTCCACCGCTGGGACACCGACGCGGTGCCCTTCGACACGGGCGCGGGGGCGGCCACGACGCGCATCGCCGGCAACGCCGCCTACGGGGCCGCCGCCGAGGCCAGGAAGGAGCTGACCCGCCTGGCCGCGGAGTTCTACGGGTGGCCCGAGGAGCGGATCGTGTTCGGGGGCTCCCGCGTGTTCGTCGAGGGCGACCCGGAGGGGGGCGTGGGCATAGAGGATCTCGCCGCCCGGGCGGTATCGGCCATGGGGGCCCCGATCTCCGGCGACAGCACCTACTCGGCGGACCAGCCGGCCGAGGTGACCTCCTACTGCGCCCAGGTGGCCGACGTGGAGGTGGACCCGGAGACGGGGCAGGTGACGGTGCACAGGATAGTCACGGCCCACGACGTGGGCACCATACTGAACCCCCTGGGCCACCAGGGACAGATCGACGGCGCGGTGGTCCAGGGCCTGGGCTACGCCCTGATGGAGGAGCTACAGGCAGAGGAGGGCCGCATCTCGACCCTGAGCCTGGGAGAGGCCAAGATGCCCACGTCGATGGACATCCCGGAGCTGGTCACCGAGCTGGTGCAGGACGAGGTGGAGTCCCCCGACGAGCTGGGCCCCTACCGGGGCAAGGGCATCGGGGAGAACCCCATCTCCCCCGTGGCCCCGGCCATCGCCAACGCCGTCTACGATGCCGTGGGAGTGAGGATCACCGACCTGCCCGTGACCGCCGAGAAGGTGCTGAGGGGGCTCGGGGAGTTCTGACGGCTGTCGCGTCGCTGTGACTTAGGCGTCGCTCCGCCGGTAGACCTGGACACGGTGCCGGCACGTCTCGGTGACGTAGACCCGCCCCTGGGGGTCCACCCTGGCTGAGGCGGGGCCCCAGAAATACTTCTCCACGGCGGCCGACTGGTTTCGCGCCAGGTCGTCGTCGTCGGGGAAATCCACCTCGGGCGCCATGTCCGCCTTCTGCCGCTCTTCCAGCTCGGTCTGATTGCTTACGAAGTAGTCCTGGGCCCACTTGGACAGGCCCGAGTCCCCGCGAAACTTGGCAAGGAACTCCCCGTCGGGACCCAGGACCTGCACCCTCTCGTTGCCCCAGTCGGCGACGTAGATGTTGCCGTCCCGGTCGACGTCCACCGAGGAGGGGCGCGTGAACTGGCCGTCGCCGCGCCCCGACGACCCGAAGGTGGCCAGGTGCCCTCCTCCGGCGTCGAACTTCTGGATGCGGTCGTTGCCCCAGTCGGCAACGTAGACGGTCCCGTCCCTGTCCACGGCCACTCCCCAGGGCATGTTCAGCCGTCCGTCCCCGGTCCCGGGCCCGCCCCATCCCGCCAGGTATCTCCCGTCCCTGGTGTAGCGCTGGAGCCGGCCGTTGAGGGCGTCGGCCACCACCAGGTTGCCCTCGGGGTCGAAGGCTATGCCCGAGGGCCGGTCGAACTGTCCCTCTCCGCTGCCCTTCCGTCCCCAGGCCCCCAGGAAGGCGCCGTCGACGCTGAAGATGTGCACGCTGTGCTGGGCCTCGTCGGAGATGTACAGGTTGCCGTCGGGCCCCACCACCAGCGCCGCGGGCCACAACATCGCACCGTCCACGACGCCGCCGATGACGAAGGTGCCCCGGTGCTCCTCGTCCACGGTGAGCTTGCTGACGCGCTTGTAGTTGCACCTCACGGGCGTATCCGAGCCGCCGCGGTCTAGGACGTAGACGGTGCCCCCGTCGTCGATGGTGAGGTCGATGGGGTGGTTGAAGCCGCGGCCGGGGAATATGGAGTATATGCCCAGGCTGTGGCTGTAGGAGAAGGCGAGCTTGGTTTTCATGCTCTCTCGTGGCCTTTGCGAGACCTTGGACAATTCCGGCGAAGGTCGGATGCCGGGACCGGGGCAGCCGCTAGGCCAGCTGGTACTCCCGGGTGGAGACGATGAGCTGGAGGACCTCTTTGATCCGCTGATCCGAGACCCGCCGGTCCGAGACCCGTCCCTCGTCGGCGCCGAAGTCCGCCTCGCCCAGCCTCCGGGCGTGCTCCACCACCTCGCTCCGTGTATCGTCGGACAGGGTGATGGGGCCGATGATGTCGAGACAGGCATCCACCAGCCCCTCGGCGGTGAACCGGTCCCACTGGCCCCGGACCAGCTCAATGATGGCCCGGACCCCGGGCTTGTCCACGTCGTCGAACTGCCTGGTGGCGAAGTTGACCCGGTCCACCAGGGCCCCCGTGTTGATCCACTCCGTCCCCGTGTGCCAGCCCTCGACGCTGGGAGGGTCCAGGAGCGCCTGGCCCATGAAGTCGGTCTGCATGGCCAGGTCGATGTCCTCGAATTCGGGGAGCACGTGGCCGCCGGCCATGCGCACGGTGCCCACCACCAGCTCCGTGGGGCTCTTGACCTTGGCGAAGCGGGCGTTCTTGAAGAAGTCCGAGTTGAACAGCACCCGAAGCATGGACCGGATGTCGTACCGGCTCTGGAAGAAGGTGTCCACCAGGACCTGGACCGCCTCGGGGTCCCTGGGGGGCACCGTCTGCCAGGCGGGCACCTGGGGCTCGTCGGCGACGAAGAAGTTGTACAGGTGCCGGGAGACGAACCGGGCGGTGGCCTCCTGCCGGCAGATGATGTCTATGATGTCGTTGCCGTTGAACCGGCCCTCGTGGCCCAGGAACAGCTTGCCGGTGTCGTCGTGGTCGTCGGCGTTGTACTCGAAATGCCAGTCCAGCTTCCCGTAGGGCCAGTTGGAGCACCGGGTGACCCGGGCGGTGTGCATGTCCGAGTTCTGGATGGACCAGCCGGTAAACGCCCTGGATGCCTCGTAAACATCCTGCTCGGTGTAGTTGCCCACGCCCATGGAGAACAGCTCCAAGAGCTCCCGACCGTAGTTCTCGTTGGGAGCGTCCTTGTGGCTGTCCTTGTTGTCCAGCCAGTAGAGCATGGCCGGGTCCCTGGACATCTCCACCAGCAGCCTGTCGAAGGGACCCATCCCGTGACGGTAGAAGGTCTCGATCTGCTGAAGGACGAGCTTGATCTGGTTGATCTTGCCGCAGCTGGTGGCGAACACGTGGTGCCAAAGCAGCGCGACCTTCTCCTCCAGGGGCCGGCGGGTGTTGATCATCCGGTGCAGCCAGTAGGTCTGGCCGCTCTCGTTGTACATCGTGCTGTTGATGTCCACGTGGTACCGGCGCATCAGGTAAGCGTCGCTGGCTGGCAGGGGGGGCGCCGAGGGCGACAGCAGCTCCTCCACCGCCGCCTCGTAGCCCATCTCCAGGTAGGCCTCCAGCTCCTGTCGCGTGGCGCCGAAACCGGCTCGGCGCAGGAGGTGTGCCATTAGAGCAACGTCGTTATTCGCTACAGGGGCCGTTACAGGGTCCGCTATAGGGTCCGCCATAGGTGAAGCTCCTCGTTCCAGGCCGTTTCGTGACCATGCTATGGTACCAAGAGGGCCCGTCGTTGGCAACACGGGGGCCTAATCGCCGGGCTCCCCAGCCGTCAGGCCAGCTCCTTGCCGTAACGCTCGGTCCAGAAGTCGGCGATGTCGGTCCTCCTAGCGAACCACACGTCGGGGAACCGCCGGGCGTACTCCAGGAACATCTGCAGGCCCTTGGCGGGTCCCGGCCTTCCGATGATCCTGTCGTGGAGGCCCACGGACATCATCCTGGGGTGGGTCTCGCCCTCCCGGTAGAGGATGTCGAAGCTGTCCCGGAGGTACTGGAAGAACTGCTCCCCGGTGGAAAGGGTGCCCCGGAAGAAGCGCACGTCGTTGTTGTCCAGGGTGTAGGGGACGATGCACAGGGGCTTGCCGTCGACGCGGACGAAGTAGGGCAGGTCGTCGTTGAACTCGGTACACTCGAAGGTGAAGCCCTCGTCCATGAGGATGCGCCGGGTGTTGAAGCTGCGCAGGTACCTGCAGAACCAGCCACGCATCCGGAAGCCCGAGGCATCCTGGACCGCCTGGACGGTCCGGCGGATCTGGTCGCGCTCGAACTCGGGGGGCATGTCCCAGTGGGCCTCCCACCTGTAGCCGTGGCCCACCAGGTCGTGCCCCAGGTTGGTGAACGCCCTGGCCGCCTGGGGGTTCCGCTCGATGGCCCGCCCGCAGGCGAAGATGGTGCCCTGGACGCCGTACTCCTCCAGCAGCCGCAGGATGCGCCACACTCCTGCCCGGCTGCCGTACTCGAAGATGGACTCCAGGCCGAAGCTGCGCTGGTCCAGGGGATGGGGGTAGAAGTCGCCGGAGGTCTCCCGCTCGGGGTCTCCGTCCATGATGTTGAACTCCGCCCCAGCCTCGTAGTTCAAGACCATGTTCACGGCGATTCGGGCCCCGTTGGGCCACTCTACCTTGGGAACGTCCTTGCCGTAGCCGATGAAGTCCCTGGGCGCCTCGGTCATGGCCCCTCCTTCTCTCACGGGACCCGGGTCGCATGGGACTCGGGAATGCCCCTCGCAGACGCAACGCTCAGCCGTAATCTATGCCACGCCGGGGGCGGAGTCAAGGGCCCGCAACGCACCCGGTCTGTGTCGTTCCGGGCGGAGGGCAGCTTGGGGGGGAGTCCATTCCCGCCGGCGACTGCCTGGCCCGGGGCCTTGCAGCGTAGCGTACTTGTGGTAGGGCGCCTGAGATTCCTCGCCTGCGGCTCGGAATGACAGCGGAGGAGACGGCTCGGAATCACTATGGGCTTGCCACACAGGGGATGAAGAACGAAGGCGCCTCACCCATCGTCATTCCCGCGCACGCGGGAGTCCATTGTTGGCGCGTTAGACTCCCGCTTTCGCGGGAGTGGCGGAGGGGGTGCTGCGAGCCTATTTTCATGGAAATGACATCGGGGCGGCTCGGGATGCCATCGGGGGGTGGTGCGCCGTTGACAGGGCGTGGGGCATGAGAGATGATAGGCTGCAACTCGCTCCCAGGAGGACCGCACCTTGAAAGCCGCCGTAATGTACGACTACAACACTCCCCTGGTCGTGGAGGACGTGGAGCTGGACGCCCCGAAGGAGGGGGAGGTCCTGATCCAGACGGGCGCGGCCGGCATCTGCCGCAGCGACTACCACTTCATGAAGGGCGAGGCCAAGACCCTGCTGCCCGTCGTCCTGGGCCACGAGGGCGCGGGCACGGTGGAGGCCGTGGGCCCCGGCGTGTCCACCGTGCAGCCGGGGGACAACGTGATCCTCTCCTTCGTCCCCAACTGCGGCCGCTGCTTCTTCTGCACCACGGGCCGGGCCAACCTCTGCGACCTCCACGCCGCGACCGCCGGCACGTTGTTCGACGGGACCATGCGGCTGCACAAGGACGGCCAGCGCATCAGCCACTTCGGCAAGGTGGCCTGCTTCGCCGAGCGGACGGTGGTGCCCGAGAGCGGCTGCATCCCCGTGTCCCAGGACGTGCCCCTGGACGTGGCCGCGCTCATAG
The DNA here is from genome assembly GCA_034423015.1 of Dehalococcoidia bacterium. Lineage (GTDB taxonomy): Bacteria > Chloroflexota > Dehalococcoidia > Lucifugimonadales > JAGWBF01 > JAGWBJ01. The sequence goes on along the minus strand of DAOUJG010000025.1, from coordinate 1,400 downwards.
GCTGCTCCGTCACCACGGGGGTGGGCGCCTCGGTCTTCAACGCCCAGATAGAGCCCGGCAGCACCGTGGCCGTGGTCGGCTGCGGCGGCGTCGGGTTGAACGTGATCCAGGGGGCCAGGCTGCTCAACGCCTCCCAGGTCATCGCCGTGGACATACGCGAGGGGGCGCTGGAGTTCGCGACCAAGTTCGGGGCGACCCACAGCGTCAACGCCACCCACCAGGACGCCGTCGCCACCGTGAAGGAGATAACCGGCGGGCGCGGGGCCGACTACACCTTTGAGGTGTACGGCTCCGCCGAGACTGTCGAGACCGCCTACGACATGGCCCGGAAGGGGGGCACGGTGGTGGTGGTGGGAATCGCCCCCGTGGGAGAGAAAGCGGGCATCAACGCCGTCTCCCTGGTGCGGGAGGAGAAGGTGCTCAAGGGGACCTACTACGGCTCGGCCCGCTGTCACGTGGACATGCCCAGGATAGTCGACATGTACCTCTCCCGGCGCCTGGACCTGGACGAGCTGATAACGCGCCGCTACGGCCTGGACCAGATAAACGAGGCCTACGAAGACCTGGAGGCCGGCGGGATCGGCCGGGGCGTAATCGTCTTCTAGGGACCGCGTTGGACGGAATTGGCGGGGCCCGGCATACAGCCGGGCCCTTTGATATAGCGTGATGGAAACCGGGCTGGTCGTCAAGAGAGTAGAGTCCGCCGCCGAGATGGAGGCCGCCCTCGACCTCCGCATGCGGGTCTTCGTCCGGGAGCAGGGGGTGCCCATCGAGGAGGAGGTCGACGAGCACGACGCCTCCGCCGCCCACGTAATCGCCCTGGCCGGCGGCCGGGTAGTGGGAACTGGGAGGGCTGTGTACCCTTCCCCGGCCCCCGCCGGCGGAGGGGCCGGGGATGCTTTTATCCAAACCAAGACGGGGCAGACCACCTCCGGGCCGGCCAGGATCGGGCGCATGGCGGTGGAGAAGGCGTGGCGGCGGCGCGGGGTGGGCAGCCGGGTGCTGGAGGCCCTGGAGGCCGACGCCAGGGAGATGGGCATGGGGGAGGCAGTGCTGGCGGCCCAGACCAGCGCCACCGGCTTCTACGCCTCCCACGGCTACGGGGAGGAGGGGGCCGTGTTCCCCGACGCCGGCATCGACCACATTCTCATGAGAAAGCGCCTGTGAGGCCCGCGGAAACGCCGGCGGGGGCCCTTGTCCTTCCCCGAGGCGGCGTGGGGGCTCATGCGAAAGCGCCTGCGAGGCCGATGGCAAAGCGGCCGTGGGGCTGATGCAGAAAGCGCCCGCGGGCTAGGGCGTGTTCACACTACGTAGTGCGTCATAGATGAGTGCCAGCAGGATGAACCCCGTGAACAGAGCATCCAGTTTGTCGAAGCGGGAGAAGACGCGGCGATACCCCT
>DAOUJG010000024.1:0-74142 GCA_034423015.1 Dehalococcoidia bacterium | reverse complement strand
GTGGAAGGCCGGCACCGACTGGCCTCCAAAGAACCTCTCAGTTCTCCGATCTTTGAATCCTCGAATCAGTGTAACGCCTTACGTAACGGGTACACAAGATGTTACCACACCGGCGTAGGAATCGCGAGCACGGCGTCGCTCTAGGGCCAAAGCCTACGCTTGGTGGGCCCGCCAGGGTTCGAACCTGGGACCTACCGGTTATGAGCCGGCCGCTCTACCACTGAGCTACGGGCCCTTGTAGGGTGGTTGGGGTACCGTGCGGCGGCGGGTGGGCCTGCCGCCCATTTTCAGGTTACTCTGGGGCTATGACGGTGTCAAGGAATGCCGAGTCGGGTCTTGTAGTCGGGGTCCCACCCGGAGATCCGCCCCTTGCGTAGCTGCTCCTCTATGGAGTCCGGGAGAACGGGCTCTCCAGTGGTCGGGACTGGGGAGATGGTCCCTTCCCGCTCCATCGTCCCATACTCCGCTTCGCCCACGCCCAACAGGTCTTTCAGCACCGGCCCGTTGTGCTCCCCGAAGGCCGGAGTATGCCCCTGTATCTTCACGGGGCTCTTGGAGAACTTGTAGGGACGGCCGATGAACGGCCTCATCCCTATGCCCCTGTCCGGCGGGTGGCTGACGTACTCCAAAAAGCCCCGGGCCTTGAAGTGGGGGTCCAGGTGGGTGTCCCGGTTGTCGAACACCGGTCCGGCAGGGATTCCCGCGGCCTGGAGCTGCTCCATCAGGTCGTACCGGTCCTGGCCCCGGGTCCAGTCGCTGATGATGGCGTCCAGCTCGTCGTGGTTCTTCATGCGCCCCGGGCTGCCGCCGAACCGGGGGTCCTCGGCCAGATGGCGCTTGCCCATCAGGCCGCAGAGAGCGCGCCACTGGTCGTCCGAGCCCACGGAAAGGACGATCCACCGGTCCTCGCCCTTGGCTGGGTAGCACCCCTGTGGAGCGCGGTACGGGTGGCGGTTGCCTATGCGGCCCCCCGGCCGGCCGTTGACCTGGGAGTCCATCAGGTACTCGGATACGAACATGACGCCGGCTTGGTACATCGCCAGGTCCACCCACTGCCCTTCGCCCGTGAGGTTCCGGTGGCGCAGTGCCGCGCCGATGGCGAACAGGGCCGACCACGTCGAGAGGAAGTCCACGTAGGACGCGCCCACCTTGGAGGGCGGGCCGCCATGGTAGCCGGTGACCCAGCAGTGGCCGTGGGTGCCCTCCTGGGTCGTGGCCTGGGCGGGGTAGCCCGAGTAGGGGCCGTCTCCGTGGCCGTAGCCGGTGTTCGAGACCATGATGATGTCCGGTTTGACCGCCCTCAGGCCCGCGTAGTCCAAGCCCCACCTGCGCATCACCCGGGGGGTGTAGTTCTCCATCACGACGTCGCTGACGTTCACCAGGTCGCGGAACAGGTCCCGGCCCCTGTCCGTGGTCAGGTCCAGGGTCAGCGAGCGTTTGCCCCGGTGAAGGAGGTTGTAGGTGGAGCCCCGGTTCCACCAGTCCTCGCCGATCTCGTTCTCCGGGAAGGAGCCCGCGTACCCGCCGGGCCGGGTGATGTCCGGGCGCCCGGGTCCCTCTACCTTGATGACGTCCGCGCCCAGGTCCGCCAGCAGGGCGCCCGTGTAGGGCAGCGCAAAAACGTAGGTGGAGTCGACGACCCGAACGCCCTGGAGGGGGAGCTTTGGCATCAGCCCGCGCCGGCCCTGGTGGCGGTCTCGCCGGTCATATGACACCGTTCTGTCTCAGGCGCACCAGGTCGCCCCTGGAGTACCCCAGCCGGTCGCAGTACACGTCGACATTGTGCTGGCCCAGGAGTGGGGCCGGGCGGCGCAGCTCGTACGGCGTCTGGCTGTAGCTGAAGAGGACGGCGGGCACCTTGAGCTTTCCCATCACCGGGTGCTCCACCTCCCGGTAGAAGCCCCTGGATTCCAGCTGCGGGCACTTCAGCAGCTCCTCGGGGGTCTGGACCAGCCCGAAGAGCATCCGCATGTCCGACGCCTTCTCGAACATCTCCCACTTGCCCCGGTCCTTGATCGCGTCCACGAGAATCGCGTCGAACTCCTCGCCCAGGGCCTCCCGGGAGCGCCGGTCGCGAAACCGCTCCTCCAGCAGCTCCGGCCTCCCATAGAACCCGGCGATGTCGTCCCAGCTCGCCCCCCCGCCCGTTTGGTTGATTATCCACCCGTCGGCGCAGGCCATCGGATGCCCGTAGTCGTTGCCCGTGGGGGGCCGCCGGGCCTGGATGCCCCCGGTAAAGGAGTAGAGGGTCTGGTTCGCCATCATGGTGGAGCTGACACACTCGGTGATGGACACGTCCACGTGCTGCCCCTCACCCGAGAGCTGCTGGGCCAGCAGGGCCATGGACGTGGCGGCCGCCCCGTTGAGGCCTCCCTCGTACTGGGCCTGGAAGCCCCCGTGCTTCAGGGGCTCCCGGTCGCGGGTGCCGCTGATGCTCATTATGGCGCCCATGGCGTAGCTGACGATCTCCTCCCCCTCGTAGCGGCTGTAGGGACCGGACTGTCCGAAGGGGGTGATGGAGGTGAGGACGACGCCGGGGTTAAGCGATTCGAGCCGGTCGTACCCCAGTCCCAGGGAGGTCATGTACCCCGGCTTGAACGTCTCCACGACGACGTCGGCCTGGCCCACCAGCTCGCCGAAGAGCCGCCGCCCGGCCTCCTGCTCCAGGTCCAGTGTCACGCCCTGCTTGTTCAGGTTGTGGACGAGGAACATCAGGCTCTTCTCCGGGTGCGGGTCGTCCCTGAAGAAGGGGCCCATGCGCCGCAGGGGCGCCCCGGCCGGCGGCTCCACCTTGATGACGTCGGCGCCGTAGTCGCCCAGCAGCCGGGCGCAGAAGGACCCGGCGATGTCTCCGCTGAGGTCGAGGACCCGGACGCTCCCCAGCGCTCCCTGCACCATTGCTACTCCCGAACCGGAGGTCCGCCGTCAGGACGTGAACGTTGCCCGGCGTCCCCGCGCCTGAGCGGCCGCGCCTTGGCGATGGGGCCGGAGATCCGCCGTCAGGACGTCAACGTTGCCCGGTGTCCCGCCGCCTGCTCGGCCCTGCCTTGGCATGGGGCTTTGGCGACGGGGCCTTGGCGATGGGGATTGTATCGGAAGGTGCGGCCAAAGGCAATCCTTTACACCGCGTGGGCGAGTTGATAGTCTTGTAGTCCCGGGGTACCCCCCGGCCTTGGAAAACCAACAGGAGTCCGGCCATTGGTGCGTTATCTTGAGCGAGTCGAAATGGACACGGTCCTCTCCCTGTCCAAGCGGAGAGGGTTCATGTTCCAGAGCAGCGACATCTACGGCGGCTTGAACGCCACCTGGGACTACGGGCCCCTGGGCGTGGAGCTTAAACGCAACGTCAAGGAGGCGTGGTGGGGTTCGGTGGTGCGAGAGCGGGACGACATGGTGGGCCTGGACGCGGCGATCCTGATGCACCCGAAGGTGTGGGAGGTCAGCGGCCACGTCCAGAACTTCGCCGACCCGCTGGTGGAGTGCAAGGTATGCCACCAGCGGTTCCGCGCCGACGACCTGGAGGACGCATCGGCGTGCCCGGCGTGCGGCGGCGAGCTCACCGACCCACGGACCTTCAACCTCATGTTCAAGACATTCATGGGCGCCGTGGAAGACAGCGCGTCGCAGGTATACATGCGTCCGGAGACGGCCCAGGGGATCTTCGTCAACCTGGCCAACGTGCTGGTGGCCTCCCGCCGCAAGCTGCCCTTTGGTATCGCACAGATTGGCAAGGCCTTCCGCAACGAGATCACCCCCGGCAACTCCACCTTCCGGACCCGCGAGTTCGAGCAGATGGAGATCGAGTACTTCGTCAAGCCCGGGACCGACGGGGCACACCTGGACTCCTGGGTAGAGGAGCGGTTCTCCTGGTACGTGAAGCACGGCATACGAAAGGAGAACCTGCGCCTGCGCAGGCACGGGGACGACGAGCTGGCCCACTACGCCCGGGACTGCTACGACATCGAGTACCGGTTCCCCTGGGGCTGGGCCGAGCTGGAGGGGATCGCCAACCGGACCGATTACGACCTGCGCAGCCACGGGGAGGCCAGCGGCCAAGACTTGCGGTACTTCGACGAGGAGGCCAAGGAGCACTACTACCCCTACGTCATCGAGCCCTCGGGGGGAGTGGACCGGGCGGCCCTGGCCTTTTTCCTGGACGCCTACGAGGAGGAGCCGGACCCCTCGTCGGCCAAGGGGGAGACCCGGGTGGTGCTTCAGTTCCACCGCAAGATGGCGCCCATCAAGGCCTCGGTCCTGCCCCTGAGCCGGAACGAGAAGCTGGCCCCCACTGCCCGGGCCGTCCACGAGCTGGTCCGTCCCCACTTCGCCACCCAGTACGACGACGCCCAGAGCATCGGCCGCCGCTACCGCCGCCAGGACGAGATCGGCACGCCCTTCTGCGTTACCGTGGACTTCCAGACCCTGGAGGACCGGGCCGTCACCGTCCGAGAACGGGACACCATGAGCCAGCTCCGGGTCCCCGTAGCCGACCTGGTCTCCATCCTCAGGGACAAGCTGGAGCACGGGTGGTAGGGGCCGCGACGGGCCGCCCAGGGGCACGCCATGCGCAAACGGTCGGTCCCCAATAGTCGCCATGCGCATTCTCCACTTCTCTGATCTCCACATAGGGGTCGAGAACTACGGGCGGACGGACCCCTCGACGGGCCTGTCCACCCGGCTGCTGGACTTCCTCTCATGCTTCGACGAGCTGGTGGAGTACGCCCTGGTGCATCAGGTGGACCTGGTGCTCCTGGCGGGCGACGCCTACAAGGGGCGGGATCCCTCTCAGACCCATCAGAGGGAGTTCGCCAAGCGGCTGGCCCGGCTGTCGGCGGCGGGGATACCGGTGTTCCTGCTGGTGGGAAACCACGACCTGCCCAACGCCGTGGGCAGGGCCACCGCCATAGAGATATTCCATACCCTCCAGGTGCCCGGGCTGTACGTGGGGGACACTCTCCAGACGTACACCCTGCCCACGAGAAACGGCCCCATCCAGATCGTGGCCGTGCCCTGGCCCCGGCGCAGCCGCCTGCTGAGCCGGGAGGAGGCCAGGTCCCTGACCATCGAGCAGGCCAGGCAGCGCATCGAGGAGCTATTCGCGAAGGGAGTTGAGGACCAGGCGCAGGCCCTCGACCCCGACGTGCCCGCGGTCCTGACGGGGCACGTAACGGTAAACGGCGCCACCACCGGCACCGAGCGCTCCATGATGCTGGGGCAGGACCACGCGTTGTACCTCAGTGCGCTGAGCAGGCGGGAGCTGGACTACGTGGCCCTGGGGCACATCCACAAGCACCAGGTGTTGCGAGACGACCCCAAGATCGTGTATTCGGGGAGCCTGGAGCGGGTGGACTTCAGCGAGGAGAAGGACGACAAGGGGTTCTGCGTGGTCGACCTGGACCCCTCGGCGCCCCGGGGACGTCGCCTGCAGGACTTCCAGTTCCAGCGGGTCGACGCGCGTCCCTTCCTCACCATCGACGCGGCCGTTCGCCCGGGGGACGACGACCCCACGGCGACGGTGGTGCGGAGCATCATGTCCAAGGACGTTCGGGGGGCCATCGTGAGGCTGCGGATGAGCCTGCCCGCCGACCTGGACCATCGGGTGAGGGAGCAAGACATCCGCCACGCCCTGTCGGCCGCCCACTACGTCGCGGCGATCACCCGGGACGTGGACCAGGACCGCAGGACCAGGATTCCCGCCGCGGTGGCCGAGGGGCTCACCCCCGTCGACGCCCTGCGTCTATACCTGGAGGGTCGGGAGATGGACGCCGAACGCCGGAAGAAGGTCCTGGGCATGGCCGAGGAGCTGGTGTCGGCGGAGCTCGACGAGGCTCCCGAATGACGCGGGACCATGGAATGCCCCGGGCCGCCGGCGCCGGGGGGCTGCTAGCGGAGGCCGGCTATGATCGTTCGTGACCCCGAGGCCAGGTTCTCGACCACCTCGGCGGCGCTCATTATCTCCGAGACCAAGCCGACTCCCGCGCCGCAGTAGGCCACGCTGCTCTCCAGGTTGCCGTCGAGAATGGCCTCGCGTATCTGGGTCGCCCCCAACTCTCCGTCCCAGAACTCCTGCCTGTCCGAGTCCTGGGGCGGCTCGGCATTCTTGGACCGGATGCTCTTGCCGCTCCGCAGGAGCCGGGTCGGCCAGCGGTACCGGCCGGCGACGATGGTGCCCGTGTCGATGGCCCCCAGGAGGGCCTCCTTGTACTTGGGATGGGCTATGCATTCGTGGGTGGCCACGAAGCGCGTCCCAAGCTGGACGCCGTGGGCGCCAAGGGCCATGGCGGCCACGAACCCCCGGGCGTCCATCACGCCTCCGGATACGATGATCGGTATGGAGACCGCCTCGGCGATCTGGGGCACCAGGACCAGGTTGGGGATCTCCTCGGGCCCGCGGATCCCGCCCCCCTCGTACCCGTCGGCGATCACCACGTCGACGCCCTGGGCCTCGGCCCCCCTGGCGTGGCGCACGGTGGAGACCTGGTGCAGCACGATGGCGTCCTCGGCCTTCAGCTTCCCGGTAAACAGGGCCGGGCTCCCTCCGTAGGTGACGGCGATTCTGGCGCCTTCATGAAGGGCCACGTCGATCAGCTCCTCCGCCTGCGGGTTGGCAAGGTAGAAGCAGACTCCAAAGGGGGCGGCCGTCAGGCGGCGGGTCGCGCGGATGCTCTCGCGCAGGTTGCCGGCCATGTCTCCGTCCGGGGCCATCCCCGCCGAGGGGTGGAGGACCCCCAGCCCGCCGGCACCGGAGACGGCTGCCACAAGCTCGGGATTGGATACCCAGGGGACCCCGGCCTGGAGTATGGGGTAGTCGATGGCCAGAAGCCGCCGCAGCCTGATGTCCCTCATCCCTCTCCAGCCCCCCTCTCGGAGTAGCAGGAATTTTATTTCCAATTCCATTTAGTGTCAACCACGGCATGACCGGTGCTCACCGCGCGGATTGACTGCCCGGCGGGCCACAAATAGAATGGCGGTTGAAATTGGCGGCTCCCTTACAGATAGTTGGCTACAGAGCGATGACGCCCCCAGTCGATAGGCGACCGGCCGGGCGGCGATTGGCAGGTCGGCGGTCGGTAGAGCCATGAGCTTTCCCGACGTGTTGCTCCTGGTCATCCGGTGGGTCCACGCCCTGGCGGCCGTATCCTGGGTTGGTGGAGGGATGTTCTACCTGCTGGTGCTGCGGCCCAACATCAGGGCCCTGGAGGGGGACCGGGGCCTGGCCCTGCGGAGGCTGGGCCAGCAGTTCAGGGTCATGGTCAACACGGCCATAGCCGTGCTGATCGTGACTGGCGTGATCATGACCTTCGCCAGGCTGACCTCGCAATTTGTTGGCACCGCGTACGTCGTGGTCCTGGTCGTAAAGGTGGTGCTTGCCCTGTACATGTTCTACCTGGTGCGCTTCCTGAGGCCCAGGACCTACTCGGATGAGCCCGGGACCTACTCGGATGAGGAGCCCCCCGCTCGTGGCTTCCGGAGGGCCGCCAACCTTATGACGGGGGCCACGGCGGTGCTGGTCATAGGCGTTATCGTGTTCCTTTTGGCGGACATCCTCAAGATGCTCATCGAGAAGGGCATCGAGGGATGAACATGTGCCCGTTGGCTCTACGGTTGGCTTGGGAGGAAGTATGAAGAAGGAACTGATGGACATCCTGGCTTGTCCCGTGTGCAAGGGCCCGTTGGAGCTGAAGGTCGACCAAGAGGACGGAGACGAGGTGGTGACGGGTGCGCTCCTCTGCAAGGCGTGCCCCGAGACCTACCCCATCGAAGACTCCATACCCAATCTGCTCCCCCCGGACGTCAGGGCCCAGACCGGGTAGCCCGGCTCCTCTGGCCCGATGTCGGGTACAGGGCCGGCGCCTCCTGTCGACCCGGTCCTCGCACAGGCTTAATAGGTTCTTAAGAACCCCGGCATACACTCCGGTCAAACGTTCGAGGGAGGTGTCGTATGACCGGGATGGCAAAGGGTTTGACCCTTGGCCTTGCCGCCGTAGCCGCTGCCGTGATGGTGGCCGTTGCGTTCCTGTGGCTGGGGCCGGGGAGGGAGAGGTACTTGGACACCGCCTCCGCCTCTGTCCTGTTCGACGAGCAGGTGGTCATCGACGTCTACGAGCGGGTCAGCCCCTCGGTGGTGGAGGTCAGCACCAGCCAGGGAGGCGACGATCTCTGGAAGACCGGCGTCGGGTCCGGGTTCCTCATCGATTCCCAGGGTCACATCGTGACCAACAACCATGTGGTTGAGGGGTCCGCCGGCGCCAGGGTGAGGTTCAGCGACGGCACCTCCGCGGAGGCGGCCATACTGGGCAGGAATCCTGCGGGAGACCAGGCCCTGTTGAAGGTGGACCCGTCGTTGGTCTCCGGAAAGACCCCCGTTGCGCTGGGCGACTCGGCGGAGCTGAAGCCCGGCCAGATGGCCATCGCCATCGGCAACCCCTTTGGCCTGGAGGGCTCGGTGACCGTCGGCGTTATCAGCCAGCTTGGCCGCGACCTGCCCAGCTCGGTGGGACGAGTCATCCCCAACGTGATCCAGACCGACGCGCTGATCAACCCCGGCAACTCCGGGGGACCCTTGCTGGACTCCGGCGGGGCCGTGGTGGGGATCAACACCGCCATCCGCTTGTCGCCCCTGGGCGAGAGGACCATGGGGTTCGCCGTGCCCATCGACGACCTGAAGGAGGTGCTTCCCGACCTGAAGGCCGGTGAAGTCATCCGTTCCCCCTGGCTGGGAATCCGGGTAGCGGACGTAGACTCGGACCTCGCCCAGCGCCTGGACCTTGCCGTGGAGCGGGGAGTGTACGTGACCGGCGTCACTGGGGACAGCCCCGCCGAGGACGCGGGACTCGTGGAGTCGGGTACAGGCAGCCGGGGCAGGCCTGCGGATGGCGGAGACGTGATAACCGCCGTCGATGGAGTCTCCGTCGACAACACCGCCGAGCTGATCGCGGAGCTAAACGCCAGCCGGCCCCAGGACCAGGTGACCCTGACGGTGGTCCGCGATGGTGGGACCCTGGAAGTCCAGGTGACCCTTGGCGATTGGCCCGAGTACGCCGAGACTCGGAGGGGTCGATGGATTCACCCGCAGCCGGACCTCGACGGACGCGGGCCCTCCTGGGACCGGTTCCACTTCCGCCGGCCGGACCTGGATGGGCCGGACCTGGATGGCCCGGACTTGGATGGGATGAAAAAGCGCGTGCCCGAAGAGATCCTCGAACGGTTCTTGTGCAAGGAGGAGGGGGACGAAGGCACGCGCTGGAAGATCTGCCGGGAGTCCCCAGGAGAATAACTCCCATCGCGGCTTGTCAGAGGACCGGGTTCGTCATACGGGCCACTCTTCCCGCCGGTACGACATGTCCCAGAACAGGTACTCGTACCGCAGGCTGGTCAGGTAGGCCAGCTCCATCCGCTTCCGCTCCGCGGGGCCAGCCTCGGAGGCGACCCGGTCCGCCAGGGACCTGGCCCACTCCGCCAGCGCTCTGTACTCGGTGGAGACGTACATCTCGATCCACTCCCGGTACAGCGGCGCGCCCTTGGGCTTCCCCTTCCTGGCCAGGTGGTCGCCGATCTCCCAGTATCCCCACTGGCAGGGCAGGAACGACGCCGCCACCTCGGCGAAGGACCCCTGGTGCGCCACGTTCAGCAGGTAGCTGGTGTAGGCGACGGTCGTGGGGGAGGCCCGGGTCGCCTCCAGCTCCTCGCTGCTGATTCCGAACCTGGCGCAGTAGCCGCGGTGAAGCTCCATCTCGGTGTTCAGCGTCCCGTCCAGGAGACGGGCGAACCAGCCCATCGTCTCCAGGTCGGGCGCCCTGGCCGACGCCAACGCCATCACGCGGCTGTAGTCGATCAGGTACACGTAGTCCTGCCGGACGTAGTACTTGAAACTCTCCGGGTCCAGGGTGCCGTCCCCGATGCCCGTCACGAAGGGGTGCTCCAGTATCGCCCGGCGTACCGGCTCCGCCATCTTCTCCACGTCGTCTGCGAACGCCAACTAACACCTCCTGGGTCTCTTGAGGGAGACGCCCCAGTATATTAGGCCTGTATGACATACACGGCCACCACCCAGTACAAGAGCGCGGTGGCGACAACTTGGAGAGTGTGAAAGATCTCGTGGTAGCCGAAGACCGATGGGAACGGATTGGGACGCTTGGCAGCGTACGTGGCGGCCCCGATGGAGAAGAGCATCCCTCCTAGTACTAGCAGCGCCAGGGCCTCGACCGGGAGCGATCCTACCAGCTCGGTTATACCTATGATTCCGACCCAGCCCAGTACGAGATACATCGCCACCCGTACCCAGCTCGGGGCCGGAGGGGCGGCCAGGGTCGTTATGAAACCGGTCAAAGCCAGCCCGCCCACGACGGACAGGATGGGTATCCCCCAGGCGTTGCTCATTAGCTTGAGGACGAAAGGCGTATAGGCCCCGGCGATGAAGATGAAGATAATCGAGCGGTCCAGCCTGCTCATGAATCCCCGGGGGCGCCGCCTTGCCAGCAGGTGATAGCTGGCGCTGGTCCAGTAGAGGACCACGAGACTGGCGCCGAAGATCGCGGCGCCAACGATCGATCTGGGAGTGTCTGCCAGCAACACCAGCAGAACAAGAGCGCCCGGGGCGACCAGCGCGCTGGCCAGGTGCAGATAGCCCCTGAGAATAGGATGGTCGGCGTCTGCCTTCATGTCGGGACCCATCTTACCGTCAAGGACGCTTCCAGACCGCGCGGGCGGAGGCTCTGCATCCAGTTGCACGGTAAGTGACTGGCCGGTTGTGGTGAGGTCGTAGCGGTAGTTCTTGCCGTAGCGAGGGTTGGTGCCTCTGCGCGTGGACTTCACATGCCTTAAGGGCTCTGCCAGGGCTTCCTTGTGAACCTCTTGCCGAGGCCCCGCTCGATCTCACGCCATTTCCGCTCGTCATCCGCCGTAATGAACGTTATCGCCTCACCAGAGCGGCCCATACGGCCGGTCCGTCCAACGCGGTGGGTGAACAGCTGCTCCGAATCCGGTAGGTCATAGTTGATGACTTGTCCAATAGCCTCGAAGTCCAAGCCCCTGGCGGCCACATTCGTCGCCACCAAGATCGACGCATTGCCGGAGCGAAAGTCCGTCATCACTCGTTCGCGCGCGCTTTGGCTTAGATTTCCTTGGAGCGCCCCTACCGGGTAGTCCAACGAATCCAGTTGCCTTGCCAACTGCTTGACCCTGCGCTTGGTCTTGAGAAAGACGATGACCGAGGTACCGTCTCGACCGTCCAATAGCGCTCTTAGAGCCTCCAATTTGTCACCGCTTTGGATAGTGTAGACCAAGTGCTCGACGCTGGGCGGGGCCTGCATGCCCGCGTCCACCTCCACCCTTACAGGCCGGCGCAGGTGCTTTGCTGCGGTCTGGGCCACCCACGCAGGCACGGTTGCGGACAGAAGTGCCGTCTGACGCTCGTTGGGCGTCCGGCCTATGATGGACTCGACATCGGGGGCAAACCCCCGATCCAACATCTCATCCGCTTCGTCCAGCACAAGAAATCGCACTGAACCCAGGTCGAGTGTCCCTTGCCGTATATGGTCCAGCGTCCGGCCTGGAGTGCCGATGACGACATGAGGGCCGCTCCTCAATGTCGCGTATTCCGGCCGAAGAGACCGGCCGCCGTACAGTAGCGCAACGCGGAGCCGCTGCGACGAAGCAAGCGCTTCCATGACTCCCGCTACCTGGATGGCCAGTTCACGGGTTGGCACCAGCACAAGGGCCTGGACCTGCCGGAATGACGGGTCGCACCGCTCGGTCAGGGGCACGGCGAACGCCAGCGTCTTTCCTGACCCCGTACGCGCCTGACCAATCAGGTCTCGTCCCGCCATTAGATGAGGGATAGCCTTCTTCTGAATGGGTGTGGGCCTTGATATGTTCATTCGGGAAATCGCCGCCTTGGTCGCGGCCTTCAAAGGCATTTCAGAAAACGCCGTGCCATTGAACGGGGCGCTATCGGCGGCTGGCTCACTTGTGGTAGGTGACTTGCTTCCGTTTGTACTGATCATCAAGGGATGCCCACGGCGGCGGGCCTTGAAGCATGAGGGACAGTACACCGGCTTGCCCTGGCTTGGCCGGAAAGGAAGGGCGGCAGATATGCCGCAGTCATCGCAAACGGCTTGATGCCGGGTGCGGTTGGTCGGGCGCAGGCGGGTAGGCGAAGAGCGATAAGTCATACGAGAACGGACTCCCTAGTTCAGAGTGGCGACACAGGTGAATCAGCGGGGAGTGAACAAGAAGAGAAGGGGCCGAGGGAAAGGTCCGTTCCTTGCGTCCAAACCTTGGCGAGCTAACCGAGTGTCGCCCTCTATTATAGACCAGAATGCCAGAGCCCGCTAGGCCTGGGATTGTCGCTATCAATGTCCGTGCATCCACCACTTGGTCCTCACCCCGGATTCTGGTCCATCCAGAGGGTTAGATGAAGGGAGGTGCTCACCTCGCTCCGCTTCGTTCGGAATTGCCCAAGGCCGGAATGCAGGGCAGGAGGACAAATCTGGACTCCCGCGTTCGGGGGAATGCTGGAGGGTGCGCAGGCTATGCCAGCTTGCAACCCCCACTGGGCGTCGGCTATCATCTTGGTATTCCATCGGGTGCAGGAGACGACGTGGCAGACGACGCCCGTCACATAGTCCGAGGGCTCCAGGGGATCGTGGGGGAGAGGAATGTAGTCCACCACCCCGAGGACCTGTTGGTGTACGAGTATGACGGGTCCATCGACACCGCCATGCCCCTGGCGGTGGCCTTCCCCACGTCCACCGAGGAAGTGAGCCGTCTGGTGGCGCTGGCCCAGGCCGAAGGGCTGCCCGTCATCGGCCGCGGCTCGGGCACCGGTCTCAGCGGCGGTGCCATAGCCTCCCTGGGAGGCATCCAGATATCCCTGACCCGCATGACCCGTATCCTGGAGATGGACGCCGCCAATCACCTGGCGGTGGTCGAGCCGGGCGTCCTGAACCTGGACCTGGATACCGAGGCCCGGAAGCATGGCATGCGCTACGCCCCCGACCCCTCCAGCCAGCGGGCCTGCAGCCTGGGCGGCAACGTGGCCGAGAACGCCGGCGGGCCCCACTGCCTGGCATACGGCGTGACCACTAACCACGTGCTGGGTATGGAGGTGGTGCTGGAAGACGGGTCGGTAGTCTGGCTGGGCGGAAAGACCCGGGACGTCCCCGGATACGACCTGCGGGGAGTCTTTGTGGGCTCCGAGGGCACCTTCGGCATCGCAACCAAGATCGCCGTGAGGTTGCTGCCCGTCCCCGAGTCGACGACTACCCTGCTGGGCGTGTTCCCAGACGTGGAGGCCGCATGCAACGCGGTGTCCGCCATCATAGGCCGGGGCGTCGTGCCCGCCGCCATGGAGATGATCGACTCGGTGTGCATCGAGGCCATCCTCAACGTGACCAAGGGCGTGTTCCCGGTGGATGCCGGGGCGGTGCTCCTGGTGGAGGTCGAGGGCCTCGAGGAGGAGACCCGCGGGCTTGGGCCGGACGTCGAGGCCACGATGTACGACTCGGGCGCGTCGGAGGTCAGGCTGGCCGCCGACGCCCGGGAGCGTGAGCGGCTCTGGTCCGCGCGGAAGGGAGCCTTCGGGGCCCTCGGGACCCTGGCGCCCAACTACTACCTGGTGGACGGGGTCGTACCCAGGACCCGGCTGGCTGAGATGCTGGAGGAGGTGGAGAGGACCGCCCGGAAGTACGGCCTGCTCGTCGCCAACGTGTTTCACGCCGGCGACGGGAACCTGCACCCCTGCCTGCTGTTCGATGAACGTGAGCCCGGCGCGGCGGACCGCGCCGTGAAGGCCGGCGGCGAGATGCTGGAGGCCTGCGTGGCCATGGGCGGAACCCTGACGGGAGAGCACGGCGTGGGCCTGGAGAAGAAGGCCTACATGCCCCTGGTGTTCACCAACGAGGACATGGAGACGATGGAGAGGGTGCGCGACGCCTTCTCGCCCTCCGGCCGTTTCAATCCGGGCAAGATATTTCCAGGGGGACCGGAGTACGACCACGCCGCCCAGCGGGGCGCCGTCTCCAGCGCGGGACCCGCGGCATACATATGATGGGCACCCCGACCTCGTGCCTCAGGCTGGACGCTCCATTCGCCTTGGTATGGACGCCATCCACACCATGAGGCTTCATTCCACCCGGCAGGCCCGGTGAGCAAGGCTGTTGCCGTCGCTTTCGGACACTCTGGTGGGCCTGCTGGGGAGGGATGCCGTCCCATCTCCCGCAAACCCGGCGGCGTACTCGGTGGATGGAGTCGTGGCCGAGGCCGTGGCGTTGCCGTCAGATGTGGAAGCCGTATCCGACGTGATGCGCCTGGCGTCGGACCGGGGCCTGGCGGTGGTCCCCAGGGGAGGCGGGACCCAGATGGGACTGGGGAACCCGCCCGCCGGCCTGGACCTGGTGCTGGGGTTGGAGCGGCTGAATGGACTGGCCTTTCACGAACCGGCCGACCTGGTGGCCGCCGCGGAAGCCGGCATGACCATCGACGCCTTCCGTGGAGAGCTGGCACGCCACGGCCAGACCCTGCCGCTGGAGTTCCCCCTGTCCTCCAGGGCTACGGTGGGTGGTGTCCTGGCCGCCAACGCCGGAGGGCCCTCCCGTCTGGCCTTCGGTGGGCTGAGGGACTGGCTCATCGGGCTGAAAGTGGTCCGCGCCTCGGGAGAAGTCACGAAGAGCGGCGGCCGCGTGGTGAAGAACGTGACGGGCTACGACCTGAACAAGCTGTACACTGGGTCTCTGGGCACTTTGGGGGTGATCGTGGAGGCCACCTTCAAGGTCACGCCCCTGCCGGCGGCCAAGGGGACCGTGGTCGCGTCCATGGGCTCTCTGGAAGCCGCGGTGGGGTTGTCGCAGGAGGTACTGGGGTTGCACGGCAGGCCCCAGGCGCTTCAGGTCATGGACCGGGGGGCGGTGGACAGGCTGCCCGAGATGGGAACGCCCCGCGGCGCGGCCGTGGTTGCGGCCCTCTTCTCCGGCAGCGGGCCGCCGGTGGGACGCAAGGTGTCCCAGGCGGCGGAGGTGCTTGCGGCGGGCGGCGCATGCAACGTCGCCACCGTCATGAACGAAGAGGGAGACGAGATCTGGCGGTCCGTCACGGACCTGGGCTGGGACGGCGAAGGGGGGCCAAGGCTGATGGTGAGGGTTGGGCTTCTACCCTCCCGCGTGGCCACCTTCGTCGCTTCCATGGCCGTCCGTCCGACCCCTCTGCCCAGGGGCATCGTAGTCGATCCTGGCAGCGGCCTGGTCCGGGTGCTGGAGTGGGCGGAGGAGCTGGAGCCCCAGGCCGACAAGCTGGTCGAGGAGACCATCAGGACGGTACGCCGGGCCGCGGGGACCTGTGGTGGGTACGCCGTCATAGAGCGATGCCCCCTGGCGTTGAAACGCAGGATGGACGTGTGGGGTGACGAGGTAGCGGGCCTGGACCTGATGCGGCGGGTCAAGAGGGAGATGGACCCCAAGGGCATACTCAGTCCGGGCCGGTTCGTCGGGGGGATCTGAGGACGCCGGCATGACCGCACACCCCAAGACGCCTCTCAACCTGGAGCCCGGCTTCCTGGGCCCCGATTCGCCCAGGGACGAGGACCTGTATCGCTGCGTCCATTGCGGCCTCTGCCTCAGCGCGTGCCCCACCTACGTCGAGCTCGGTCTGGAGACCGAGTCCCCTAGGGGGCGCATCGCCCTGATGAAGGCGGTCAAGGAGGGGCGCATGGGGATCAGCGAGCGGGTGGCCTCCCACTGGGACCTGTGCCTGCAGTGTCGTGCCTGTGAGGCGGTATGCCCCTCGGGCGTCCCCTTCGGCCGGCTGATGGAGGACACCCGGGCCCAGGTGGCCCGGCGCGGCAAGACGGCGAAGGCGATGAAGCTGGCCACGGCGCTCTTCTTGAGGGCGGCCTTGCCTCATCCCCGGTATCTCAGGCTCGGCGCGATGCTGATGTACCTGTACCAGCGTTCGGGACTCCAGGGGTTGTTGCGCCGGTCGCGTCTGCTGGACCGGGCCCTGCCGAACCTGGCAGCCCTGGAGAGGTCCCTGCCGTCGTTCTCCCGGCCCTTCTTCGGCCCGTCCCGGAAGGTGGTCCCTGCGGTGGGGGAGACGAGGATGTTGGTGGGGCTGCTGTCGGGCTGCGTGATGCCCCTGGTCCACCCCCGCACGATGGAGGCGTCGGTGCGGGTGTTGGCCATAAACGGCTGCCGGGTGCTGGTCCCCATGGGCCAGGGCTGCTGCGGGGCGCTGAACCTGCATAGCGGCGACCCGGAAACGGCCCGGGCTATGGCGCGGCGCAACATCGACGTGTTCCTGGAAGCCGGCGTGGACAGGGTCGCGGTGGCCTCGGCGGGTTGCGGCTCGACCATGAAGGAGTACGAGGAGCTGCTGCGGGACGATCCCGTGTACGCGGCCAGGGCCGAACGTCTCGCCGCCATCACCGTGGACATCAGCGAGCTTCTGGTGGAGCTTTCCTTCCGCCATCCCGAGGGCCAAGTGCAAGCCACCGCGACCTACCAGGACTCCTGTCACTTGGCCCACGCCCAGCGGATCACCAGGGCGCCCCGGACGGTCTTGGAATCGATACCGGGCCTGGACCTGGTGGAGATGGAGAGCTCGGACCGATGCTGCGGGGCCGCGGGGATCTACTCCGTCACCCAGAGGGAGTTCTCCAACCGGCTCCTGGACAGCAAGATGGAGCGGGTGGCCGCCACCGGCGCCGACATCATCGCGACGGCCAATCCCGGCTGCGTAATCCAGCTGGAGAACGGCCTGCGGAGGGCCGGAGTGCAGGGCCGGGTGTGCCACGTCGTCGACATGCTGGACGAGGCGTATGCAGCCGAGGCCGCCGGTACTGCGGGAGGCTCCCGGGCGTCAGACGACCGGTGATCCGCCTCCGTCGATGTTGACGGCGATGCCGGTTAGGTAGCTGGCCCGGTCCGAGGCCAGAAACGCGATGACGTCTCCGGCCTCCTCGGGTTCGCCCACGCGGCCCAGGGGCACGCCCCTGCCCGAGGCCATCTGGTCGTAGAACTCCTCCTGGCCCAGGCCCGGGTTCCCGGCCGTCAGCCCCTCGTAACGGCGTTCGTGCTGGCCGCTCTTGATCAGGCCGATGCATACCGTGTTCACGAGGATGTTGTCCTTGGCCACGTCCCTGGAGAGGGCCTTGGTAACGGCGACGCCCGCGGCCCTGGAGACGGAGGTGGGCACCGAGCTGGCACCCGGGGCCTTGGCCCCCAGGTTGGTGACGTTGATGATCCTTCCTCCCCCGACCCTGCGCATGTGGGGGATGCAGGCCCGGGCAAAACGGATGGAGGCGTACAGCTTCAGGTCCAGGTCCGCCTGCCACTCCTCATCGGTGACGCTCTCGAAGGCGCGGGCGTCGGACTGGCCGGCGTTGTTGACCAGGATGTCGATCCTGCCGAACCGCTCCAGGGTGGCGTCCACCACCCGGTCCACGTCCGAGGCGATGGAGACGTCCGCGGAAACCGTCAGCACCTCGCCTTCTGACTGGGCGCGGATGTCGCTGGCGGCCTGGTCCAGCACCTCCTGCCGCCGGGCGCAGATGGCGACCCTGGCGCCCTCCATGGACATGCGCCACGCGGCCGCCTTGCCTATTCCGTAGCTGCCTCCGGTGACTATCGCCACCTTCCCTTCCAGGCCAAGCTCCATCTTGCGCCTCCTGTTGGAATGTATTCGCCCATTATAACGGGATAAAGACCGTAACGGGGCGCGCCTCCGGCTGCCTTCAGGCCGGGCGGCCCAGCCTGGCGTCCCGGACCGCCGTGGGCAAGAGCGAGAGCAGGTCCCCGGCCAGCATCCCGGCGTCTCCCAACCGCTCCCTTGCCATCTCCCCGGCCAGGCCGTGGAGGTACACGCCGCAGCAGGCGGCGTCCTCGGGTGAGAGGCCCTGGGCCAGGAGCCCGCCAATGATGCCGGTGAGCACGTCGCCCGTGCCACCCGAGGAGAGGCCCGGGTTGGCGAAGGGGCTGACCCGGCACGGGCCGTCCGGGCTTGCCACCACGGTGTGGGCGCCCTTCAAGGCTACGACGGCGTCCCACGTGGCCGCGTACTCCCTGGCCACCTCCACGCGACGGGACTGGACCTCGGCGGTAGACAGGGACGTCAGGGTGGCCATCTCTCCCGGATGAGGCGTGACCACCAAGGGAAAGCGGGCCCGCCTCCACCACTCGGGGGTCCGGGCCAGGTTGTTCAGGCCGTCTGCGTCGACGACCACCGGCGCCCGGGGGGCCGGCTCCTCCAACAGCAGCCCTCGCAGCAGCTCCACCAGGCCGGAAGACCTGCCGAAACCGCAGCCCAGGACCACCGAGGTGTACTGTGACAGGCTCTGTCCTATGAGGCCGGCGGCCGCGTCGCTTATCCGCCCGTCTTCGTCCTGGGGCAGGGGCAGGTGGATCACCTCGGTGAGCTTGGAGGCCAGGACCGGGTAGATTCCCCGGGGAGAGGCCAGGGTCACGAGCCCGGGTCCCATCCGCGCCGTCGCCTGGGCTGCCAGGTACGCCGCGCCGGCGTAGCTCGTCGAGCCGGCGACTATCAGCACATGGCCGAAGGTGCCCTTGTGGGAGTCCGGCGGGCGGTCCGGCAGCCTCTGTTCCACCCAGTCCCCGGTGAGAAGCTCCAGGTCCAGGCCCCTTGACAGGTCGGGCGAGATGCCGATGTCCAAGACCTCGAGCCTGCCCACGTGGGCCGCACCGGGGAACCGGAAGTGCCCCGTTTTGGGAAAGCCGAAGGAGACGGTCACGTCGGCATGCGGACAGGCCGGGTCGACCGCCCCAGTGTCCGCGTCCATGCCGGTGGGCACGTCGAGGCCCACGACGATGAGCCCGGGGTTGGCGGCCCTGGCCGACGTGACCGCCAGCATGGCGTCCCGGACCTCGCCCTCCAGCGGGCGGGCCCTCCCGGTGCCCAACACGGCGTCCATCACCACCCGGGCCCGGCCGAGCTCTCCCGCGAGCAGGCGGCCTTCGGGCTCGTTCCCCGCGTGGAGTATCGTGACGCCGGCCCGGGCCGCTTCGTCCAGGCGGGTGTCCTCCGGGCGGCGCGGCCGCAGGACATAGGCGGTCACTTCCGCTCCCCACCTGCGCAGGTGCCGCGCCGCCACCAGCCCGTCTCCCCCGTTGTTGCCCGGCCCGACCAGTACCAGCACACGGACCCCGGCGGCCCCTCCCGCCGCCTCCCGGGACAGGCGTGCCGCCGCCAGTCCGGCGTTCTCCATGAGAGTGTCGGTGCTGGTGCCCGCGGCCGCGGAGGCCTCTTCCAGGGCCTGCATCTGGTCGACGGTGACTATCTTCATGGCGCCGTCGAGGCTCGCGTCACTCGGCCCCGGGGATCAGTCCCACGACGAAGGCCACGGCGTAGTTGCGGGAGTGAGAGAGGCTGAGGGACAGCTCGCGGACGCCCAGCGTCTCGGCCCGGGCCTTGGCCCTCCCGTGCAGGCGGACCGAGGGCGCCCCGGCCTGGTTCCTGACGACCTCGATGTCCTTCCATCCCACGCCCCGGAGCCCGGTGCCCAGGGCCTTCATCGCCGCCTCCTTGGCCGCGAAGCGTCCTGCCAGGTTCGGGGCCCTGCCGCGGCAGTAGGAAGCCTCGCCCTCGGTGTATATCCTGCGGAGGAACCGGTCTCCCCAGCGCTCGAAGGCCTGGCGGATACGCTCGATCTCGATGATGTCGACGCCGGTGGTGAGCATGCCGGTGGTGAGCATGATTGAGCCACATTATAGCCACGGGTATTCGGGGTGTCTAACCTCTCGGGGCCGGGGCAGGGAGATTGTTGGGCCGGGGGCCCCGTGCTATCATGGCGGCGGCGCGAGTCCAACGGCGGGGAGGGAGGATGGCGAAGATACTGGACGGCAAGGCTACCTCCAAGGAGATACGGGCCGAGGTCGCCGTGGGGGTGGAGGAGACCCGCGCCAGGCACGGCGTCACCCCCGGGCTGGCCGCCGTGCTGGTGGGAGACGACCCGGCCTCGGCGATATACGTGCGCAACAAGGGCAGGGCCTGCGACGAGGTAGGCATGTTCTCCGAGACTGTCCACCTGCCCGGCAGCCTGTCCCAGGCCGGGCTGCTGGAGAAGGTGCGGGAGCTCAACGGGGACCCCAGGTTCCATGGCATCTTGGTGCAGCTTCCCCTGCCCGATCACATGGACGAGACGGCCATCCTGGGCGCCGTCGACCCGGGAAAGGACGTGGACGCGATCCACCCGGTGAACGTCGGCAGGCTGGCCCAGGGACAGGGGCCCTTTGTGCCCGGCACTCCCGGCGGGGTCCAGCAGCTATTGCTCAGGAACGGCTACGACCCAGGCCGCAGGCACGTGGTCATCTGCGGGCGCAGCAACATCGTCGGCAAGCCCCTTGCCATGCTGCTGATGCAGAAGGCCGAGGGGGCCAACGCCACCGTCACCGTCTGCCACACCGGCACCCGGGACATGGGGGCCCTGACCAGGCAGGCGGACGTTCTGGTGGCCGCCATGGGCCGCCCCAACGCCGTGACGGCGGATATGGTCCGTGAGGGCGCCGTCGTCGTGGATGTTGGCATCAACCGGGTCCCCGACGAGACGCGGAAGTCCGGCTACCGCCTGGTGGGGGACGTGGACTTCCCGGCGGTGTCGGAGAAGGCCGAGGCGATAACGCCCGTGCCCGGCGGCGTGGGGCCCATGACCATTGCCATGCTCCTGGTGAACACCCTCACGGCGGCCCGCATCAGCATCCACGGAGAGCCGTAGCCGGCGGCGCACCCGGGCCGCGGCCCCCGCCGCCGATGAAGACCAGCGACTTCGACTACCACCTTCCCCTCGAGCTGATCGCCCAGACTCCCTTGGAGCCCCGTGACTCGTGCCGGCTGCTGGTGTTGGACCGGCGCGCGGGGTCGGTGGAGCACCGTTCGTTCGGGGACCTGCCCGACTACCTGGACCCGGGCGACGTGCTGGTGATGAACGACAGCCGCGTCCTGCCCGGCCGGCTGGTGGGGAGACGCGAAGCGACTGGCGGCAGGGTAGAGCTCCTGCTCCTCTGCCGCGTGGGGCCCGGGACCTGGAAGGTCATGGCCAGGCCCGCCCGCCCCCTCCGGCCCGGGGTGCGGGCCAGGGTCCCGAGGCCGGGCCACGAGGACGTGGAGGTCGAAGTCCTGGAGGCCGAGCCCGACGGCGTCAGAGTGGTGCGTCTGTCCACCGAAGAGGGCCTGGAGCGGTGGGGGCAGGTTCCCCTGCCTCCCTACATTCATGCCAGGCTGGAGGACCCCGAGGCGTACCAGACCGTGTACGCCCGGCAGCCGGGGAGCGCCGCCGCCCCCACCGCCGGGCTTCACTTTACCCGCGAGATGTTGGACGGGCTGCGGACCCGGGGAGTCGAGCTGGCCTTCGTGACCCTCCATGTGGGGCTGGACACCTTTGCTCCCGTGAGGGCGGACGACCCCGCCGCCCACGCCATTCACGGCGAGTATTTCGAGCTTGCCGAGACCGAGGCGCGCAAGCTGCGCGAGGCCAGGGCTTCGGGCCGCCGCATCATGGCCGTCGGCACCACCTCGGTGAGGGTGCTGGAGCAGGTTGCATCGGGACTCGGCGGCGGGGACCGGAGGGATATCCCGGCAGGCTCGGGATGGGCCGACATCTACATCCTGCCCGGCCACAGCTTCCGGATGGTGGACGCCATGGTGACCAACTTCCACCTGCCCCGCACCACGCTGCTGATGCTGGTCAGTGCCTTTGCCGGAAAAGACCAGGTGATGCGTGCATACGGCGAGGCCGTCCGGCAGGGGTACCGGTTCTATTCCTTCGGGGACGCCATGCTGCTGCTGTAGGCCCTATTGCTCGTCGGGCTGGTCCGGGGCGTTGCGGAGGATGTCGTCCAGGGCCTTGTCCAGGGAGGGGGTGAGCTCCACCGGCTCCACGAAGGGGGTGTAGTTGAACTCCTCCCGGGCCTTCTCGATGATCTCCTTGGCGTTGGAGTTGGAGGAGGCGACCCGTTCCAGCATCGACTGCAGGCGTCCCGATTCGGCGTCGCCCTTCTGCTTCAGGTCCCCCAGGTCGATGTCCAGCTTGAACGTCGTCCTGAGCCTGCGCATGATGTCGTAGAACGACCGGTGGTCCCTGGTTATGCCCACCGGCTCCTTGTTGGCGGTGAGGAACGAATACATGGGGGCCATGGAGCCCAGGCGGAACATCTCGACGTCCGGGTAGTTGTAGTGGGCCAGGGTGATCAGCGCCATGGCTATCGTCGGTCCGCTGCGCCGGTCGCTGCCATAGCTGGAGAAGCGCACGCCCAGGCCCTCTAGCTCCTCCTTCATGTCGGCCCTGCTGTACGAGCAGTTGACGCTCCTCTCCAGCTCGGGAGGGGCGGGACCGTTGTACCCCTCCACCGCGGCGGTGCGCTGGATGCCCAGCTCCTTGACCGCCTGGAAGAAGGCCTGGGTGTACAGGTCGATGCGGAACCAGGGTTCCTCTCCCAGGAATATGACCAGCCCGTCACCGGCGTAGTAAAACCCGTTGTCCCGCACGATGCCGGTGGTGGGAAGGCCCTCGGCAAAGGAGGCCGCCGGCCGGAAGGCGTCGTGGGTGCCGGGCACCTGGAAGGGGTAGCACATCATGGATACGGTGTCGCTCATCTCGCCGATCTTGCGGGCGCCCACCTTGTCGATGAGGTACTTGGGGAGCCCGCTGGATATCTCCCCGCCGTCGGACCACTGGGGTTTCCACCCGGCGATCATGTACCGGCAGGGCGGCTTCTCGTGTAGCGTTAGGAGCTCGTCGGCCATGGGAGGTCCCCCATCGGAGATGTGGCGCCGGGGCAGGGCCGGGAGCGTTCTCCAGGCCGGTTGGGTAGATTATAGCATCCCCACGATCCAAGGGCTTGCCGGCTCCGCCCTATCCGTTATTCCCGCCCCGAGACTGGGTCCAGGGAGCGGGGCCGCCCCCAGCGCGTCATTCCGAGCTGCCTCCAGTGCGTCATTCCGAGCCGCCCCCAGCGCGTCATTCCGAGCTGCCTCCAGTGCGTCATTCCGAGCCGCAGGCGAGGAATCTCAGGTCCCCGCGTGAGGACCGACCAGCCCTTTTGCTCCCCAGTAGGGTACCTGCGATAATGGGCGCCTCTATGGTAGAGCGAAAGGGGTAGGGCGAAAGCGCATGGTCCCCGGCGCCTCCACGGCGAGTACTCAGGCAGTCGCGACGGTCCCCCGGCCCGCCCGCGGGGCCGGGGGGGACGCTGCCCGGTGACGGGCCCGGGGTGGCAGGCGAGGCTGGCCCGCTCTCTTCCCTTCTACTATGGTTGGGTGATACTGCTGGTCTCCGCGGTGACCAGCTATTCCTCCAGGCCGGTCATGGCCGTGGCGACCCTGTCCATCTTCCTCGTGCCCATGACCACGGACCTGGGCCTGTCTAGGGGGCTATTCTCCAGCGCCGTGAGCCTGGGCGGCATCTGTGCCGTGGCCGTGTCGCCGGTGGTGGGATGGTGGATCGACCGGCGGGGCGCCGGGATCATGGTGGCGGCGGGAGGGGCGTTGGTGGGCTTCTGCGCCATCGGCCTTGCCTACGTGACCCAGTCATGGGCGTTCTTGCTCCTGTACCTGGTGGGAAGGATGTCCTTCGCCAGCCCCCTGGAGCTGGGCACCTCCACGGCGGTGAGCAACTGGTTCATTCGCCGGCGGCCCGCGGCCCTGGGCCTGCTGAACGGCTCCCAGGGGACGGGGTTGGCCCTGATGCCCTTCGTCGCGCACCTGATCATCGTCGCCTGGGACTGGCGGGTGGCGTGGATGTCCCTGGGCCTGTACACCCTGGCCGTCGCCGTCCTGCCCGCCCTGCTGCTGATGCGCCGCCGCCCCGAGGACATGGGGCTGGAGCCGGACCTGTACCCGCCGCGGGAGGGCGGCCCTTCGGGCGGCGGCGCCCATTCCGACGCCCCCGCCCCGGAGTACAGCTTCACCCTGGCGCAGGCCGTGGTGACCCGCGCCTTCTGGCTGATGGCGGTGTTCTCCGCCGCCGGGTACATGGTGCAGGCAGGTGTAAGCTTGCACCAGGCGTCCCACTACCTGAACCAGGGGATGTCCGGCTTCGCGGCGGCGCTGACGGTGAGCGTCTTCGCCTTCTCCCAGGTGCCCGGGGGCCTCTGCTGGTCGGCCCTGGCCCGGCGGGTGCCGCTGAGGTACCTCCTGGCCCTCAGCGGCTTTACCGTGGCGGCCGGCGCGGTTGGGGCCGCGGCCAGCTCCACGCTGCTGCAGGGAACGGCAGCCGCGGCGGCGCTGGGGGCCGGGGTGGGGGGCCTGCACGTGCTGTTGAGGCTGGCGTGGGCCGACTACTACGGCCGCCGGCACCTGGGCTCCATCCGGGGAGTTGCCCTGCCCGTGCAGATCGGGGGGCAGGCCCTCGGCCCCATCGTGGCCGGGTTCATGTTCGACGCTACCGACAGCTACCGGGTAGCGTTCGTGGTCTTCGCTTCCGCCGTCTCCCTGGCCGCGCTGCTGGTGTCCATCGCGGCGCCACCCCCCGCCCCCGTTGACCGTCCCGCGTCGTCGGGCGGGGGGTGATCGGCGGAGTGCTGCGGGGATGGATTTCTCGACTCCGCTGCGCTCCGCTCGGAATGACAAGAAAGGGGGCGTTCGTCGGAAAGGGGCGTTTGTCGGACAGGGGGGCGTTCGTCGGGATGACAGACCGAGGACGAGGGGTCGGCCGGCTTGCCAGGGTGACATAACCGGGTGGTACAACTATCGGGTGATGTCCGACGACGGCGGCGGGGGGCCGGGGGCCTAGAGGAGGGCGGCCCCTCCTTGCTGTCATTCCGAACGGAGCGCAGCGGAGCTGAGGAATCTCTGGTGGGGGTGTGTACGGCGGTGTCCCCCCGCCCCCCTTGGTCCCGGCCTTCGCCGGGACGACGGTGAAGAGGGGCCTCGCCCCTGCCCCTTGTATCTTGATGAAGGTGGCGGGGTAGACCGGTCCGCCCCTTGGTCTCGAGAGACCGCGACCCAGCGTGGTCGCCCCGCCTTCATACTCTTGGAGCCCGAACAGTTGCCAGGGCCAGGGAGCCCGTATCTGCAAGGATGGGCGAAGGAGAGACCGATGTTTGTTGGGATCGATGTTTCCAAGGATTGGGTCGATGTCGCGCTGCGACCGGCCGGCGAGGTGTGGCGTGTCGATAGGAGTCAGGAGGCGGTGGACGGTCTTGTTCAACGGCTGCAGGACCTAGCGCCGCACCTGGTCGTGATGGAGGCAACAGGTGGGTACGAGATCTCCCTCGTCGCCGCACTCGGCGCGGCGGGAGTTCCCGTTGCCGTGGTCAATCCCCGGCACGTCCGGGAGTTTGCACGGTCCCAGGGCATACTGGCGAAGACCGATCGCCTCGACGCCGGCGTTATCGCCCGTTTCGGCGAGGTCAGTGGTGTGCAGGCCCAACCCCTCGTCTCCGAGGAGGCGCGGGAACTCGAGGGGCTCGTGGCACGTCGGCGCCAACTCATGCAGATGCGGACCGCCGAGCAATCCCGTCGCCGCCTGGCCTCCCCCGCCGTCCTTCAGAGCATCGACCAGGTAATCGCCTTCCTCGATCGCCAGCTGAAGGAGATTGACGATGACCTGGAGCGTCGCCTGCGAAGCAGTCCGCTGTGGCGAGAGCGGGAGAAGCTTCTGAGGAGCGTCCCTGGCGTGGGACCGGTGACCACCTTCAACCTGCTGGCTGATCTGCCGGAGTTGGGGTCCCTGGACAGGAGAGCGGTTGCTGCCCTGGTCGGTGTGGCGCCCCTGAGCCGGGACAGTGGGCAGTTCCGAGGCGTGCGCAGCTGTTGGGGAGGTCGGGCCAATGTACGCGCTGCCCTCTACATGTCGACCCTGGTGGCCGTCCAACGCAATCCGGTATTGAAGGAGTTCTATCACCGGCTCTTGCAAGCGGGGAAACCTCCGAAAGTGGCTCTCACGGCGTGCATGCGCAAGCTCTTGACCATCCTGAACTCGATGCTCAAGCGGGGCGCCCCATGGGACGCCACCCACGCCCTCAACGCTTGACCTTCAAGACAGTTGCTGGGTCCCGGCCCCCGTGTCGGGGCACGAGGGCAGGCCCTTCGCCGGGAGGACCGGTTGGGGCGCGGGCGTCGCCGGCAAGGTGGGCGGGCGCCCACAAGGGGCGCCCCTACGACGGGGGCGGACGGTCCTCGGGAGGGGCGGGGTGGCTAGGTGGGCCGGAGGCTGGTAGTATTGCACGGACGAAGCGATGTACTACCTGAGCCGTCTTTCCATGCCCAGCCTGGAATACGACCTGGCGAAGCTGCGCGGCGACGTCCTGGGCGGCGTCACCGCGGCAGTGGTCAGCCTTCCCGTGGCGCTGGCCTTCGGGCTGGCGGCGGGCCTGGGCCCGGCCGCTGGGGTCTACGGGGCCATCTCGGTGGGCTTCTTTGCCGCCGTCTTCGGCGGCACCCGCTCCCTCATATCGGGCCCCACGGGCTCCATGACGGTGGCCATGGCGGTGATCGTCGCCAGCCACGCCGACAACATCGCCGAGGCGTTCACCATCGTCATCATGGCGGGGCTGATACAGATCCTGTTCGGCCTGCTGAGGATCGGGCGCTACGTCACCTACACCCCCTACTCGGTGATATCGGGCTTCATGTCCGGGGTGGGGGTGATAATCATAGTGGTGCAGACCCTGCCATTCTTAGGGGCCCCCGTGGCCGCGGGGGGGCCCGTGGCCACCCTGGGCAACTTCTCCATGGTGGTCGATCACTTCCAGGGCAGCGCCCTGCTCATAGCCGCCGCCACCCTGGCCGCGGCCGTCCTCTGGCCTAACAGGCTTGACAGGTACCTGCCCGCGACCCTGGTGGCCCTGGCCGTGGGGACCTTGATGGGCCTGCTGTGGCTCACCGCCACCCCGGCCATCGGCGCGGTGCCCACGGACCTGCCCTCCTTCGAGATGCCCGACTTCCACTTCGACGCCATAGTGCGGGCCGTGGAGCCGGCCATGGTCATAGCCCTGGTGGGCTCCGTGGACACTCTGCTCACCGCCCTGGTGGGGGACTCGATGACCCGCACCCGCCACGACCCCAGCAGGGAGCTGCTGGCCCAGGGCATAGGCAACGTGTTCACCGGGTTCATCCAGGGGCTGCCCGGCTCGGGCGCCACCCCCAGTACGGTGGCCAACATCCGGGCCGGGGGCGCGACCCTGGCCTCGGGGGTCATCTCAGTGGGCATCCTGGTGGTCATGGTGCTGCTGCTGGGGGACTTCGTGGCCTCCATACCCAACGCCGTCCTGGCGGGCATCCTGGTGAAGGTGGCCTTGGACACCATCGACTGGCGGTTCCTCAGCCGGATACACCGGGTCCAGCGGGAGCACATGGTCGTGATGCTGCTCACCCTGGGCCTGACGGTGTTCCTGGACCTGGTGGCCGCCGTGGCCGTGGGGATGATCGTGGCGGCGGTGACCAGCGCACGGCAGTTCGAGCGGCTGGAGATGGACAGCGTCATCTCCGTGCCCCTGCTGGACCAGACCTTCTTCGGCACCGAGCAGCGCCAGGAGGAGGACGGGTTCTCCGCCCGGGTGGGCCTGGTGTCCCTCAAGGGCACCTTCACGGTGGCCTCCTCCAGCAAACTCATCGACACCATCGGCGCGGACATCCGGGACCACGAGGTGGTGATCCTGGACTTCTCGGACACGGTGTACGTGGACGACAGCGCGGCGCTGGTGGTGGAGCAGCTCGTGGAGACGGCGGTGATCCAGGGTACCCACTGCATAGTGATGGGGCTCTCGGGCATGCCCGCCCGGAACCTGCGGGCCCTGGACGTGCTGAAGCGCGTCCCCACCAACCAGATAGTGGGCAACTGGGACGAGGCCCGGGAGACGGCCGCCAGGCTCCTGGCGGTGTAGGGCGGGGCCCCGGTCCGCCTGGATTCCCGCGTCGAACCGTGAGGCGCCTCTTGTGGGCGCCCGCGAGGAACGCCCCTACGTTTGGCATGGGGGCTGAGCCGCTACCAGCGTCGTGCACAACATCCCTCTGGTTACACGTGACCACGCCATGCTCAGCTCCAAGACCGTCCACCTGGCTTGGTAGTCGGTACGGCTCAACCCCTGGCGTGAGACACACCCGTCGCCTGGACGGCCGCCACCCCGGAACGGGGAATTGATAAGCGCCCCTGAATGGATGTAGACTAGACGTGACCGGGCACCGAAAGGAGAGCACATGTCGTCGACAGATATCGCGTTGATGGCCCACTTGATGCGGCGGGCCGGCTTTGGCGCGACCCGCGACGAGCTGGAGAGGTACGTCGACATCGGCTACGAGGTGATGGTGGAGCGGCTGCTCCACCCCGAGAAGGCTCCCCCCGCCATCGACGATGACGACATCCTCCGGCGATACCACGTGGGCATGAACAGCTTCTTCGCCCCCGCGCCCACTCAGGCCCACTGGGTATACCGCATGGTCCATACCCGGCGGCCCCTGGAGGAGAAGATATCCCTCTTCTGGCACGGCGTCTTCGCCACGGGCTACACCAAGCTCAGCCAGCCCAGGGTCATCGCCAACCAGATCGACATGTTCCGGTTCCACGGGCTGGGGAGCTTCCACACCCTGCTGCTGCAACTGTCCAAGGACCCGGCCATGATCTTCTGGCTGGACAACAAGGACAACCACAAGGACGGGTACAACGAGAACTACGGCCGCGAGCTGCTGGAGCTGTTCGCCATGGGGGTCGGCAACTACACGGAGCAGGATGTCTACGAGGCCTCCCGTGCCTTCACCGGGTGGAGCATAAAGAACCCCTCCCTGCACACGGCCAGGGCTGAGCAGATGAACGTGGAGCCCTACGGGCGCCAGGACTACCAGTTCGAGTACGTGGACGGCGACCACGACGGCAGCGAGAAGACCTTCCTCGGACACACCGGCCACTTCAACGGCGAGGACATCATCGACATCGTCTGCCGGCAGCCGGCCACCGCCCGGTTCCTGTCCCGCCACCTGTACAACTTCTTCGTGGCTGACGAGCCCCAGGTGCCGGCGTGGAATACCGTGCCGCCCAGGGACCCCGGGGCCATACAGGCCCTGGTAGACGCTTACTTCGAGCACGGGTACCAGGTGCGGTCCATGCTGCGGACGCTGTTCAACTCGGACTTCTTCAAGGAGGCCGCCTTCCGGAAGGTGAAGAGCCCCGCGGAGATGGTCGCCGGAGCCGCCCGCCTCTCGGGGGGGCTCAGGTTTCCCGAGGTCGACGACGAGCTTATAGGCGCCCAGCCGGGCATCATGGGCCAGAGCCTCGGCGACCCGCCCAGTGTGGAGGGGTGGCACACGGGCGTGGAGTGGATCACGACCGGCAGCCTGGTGGAACGGGTCAACTTCGCCGCCGGCCAGTTCGGCAACGCCGACAAGCCCGGGGTCCGGTCCATTGTGGACAGGGTCAGGGCGCAAGGCGAGCAGGTGTCCGCGGACGTCCTGGTGGACACCTGCCTGGACCTGATGGGTCCGATGCAGGTATCCGAGCGGACCAGGGACGAGCTGCTCGCCTACACCGAGCGCGGAGGCGACGTAAGGTTCGGGAGCCCCGACGAGGACCGCGCCGCCGCACAGCGCGTCACCGAGACGCTCCAGCTCATAGTCGCCACCAGGGAATACCAGCTCGGCTGACGTACCGGGGCGCGCGGGGAGATGCGATGACGACCACGGCCGCATATCGATATACCCATACCGTCGGCTGCTACGCTCTCAGAGGGTTCGGCTTCACCAACCCCGTGGACGTCGCCATCGGAGGGGACGGGGTCCTGTACGTGGTGAGCCGGGGTAACCTGGACTTCGAGGGGAACCGCTCAACCAAGCGCGTCACCGTGTGCAACGTCGCCGGCGAGTTCCTCGGGGAGTTCTCCACCGGCGGCTCCGGGGACGGGGAGATCATGTGGCCCGCGTGCGTCGCCCTGGACGCCGAGGGCAACCTGTACGTCTCCGACGAGGCCCTGAGCCGCATCACCGTCTTCGACAAGGACAGGGAGTTCCTGGCTAGTTGGGGCGCCCGGGGCAGTGGGGAGGGCGAGTTCGACCACCCCGCCGGCATCGCCTTCGACAACGGGGGCAACCTCCTGGTGGCCGACGGGCTGAACTGCCGCATCCAGAGGTGGACCAGGGACGGGAGGTGCCTGGGGAGCTGGGGCAGGAGGGGCAGCGGCGAGGGAGAGTTCGACATGCCCTGGGGCGTCTCCGTCGACCACGAGGGGAACGTGTACGTCGCCGACTGGAGGAACGACCGGGTACAAAAGCTGGACGGCGAGGGAAGGCACCTGGCCACCTTTGGCTCCCCCGGCCACGGCGACGGGGAGCTGCACCGGCCCGCCGGAGTCTCGGTGGACCGGGCGGGCAACGTCTACGTCGCCGACTGGGGCAACGAGCGGGTGCAGGTGTTCGGCCCCGACGGGGCGTTCATCGCCAAGCTCCGGGGAGAATCGGGCTACTCCAAGTGGGCCCAGGAGTGGTTCCTGGCCAATGAGGACATTTTGGAAGAGCGGGACAACGCAGACCTGGAGCCCCCCGTGGAGCGGACTCCCTGGGGCGACTTCGTCCGGGACGAGTCGGCCAACGTGGAGAGCAGGCTGTGGGGCCCTACAGCCGTCAAGCTGGACGCCGACGGCAGGGTCTTCATCGTGGACAGTCTCAGGCACCGGCTCCAGGTCTACCAACGCCAGGACGGCTGACGGGCCCGGCCCTGTTCCGGTCCACCCGGTGTTCCATCGTATTGGCCCCCACCTCCTGTCCGGGGCCTCTGCGCGGCATACCACCCCCGCGATTTTTCCCAATATACCACCCGCTCTTACCAATGAGCCCCGGCCCGCGCGACTGATATAATCCGGGCTTGTCGTAACCTCGCGCCGCCGCCCACGCCATGTCAGAGGACTTCGCACTAGTACGGGACTTCGCAATCATCATGGCCGTCGCCGGCGGCGCGTTGGTCCTCTTCCGGCGGCTCAACCTTCCGCCCATCCTGGGCTACCTGCTGGCGGGGTTCATCATCGGCCCGTTCACCCTGCCCGACCCTCCCATCCACAACGTCGAAACCATACGTCTGCTCTCCGACCTGGGCCTGGTGCTGCTCCTCTTCGCCCTGGGTTTGGAGTTCGGATGGGAGCGGATACGCCAGGTGGGCTTCCGGGTGGTCCTCATCGGGGTCATCGAGATGACCTTCATGATCGCGGTGGGCTACGAAGTGGGGTTGCTGCTGGGGTGGTCGGGCAAGGAGTCCTTCTTCCTGGGGGCAGCCCTCTCCATCAGCAGCTCGGCGATCCTGGTAAAGATGCTGCGGGACACCGACCAGCTCCTGGAGACCCGGGGACAGCTCATCATCGGCATCCTGGTGGTGGAGGACTTCGTCGCCGTCATACTGCTGAGCATACTGTCCGGCGTCGCCACCACGGGCACGGCCGACGCGGCGGGGGTCGGCGTCCTGGTGGTCAAGCTGGCTTTGTTCATGGTGTCCGCCCTGGTCCTGGGAGGGCTGCTGGCCCCCAAGCTCATAGACTACGTGGCCAGGTTCAGGTCGCGGGAGACCCTGCTCATCACGGGGCTGGCTCTCTGCTTCGGGCTTGCCCTGGTGGCGGGAGAGCTTGGGGTATCCGCGGCCGCGGGCGCCTTCATCATCGGGACCGTGCTGGGGGACAGCGACCACGCCGAAGAGATGCTGCAGGTAATGGGACCGGTGCGGGACATGTTCGCCGCCCTGTTCTTCGTATCGGTGGGGATGCTGGTCGACCTCTCCCTCTTCTCGCAGTTCATCGGCCCCGCGTTGATCGTTTCGGTGGTCTTCGTGGCTGGCAAGGTGTTCGTCGACACCATGGGCACATTCGTGACCGGTCACGACGGCCGGACGGCGCTGCAGGTGGGCACGGGGATGCCCCAGATTGGCGAGTTCTCCCTGGCGATGGTGAAGGTGGGGGCCGACCACAAGGCCATAGCCCCGTCCCTCTATCCCATCATAGCGGTGACCACCGCCATCACCTCCGTCATGTACCCCTTCATATTCCGCTCCTCCGACCGCACGGCCGGCCTGCTGGCGCGCAGGTCGCCGCGCCTCCTCTCCTACTACGTTGCCCAGCTCTCCTTCTGGCTTGGCACCCTGCGCGGGGCATTCACCTTCAGGAGCGAGGTCACCGAGGTGATCCAGCAGTCCGGCCGGGTGATCATACTCAACCTGGGCATAATAGTGGTGCTGATCACCGCGGGGACCTTCGTGGTGCATTTCGTGGAGCCGCTGGCCGAGCTGGTCAACCTGCAGAAGAGCCTGTTGGGGCTGATCGTCGGCTCCGCCACCATGGTCCTGTGCGTCCCTGCCGGGGCCATCCTCTGGCGGCAGCTTCGGGTCATGGCGGACGCCCTCAGCGCCAACATCTTCGGCGACCGGTTCGACTCCTCGACCATGTGGCACAGGGGCGCCCTGCGCAACATCTTCCGGGACAGCCTGCTGGCGGTGATCCTCATCATGACGGCCGTCTGGACCATCCCGCTGGTCACCGAGCTCCTCGCCCTGGGGCGTTTCTCCGTGCCTGTACCCGTCCTGTTGCTGCTTGCCGTGGCCGTGCTGACAGGCAGGACCATCATCAAGGTCCACGGCCTCCTCGAGGAGACCGTCAGGCGCACCTTCCTGGGACAGAACGACGACGAGGTGTCCAAGGGGTCCGGGTCTGCGGAGTGACCGCCCGCCGGAGGCCGCCGGTTGCCCCATCTCTGGGGCCCGGCGTCCCGCCGTCAGATCATGAACACGGGTTCGCGGTCGGTCACCAGGCGCTGCTCCTCGGCGATGCTCTTCCGCAGGTACTTGGGGAGGGCGAACATGCTCCGGTGGGTGAGCCCGTCGTAGTACTGGGGCTCCGTGGCAATCCTCTCGCCTATCAGCCGGTCGATGTGGCCGGGGTCCGGGTCCTGGGGGCCGGAGCTGCTGGAAGCCGAAGGGCCTTCGGGAAAGGCCATCACCATGCCCCACAGGGTGGTGAAGGCCGGGACGTAGATGCCGTAGGGATAGGTCCGGGGGAAGACGGCGGACAGGGTCCTGGCCACCGCGGTGAAGCACTCGCCGTAGTTGAGCAGCCCCGCGGGGCCGGCCTGGGTCACCAGCACCCCGCCGGGGTTGAGCCTGGACTTGGCGATCTCGTAGAACTCCCTGGTGTACAGGAGGAAGGAGGTCCCTCCCTCCAGGGGGTCCACCAGGTCCAGCACTATGACGTCGTAGGTATCGGTGGTGGAGGCCAGGTACTCCCTGGCGTCCTCGTGGCGCAGGTCGACGCGCGGGTCGTCGAAGGCGCCCGCGTGGTGTCGGGGTAGGAAGCGGCGGCACAGGCCCACCACCTCCGGGTCCAGGTCGACCATGGTCACCCGCTCCACGCTCCGGTGCGCCAGCACCTCCCTGAGGGTGGCGCCCTCTCCGCCCCCGCCGATGAATACCGACGCGGGCCCCCGGTGCTGGAGAAAGGCGGGGTGGACCAGCGCCTCGTGGTACACGTGCTCGTCCACCTCGGTGGACTGGGTCTTGCCATCCAGGACCAGGCAGCGGCCGAAGGTCTCGGTGTCCAGGATGTCCACGTCCTGGTAGCTGGTCCTACCCGTGTGGACCACGTCCCTGATACGGTAGAGGACCATCATGTCGTTGGTGACCAGCTCGAAGTGCCACTTGCCGGGGGTGTCCATGGCTAGGAGCTGGCCACGGTCTGGGGAAGGACGCCTCGGCGCAGCTGGGTTATGGAGTGGTCCCTGGACTCCAGGCCGTCCACTATTATCTGCGCCGCGTCCCGTGGGTCGAAGGAGGTCCCGCACGTAAAGATGTCCGCCGCCGCGTACCCGTACTCCGGCCACGTATGGATACAGATGTGGGACTCGGCGATGGCGAGGACTCCGGTGACTCCGTGGGGTTGGAAGTGGTGGAAGGTGTCGCCTACGATGTGCGCGCCCACCTCGGTGGCCGCCTTGTTGAGGGTCTCCCGAATGTAGGGTAGGTCATCCAGTAGCTCCGGGTTGCATTCCCTCAACTCTAGCATCAAGTGAATTCCAAGGACATTCAATCACCTGCCCCCCTGTTCGGATTTTTCGCCGCAAAACTGTATTTTATACGCATACATCCCGCTTATCAATACCTCGGGAGCGGACAGGCGGCGCAAAACGGGGTGTTTCGGCGGGCGTTACGGGCCCAGCAGCTCTTCGGCGGCGTCCAGGAGCGCCTCGACCTTCTCGGGGCTCCCGGCCTCGGCGTACATCCTTAATAGCGGCTCGGTGCCCGAGAACCGCATCAGCAGCCACTCGTTGCCGGCCAGGGTGTACCGCCGCCCGTCCAGGGAGTCGGCGCGTACAACGGGGGTGCCGGCGATCCGGTCGGGCTCGGCCTGCTCCAGCCTGGCCGAGAGACGCTCCCTGTCATCGGCGGGGAAGGACCTGTCCCTGCGTTGGTAGTGGTGGGGACCGACCACCCCGTATAGGTCATCCAGCAGCTCCGAGGGGCGTTTCCCCGACCTCGCCATCTGCTCCAGCACCAGTAGGCCGCTCAGCAGGCCGTCCCGCTCTGGGATGTGCCCCCGGAACCCGAAGCCGCCGCTCTCCTCGCCGCCCATCAGGGCGTTCTCCCGGATCATGATGGGGCAGATGTGCTTGAAGCCCACCGCCGTCTCGAACACCGGCACGCCGTAACGCTCTCCCAGGGAATATATCATCGACGTGGTGGTCAGCGACTTCACCAGGGCCCCGCGCTCTCCCCGGGCCTCCAACAGGTACAGGGCCAGCAGCCCGTAGGTCTGGAGCGGCGTTATGAACCGCCCCTTCTCGTCTACTATGCCCACCCTGTCGGCGTCCCCGTCGAAGGCGATGCCGGCGTCCGCGCCGCCCTCGAGCACGGCCTGGGACAGCCCGGCCAGGTTGGAGGCCACCGGCTCCGGCCGCTCCAGCCCGGGAAAGGCCGGGTTCACGTGGCCGTGGATCTCGGTCAACGTCGCCATCCGGGGCAGCAGCGCCGCCGCGTACCCTGCGCCGGCGCCGTACATGGCGTCCACTACGAGACGGATGCCCGACTGGGAGATGGCATCCAGGTCCACCAGCCGGGCCACCTGCTCCAGGTAGGGGGGCGCGGGGTCGAAGTCGCAAACCAGTCCCTGGGACCTGGCGGTCTCCAGCGGCAACGCCCGGACTCCCGTGGACTCGGCCCGGCCTATCTCCGCTTCCAAGCGGTTGGTTATCTCGGGGGTGGCGCTGCCGGCGTAGTCGGGCTTGAACTTGAAGCCGTTCCACCCGGCGGGGTTGTGGCTGGCGGTGATTATGGCCGCCCCCGGGGCCTTCCGGTGCAGGACGTTGTAGCTGGCCACCGGGGTGGGCGCCGGAGACGAGGTGAGGAGGGTGGGTATGCCGTTGCCTGCCATCACCTCGGCGACTCGCTCGGCGAACTCCCTGGAGGCGAAACGGGTGTCGTAGCCCACCACCAGGCTGCCGTCGACGGGCCCCTGTTGTAGGAGGTATCCGGCCAAGCCCTGGGCGCACAGGGCGACGTTGTCGAAGGTAAAGTCGTCGGCTATGACGCCGCGCCAGCCGTCGGTGCCGAACTTGATGCTAGCCATGAGGTGTTTCCAGCGCGGGCGGCCGGGTCGCGTTCGGCCCCTCTACAGGCCGGCCGCGGCCCGCAGCTCGGCCGCCTTGTCCGTTCGCTCCCAGGGCAGGTCCAGGTCATCGCGGCCGAAGTGGCCGTAGGCCGCCACGTCCTTGTATATGGGCCTTCTCAGGTCCAGGTCCTCGATTATCGCCGCCGGCCGGAGGTCGAAGTGCTTGACGGCCAGGTCGTGGATCACCTGGTCGTCCACCTTGCCGGTGCCGAAGGCCTCCAGGCTCACGGAGGTGGGCGTAGCGACGCCGATGGCGTAGGACACCAACACCTCCATCCTGTCGGCCAGGCCCGCGGCCACCAGGTTCTTGGCGACGTAGCGCGCCGCGTAGGCCCCGGAGCGGTCCACCTTCGTCGGGTCCTTGCCGGAGAAGGCCCCGCCGCCGTGCCTGGCGAGGCCGCCGTAGGTGTCCACCAGTATCTTCCGCCCCGTCAGGCCCGTATCCCCGGCTGGGCCTCCGATGGCGAACCGCCCGCTGGGGTTCATGAAATACTTGGTGTTCGAGTCCATGAGCTCTCCGGGCACGATCTCCCGGACCACGTGCTGCATCAGGTCCCTGGAGATCACGTCGTTCTCCACGTCGGGCGAGTGCTGGGCGCTGAGGACCACCGCGTCGATCCGCTTGGGCACGCCGTAGGCGTACTCCACGGTGACCTGGGACTTGCCGTCGGGCCTGAGATAGGGGATGAGCCCCTTCTTCCTCACCTCGGCCAGGCGGCGGCACAGCCGATGGGAGAGGGCGATGGGCAGGGGCATCAGCTCCGGGGTCTCGTTGCAGGCGAAGCCGACCATCATGCCCTGGTCGCCGGCGCCGATGGCGTCCATGTCCTCCCGGTTGGTGCTGGCCTGGCCCCTCTCGCGCAGCTCCAGCGAGCGGGAGACGCCGGCGTTGATATCCTTGGACTGCTCCTGTATGGAGACGCTGACGCCGCAGCTCTTGTAGTCCAGGCCGTAGTCGGCGTTGACGTATCCGGCGCCCTTGATGGTCTCCCGCACCAGCAGCGGGACGTCCAGGTGGGTGTTGGTGGTAATCTCACCCATCACGACCACGAGGCCGTTAGTGACGCACGCCTCGCAGGCCACCCTGCCCATGGGGTCGTTGGCCAGCACCGAGTCCAGGACGGCGTCGGATATCTGGTCGCACAGCTTGTCTGGGTGTCCTTCTGTGACTGACTCCGAGGTCAGAAGATATCTGGGTGAGTCGCTAAAGCTAAAGGCCATGTAGCCTCCTCCTTTTTTGGCCTCCGAGTCCCGCGGTGGGGACCGCAGAGGGGGTCTAGGTACCCTCTTCCCAGCTCTCCAGGTAAACCTGCTGCTCGGAAGATAGGCTGTCTATCTCGATTCCCATCGAGCTCAGTTTGAGGCGGCCCACCTCGCGGTCCGTCTCCTTGGGGACGGGGTACACCCCCGGCTCGAGGCTCCCCCCGTCCTTGGCCAGGTATTCCACGCTCAGGGCCTGGTTGGCGAAGCTCATGTCCATGACGCTGGACGGGTGTCCCTCGGCCGCCGACAGGTTGATGAGCCTGCCCTCGGCCAGAAGGTATATGCGGCGACCGTCCTTGAGC
The DNA here is from genome assembly GCA_034423015.1 of Dehalococcoidia bacterium. Lineage (GTDB taxonomy): Bacteria > Chloroflexota > Dehalococcoidia > Lucifugimonadales > JAGWBF01 > JAGWBJ01. Next base: position 37,016 of record DAOUJG010000024.1, on the reverse strand, counting down.
CGGTATTCCTCCACGAAGGAGCGGATCTCGTGCTTGCTGTCGGACATCTCCTCCAGGGCGGGAATGTCTATCTCCACGTTGAAGTGCCCGCTGTTGGCCAGGATCGCGCCGTCCCGCATCAGCTCCAGGTGCTGCCGTCCGACGGCCTTGAAGCCCCCGGTGACGGTGATGAACACCTCGCCGGTCCTGGCGGCCTCCATGCTGTTGGTGACGGCGAACCCGTCCATGATGGCCTCCAGGGCCTTCACGGGGTCGACCTCGATGACGGTTACGTGGGCGCCCATGCCCCGGGCGCGGTTGGCCACGCCCCGGCCGCACCACCCGTAGCCGAAAACTACGACCTTCCTGCCCGCCCACATGATGTTGGTGGCCCGGGTGATGCCGTCCAGGGTGCTCTGTCCCGTGCCGTAGCGGTTATCGAAGAAGTGCTTCGTGTCGGCCTCGTTCACCGCGATTATCGGGTACTTGAGGGCGCCGTCTTCGGCCATGGCTTGGAGCCGGATCACGCCGGTGGTGGTCTCCTCGGCGCCGCCGACGATGTTCTTCAGCAGGTCCGTCCGCTCCTTGTGGATGGCCGTCACCAGGTCCGCGCCGTCGTCCAGCGTTATGCTGGGGCCGTGGTCAAGGGCCGAGTGGATGTGGCTGTAGTAGGTCTCGTTGTCCTCCCCCTTGATGGCGAAGGTGGGGATGCCGTACTCGTGCACCAGCGCCGCGGCGACGTCGTCCTGGGTGCTCAGGGGGTTGCTGGCGCACAGGACCACGTCGGCGCCCCCTTCCTTCATGGCCAGGGCCAGGTTTGCAGTCTCCGTGGTGATGTGAAGGCACCCGGAGACGCGCAACCCCTTCAGGGGCTGCTCCTTCCGGAATCTCTCCGAGATCCGGGCGATCACGGGCATCTCCCGGGCCGCCCAGGCTATGCGTCCAACCCCCTGGGCGGCCAGGGCAGGGTCCTTAATGTCTCCATTGGGTCTCGATGCCAAGCATTCCTCCTTTCGGGTCCAGACAGTCGGGGTCGGGCCCAGACCGTCGGGTCGACACAGGGTCAAGGTGCGCCTCGCCGGCGCCGGTGGTCAGATGGGCGCCGCTCCGTCGCGCCAGGGCAGCGTCTCCGTGTTACTCAGTGCAGGGAACCGGCTGATGTTGCCGAAGTCCCGGAACCGGGCGGCGATGTCACCCCGCCCCAGGGAGCCCAGACGCTCGACGCTGAAGGACTCCACCGCGAAGGAGCCCATCACCGACCCCACGACGGCGGCCCGCCGGAACGCCTCGGGGCCCAGGTCGCCGGTCCCGGCCAGGTACCCGATGAACCCTCCCGCAAAGGAGTCGCCGGCGCCGGTGGGGTCCACCACCGTATCCAGGGGATAGGCGGGAGCGGCGAATATGGAGTCCCCCATGAACTGTATCAGGCCGTGCTCCCCCCGCTTGACGATGACCGTCTCCGGCCCCATGTTCTGGATGAACCGGGCGGCCCTGACCACGTTCACGGCGCCCACGTGGGCCGCGGCGAACTGTCGTATCTCGTTCTCGTCCACGAACAGCACGTCCACGGACCGCACCACCTCGGTCAGGGCATCCAGCTTGCCGCCGATCCAGAAGTTCATGGTGTCGGCGGCGACCAGCTTGGGCCGCTGCTCCATCTGGCCCAGTACGTTGAGCTGCAGCTCCGGGTCGATGTTGCCCAGGAACAGGTATGGCAGGCAGCGGTGCTCCGGGGAGAGGCGCGGGTCGAAGTCGGCGAAGACGTTGAGCTGGGTGTCCAGCGTCTCCCTGCTGTTCACGTCATCCCGCCCGTAGACCCCCGACCATCGGAAGGTCTTTCCAGGGGCCCTCTGGAGCCCGGATACGTCCACCCGGTGGGCCTTCAGGATGTCCACGGAGTCCGCGGTGAAGTCATCCCCCACCACCGCGACCATGCCCACGGGGGCGAAGTAGCTGCCGGAAACGGAGAAAAAGGTCGCGGACCCGCCCAGGGCATCCTTGCGGCTGCCCGCCGCCGTTTCCACCGTGTCGTATCCCACGGACCCAACTACCAGAATCGCCATTGCCGTCCTTTGATTAGGGTTCGTTCCCGTCTTGACCAGGGTTCGTTCCCGTCTTGACCAGGGGTCGTTCGCGTCTTGACTATGGATCGTCCCCTAACGAAGTGGGGTGGTTCTTCTCGATCCACACCGGGGTGCCGTCCTCGATGTTGTACAGGTCCTCGGGGGAGAAGCCCATGGCCGCGGACATCTCGCAGGCCAGGCCGCTCCTCACCCCGGCGGCGCAGATGAACAGGAGCTTCTTCCCCGTGGGCAGCTCGTCGATCCTGCCCAGCAGGTCGTCTATGGGGATGTGGATGGCGCCGGTCACGTGGCCCGAGACCCACTCGTCGTCGCGTCTCACGTCCACTACGGCTATGCTGTCCTTGCCCTCGGCCAGCATCTGGGCGGCCTCGTCCGAGTCTATGCGGTAGTACGGTTCGCCGGGGTCTTGCCTGGGCATGATGGCGCGCTCCTTAATTCAGGTATTTCCCGGTTATGGGCCGCATCTTCTCTACGACCTCCGGCGGGACGGTCTCCCCGGAGGTGATGATAGAGTCCTGGAGGGCCCGGGCGCAAGGGCAGCTCCGCGTCTCGGGGACCCCCGGGACCGTCCTGCGCAGCACGTCCTTGGACGTGGCGGCGTTGCGCTTGAGGTTCGCCACGACCATCTCGACGGTCACGTCCTCGCCCGACTCGTGCCAGCAGTCGTAGTCTGTTACGCAGGCCAGGGTCGCGTAGCACATCTCCGCCTCCCGGGCCAGCTTGGCCTCGGGGAGGGCGGTCATTCCGATCACGTCGGCGCCCCACGAGCGGTACATGGCCGACTCGGCGCGGGTCGAGAAGGCGGGCCCCTCCATGACCACGTAGGTGCCACCCGGATGGACGGAGGCGCCGTTGGCCTGTATCCCCCGAAGGAGCCGCGCGCTCAGGTCCGCGCAGAAGGGGTCGGCGAAGGCGATGTGGGCCACTATGTCGCCGTCGAAGAAGGTCCCGGCCCGCTGCCTGGTCCGGTCGATGAGCTGGTCCGGGACCAGCAGGTCCAGGGGCCTCACCTCCTCCTTCAGGCTCCCCACGGCGCTGACGGAGATGACCCGCTCGACGCCCAGGGTCTTCAGGGCGTAGATATTGGCCCGGACGGGTATCCGGGTCGGGCTGATGCGGTGCCCGCGGCCGTGGCGCGGCAGGAAGGCCATGGCAGTCCCGTCCAGGTCTCCCAGGACCACCGCGTCGCTGGTCGGCCCGAAGGGCGTGTCCACGCGGACCTCCCGCACCCCGCTCAGGCCATCCATCTCGTAGACGCCGCTTCCGCCGATGACGGCTATCCGTGCCTCGGCCACCGCCCCTTACCTCTCGCTGCCCGGCGGGCCCGCCACGGCGCGGGCGAGGCTCTCGGTGTAGGGCTCCGCCAGGATCCCTGCCTCGGTGATGATCCCGCTGACGTACCTGTGCGGGGTGACGTCGAAGGACGGGTTGCGCACGCCGATCCCCTCGGGCGCGGTCCGGACGCCCCCGAAGCTGGTGACCTCCTCGGCCCGCCGCTCCTCTATGGGTATCTCCGCTCCCGACGGGATGCCGAGGTCGACGGTGCTGGTGGGAGCGGCGACGTAGAAGGGCACCCCGTTCTCCCTGGACAGAACGGCCAGGGTGTAGGTGCCCACCTTGTTGGCCACGTCGCCGTTGGCGGCGATGCGGTCGGCGCCCACCACCACGCAGCCCACCTCGCCCTGGCTCAGCACGACGCCCGCGGAGGAGTCGACGATCAGGGTGGATGGAATGCCGAGCTGCACCAGCTCCCAGGCGGTCAGGCGGGCCCCCTGGAGGAAGGGGCGGGTCTCGGTGTGGAAAACGTGGAAGCGCTTGCCCTGCTCCCATCCGGCCCTGATGACCCCCAGGGCCGTGCCGTAGCCAGCCGTGGCCAGCGCCCCTGTGTTGCAGTGGGTCAGGACGCCGCCGCCGTCGGGTACGATCTCGCTGCCGAACCGGCCGATGCGGCGGTTGACCTCCTCGTCCTCCTCCTGCATGTTCCGCGCCTCGTCGAGAAGCCGGCCGGGAACGGCGGACACGTCGGGCTCGGCCTCCGCCAGGTCCAGCAGGCGGCGCACCGCCCAGGTCATGTTTACGGCGGTGGGCCTGGCGGACTCGATCTCCCGCCCGGCCTCGTGGAGCCGGGTCAGGAAGCTGCGCCGCTCTCCCCTTGGTATGTCCCTGGCCGCCATGGCCACCCCGTAGGCCGCGACGACCCCCAGGGCGGGGGCCCCCCGCACCCGCATGTCCTTCACTGCACGGACCACGTCCCGGTACTGGCCCGCCTCGAAGACGGCGGTCTCCACCGGCAGCTTGGTCTGGTCCAGCAGCCGGAGCTTCTGCCCGGTCCACTCTATGGCCTGGACTTCAGTCATGCATAGCGCCTTACAACAATGCAGGCGCTCTCCCCCTCTACATCCCCAAAGGGGCGCCAATCTTAGGTACAGTTACCCGGCGGATTCCTCCGCCCGCCTAGTATAGCCTTCCCGAAACCGCAGCACAACCTAGGGGCACCCCGGCCCCGGCTTCGATCTCCCGCCGGCGAAGTAGGAGCTTCCAGGACCTGCATGGGAAGTGAACACCCCGACCGTTTCCACGGGAAACCCCTCCCGGCCTCATTTAGGCACAGGCGAGGGTGTGGGAAAGTGAACCGGGGGGGCGGTTCGGGGGGCCTCGGGGTGGAGGGCCTTGGACCAGCGCCGGCGACGTGGACCAAGGGCAACAGCTCCGAGTCGCCGGAAGAGTTCCCCCAAGAACACCCGCACGGCCGTAGGTCGGATAAGGGCCCGTTCGAGCAGGGGCGCAGGGCTCGAAACGGTTCCGTTTGCCGCAAACGGAACCGTTTGAACCAATACTAGCCCGCCGTTGTCAAGGGCCGGGCATCTGTAAGAAGCCCCCTAATCGGGGTAAAATGGGGAAATGGACGATGCAATGGAGAAGGCTTCTTCTGCGGGAATTTTCATGTGGCAAACCTGCTCGGGACGCAGAGGCGACGGTGGACTCAAGGGCCGTTTACACCTTGCTGCGCTGGTCCTGTTTCTCACCATCCTCGCCCTCGTGGCTGCTCAGGGCTGTAGCGACGACGCTTCCGACCAAGAGGATGAGCGGGCCGACGTGGTCGCCGCCCTTGATGTCCTGGCGACAGACTTGGTAGAGAACCGGCCAACCGATGCGGCTGTGTACACGGAACGCCTACAGACCTACCTGGAGGCCCACCCGGCATTCTTTGGCAGTGCTGCCGCGCTGCTGGACCCTTCCGGCGCCGTCATCGCCAGCCCATACGTCTATCGCACGGCCGACGGCTACGCCAGCCTCGACCTTGCCGAACCCTCCTATGACATTGAGGCGCAGGAGTGGTTTGCAGTTCCCCTTGCGGAGAACGCGAGCGTCTGGACGGAGCCCTACTTCGACGCGGGCGGTGGGGAGATCTGGATGGTCACTCGCTCGGTGCCGGTGCGCGATGCAGAGGGGATATTCGCCATCATAACGACCGATCTGGCAGTGGACGACCCTGCTCGGTAGCGCCTCGCGTTACGGTCGCTGCCCATCCCAGGCGTTGCTGCCCAGGAGCACGCCGGAGCTGCACGGCCGTAGGCCGGACAAGGTCCATTGACCACGTCGAGGCCCTGGACCGGCTCGCCGGCGCAGGCCTCCGGGGAGCTCGCCGGCGACGTGGACCAGGGCGCAGGCCTCGCCGACGTGGTCCACCAGGGCGCAGCTCTTGCTTGCCATAACGAACATTGAGCGGCCCAGGGCGGGAAATCCGTCAGCCCCGGTTACGAATCATGACTGGATGGTCTTGGCCGCGGCGACAGGATTCCGGCAGACCCGAGGATACTAGGCGGCGGGGTTTCGTCGAGGCCTTCGGCGCATCCCCACCGGCGGAATCCGCCAGACACAATTACGCCCGCTACCGTACCGGGCCCTAGCCCTAGCCATTGGTACAATTACCGTCCTCACCGGCAAGGGCGCATGGCACATCACCGAGAAGAACCTGGCGTCGTTTATCAGGACCTACCCATCGGACTTGGCGGGACGCAACGTCGACCTAGTGGCCATCGTGGACATCCTCGCGGGGATCGTGCCACCGGCGCGGGAACGGGAGCGACACGTTGCCTGACGCGTGGGGGGAGGCGCTGACTGTTTCCTTCTGGACTTCCGCCCGACCTTTGGATAGACGGGCTTTGGCATCCTAATCCGGCTCCGCCGTCGCCCCCGCCCTCCCAGCAGCCGCTAGTCACACCATCCAAGCGGGCAAGGGTCAGGATGGTTTAGCCTGAATCCACCGAAGGAGTGGGGATTAAGGGTGTACTGAGAGCGTGAAAGGGTGCTCCTCTGAATGTGGGATAATGGTTTTGAAACCAAGAAACCGACCCCAGAGAAGGAGGATCCTCTCGGAGGGGTTGTTCATTCTGGAGAAGGAGTAGGGAGGATGGAAGAGCCCGGATGGATACCAATTGAGCGGTTGATATTTGGGAATGAGAATTGGGCGTCAGACAGAGCAATAAATGAGATAGCAGTCTACTGTGACTTGTTAGAGAATCTACAAGGCAGAATAGATGCTTTAGAAACACGCGGCAAAGATGAAGAGGTCACGTTGCTTAATGTACAGGCAGTCATAAGTAGCTATGCCTTCGAGATTGCAGTGAAGTCGCTTTGGGCCTTAGACAATTCTCCTAAGCGTGTTCCTCGTAAACACGATCTTGCGAAGTTGTATGAGAAGCTAGCTCCTGATACAAGAGAGGCTCTTGACGTTATCGGATGTTCCCATGAGATTCTTGAAGAGATTCAGGGGGTCATGCTGGACGTGTCCCAGGGCCGATTTTTCAAGGAAGCTCTTGAGGAGATTCCGAGGCCGTTTGTGAACAATAGATATTCAATGGAGAACCCCCATTCTCTGAGATGCAAAGTTGTCTATAGGGCTCCTCTTCTCAGGTCACTCATTTCGATCCTGCATAACAAGATTAAGGCGGTTAAGGAAGAGTATGGGATTGATTGGAGTGAGCAATCTGAGGAGGAAAGCGGGGTATAGTAACCCTGGAGACAAAAATCGCGGCGCACGGCCCCGTCCCTTCGGTGGATTCGGGTTTAGTCGGTCCGTTGAAATCCTGCCAACTTCTGAAGAACGCCTACTTGGTTACGAAGTTCTATCGCCTCGGTCAACACCTTCGAGAGTTCCGACTCACTGAGAACCACTTCCACCTGTTGAGGCGCTTCGTCTTGGTGCAGACGTCGCATTGTATACCAACCCTCTCCTGGTTCACTAGGCGAATCTTCCTCTCCAGATACGCCGATTTTAGTGGTTTCTGACACATGGACATGTAGTTGTCCATGTGCCAACGTGTGTCTTTTAGGTTGCACAGCATCAAAGGCGCTTCGCAGTTCCTTCACGCACTTGTCGAAGGCTGTTTTCCACTCTCCTCCAGTAGACTGTTCGAGGATTTCCGGCAACCACTTTTCAAGTCGCTTTAGGTCTTCCGACATAAAGCTCCGGTCGCGGTGCTTGGGCAACTGTTTCAGCGTCTCTCGCAAAGTGTGCTCCGCTAGTGCGTATTCCATGATTATCTCGCCGACAAGTTGCGATGCTCCTTTCGACACCGCAACTGAAGGATTGAATTCCCCAGCTGAAGCAGGCATAGATATGTCCATTGACAAAACGATTTCACGGATGCAACGGTCGTCCGACACAAACTCCTCACTACAGTCGTCGCAGACAAATCGACACTTCACGTCGTCGCCATGTCCTCTCGGCATCTGACAACGGGCTTCCTGATGTTCACAATCATTACGCTTCATTCTGCCTCCTCCGACTCTCCTAAGATCGTAACGGCAACTCCCCACGGAGTTCCGTTTGCCTCTAGCGTAGCCCCCTCCCGGGCATCCCCAGGGGTGCGTCAAATGCTACAGACAAACGGAACCAAAGAGGGCTCTGTTACAAGAGTGACTTTTGCTCTCAGTAGTGGGAGTTTGTCAACGGTATTGTGGCTACACCAACGAGCGGTGGCCATCTTATACGACGCTCTGGCACATGACCAACATAGAGGACCGATCGATTCCGAGAAGGGGCTGTTGCGCCTCTCACCGAAGATCCCATCTTCGCCACGAGACACATGTATCGGTTTCTGCCCCTCAGGTCCGGGTAGGACCGGTATACCCCTAGCTCAGGAGCGAGATGAACACCCCCGCCACGACGGCGGAGCCGATCACGCCGGCGACGTTGGGGCCCATGGCGTGGGGCAGCAGGAAGTTGTTGGGGTTGGCCTCCTGTCCCACCATGTGGGAGATCCGGGCCGCCATGGGCACAGCCGACACGCCGGCCGAGCCGATGAGAGGGTTCACCTTGTCCCTGACCACCAGGTTCATGACCTTGGCCGCGATCAGGCCTCCCGTGGTGCCGCACGCGAAGGCCACGAGGCCCAGGCCCAGGATGGCCAGGGTCTCCAGCTCCAGTACCTTGTCCGCCGAAAGTTGGGCCCCGACGGCGATCATCAGGAAGATGGTGACCACGTTCAGCACCTCGTTGGATGCCGACTGGCTGAGCCGCGGCACCACGCCGCTCTCGGCGAAGAGGTTTCCTATGGCGAACATGCCGATTAGGGGCGCGGCCTCGGGCACCAGGAGGATCACGATCACCATGAGCATCACGGGAAACACCAGCTTCTCCAGGCGGCTGACCTCCCTGGAGGACCGCATCACGATCTCCCTCTCGGCCCTGGTGGTGAGGAGACGCATGATGGGCGGTTGGATGAACACGACGCCCGCCATGTAGGAGTAGGCCACCACCGCCGTGCGTCCCAGCAGGTCCGGTGCAAGCACCGCCGACGCGAATATGGTGGTCGGCCCGTCCGCGCCGCCGATGATGCTGATGGCGGCAGCGTCCTTGTTGGTAAAATCGAAGCCGGGCGCCAGGTCGAGGCCCAGGGCCCCCCAGAAGGCCACGAAGATGCCTATCTGCGCCGCCGCTCCCAGCAGCAGGGACTTGGGGTTGGCCAGGATGGGCCCGAAGTCGGTCATGGCGCCCAGGCCCAGGAAGATGAGCGGAGGCAGCACGTTCCAGAAGGAGAGGGCGAAGTGGAAGGTGAGGCCCAGGATGCCCGATTCCTGGATGGCGCCGGCGTCCAGGGGGTCGCCGGTGGCCAGCTCCGTGAGGGCGTTCTCTGGAAGGTTTCCCAGGACGATGCCCAGCCCGATGGGCAGCAGGACGTAGGGCTCCTTCTTCTTGGCTACCGCGACGAGGACGAACCCGATGCCCACCACCAACAGAAGGAGGGAGCCCCACTCCAGGTGGTAGATGCCGGTCTCCCGAAAGTAATCGTTGAGGTCGGGCACCGCCTGGGCCTAGGCCTCCTCGGCCGTTCCTGCCCGGCCGCCCCTTCCGGACTCGGCCAGGGCAATGGTAACCCCGATGGCCGAGGCGAGGGCCCTGTCCCGCTGGGCCGGGTCGGAGTCGGGGGCCGGGGGCTCGGAGACCAGCCTGCTGACCGGTCCCCAGGCCAGCAGCCGCTGGAAGAGAAACAACAGGACGACCAGGAGTATGAGGAGTACGAAGACCGTGGCCAAGCCGCCAACCGTCAGTTCGACGGCCTCTTGGATCTGGGAGGTCACCGGTTCAGGGCTTCCGACGCGGTCCTGTCCGCAGGCCCGGCATGATGGGCGCAAGTATAGCACGAACGGTAGGCATGCGCTATAATCTTGGTGGCTGCACAACCCGCTGCCTGACACGCTGAGCAATGTGGGGAGTGCAGGGGGGCGTTAGCCCCTCTGCCGGGTGTCTGAGGGTGTCCCTCGGCTACATTCTCCTTCCTACCCGATCGGGGAGGGGCCCGGAAGGACGGCGGGTGTCATATCTCCGGACTTGGGGCCGTCCCAAAGACACAACAGAGTTCTTCAGGAGGCTATAGCAGTGGGCGCTAAGATCGATTTCAACTGCGACATGGGCGAGAGCTTCGGGATGTACAAGATGGGCTACGACGAGGACGTGATCAAGTTCATCACCTCGGCCAACGTGGCCTGCGGCTTCCACGCCGGGGACCCGGGGTGGATGCGCAAGACCGTGGAGATGGCCGAGGAGAACGGCGTCGGCGTGGGGGCCCATCCCAGCTTCCCGGACTTGCAGGGGTTCGGGCGGCGGAACATGGTCGTCTCCCCCAAGGAGGCCAAGGACGACGTGGTCTACCAGATGGGTGCGCTGGCGGCCTTCACCCGCGCCAAGAAGCTCCAGCACGTGAAGCCCCACGGGGCCATGTACAACATGGCCGCGGGCGGCGGCGACCTGGCCAGGGCCATCTGCGAGGCGGTGCTGGAGGTGGACCCGGACACCGTGCTGGTCGTGCTGGCCGGCACCCCCTGGGCGGAGGTGGCCAGGGAGATGGGCGTGCGGGTGGCCCAGGAGGCCTTCGCCGACCGGGCCCTGAACCCCGACGGCACGCTGGTGGCCCGCTCCAAGCCCGGCTCGGTCATCCACGACCTGGACGAGGTGGTGGAGCGCAGCATCAGGATGGTGACCCAGGGCACGGCGACGGCCGTCAACGGCGAGGAGATCGAGGTCAAGGCCGACACCTTCTGCCTCCACGGCGACACTCCCGGGGCCAGGGACATGGCCGTGGCCCTGAAGTCGGGCCTGGAAGCGGCGGGGGTCGAGATCGTTCCCCTGAGCAGGCTCGTGTAGCCCGGGACCCGGCGGCCCCGCGGATGTACCAGCGACCGTCCTATCTGCCGGCAGGCGACAGGGCCCTCTCCGTCGAGTTCGGCAACGCCATATCCCCGGACATCAGCTCCAGGGTGCGCGCCTTCTACGTGGCCATCGAGGCTCAGGACGTGCCCGGCGTCTTGGAGCTGGTGCCCACCTACCGGGCGATCCTGGTCTACTACAACCCCCTGGTCGTCGCCTACTCCGACCTGGTGGACAGGCTGGAGTCACTGGAGGCGGCCCAAGCCGCAGCCGCCCCCTCGGCCCCCTCCGTCGTGGAGATACCGACGGTCTACGGGGGCGAGTACGGGCCCGACCTGGAGCACGTCTCCCAGCACTGCGGCCTTCCCCAGGACGAGGTGGTCCGCATCCACACCGGGACGGACTATCTCATCTACATGATGGGCTTCACCCCCGGCTTCCCCTACCTTGGCGGCATGTCCGAGCGGATAGCCACTCCCCGCCTCCAGACGCCCCGGACCATTATTCCCGCCGGGTCCGTGGGGATCGCCGAGAAGCAGACCGGGGTGTACCCCATAGAGAGCCCCGGCGGGTGGCAGCTCATCGGCCGCACCCCTGTGCGGCTATTCGACACGGGGCGGGACCCGCCGGTGATCGTGGAGGCGGGGGACTACCTGCGGTTCGTGCCGGTGACCGAGGAGACCTTCCGACAGCTTGCGAAAGAGGTCGAGTCCGGCCTGTACCAGCCCGTGGTCAGGGCTGCTGGCGAGTAGTCCCATGGACGTCATCGAGGTCGTAGAGCCGGGCGTTCTGACCGCCGTCCAGGACCGGGGACGGTACGGGTACCAGCGTTACGGCGTCCCGTCGTCGGGCGCCCTGGACGAGTACTCCCTGAGGGTCGCCAACATCCTCGTGGGCAACGACGAAGGCGCGGCCGTCCTGGAGGTCACCTTCTCCGGCGCCTCCCTGCGTTTCCTGGCGCCGGCGGTGGTCTCCATCACCGGCGCCGACCTGGGTCCGGAGATCGACGGAGGACCCGTCGCCCGGTGGGAGGCCGTCCCCGTGGCCCGGGACGACGTGCTGAGCTTCCGGCAGTCGCGCGCCGGCATGAGGGGCTATCTGGCCGTGGCCGGGGGAATCGACGTCCCGCGGGTGCTGGGGAGCAGGTCCACCTACGGACGGTCCAGTCTTGGGGGCGTAGACGGCCGGCCGCTCCAGGCCGGAGACGTCCTGCGCTGCGTCCCCCCCGACGGCGGGCTGCGGGGCAAGAAGGCGCCGGGGCAAGCCGTTCCGGACATGGGCCACGGCCACGAGCTGCGCGTCGTCCTGGGCCCCCAGGATGACGCGTTCACACCGGAGGGTATCGGGACTTTCCTCTCCTCCACCTACAGCGTGACCAACCTGTCGGACCGCACCGGCTACCGCCTGGAGGGGCCCGCCATAAAGCACGTCACCGGGGCGGACATCATCTCCGACGGGATCCCCCTGGGCGCGGTGCAGGTCACCGGCGACGGCATGCCCATCGTGCTGCTGGCCGACCGCGGCACCACCGGCGGCTACACCAAGATCGCCACGGTCGTCTCCACGGACATACCAAAGCTGGCCCAGGCCGCGCCGGGGGACACGGTAACGTTCACCTCCGTGACGGTGGACGAGGCCCACGACGCCCTGAGGGAGCGGGAGCGGGTGCTGGAGGAGATAAAGTCGCTGCCCTACGTTCAGTACCAGGAGCACCGGTACCGGGCCCGGGTCGGCGGTTCCGAGCACGAGGCGGTCTCCGGGCTCGCGGAGGTGGACCCGGAAGCGCCCTCGGCCCACTCGGTGGGCCGCACCCTCCGCGTCACTGTCGGCGGCGCAACCTACACCTTCGACGTGGAGGTGGAGGCGGAGTAGCCGGCCTCAGGCCGGCACCTTCCCCCAGTGCAGTCCCACCGCGCCCAGGCCCGCCTTGCGGTACCCCACCTCCGCCAGCCCCACCTCGGCCATGAGGGCCGCCAGATCCTCGGCCGACAGGAACCCGTCCACCGACCGGGGTAGGTACGTGTACGCGGCCCGGTCCCCTGCGAACACCTGGCCCATCAGGGGCACCACGTGGTGGAAGAAGAGGCGGAACCCCCGGCTCCACGGAGTTCCCTCCACGGCGAAGGAGTCCAGCGACACGACCATGCCCCCCGGCTTAACGACCCGGACCATCTCCGCCAGCGCCTCCCCGGGGTCGGGCATGTTGCGCAGGCCCCACGCGGTGGCGGCGCAGGCGAAGGAGCCCGAGGGGAAGGGCAGGGACGGGCCGTCGGCCACGGCGAAGCTCACCTCACCGCCCGCGTTCCGGTTGAGGGCCTTGGTCCGGGCCAGCGCCACCATGCCGGGCAGCAGGTCGACGCCGACGACCTGGGACACCTCGGGGCGCCGGGCCAGGGCCAGGGCCAAGTCGCCCGTGCCCGTGGCCACGTCCAGGGCGGCCCCGCCCACGCCCCGGGTCGCCGCCGCCGCCGCCTCCCTGCGCCACCGGTGGTGCATTCCGCCGGTCATCAGGCCGTTCATCAGGTCGTAGCGGGGCGCGATCCGGGCGAACATGTCCGCCACGTACCGGCGCTTGGCGTCGTCCCGCAGGCCCACCATGGTCAGGACGAGGGGCCTCGGTACCGGTGCTCCGGGGGAAGGTTCTCGTCCAGTCCCAGGGCGACCATTATCCTGCTCACCACGAACCCCACGATGTCGTCGACTCCCCGGGGCCTCAGGTAGAAGGCCGGCTCGGGGGGCAGGACGGTCACTCCCATGCGCGCCAGCGTCAGCATGTTCTCCAAGTGAACGGCGTGGAGCGGTGTCTCCCTGGGCACGACCACCAGGCGGCGCTTCTCCTTCAGGCTCACGTCCGCCGCCCTCAGCAGCAGGTTGGTGGCCAGCCCCCGGGCCATGGCCGCGATGGTGGCCATGCTGCAGGGCACGGTCACCATGCCCCTGACGGGGTGGGTCCCGCTGGCGATGGGAGCCTTCATCTCCCCTATGCCGTAGGACGTGAAGTGCGGGGTCTCGCTCCACCGGGACAGGACCTGGGAGAACGGCTCATCCATCTCCTCCTGCCACACCAGCCTGGCGTCGTTGGAGCACACCAGCGCCACCGGGACGTCTCGGTCCAGGAGGGTGTCCACCGTCTGCCGGGCCAGCAGCGAGCCGCTGGCCCCGGAGATCCCCACGACCACGGGGCCGGCAGGGGCCGCGCTCACAGGGTCACCGCCACAGAGTCACCGCCAGGGACGTGAAGAGGAGCAGGGTCAGGGAGATGTAGGCGTTGATTGTGAAGAAGGCGAGCTGCAGCTTGGACAGGTCGTGGGGCTTTATCAAGGTGTGCTCGTAGGCCAGCAGCGCCGTGGCGATGGCCCACCCCACGTAGTACAGCACCCCCAGGTCCATCCAGATGCCCACGGCCAGCAGGGACGCCGCGGTGAGCACGTGCATGCAGCGGTACCACCAGAAGGCCGCCTCCACGCCGAAACGCCGCGGTATCGAGTGGACCCCGTACTTCTCGTCGAACTCCAGGTCCTGGCAGGCGTAGATGATGTCGAACCCGCCTATCCACATGGCTACTCCGAAGGCCAGGAGCACGCATTCGGGGCTCAGGCTGCCCGCGACCCCAATCCAGGCCCCTGCGGGGGCGATGGCGTCGGCCCAACCCAGGACGAAGTGGGTGCCCCAGCTATGGTACTTGACGTAAGAGTAGGCAACGACCACGACGGCGGCCACCGGGGCCAGGATCAGGGCCAGCTCGTTCAGCTGGGACGCGGCGAAGAAGAAGACCCCCAGGGAAGCCAGGAGCAGGGTCGCCATCTCCCAGGGCTTGATGAGCCCCCGGGGCAGGTGCCTCCCGGCGGTGCGGGGGTTGGCCGCGTCCTCCTTCCAGTGGATGAGCCGGTTGGATGACATGGCGATGGTCCGCGCGCCCACCATGGCCACGGTGATCCAGATCACCTGGGACACGGTCGGCAGCCCGTCGGCGGCCAGGAACATGCCGATGTAGGCGAAGGGCAGGGCGAACAGGGTGTGCTCGAACCGCACCGCCTCGTAGAAGAGGTGCGCCTTGTGAAGGAGGGCGGATGGCTTGGCTAGCATACCCATCGGGCCGAGGGCCCTCCCTCGCCGTGACTCACGACCCCTCCCCCTGGGTTCTGGAGCTCTATAGCCCGTACTCCGCCCATTTGCCGTCCACCAGGGCCTTCACCTCGGGGGTCATGACGATATCCGGGGGCCACTGGCGGTCGCGGCCGTCCATCGGCCCCTTGACGGTGGCGTCCAGGCCGACCTTGCTGCCGAACTTGGGGGTGGGCGAGGCGTGGTCGAGGTCGTCCACCGGCCCGCTGGCGAAGAAGATGTCCTGGGCGGCGTCCAGGTTGTTGGTGACCCGCCAGGTGACCTCAGACAGGTCGTGGACGTCCACGAAGCCGTCCACGACTATGATGGCCTTGGCCAGGGACATGAGTCCCAGGCCCCACAGGCCGTAGACCACCTTGCGCGTCTGGCCCGGGTACTCCTTGTTGATGGAGACGATGACCAGGTTGTGGAACACGCCCTCGGCGGGCATGTTGATGTCCACCACCTCGGGGAGGACCATCCGGATTACCGGGAGGAACACCCGCTCGGTGACCTTCCCCATGTAGTAGTCCTCCATGGGCGGGCGGCCGACGATGATGGTTGGGTATATGGGGTCCCTGCGGTGGGTGATGCAGGTGACGTGGAGGGTGGGGTACGTGTCCGCCATGGAGTAGTACCCCGTGTGGTCCCCGAAGGGCCCCTCCAGCCGCTCGTCCCCGGGCGCCACGTACCCCTCTATGACGATCTCGGCGTGGGCCGGCACCTCGAGGTCCACCGTCCGGGCTTTGACCAGCTCCACCCCCTCCTCGCGAATGAAGCCCGCGACCATGAGCTCGGGCACGTCGGGGGGCAAAGGGGCCGAGCCCGTCCAGATGGTCGCCGGGTCGCCGCCCAGGCACACGGCCACGTCGATGCGCTCGGCGCCCTGCTCGGCGCCCTGCCTGTAGTGGCTGGCCCCGACCTTGTGGGTCTGCCAGTGCATGGCGGCGGTGCGGCTGTCGTAGACCTGGACCCGGTACATCCCCAGGTTCCGCACGCCCGTCTCGGGGTCCTTGGTCATCACCAGGGGGAGGGTGATGTACCGCCCCGCGTCCATCGGCCAGCACTTGAGGATGGGGAACCGGAAGAGGTCGACCTGGTCCCCCTCCAGCACCACCTCCTGGCAGGGGCCGCTGCGCACCACCCGGGGCTGGTACGACGCCAGGTCCTTGAGCTGCCACAGGGTCCGCAGCTTCTCCCGGAGGCCCTGGGGAGGCCCCTGCATCATACCCAGGAGGCCCTCCACGCGCTGGGGCAGCTCGTCCAGTCGCTCGGTCCCCAGGGCCCAGGCCATCCGTTGCTCGGTGCCGAAGATGTTGATGAGGACTGGTATATCGTAGCCCTGGACGTTCTCGAAGAGGAGGGCGGGTCCCCCGCTCTTGACCGTCCGGTCGCAGATCTCCGTGATCTCCAGGTCCCAGCTGACGGGGGCGGATATCCGCTTCAGGTCGCCGCGGTCCTCCAGGTGGGCAACGAAATCCCGCAGGTCCCTGTAAGGCATAGCGCCTCATTGTAGGCGCACACGCGCCGTCCCTGTCAAGGGACAGGGCTCCCCGCCCGACCCGCAACCGTGCCTTTCGTGATACAATATCCGCCAGAGAGCCGGCTGTCTTCGCGTTCTGCCGGCCAAGAGCAGGAGGATATGGGATGCGTACAGGGCTGGCGGCGCCGGTGGGGCTCACAAAGGCAATGGGATCACTCTCCGCGGGGGCCGTGGTCATAGGGATAGCCGTGGCCTACGCGGGGCCCTTCCTGAACGTTATCGCCGTCATAGGGTCCATCATGTACGGGACCATCATATCCCTCCGTCTCTTCGCCCCCAAGAAGTTCCGGGAGAACATGAAGAGCTGGAACGCCTAGACCGCTGCCGGTGAAGGCTGTGGGCCCAACGATCATGGAGCGGCTTGCCCGGGGGGACGTCCTCATCTCCGACGGCGCCACGGGCACCTACCTGCAGGCCCGGGGGCTGGAGCCCGGCGGTTGCCCCGAGGAGCTCAACGCGGGCCGCCCTGGGCTGGTCAGGGGCATGGCCGCCGACTACTTCGAGGCCGGGTCCGACATGGTGCTCACCAACTCCTTCGGCGGGAACCGGTTCATGCTCAAGAAGTACGGCTACGGCGACAGGGTGTTGGAGCTCAACCGCCTGGCCGCCGAGCACGCCAGAAGCGCCGCTCTCCCCGGCGGCTACGTCGTGGGCTCCGTGGGGCCCAGCGGAGAGTTCCTGGAGCCCCTGGGCGAGGTGACTCAGGAGGAGATGCTCGAGGCCTTCGTGGAGCAGGTCACCGCCCTGGAGGCTGGAGGGGCCGACGCGGTGGTGGTCGAGACGATGACTGCCCTGGAAGAGGCCACCCTTGCTGTCAGGGCGGTGAAGGAGAACACCAACCTGCCGGCCATCGCCACCATGGTGTTCGACAAGGGGCCCCGGGGGTTCTTCACAATGATGGGAGTCACCCCCGCCCGGGCGGCGGCGGAGCTGAGCGCCGCCGGGGCCGACGTGGTGGGGTCCAACTGCGGCAACGGCATCGAGGGCATGCTGGCCGTGGCCCGGGAGATGCGGCAGGCCACCGACGGCTACATGCTCATCCACTCCAACGCTGGCCTGCCCGAGCTGCGCAACGGCGAGGTGGTGTACCCCGAGGGGCCGGACTGGATGGCCGAGAGGTTCCAGGCGCTGGTCGACGAGGGCGTGAGCATCGTCGGCGGCTGTTGCGGCACGACCCCCGACCACATCCGGGCCCTGTCCGGCCGGCTGCGGGGTTAGGGCCGTTGGACGGCGCCGAGAGAGAGCCATGACCCATGTAAGCGAGGCGGGCCGGGGCCGCGCGGCCCAGGTGTTGGCTGAGTACGGCCGGTGCCTGGAGCTGGCGCCCATGGACCCCCACTTCCACGGCATCAGCGTGGGCCTCTATGCCAGGGACCGAGTCGCCACAGTGTGGAGCTTCAGCCGGCGCCCGGGCGTGGAGGACCGCCTCCGGCAGGTCCGGGACCGGCTGGTGGAGCTGGGAGGGATGTCGCCCGTGGAGGGCAGGCACAACCAGGCGACCTTCCCCTGCGGCGACCTCCACGGCCGTCCGCTGAGGTTCCTGCTGATGCAGGCCGTGGAGAAGGCCCCGGACTTCTCCCCGCCCGACGGCCCGGTCAAGGATACCCGGTCGGGCCTGATGCTCGACGTCGCCGGGGCCGAGTCCGGGGGCCGGTGGGTCTACCGGGTATCCGCCGAGGGAGAGGCCCCCAACGCGGCGGCCCGTGTGCGGGCCGTTGCATCGGGCTTCAGACGGTATGGCGAGGCCGAGGTGGTCGGTGAGGGGGAGGTCTCCTTCCCCTGCGGCGCCCGCCACGACCGGCTGGCCCGGCTCCTCCTGCCCTACGCCCGCAACGTGAGCATGGTTGAGGACATGCTGGAGTCCGCCGCCCTTCGGGGCCAGCTCACCACCGGCACCGCCGGGTTCACGCCAACGTAGACCGCGGAGTGCAGAGGGGCGGAGCCCCTATGCCGGGAGTCTGAGGGTGTCCCTCAGATACAATCTCCTCCTCTCCCCGGAGGACCAGGGAGGTGTACACCATGGCCCTCGTAGAGACCATGAAACCCCGGGAACGGGTGCTCAACGCCCTGGCGGGAAAGCCCGTGGACAGGCCTCCAGTGTCCAACCCCACCAGCGTCGCCACCGTCGAGCTCATGGACCTGGTGGACGCCCCCTTCCCCGACGCCTGCAGGGACCCGGAGATGAACGCCCGGCTGGCCGCCACCGGCTACACCGAGCTGGGCTTCGACAGCATCATGCCCGTCTTCTCCATCATCCAGGAGTCCTCCGCCCTGGGCTGTGAGATGCAGTGGGAGGAGAAGGACAACTGGCCCACCGTCCGCATGTACAACCCCATCTGGCGCGAGCCCGAGGACGTGCGCATACCCGAGGGGTTCCTGGACCACCCCGACAACCGCTGCGTGTTGAAGTCCCTGGAGATACTGAAACGGGAGTACGGCGGCGAGGCGGCCATCATCGGCAAGGCCATGGGGCCGTGGACCCTTGGCTACCACGTCTTCGGCGTCGAGAACTTCCTGCTCATGTCCATCGACGACCCCGACAAGACACGCCGGTGCCTGGACCTGATGAAGGAGATATCCGTCCTGTTCGCCCTGGCCCAGATCGAAGCGGGGGCCGACGCCCTCACCTTCCCGGACCACGCCACGGGGGACCTGGTCAGCGGCGAGTACTACCGCAAGTTCCTGCTGGAGATACACCAGGAGATGGCCGAGCGCATCCCCTGCCCCCTCATCCTGCACATCTGCGGCAACACACTGGACCGCCTCGACTACGTCGCCCAGACGGGCATGGCGTGCTTTCATTTCGACTCCAAGAACGACCCCCAGGAGGCCATGGACATCGCCGCCGGGCGGATCCGCCTGGCTGGCAACGTCAACAACCCCGAGACCCTCTACGCCCGGGGCCCGGAGCAGGTCCGGGCGGAGGTGTACCGGTGCATGGACGCCGGGGTGGACATGATCGCCCCCGAGTGCGCCATACCCCTGGCAAGCAAGCTGGAGAACCTGCTGGAGATCCCCAGGGCCGTCAAGGACTGGTGCCGCGAGCACGAGTAGGCTCAGGCAACGCACGGATTAGCCGCTTGTCATTCCGAAGCCCTCTCCCATGTCATCCCGAAGCCCTCTCCCATGTCATTCCGAGCGCAGCGAGGAATCACAAAACCATGCCAGTAAAGCCGCTCCACGCATACCATGTGTACATACTGACCAATAGCACCAGGACCCCCTCTACGTTGGCGTCACCAACGATCTTGTGAGACGTGTATACGAACACAAACTCAAGCTCGTGCCGGGCTTTACTGAGAAATACAACGTGACCTGGCTTGTATACTACGCCCAAACCCCGGACGTCACATCAGCGATCGCCCAGAGAAGCAAATCAAAGCATGGCGTCGCAGCAAGAAAACGGCCCTTATCGAGGCGCTCAATCCAACGTGGAAGGACTTATCGCTTGAGTGGTACGATGACACTGGGGAAACATTTTAGGTTCCTCGTCGCTCCGCTCCTCGGAACGACATTGGCGGAACGCTGCGGAATGGCACACTGAGGGTTGCAAACAACGAGTTCAGGGTAATTCCAAAATGAGAGTCCTGAGCCTTTTTGCCCTGGCCTTGGTCCCGCTGGCGGTAATGGCCTGTGCCGGGGAGAGCCCCACCCACGCCCCCACCGCCACCCCCACGGCCGCGCCGGACCTGGGCGCCACCGTCGAGGCCGCCGTGGCCGCCGCCCTGCCCACTGAGACTCCCACCCCGACGCCGGACATCGACGCCACCGTCGAGGCACGCATGGCCGCCACCGTCGCCGCCATGCCTACCCCCACGCCGACCCCGACCCCGACGCCCACCCCAACGGCGACACCAGTGCCGACGGCAACTCCGACGCCGACGCCCGTCCCCACACCAACCCCCACTCCAACCCCCGTTCCAACCCCCACCCCGACTGCTACGCCCGTACCCACGCCCACTCCGGTCCCGACTGCTACGCCCGTGCCCACGCCCACCAAGGACCCCGCGGCCCTGTTGACCGCGATGCTGAGGCAAGTCAGGCCCGCCGTGGTGCGAATCGAGACCGGTTTCGGGTCCGGCTCGGGGGTCATCTTTGAGACCCAGGGTCAAACCGGGTTCGTTGTTACCAACCACCACGTCGTAGAAGGCGAGGCGCGGGTCAGCGTCACGGTAAACGATTCGGCCGCCTATAGCGGAACGGTCCTGGGGACGGACAGCGTTCGCGACCTGGCCGTGGTCAGCATCTGCTGCGGCAGCTTCGAGGCCCTGGCCTTCGGCGACGCGGTGGCCCTGCAGCCGGGGGACGAGGTCGTGGCCATGGGCTACCCCCTGGGGCTGCCGGGAGAGGCCACTGTGACCCGCGGCATCGTGTCGGCGGTGCGCTACGATTCGGAGTACCTCAGCTTCGTGATCCAGACCGACGCGGCTATCAATCCGGGCAACAGCGGTGGTCCCATGCTGTCGACGTCGGGACGCATCCTGGGCATCAACACCTTTCGTTACGAGGAAACGGACAGCGGAAGGCCCGTCGAGGGAGTTGGCTTCGCCATATCCGAGAGTACGGTGCAGCAGCTCATCCCCACCCTTCAGGCCGGCACCCCGGGTCCCACGCCCATGCCAACCCGCCGGCCGGGGGCCACGCCCGGACCGGGGCAGACCCACGATTTCGGCCCCATCGACGGTGATCTCCCGCACGACCCGTCCAGCGGCTTCATCAAGACCGAGTACGCCGACGTCTCCATCGCCGACATGATGGTCGAAGCCACGTTTGTCAACCCTTATTCGGCGGCTTCCAACGACTGGGACTATGGGTTCTTCCTTCGGAACAAGGCCACTGGCCCAGCCATTCACATCGTAGTTACCAGCGACCGGCGTTGGTCGTTGATTGTGGGAGACGAGCCTCCTCGCGAAGTAGTTAGCAGTGGGACCCTGACGACCTTCAACACCGGCCCAGGGGGCCGCAACCACCTGAGGGTCGTGGCCATCCAAGAGCGCGGCTGGCTTTTCGTCAACGGCGAATTCGTCTCCAACCTCGACTTATCGGACGTAACCGGTGCCGGCGACGTTGCCGTCATCACCGGGGCGTTCGAAGGCGATGAGGTCGCCGGAGCCGTCACCCGGTTCGAGAACTTCAGGGGCGACCGGTTGACCAGGCGCTACGGCCCCGCCGACGGGAAGGTGGAAAGGGAGCCTGGTCACATTGGTACACACCGAAGTGGTGTTCAAACTCGGGATTTCTTCGCGGAGGCCGAGTTCGCTAACCCCAGAGGTAATGACTGGAGCTATGGGTTCTTGATTCGCAATCCAGAGGTCAACCGCCTGGAAGTCATCGGCCTGACCGACAACTCATGGTGGTTCCACGACACCCGCGACGTTGGTGACAACGAGTACACAGACGTGGCGTCAGGCTATCTTCGGGATACGGGCATAAGCCTGCGGAGTAGAAATCACCTGGTGGTCATCGCGTTCGAGGAGTCCGGGTGGTTCTTCGTCAACGAACGTTTGGTGGCCAAGCTGGACCTGGGCCACAACCTCGACTCGGGGAACGTCAGCGCGATGGGCGACTACTTCCGCGATCACGATGGCCAGCCGAGCTTCGAGGACTTCAACGTATGGGCGCCATAGCTATGTCTGATGGGATGTTCCCAGGTCTACACGGCTCTTGACTCTCCTGATCATCCTGTTGACCGCCGGCGATGCGTTGAGAGGAATGACATTAATCTCCGGGTGTTCCTGGTGGAAAACCCGGAATATCTCATCGGCAAATGCCTGTCCAATGAGCTCGACTCTCTGGAAATCGAGCAGGACTTCCTCGAATCGATCGAAGCGTGCCAGTACCCGCTTGGCCTGCGACCTGGACACCAAAGATTCCCTCTCGTACCTAGCCAGCGAAATAGGCACGTGAGTCTTCGAGAAGTCAAAACTGTCGCCGGTGGCATGCTCGTCGAACACTGCGCGCGTCGTCAGCATCGAATCTGTGAGTATCCGCATATCGACTACAGTCCCATCACGGCTCCGGCGGTCCTCCACTTCTATCAGCCAGTCATCGCCTCTATTGAGCCGTGCGTAGAACAGACTCCCAGACCAGATCGAGAAATCGTTGAACATCCTCGATGTAAAGAAAATCCCTTCACCGGTATGTCGGTCGGCGTCCGATGTCAGCTTGCCCTTGCTCAGCTCCAATAGGGCATGCCGTGGGTCGTCGTAGCCAAAAGCCTGCTGAAGTCTCGTGAATATGCCAATGCCATTATCGATCACCATGAGTCTGACTGTCACAGGGTCCCTCTCGACCGATACTGTCAGCTCCGTCGCGTCGGAATGGGACACGACGTTATTCACCATCTCGGTGAACCCATATCCGCATATCTCCAGGACATTGTCTTTCACGTCCGAGAGGTAGGGCGCTATGGATTCACGCCAAACGATGTGCTCTTCCAGCTCCGGGGTCACGGCTATCTTGTCGCTGTGGCTTACGGTTGTGACCAGCTCGTACTTCCTCGCCCTCGTGTTCCCCACGGACTTCAGTTGGCCCTCGTTCACCAGTGTTTTGACGTACCGGGAGACAGTCTGACGGCTCACCTGGAATCGCTCCGCTGTAACGGAGACAATGCTGCTGGGATGTTCTGTCACGTTGTTGAGGATGAAGGACTTGATATCCTCGGCCCGAGTTCCTTTTCTTGTCATCCTGATCATTCCAGTCTTGATATTGTCGCGTGTTTCATGTCCTATTGTAATCCTAGAGACCACGTATTGCCAACATTTGTCTCATCGCCTGCCCCTTTCTCGTCATTCCCAATGGAGCGTAGCGAAGCGAGGAGTCCATCCATGCTGGCGGGTACCGGGTTCTTCGCCTCTCACACGCCGGCCGGGCAAGACCACCTGCACGTGTCCACGCGCCCAGGCCCCCAGTGTGACACGCGCCCCTTCCCAACCCCCCAAAGCCTGTCCTACCATTAGAGCCAGTCGAATCTCCCTCTCCTTGGGGAGAGGGCAGCGGTGAGGGAGCCTCCCGGCAACAACGACGGCGCTCCCCACTCCAAATCCAACCCCGCCACTGAGGCGACAGGCAGCCCTATGCCAAAAGACCGCATCAAGAGCAAACAGCCCTCCGGCCAGCCGTCGGCATCGACCTCCAACCCTTCCGAACGGGAGAAAATGGGAGATAATGGGAGGGAAACTGAGAATTCTGCACTCACACCTCGCCAGCGGTCCGCCCTCCCTATCATCGCCGCCTCCCCCACCATGGCCCAAGCCGCCCGTGCCTCTGGGATAGGGCAGACCACCCTCTACCGCTGGATCGAAGACGATGAGTTCCGCGAAGAGCTCACCCGCCTCCGCGAAGAGTCGGCCCAGCTCGCCCGCCGGGAGCTCCAGGGACTCATGCTCCGCAGCGTCTCCGTCCTGGCCGATGCCATGGAAGACTCCGACAAGGCCGTCCGACTCCGCGCCGCCCGCTACGCCATGTCCTTCGCCGTCCGCATCTGCGAGATCGAGGCCCTCAGAAAGCAGGTCCAGGAGCTGGAAGAGGTCATCCCCCTGTGGGCTGTCCACCCATCCCCAAGTAGACTTGCCCCCAAATAGACCCCGCCCCCGAATAAAGCCAGAGGTGAACACCACATGAATGCCGTGAGGGCCCGAGTCTACGCCGTCCGCCGGAAGATGGCCCTTCCCCTCGCCGTCCTCCGCCTCCGCCGCATGGCCGACGAGTTCTGCCTCGAGTGGAACGTCGCCATCGCCTACCCCCGGCCTCTGCCGGAGACCCATCCCTTCATACACCGGGTGGTCGCCGCTGGCTTCCGGCTCCCCAACTTCATGTCGGTCCATCGCTACCTGGATAGGTGCCGCAGCCGGAACACCGTCCCCGAAGCCGAAGACCTCCTCCGGGTCTTCCTCCCCTGGTCCGGCCTCTATCCCCCTTCACGGTTCGACTAGGTGGGCGCTTCCCTCGTGCCCGCGCCTGTTTCGTTGACAAAGGCGAGGCCAGGGGTCAATAATTGTAGCCGGAGTCTGCCCGAAAGGGGCATCCCTGCATGGCTATAGTCGACGAGGGCCTGAAGGCCGAGTTGGAGTATGTGACCCGCCCCCAGGAGCTGGAGAGGCTCCAGCGGGCCTTCAGCGCCGCCGACCCGCTGATGCAGACCATGGCCCACGCCCTCATCGTGGGCGACCAGCACGCCGTCGACCGGATGACCAGGCAGGCGCTGGATGAGGGTTTCTCCGCCAACACCGTCCTGGACGACGGCCTCGTCTCGGGCATGGCGGTGGTCGGCGTCAAGTTCCGCGACAACATCATCTTCGTCCCCGAGGTGCTGGTCGCCGCAAGGGCCATGAAGGCGGGCATGGCCCACCTGGAGCCCATCCTCTCGGCCTCGGGCATCGAGCCCCTGGGCACCGTCATCATGGGCACGGTCAAGGGCGACCTCCACGACATAGGCAAGAACCTTTGCATCATGATGCTCCGGGGCGCCGGGTTCACCGTCCACGACCTGGGTGTGGACACCAAGCCCCAGGAGTTCATCGACGCCGTCTACGAGCACGACGCTCGCGTCGTGGGCATGTCGGCGCTGCTCACCACCACCATGCCCAACATGGGCCGCACCATCCAGGCCTTCGAGGACGAGGGACTGCGCGACTCGGTGCGCATGATGGTGGGCGGCGCGCCCGTGAACCAGGAGTTCGCCGACGACATGGGCGCCGACGGCTACGGCAAGGACGCCATCGCCTGCGTGGAGAAGGCCAAGGAGCTCCTGGGTATCGAGGAGCCGGCCCCGGAGCCCGTGGAGTCGAGGTAGAGGATTGCCGGGGCAGGAGGGTGTGGACCGGGAGGCGCTGAAGGCCAGCCTGTCCCGCCTGTGGGACATCTACAAGGACATGGGGGACGTGGCCACCCAAGTGTCCACCTGGAGATGCCCCTACAAGGACCGGCTGGACCGCTGCACCGCTGGGTTCGGCTGCCGCAACCAGCTCCGCTCCGACGTTCCCGGGGAGCTGCCCCTGTGCACCGGCAGCGACAACCTGGACTACCGCAGCGCGTGGGAACTCTAGTCCGGCCCGAGGTCCCACCCTGCCGCCGCGTCCCTTCCCCGGCGGCTTCTAGGTGAGCCGTGCCGCCCCTCTCCCATAGCGGGCGCGAGCTGCCCCTCCGCCGGGGATGCACCCTTTTCGACCACGCCGACGCCCTGCGCCTGCGGGTGCCCACCTCCTGCGGACGCAACGGCGAGTGCCACGAGTGCGTCGTCGAGGTTCGCAGGGGCATGGACGCCCTCACCCCCGCCACCGACGCCGAGAGCTTCCTCCGGGGCAGCTACCGCCTGGCGTGCCAGGCAACGGTGCTGGACCCCGAGGCGCATGTCGAGTTCGCCCTGCTCCGGCGCCAGCCCAAGATTCTCACCAGCTCCCTGGGCCGCCACGCGGACCCGGAGCCCGAGACGGTGCGGCGGGGAGGCCGCGTGTACCAGGGGGACCGGCCCATCGACGACTACCGGGGGCGGATCTGTGGCCTGGCCGTCGACGTGGGTACGACCACGGTGGTGTTCAACCTGGTAGACCTGGAGATGGGCCGCGTGCTGTACACGGGCTCCTTCGAGAACCCTCAGAGGTTCGGCGGCAGCGACGTCATGCACCGCATCTCCTACGACGGGGAAGAGGACCGGGGGGAGCTGCAGAAGGCCATCGTCTCGTCCCTGAACTTCGAGATACGAGACATGGCCCGCCGGGTCAAGGTGCGGAGGCGGCTCATCTACGAGGTGGTCGTCGTGGGCAACTCGACCATGCGCGACCTGTTCTTCGGCTTGGACGTCCAGACCATCGGAGAGAAGCCCTACAAGTCCATCACCGAGCTGGAGGTGGAGGATGGCCGACGTCGCTCCACGGCCCTGCGCGCCACGGCGCGGGACCTGGGCCTCCAGGTCTTCCCGGACGCCCGGGTGTACGGCGGCCCGCTGGTGGGCTGCCACGTGGGAGCCGACGTGGCGGCCGGCATGCTTGCTCTGGGGATGGACCGGGAGGACGACGTGGTCATGCTGGTGGACGTGGGGACCAACACCGAGGTGGTGGTGGGCAACCGTCACCGGCTCATGGCCGCGTCCTGTCCCGCCGGGCCCGCCTTCGAGGGGGGGCACGTCACCTACGGGATGCCGGGCTACGACGGGGCGGTGGAGGCGGTTTGGATCGAAGAGGACCGGCCCCGCTACAGGACCATCGGCGGCGGGGAGCCCCGCGGGATCTGCGGGTCCGGCCTCATAGACCTGCTGGCGGAGCTGCGGCGCACGGGGCGCATGACCGAACTGGGCGTCTATCCCGGCGGCGCCACCCACTTCAGCTTCGCGCCCGAGATGGGCATGTCCCTGTCCAGGGCCGACGTCAGCGCGTTGGCCCAGGCCAAGGCAGCCAACTACTGCGGGCAGCTCATCGTCCTCCGCCGGTACGGCGTGCCGGTGGAGGGCATCAGGACCCTGTACCTGGCCGGGGGCTTCGCCAACTATGTGAACGCCGAGAACGCCGCCGCCATTGGCTTCATCGCCGACTTTCCGCCCGAGAAGATCGTCAAGGCCGGCAACACGGCGCTGGAAGGCGCCACCATGATGCTGGTCTCGGGGGAGATGCGCCGCCGGGCCGAGGAGCTGGCCTCCCGGGTCGAGCATGTCGAGCTGGAGGTCACCGAGGACTTCTTCGACCTGTTCGTCGAAGGATGCATGTTCAAGCCCATGCCGGCGGCCCTGTACGCCGGCCGCTAGAGGAGGGAGCCATGCCCAGGCCCATATCCCCCGACCTGGTGTACCACCTGGTGACTGTCGCGGAGCCCTGCATCTCGCCCGACGGGTGTCGCGTCGCCTTCGTACGGTCCTCGGTGGACAGGAAGTCGATGGAGACCCACTCACAGGTAATGGTGATGGACATGTCCCAGGGGGACACGTCGCAAGAGGAAGCGGCGCCCTTCACCCGGGGCCCAAGGGACACCGCCCCGCGCTTCTCTCCCGACGGGCGTTCCCTGGCCTTCCTCAGGCCCGACGAGGGGGGCAAGGCCCAGGTGTGGCTGATGTCCCTGTCGGGGGGCGAGCCGCGGCAGCTTACCGAGATGCCCCTCGGAGTCAGGTCGTACGCCTGGTCCCCCGACTCTCTCCGGCTGGCGCTGGTGTCCGATGACGACCCGGACCGGGCCCCGCAGGGCCACGACGCGGCGGCAGCTCCCCGGGTGACGGTGGTGCGGCGCATCCGGTACCGGTCCGACACCCTGGGCTGGAGGGGGGACGCCCACAGCCACATCTTCACCATCGACGCAGCCGGCGGGCAGGTCACCCAGGTCACCGAGGGGGACTGGGACGACCACGGTCCGGTGTGGTCTCCCGACGCGTCCAGGATCGCCTTCATCTCCAACCGCCGGGACGACCGGGACTTCGTGCCCCACACCGAGGCCTACGCGGCGCCCTCGGAAGGCGGAGAGGCGGCGCTGCTGTCCGGGGACCTTCCCAGCGTGGCCGGGATCACCTGGTCGCCGGCGGGAGACCGGGTCGCCCTGGTGGCATCGGACGACCCTGCCGTGGAGGCGGGGTGGCAGGGATGGGTCTTCGTGATCGAGCCCGACGGCTCGCGCAGACGCCTGACCAACGACGGTATAAAGCCCGTTGCCGGGTTCGCGCCGGTGACCTCGGCGGCCGAGCTGGCATGGACCGAGGACGGGCGCATCCTCTTCATCGCTGACTCCCGGGGCGAGTCCCACGTGTATGATGTCAGCCCCTCGGGCGACGACGTGAGGCGCATCTGGGGCGGGGGCCTTCAGCTCGCTTCAGTGACCTGGGACCTCCAGGGGAGGTCCGCGGTAGTGGCGGCGTCGTCGCCGGCCTCCTCGGGCGACCTGCACCTGGTGGACCTCCCAGCGGGCTCGTCGAGGCGCATCACCGGCTACAACGACGGCTACCACCGGGAGCGTCCCACGGCGCGGCTGGAAAAGCTGGTCCACTCCCGCGCCGGGGTGGAGATAGAGAGCCGCCTCCTGCTGCCGCCCGACCACGACCAGGGTCGTCGGCATCCGCTGGTGGTGGACATTCACGGGGGGCCTCACGGGTCCTTCTACGACGCCTTCAACCCCGTGCAGCAGGTGCTGGCGACGGCGGGATACGCCGTGCTGTGCGTCAACCCCAGGGGCTCCTCCACCTACGGCGCCGACTTCCTCAAGGCCGTGCTGGGGGACTGGGGAGGAGAGGACTACCTGGACATCATCAGCGCGGTGGAGGAGGCGTGCGCCCGCCCGGACATCGACCCGGCGCGGCTTGGACTCCACGGGTACAGCTACGGGGGGTACATGAGCAGCTGGGTCGTCGGCCACGACAACCGCTTCGGCGCCGCAGTGGTGGGCGCGCCGTGTATCGACCTGACCAGCATGTACGGCACGTCGGACATCGGCGTCAGCTTCGGGGAGCGCCAGTGGGGCGGCAGGATGGTGGATGCGGAGGAGGCGATGCGGGAGCGTTCCCCCCTGACCTACGCCGCCCGCGTCGAAACGCCGGTGCTGCTGCTCCACGGCGAGGAGGACCGGCGCTGCCCCATCGAGCAGAGCGAGCAGTATTTCGTGGCCCTGAAGCGCCTGGGCAAGGCGGTGGAGCTCGTCCGGTTCCCCGGCGCATCCCACGGGCTGCTCCGTACGGGGCATCCAAGGCTGAGGGAGGAGTACCTCAGCCGGACGCTGGCGTGGTTCGACCGGCACATGGGCTCCCCGCCCGATGGGGAGTCTACGGCAGGGGCCCAGGGTTGTTCAGAGCATCCCTAGGCGTGGACCGTCGGTGCGGCGCGGTCCTCGAAGACGACGCATCTCGTCAGCCACTTGGCGAACCAGAGCCATGCCCAGGGTATGGTGACGATGGGCAGGCTGGCCAGTATCGCCACGACGCCCCGCCAGAGGAATGTCAGACCGTTGCCGACGAACAGCCCCTGCCTGGAGCCGATGTGCATGTTCTGGCATATCCACCCCATGAGGCCCGACAGGACCCATGCCCAGCCTATGATGGTGAAGAAGGAGAGCACCAGCAGTACGGAGAACGCCAGCAGAGGCCAGTACGTGCCAGTGAACCTCGGACGCTCCCCGCTGCTCAGCCTCGAGTTTCGTGCGAACCAGCGCAGGACCATCAAGTTGACCCAAGCATCGACGAATATGGAAGCCAGGCTCAGGGGCAGGAGTCGAAAGTAGTTGCCCAGGAGACTCAATAGGCCCTGAACGACGAAATACCACCAGATCTGGCTGCCGTACCCCTCGAACCAGGCGTAGGTGCCGTCGCTGAACCGCACGTTCCTTACGTACCACCGACTCAGCGAGGCCACACCCCAGCCGGTGGGAATGACCAGCAGCGAAAGCAGGACCAGCCAGGTCACCCAAACGTACGCTTGGGACGTGGTGCCCATAAACTCAAGGGTGACCCGCCCACCCCCGGGGACCGGGGCGACGCGGGTCCCGCAGCTGCCGCAGAAGGAAGCTCCCGGCTCCAGCGTCTCGCCGCACCTGGCGCAGGGCCCGGGGGTATACTCAGCGCCGGCCATCACGTCCTCGCTATCCCAGGCTGGTGCGGTTGTTGTCCTGGGTCAGGACCTGCGGGTTGACGGTGTTGTCGGGCATGCGTCCCGTCAGGACCCGGGCCACCTCCTGCGTGGCCCGCACCTGGAGCTCCCTCACCGACTCCCGGGAGAAGAACGCCACGTGGGGCGTGACGATGACGTTGTCCAGGCCCAGCAGAGGGTGGTCCGGGGGCGGGGGGACCTCCACCAGGAGGTCAAGGCCGGCGCCGGCTATGCGCTTCTCCTTCAGGGCCTCGTAGAGGGCGTCCTCGTCGATCAGGGCCCCTCGGGCCACGTTGATGAGGAACGCCGACGGTTTCATCCTGTCCAGGGCGTCCTTGCCGATGAGGTTTCGGGTCTCGGGGGTCAGGGGAGTGTGGACGGAGACGAAGTCCGACTCCGCCAACAGCGTATTCACGTCCGCCAGGCGTGCGCCGGCGGCCGCCGCGTCCTCCACGGAGACGAAGGGGTCCGAGGCCATCACCTCCATGCCGAAGGCGCCCGCCTTTCGCGACAGGGCTCTCCCTATCCTGCCCAGGCCGATGATGCCCATCGTCCTTCCCCTGAGCCGGTGGATAGGCATGGTCAGCTCCACGTGCCAGCGGCCGGCCTTCACCGACGAGTCGAAGAGGTTGATGCGGCGGTTCCAGGCCAGCAGCAGCGCCAGGGCGTGGTCCGAGACCTCGTCCACGCAGTAGTCGGGCACCCACGTGACCAGTATGCCCAGGCGAGTCGCCGTGTCCACGGCGATGTTGTCCACCCCGACCCCGTAGCGGCCGATGACCACACACCGCCTGGCGGCCTCCACGACCTTGGGTGTGACCTGGGCGAAGCAGGTGAGGATGCCGTCCACGTCCTCGGCCAGGGCGGCCAGGGTCTCCTCGCTGCCGTCGGGGGCGACCACCAGCTCTCCCCCTATGGCGGCCAGCACCTCCCGCTCGGGGTCGACGGAGGGCCATACGTAGTCGGTGACGAGGACTCGGAACCCGCTGCCTGCTGCGGCCATCGCCTTCTCCTTTGGGGCCGGCGGCACCTGCAACGCTCCCCCGGCTGCGAGGTGGCACCATTATAGTCCCGCCCGTCTAGCTTGAACAGCCTGACGGCCAGCGTTATAATGTGTCACTCAATGGGAGCCGGAAGGTGGGGATGGCCGAAGAGTATGACGTAGCCGTCATAGGGGCGGGGCCCGGCGGCTACGTTGCGGCCATCAGGGCGGCCCAGCTTGGGCTGCGCACCGCCGTCGTAGAGCGGGAGGAGCTGGGGGGCGTCTGCCTGAACTGGGGGTGCATCCCCAGCAAGGCCCTGCTCAGGAATGCAGAGGTACTCTCCCTCCTCCACCGGGCAGGCGAGTTCGGCTTCGAGTTCGACAACCTGCGGGTGGACTACTCCAAGGCGGTGGACCGCAGCCGCTTGGTGGTGGACCGCAACACCAAGGGGATCGCCTACCTCCTTCGTAAGAACAAGGTGGACCACATCAGGGGCGAGGCCTCCCTCAGAGACGGTCAGACCATCGAGGTCTCCCCCGACGGCAGGGTCCTCAAGGCGAAGAACGTCGTCCTGGCGACCGGGGCCCGGCCCCGGACCATTCCCTCCCTTCCCATCGACGGCGAGGTTGTGATGACCAGCCGCCATGCTCTGGCCTTGCGGCAGCTCCCGGAATCGGTGGTGATCGTCGGTGGGGGGGCCATCGGGATGGAGTTCGCGTACCTGTACAACGCCTATGGGGTGAAAGTTACCGTGGTGGAGGTGTTGCCCAGGATCGTTCCCAACGAGGACGAGGAGATCAGCAGGGCGCTGGAGCGGGCCCTGTCGCGAGAGGGGGTCACCTTCAACACCGGGTCCAGGGTCACCCAGCTCACCCACTCCAACGGGGGAGTGCGCCTTTCCCTGGAGTCTGATGGAGGGGCCGCAGAGATCGACTGCGACAAGGTCCTGGTGGCCATCGGCGTCCAGCCCAACGTGGAGGACATGGGCCTGGAGCGGCTGGGCGTCGCCATGGACCGGGGTACGGTGCAGGTGGACGACGGGATGGCCACCAACGTGCCGGGCATCTACGCCATAGGGGACGTCACCGGCAAGCTGCCCCTGGCCCACGTGGCCTCGGCCCAGGGGGTTGCCGCCGTGGAGACCATCGCCGGCGTCGAGACCCAACCCCTGGACTACGTGAATATGCCCCGGGCCACTTACTGTGTGCCCCAGGTGGCCAGCTTCGGGCTCACCGAGCAGCAGGCCCGGGACCAGGGCTACGGCGTGAAGGTGGGCAAGTTCCATTTCAAGGCCAGCGGAAAGGCCGCCGCCATCGGGGAGACGGCCGGGCTGGTCAAGCTGGTGGTCGAGGAGAAGTATGGCGAGGTCCTGGGGGCTCACATGGTGGGGCCCGAGGTGACCGAGATGCTGGCCGGGCTCTCCATCGCCCGCCTCCTCGAGGGGACCACCCTGGAGCTGGGGTGGATGGTCTACTCCCATCCCACTCTCTCCGAAGCGGTGAAGGAGGCGGCGCTGGCCGCCGAGGGAAGGGCGGTACACAACTGACGGGACGGGCCATCTGTAGTTTCTCGTCACTATCCTGTACAATAACGGGAGCCGGCGGCCCTGGGGCCGAAGGACCGTCGGCACGATCGACCTCTAAGGAGGGGTGGGCACATGGGCTCTAGAAACTACGACTTCGCGATGGGCATCGGCGGTGAGGCCGGACAGGGCATCGCCACCCCCGGCGACATCCTGGCCCGGATATTCGTCCGCCGCGGCCTCCATCTCAACACCTACAACGCCTACCAGTCCATCATCCGGGGCGGGCACATCTTCCTGGTGGTGCGTGTCTCCGACGAGGAGCTGTACAGCCACGGGGACTCCATGGACCTGCTGCTGTGCCTGAACCAGGACACGATGGACCGCCACCTGGGCCTCATGGGCCGGGGAAGCCGTGTGGTGTACAACGGTGACAACATCAAGCCGGGCGACGCCCAGGAGGGCGCTCACCTGTGCCCGCTCCCCGTGGGAGAGCTGACCAACAGCCGCAACCGCCTGATGCAGAACACCGTGGCCGTGGGGTCCATAATATCCCTCATGGGACTGGAGTTCAGCATCCTCGAGGACAGCCTGAGGCTGCGGTTCGCGCGCCAGGGCGAGTCGGTGGTGGAGGAGAACGTCAGGGTGGCCCGGGCCGGTTTCGACTATGCCGAGTCCAACTTCGAGCCCTTCCCCATGGCCGCGCCCATGGGCTCAACGCCCCAGGCGGTCTGGTCGGGCAACGAGGCGCTGGCCATGGGCGGGGCGGCGGCCGGGGTGAAGTTCTACGCGGCCTACCCGATGAGCCCCTCCACAGGAGTGCTCCACTGGATGGCCCAGAACGCCCGCAACCTGGGCATCATGGTCCGGCAGGTGGAGGACGAGATCGGCGTCGCCAACATGACCATCGGCGCCGCCCACACGGGCGTCCGGGCCATGTGCGCCACCTCCGGGGGCGGGTTCGCCCTCATGACCGAGGCCGTGGGCAGCGCCGCTATGATGGAGATCCCGGTGGTGTTCATCGATGTGCAGCGGGCTGGCCCCTCCACCGGGGTGCCCACCAAGACGGAGCAGGGAGACCTGTGGCAGGCCCTGGGCGCCAGCCAGGGGGACTTCGAGCGGTTCATAGTCGCTCCCAAGGACGCCCTGGACGCCTTCAACACCATCCCCGAGCTTTTTAACCTGGTCGACAAGGCCCAGTGCCCCGGGATAGTCATATCCGACCTGCTGATCTCTGAGGGCAGGTTCAGCTTCGACCCGGCGGACGTGGACATGCAGCCGAAGATCGACCGGGGAGGCATCATCATGGAGCCCTCGGACACCGACGGCTACAAGCGCTACGCCGACACCGAGAGCGGCATCTCCCCCCGGGCCCTGCCGGGGTTGGAGGGGTACGTGCACGTGGTCGCCACCGACGAGCACGACGAGGACTCGGTGCTCATCAGCGACGAGTTCACCAACCCCCACAAGCGCCGCAAGATGGTGGAGAAGAGGGCCCGCAAGTTCCAGGGGATCATCAAGGAGGTCGCGCCGCCCGCCATCGAGGGCCCGGCGGACGCCGACGTGACCCTCATCGGCTGGGGCTCCTCCTACGGGGTGATCAAGGAGGCGATAGTCCAGCTGGCCGACAAGGGGGTTACCGCCAACCAGCTACCGATAAAGTGGATAGTCCCGTTTAACGGCGAGGCCGTCGTGGACATCGTGTCCAAGTGCAAGCGGACCATCGTCGTGGAGAACAACTACTCCGGCCAGTTCTTCAGGTACATGCGCAGCGAGACCGGCCTGAACGTGGACGGACACATCCGGAAGTACGACGGCGAGCCTTTCATGCCCCACCACATCGTGGACGGAGTGCTGGAGCTGATGGCTGGCAAGACCACGTGCTACGTGCCCTATCAGGAAGTCATGGTATAGGAGAGGTGACAGAATGGCAGCTACCGTCGGCGTGGCCGAAGGCGAACCAGTTGTACAGCTAACCGCCAAGGACTTCAAGGGGCCGGTCGATCCCGACTGGTGCCCCGGGTGCGGCGACTTTGGGGTGCTGAACAGCCTGCAAAGGGCGTGCGCCTCCCTTGGGTTGAGGCCCCACGAGATACTCACCGTCAGCGGCATCGGGTGCTCGTCCAACCTGCCGGGATACTTCAACGGCAACGGCATGCATACCCTTCACGGCCGCGCCCTGGCCGTGGCCACCGGCGCCAAGATGGCCAACCACGAGCTGACGGTCATTGCCACGGGCGGCGACGGGGACGGCTACGGCATCGGCGGCAACCACTTCGTGCACACCGCCCGCCGCAACGTGGACCTGACGTACGTCGTCATGAACAACCAGATCTACGGGCTGACCACCGGCCAGCTCTCCCCCACCAGCAGCATAGGCATGCGCACCAAGAGCTCTCCCTTCGGCAGTGTGGAGATGCCCGTGAACCCCATCACGTCGGCCATAATGAACGGCGCGACCTATGTTGCCAGGGGCTACTCAGGCGACATCCGGCATCTGACCCAGCTCATCATCGACGCCATACAGCACGAGGGGTTCGCTCTGGTGGACGTGTTCAGTCCCTGCGTCACCTTCAACCACGACAACGGACACAGCTTCTTCAAAGACCGGGTTGCCAAGCTGGAGGACGAGGAGCACGATCCCACCGACTGGAGGCTGGCCTGTGAGAAGGCCATGGCCTGGGGAGACAAGATCTACACGGGCCTGTTCTTCAAGGAGGAGATACCCACCCTGGGCAAAAGGGAGCCGGTGCTGGAGGAGGGGCCCCTGGCGTTCAAGTCCCTCGGGCTGACCAAGGAGCAGGGGGAGAAGATCATCCAGCGGATGCTCTAACCCCTGCCCGTGCCGCGAAAGACCCCGACTGCCAGAGCCGCCGGTAAGATGCCCGGCGGCTCGGTTTGTGTAGGGGGGTGGGTACAGCAAAGCGGGGCTTCAATCGGGGCCGCCCTTGGTGTAGAATTGCCCGTGACGCGGGCGGTCCGCCGTCCACCCCACGCCCGAGTCAGGAGGCGACCTTGGCGACCCAGATCGTGATGCCGCGGATGAACTACGACATGCGGGAAGGCACCGTGGTCCGCTGGCACAAGGCCGAGGGGGACTTGGTGTCCCGGGGGGACGTCATCGCCGAGATCGAGACCGACAAGGCCACCGTGGAGATGGAGTCCTTCTGGGACGGCGTCCTGGGGAGGATAGTGGTCGAGGAGGGGCGCGCCGTCCCCGTGGGAGAGGTGCTCGCGGTGATAACCGAGCCCGGAGAGGCGGCCCCGCCGGTGGAGGCGTTGCCGTCCCCGCAGCCTTCTTCTCCTTCCCAGGGAAGCGAGGAGCCCGCCGGCGCCCGTGAGTCCGGGCCGGGACCGGAGGCGGCCGCCGCTCCTGCCGCCCCGCCTTCGGGGGTCAGGGCCAGCCCCATAGCCCGCCGCTTGGCCCGGGAGAGGGGGATAGACCTGGCGGCGGTCACGGGCACCGGGCCCGGTGGACGCGTGACCGAGGCCGACGTACTGGCCCACGAAGAAGCGCAGCGGGCCCCAGACGCCACTGCCGCAGGAGGCAGAATAGACCTGTCGCGGATGCGACAGGCCATCGCCGGGGTCACCTCCCGGAGCAAGCGGGAGACGCCCCACTTCTACGTCACCTCCGAGATAGACATGGACAGGGCCGTGGACCTGCGGGCCCAGCTCAACGATGCCCTGGTGGAGGGACAGGGGCCCCGTGTGAGCGTCAACGACCTGATCGTCAAGGCCGCGGCAATGAGCCTGGTGAGGTTCCCCAAGTTCAACGCGTCCTTCGAGGGTGACCACCTGGAGCTCCACGGTGACGTCAACATCGCCATAGCCGTCGCGTTGGAGGAGGGCCTGATCCTGCCGGCCATCGCCGGGTGTCAGAAGAAGTCGCTGCGCGAGATCGCGGCGGCCAGCGCTGACCTTGTGCAGCGCGCCCACGGAGGCACCCTGCGGGCGGAGGAGTACGCGGGCGGCACCTTCGCCGTCAGCAACCTGGGAATGTTCGACGTGGACAGCTTCGCCGCCATTATCTATCCCCCCAACGCCGCCGTCCTGGCCGTGGGCAGGGTCGCGGAGCAGCCCGTGGTGCGCGACGGCAGGGTGGCCGTGGGACACGTGATGAAGGCCACCCTGTCCGTGGATCACCGGGTGGCCGACGGTGCCGAGGGGGCCAGGTTCTTGATGGACGTCAAGGCCCACCTGGAGAACCCGGTGAGCTTGCTGCTCTAGGCATCTGGATGTCATCCGCACAGACCGTGTCCACAGGCGACGAGACGGCCCACCCCCGCCGCGTATACCCCCTTAGCCCCAGGGACCTGACCGAGGAGCAGATCGCCGTGGTGTTCGCGATGACCTCCCGGCGGCCCGAGCCCTTCGATGAGATAGCCCAGCAGGTCAGCCGGGAGACGGCGGCCAGCTTCCACGAGCGGTGGGTGCTGGGGTACGGCCACGCCTCGGTGGCCGAGCACGCCGTCCTGCACATGGCCGTGGAGAACGTCTCCCGCCTGGCCTGCGACACCTTGGAGGACAACCGCCTGGGCTCCTACACGGAGAAGTCCTCCCGCTACCAGCTCCTGGGCCCGGGTTACTACTACGTC
>DAOUJG010000023.1:0-1994 GCA_034423015.1 Dehalococcoidia bacterium | reverse complement strand
CCAAAATAGTCGATGGTCAGTTCTCCCAGTTGGAAGGACCCCTGGTGCGGCACCCTTCCCGGCGCGTCCCGACGCCGCAATGCCGCACCCACCCGGGCCACCAGCTCAGAGGGCGAGAAGGGCCTGGCGATGTAGTCGTCCGCGCCACTCTCGAAGGCCAGGGCAATGTCCGTCTCCTGGCTTCCACCGTGCCCCGACAGCAGCACGACCGGCGCGTCGGTCACATTCGATATGCGCTTCATCAGCCCCGATCCGTCGGTCCCGGTCATCGCCGAGTCCAGCAACACCAGGTGGGGCCGCTCCGACGCGATGAGACGCTCCACCTCCTCCGGGTCCCACGTGGCTGCGAGGGTGTAGCCGGCCTCCGTCAGGGTGTTGCGCACGTGCCACAGCACCTGGGGATCGTCCTCCACCACCAGCACCCGCCCCAGGCCCCTTCCAGCACGCCGGATGCCGTCGGGAGACAGCCCCGCCTGTTCCGTACTGAGCTGAGCACCTCCCTCGGCGACCGGCAGGGTGAAGATGTAGCGGGACCCCGGGTCCGGGCCGTCGTTCTCGACCCAGATGCGGCCCCCGTGGGCCTCCACGATCCCCCGGCACACCGACAGGCCCAGGGCCTCACCCCCGGCCACGCTCTCGCCCCTGCTTCCCGCAACGGAGAGCCTGTGGAACAGCAGCGGCAAGGGTTGGGGAGGGTATGTCCGGCCATGCTCGGCAACGCACACCGCCACGTGCGAGTCCTCCAGGCGGGCGCTCACCGTGATGACCGAATCCTCCGGGGAGTGGCCTGCGGCGTTGGACAGAAGGCGGTCCAGCACCTGGAGCGCCCGCTGCCGGTCCGCCGCGACCTGGGGCAGGTCCGGGGGAATGTCAACCTCCACAGGATTTCCGGCCCCCCCTTCCTTGAATGACGCCTGGGCCTGTCCCACAAGAAAAGACAGGTCCGTCGGCTCGGGAGCCAGGGACAGCGTCCCAGCCTCGATGCGAGCCACCTCCAACAGGTCCCATATCAGCCCCCGCATCCTGTCGGCCTGCGACTCGATGATGCCGAAGAACTGGCGGGCCTTGGCAATGTCCAGCCGGGTGAGGTCCTCCACGAGGGCGGCGGCGGAACCCTTGATGGAGGTCAGGGGCGCCAGCAGCTCCTGGCTCACCATGCCCAGGAACTCGGCCCGCTGCCGGCCCTGCTCCTTCATTGGCGCCATGTCCTGAAGCGTGACCACCATCGACGCGACGTCGCCCTCCTCCGACAGGATGGGCGAGGCGTTTACGATGGTGTTGACCCGGCGCCCGTCGGGGACCTGCATGACGATCTCCTCGGCCCGCACCGTTTCTCCGGAGCTCAGCGCCTGCGCCATGGGGTAGTCCCTAAGGGAGACCTCCCGCCCGTCGGCTCGCCGGAATGTCAGTATCTCCAGCAGCTCCTCGGCGCTCTGG
Source organism: Dehalococcoidia bacterium (assembly GCA_034423015.1). Taxonomy (GTDB): domain Bacteria; phylum Chloroflexota; class Dehalococcoidia; order Lucifugimonadales; family JAGWBF01; genus JAGWBJ01. The sequence continues at coordinate 557 of DAOUJG010000023.1, read as the reverse complement.
TCGGGGCTGCGCAGCCCATCCACGATCCGCAGCGCCTCCCGGTTGACGCAGGAAGCCGTCCCCGTACCGGCATCGAAGACCACCACGCCCACCGGCGAGGTGTTGACCAGCGTCTCCAGACCGGCCCGGGCCCGCTGCTCCTCCCGGTGGCGGCGGGCGTTGGCGATGACCAGCGCCGCCTGGGAGGCGAACATCACGAGGGTCTCCTCATCCTCCTGGCCGAACTCACGGCCCTCCTCCTCGTGTGCCAGATAGACGGTGCCCACACCAACCCTCCGGTGACGGATGGGCGCCACCAGCAGGGACGACGCCGAAACCGGGGGAGAGAACTCGGGCATCTCCAATGCGATCAGGTGGCCGGCGATGTTGGAGACCCGCAGGGGCGCCTCCAGCCCGCTGAGGTACTCGAAGAAGCCCAACCCCTCGGGCATTTCCCAGAACCGCTGGTGCTCTTCCTCCGTCACCCCGGAGACGAAGAAGTCGGACAGCTCCCCCTTCTCGTCGAGAACGGTTATCGCGCCGTAGCGGGAGCCGGTCAGCGTCCTTGCGGTGTCCAC
>DAOUJG010000022.1:0-95942 GCA_034423015.1 Dehalococcoidia bacterium | reverse complement strand
ATGAAGGCCGTCATGGAGCACTACGCCACCACCGGCCAGGTGCTGGGCAAGGGCACGCACCACCTGGAGGGCTACGAGATGCACGGGCTGGGCTACTTCGGCCCCAGCGAGCTTCCCAGGTTCGGGTCCGACTTCTTCCACATCCCCGAGGGGTACGGCGACTCCTACCTCCTGCAGGAGCTGAAGGGCAAGATCGAGGCCGGAGATGTGCCCGAGGGTCCCGAGGGGGACAAGGTGTGGCAGGACTTCCGGGAGCGGATCCGCGAGTACGTCCGGGGCCCCGAGGACGCCATGTACGCCGAGTACGAAGCCGACATGGACGAGTTCTAGGGACTCGCAAACAGGAACGGTCCTGCAAGAGGGCGGCCGCGTGGCCGCCCTCTTGTCATTCCATGCCGTTCGCCAAGGTGTCAATGTGACATCCCGTCGTTGACTCCTCCATGGCCCGGGGGGTAGTCTGAGGATAGCCAGGGACGGACCCGGCCGTTGGTTGGGTCCGTCCCCCCTTTTTAGGAGACCTCGCCCGCTCGGGAACGGAGTCCCACCGACGTCCACCAGAGTAGCCCGGAGGAGAAGAACCTTGGACTGCAGGCGTTGCGGGGGTAACCGCCCCATAAGACTGGACAAACGGGTCCGGGAGGACAACGACGTCTACCGATGCGGAGAGTGCGGCTACATCTTCAGTCCTTCCGGACCCGGGCCCGGGCCTTCCCGACCCGGCCAGGTCCCGGCGGTCTCCGGCGAGAGGCGCCGCCGCCACGACGATGCCCGCGGCTAGCAGGGCAAGACGCCCGCGATATGAGCCCCGGGCAGACCACTGCGCCTCGCCAGTCGCCTTCGCCCGGGACGTGCTGGGAGTGAGCCTCTGGAGCAAGCAGGAGCAGGTGCTGGAGGCCCTCGCAGCCAGCACGAGGGTCGCCGTCAAGTCCGGGAACGGCCTGGGCAAGGGCTTCTCGGCCTCCGTCGCCATCCTGTGGTTTCTGGCCTGCCATGACCCGGCCGTCGTGCTGAGCACGGCGCCCACCTTCCGGCAGGTCCGGCACGTGCTGTGGAGGGAGGTCCACCGCCGGTACAGGAACGCCAACTACGACCTGGGAGGCACCCTCCTGCACACGCGCCTGGAGCTGTCCGACACCAAGTTCGCCCTGGGCCTGTCCGCCGACAGCGACGAGGAGTTCCAGGGCTTCCACAGCCCCAACATGTTCATCGTAGTGGACGAGGCCGAGGGCGTGGACGAGGAGATTTACGAGGCCATCGAAGGCGTGATGACCTCCGAGAACTGCCGTCTCCTCCTCATCGGCAACCCCACCACCATGGGCGGCTCCTTCCGGAAGGCCTTCTACGAGCACCGGGAGCTGTACAACACCATTACCATCTCCGCCTTGGAGAGTCCCAACGTCGTCCAGGGCCATGTGGTGCACCGGGGGCTGGCCACCCGCAGGTGGATCGAGGAGCGCCGGACCGTCTGGGGCGAGGACAACCCAATCTTTCGGGCCAGGGTGCTGGGGGAGTTCCCGGACCGGGGAGACGACACCCTGATCGCCCTCTCCCAGGTGGAGGCCGCCGCCGGCCGTGACGCGGGCCTCACGGAGACCGCGGGCGACGCGGCCACTGGCGAGGCCCAGGGTCCGGTGGTCCTGGCCGTCGACGTCGCCCGGTTCGGCTCCGACAAGAGTGTGATCCTCAGGCGCCGGGGCATGGCCGTGGAGGATGTCCAGGCCTTCCGCGGTCTGGACACGATGAAGCTGGCCCGGAAGGTCGCCGAGGCCATCGACGCCTGGGAGCCCGACGAGGTGCTCGTCGACGAGGTGGGCATCGGCGCGGGAGTCGTCGACCGCCTGAGGGAGCTGGGACACCGGGTGAGCGGGGTCAACGTGGGGAAGCCGGCCAGGGATGCCGAGCACTACTCCAACCTGCGGGCCGAGGGGTACTGGAACCTCCGGCAGCTATTCGTTGACGGCGCCATCCGCATCCCGCCCGACAACGAGCTGGTGGGACAGGTCGCCGCGCTGAGGTATTCCTTCAACAATCCCGGCCAGGTGGTCATGGAAAGCAAGGAGGACATGCGCAAGAGGGGCGTCCCCTCTCCCGACAAGGCCGACGCCCTGATGCTCGCTTTCCTCCCCGGCAGGCGGAAGCCGAGGTTCTGGGCGTGATCCCCAAGGATCGAGCCAAGGAGGAACGGGGTGTTTGAGAAGGGGTCCATCGACGGTATACGGGGCAGGCTGGCCAGGATTATCGACTCCGCTCCCGGTCTGGCGGCGGCGGCGCGCGGCCTGCGCCGCGGGAGCGCCCGTGGCGCCGCCCGCCTCAAGGGCAGCCGGGCGGCCTCCGTGGACGTGGACCGGTTCATGGAGACGGATGGCGCCGGCCACGGCTGGACCCAGCAGGAATACGGCAGGTACTACGCCACATCCGTGCCCGTTTACTCGGCCATCAGGGTCCGAAGCGAAGCCCTGGCCCGGCCTCTCCTGGTGGCGTACGGGCCCGGTCGCGTCGGGACGCGGCAGCCGGGCCCAAGGGATGAGACCTCCTGGGTCCCCGTCGGCGCCGGCCACCCCGTCCAGCGTCTCCTGGACCGGGTCAACCCCTGGTACACGCGGGGCCAGCTCTGGCGGGCCACGGAGACCTACCTGAGCCTGTGGGGCTCCGCCTTCTGGGCACTGGAGCGGGACGATGCGGCGGGGTGGCAGATCTGGCCCCTGCGGCCGGACAGGGTGCGGGTGCTCCCCGACAGGGAGAGGTACGTGCGCGGGTTCGTCTACGTGGGCGCCCTGGGCCCCGTGGCCTACACGGCTGCCGAGATGGTCTGGATACGCTACTTCAACCCCCTGGAGGAGCACGCCGGCCTATCCCCCATGGCCCCCCTGCGGCTGTCGGTGGACATGGGCGCCGACGCCACGAGGTTCAACAGGAACTTCTTCAGGAACTCGGCCCAGCCCGACCTCATCTTCACCACGGAAGAGACCATGAGCGACGACGAGGTGGACGACTTCTACCGGCGCTGGGAGAAGCGCTACCGGGGGCCGGGGAACGCCCACAGGCCCGCCATCGCCAACTTCATCAAGGACATCAAGACCCTGGGCATGAGCCACCGGGAGATGGAGTTCATCCAGGGCCTCCGGTGGAGCCTGGAGGACGTGAGCCGCGCCTACGGCGTGCCCATGCCCCTGCTCTCCGACTTCCAGCGGGCCACCTTCTCCAACGTCAACGCCGCCGAGCGGTTCTTCTGGCGCAACACCATGGTGCCGGAGATGGTGCTGATGGAGGAGCAGCTCAACCACAAGCTGCTCCCCCTCCTAGGCTACCCGGACCTGCGCCTGGAGTTCGACCTCAGCTCGGTGGAAGCCCTCCGGGAGGACGAGACGGCCCGGGTGGAGCGGGACGTGAAGCTCCTTGACCGGGGAGTCCTCACCATCAACGAGGTCCGCCGCCGCCACAACCTGCCCGACGTCCCCTGGGGCGACGGCCCCAGGGGCGGCTAGGCCGCGTAGGGTCAGACGGGCCTTGCCCGGTACCGGGCGCCAACAGTCGCGGGAGCCTTTAATGAGCGTGACCTCCGGCAAGGCAGCGGTACGAGAGGTTGTACAGGCGCCGAAGGGCGTGCTACAGTTGCATCCAGTCGCGCCAAGGGAGCCGCCATGCTGGCCCAAGAGCACGTCCAGACGGCCCGGGAGTTCCTCCACCACGCCGACCGGCTGTTTGCCGAAGGCGACCGGTTGCAAGGGTCGGAAAAGCTGTGGGGCGCCGCCTCCCACGCCCTCACGGTCCTGGCCATGAAACGGGGATGGAAGGACCTGAGCCACCGGGACATGCGGAACGCGGTCGACCGGCTGGTCGAAGAGTATGACGATCGGGGCATCCTGGCGGAATACTTCGCCGCGGAGACCTTCCACCGGAACTTCTACCACGGGTTCCTTTCCGAGCACGAGATAGAGAAGGAGCGCCCCCTGGTCCATACCTTCGTCGCCCGGATTCTCGACCTTGCCGAGGCGTCAGGCGAAGGCGGATAGCCGGGCGTTCCTTGACACCCCCTACCCCCCGGCATAGAATCGCAATATCTCGTGCCGGCACGGTGGAAGGGGGCTGGAGATGCGCGGAGGCGATGCGGTTGTAAGGGCCCTCGAGCAGGAGGGCGTCGAGTACATCAGCGGGTTCTCCGGCGGGGGGCTGCCCCCCCTCTGGCCTGCCCTTCGCACGTCGTCCATCACCGCCTTCTCCGCCCGACACGAGCGCCAGGGGGTGGAGATCGCCGACGGGTACGCCCGGGCCACCGGCGAGGTCGGGGTGGCCATGTGCAGCACCGGCCCCGGCGCCACCAACACCCTCACGGGCATAGCGGGGGCCTTCGCCGACAACGTCCCCGTCCTCTTGCTGGCGGGCCAGCACCCCCTCGGCAACATGGGGAAGGGCATACAGCAGGAGGTCCCCTTCAGCATCTTCGACAGCTTCGTCAAGTGGAGGGGCACCATCGGCCGCGTCGAGGAGGTCCCCGCCGTCATGCGACGCGCCTTCACCACCCTCCGCTCGGGCTCCCCGGGCCCCGTCGTCCTAGAGATGCCAACCGACGTGATGACCCGGGAGGCCCCCGACGAGGTCCTGGCATACGAGCCCGTGGGGCCCGTCAGCAGGGCCGCCCCCGACCGCCGGGACATCGACGCGGCCGCCGAGGTCCTGGTCAACGCGGCCTTCCCGGTGCTGAACGTGGGGGGCGGAGTCCTCTCAGCCGACGCCGCGGAGGAGGCCCGGGAGCTGGCCGAGCTCCTGTCCATGCCCGTGGCCAGCACTTTGGTGGGCAAGGGGGCCTTCCCCGAGGACCATCCCCTCTCCATCGGCGGAGGCGTATACCCCAGGAGCCGGTACGCCTCGGGCGCCGCCCTGCACATCAACCGCAAGGCAGACGCCGTCCTCGCCGTGGGCAACTCCTTCCGGCTGCCCAACGCCACCGACGGACGCCCCATGCCCCCCAACGTCAAGCTGGTCCACGTCAACGCCAACCCCGCCGACCTGAACAAGAGGTACCACGCCGACGTCTCCATCCTGGCCGACGCCAAGCTGGCCCTGCGGGAGCTCATCGACGCCGTAAAGGACCGGCTGGGCCCCGGGCGCGGGGGAGTCAGGGAGGAGGTGGTCGCCGAGGTCCACGAGGCCCGGTCCCGCTGGATGCAGGCCTGGATGCCGACGATGACCGACGACTCGACCCCCACCAACGGATACCGGGCAGTGTACGACCTGCAGCAGGTGGTGGACCTGGACAAGACCATCGCCCTCCACGACGCGGGGGGCTCCCGGGGTTACGTGAGCCCCTTCTGGCCCGCGACCTGGCCCCGCAGCTACGTGGGAATGGGCGGAATGGCCGCCATGGGATGGTCCATGGGCGCGGCCATCGGCGCCAAGCTGGGCCGCCCCGACTGCCTGGTCTTCAACGTGCTGGGGGACTCTTCCTTCGGGATGGTGGGAATGGAGGTGGAGACGGCGGTGCGGATGAAGCTGCCCACCCTGACCCTGGTCCTGAACAACGGCGGCATCGGCGGCTCGTTGATGGCGATGGACAGCCCATCCGCTCCCCCGGCGGAGGTGGTAGAGCTGGGCGGCAGATTCGCCGACGTGGCCCGCGGCTTGGGCGCGTACTCGGAACGGGTCGAGGCTCCCGGCGACCTGGCCCCGGCCTACCGGCGGGCCATCGAGGCCACCGAGAAGGGACAGGCCGCCCTGGTGGAGGTCATGATCAGGCCCCTGCCGACCCCCGAGCTGCCCGATACGTGGCAGATGGGCGACCCCGTTATCTAGGGAACAGAAAGCTGTTTATTCAGGGTTAGCAACGATCCAGTTGACTAGTAGTACTGGCCGCCTTCAGTGACTCCAGGGTCACGTAGCGCGGTGCCCCGTAGGTGAAGGGGACGCGCTTTCCGTTCTTATCTTCCGCGTTATTGGCTATCGGTCCTACCAGCCTTACAGTCTCACCATCGTCGGGTCCGCTCAGAAACAGGACCTTTCCGGTAAATCCCTGGAACAGCCTTTTTGGATGCCTCGCTATACCCGTCAGCAAGTCCTCGGCCAGGGCCTTCTGCTCCCCTTCGAGGTTCGAGATCCCGTCCTCCGTTAGCTTCAACTCGTCGACGGTCAGCTTTATCTTGGGTACCAACGGCTGTATCTTGCCCCCCGCGTAGAACGCTATATGTGTTGCAGAAGCCCGGAACGGGCGGGGATGGCTTATATAGGCACTGAGTTCCCCATTCGCATATATGGGCCAAGCATCTCTAGCAGCGACAACCAGCACCCTGGTCACCGTAGAGTTGATCAGCCCTCTGTTCTCGACCATCAGATTGAGTTCTCTCAGGAGAAAGGCCTCTTTTTCGGAAGGAGGGTCCTCTTCGTCCTTTAGGGTTTCCGCAATGGCATCGGCTAGGATGTTGAAATTCGACCAGGCAACTGCATCCGGAAGGCTATCCGGGCGGGTTTCGTCAGGTGTCAACAATAGCAGAATGTCGCCACCGTCGACGGCATTCAGATGCCTGTGAATCTGGCTAAGGTCAACGGCCCCGCGCTCTGTCTTGGTCTCGACCCAGACGAAACGTCGTGCCCCGATCTTCGCGTCGGGCGTCGAATCCTTGCCCTTGGGCTGGTTCTCAAAGACTACGAGGTTGAAGCCTGTTTCACCAAGGAGCGCCCCAAAAATCCGATCCACGTTCAGAAAGCTCAGGCGTTGGAGGACCGCTAGTAATGTGGCGGTGACTTGATTTTCGCCCTGCTTGTAGATGGAAAACAGTGGCGTAGTCATTTCCGCTCATCATGGAGTTGCCCACCGCCGGATTACGCAACGGAATTCGGAACCGTCGTCCTAGGGCGCCTTCGCCTCCCCGGTGCCGATCATGCTGTCCCGGGTGACCAGGCCCGCGAGCTGCTCCTCGGTCATCCGCTCGGTGCCCGCCGGGCGCCGGGGAAGGACCAGGTAGCGCACCTCGGCGGTGGCGTCCACCACGCGGACCTGCACGTCGTCCGGGAGCTCGAGCCCGAACTCCTCGAGCACCGCACGGGGCTCCCGCACGGCCCTCTGGCGGTAGGTCAGGCTCTTGTACCACTCGGGCGGCGGGCCCAGCACCGGGATGGGATAGCAGGAGCACAGGGTGCATACCGCCAGGTGGTGCACCTCGTCCGTGTTCTCCACGACCTGTATGTTCTGGAGGCGCCTGGGCACCTTCACCCCCAGCTCGTCCAGCGCCTCCCGCCCGTTGGCCAGCAGCCGCCGCTTGTACTCCTCGTCCATCCACGCCCGGGCGACCACCCGCGCTCCGATGGAGGGGGTCAGCTCCTCGTTCTCCTGCAGTACGTCCAGCAGCTCCTGGGCCGTGATGATGCCCTTGTCCATCATCAGGTTGCACAGGGCGATGATGCGTTTCTCGTAGTAGGTCTCCTCCCGCTCCTCATGGGGCGCGTGCAGAGGGTCTTGCTCTACTTCCACCATCTCGACTCTTCTCCCTGCCGGGTCTCTCGATCCGAGCCCCGGGCCGCCGCTACTTGGACTCCTCTTCCACCATGGGGTGCCGCTCGCCCCTCTTCCGGAAGTCCAGCTCGGCCACGTGTATCCGCGACTCGTCGGTGTTCATCAGGCCCTTGGACACCAGCAGACTCTGAAGGGCCGCCGTCCTCTTGTCGTAGTAGGACAGCCCGTGCTCCTCCAGGTCCAGGGCCGGACCGGGAACGTGCTCGGGAACCGGGGCGATCCAGTCCTCCCACACGTCGACGATCACCCGGTCGTGCACCACCTGGGGGTCGTCGTCGTACAGGTGGGCCATGTGGAAGGACACCGCGTACAAGGGGATCTTGGGCTCGCCCGTCCCCCCGCGGGACATGTCCCGGGGATTGTGGGCGGGCCCGTGGACGAAGGCCACGACGCCCCTCTTCCCACGGATGAAAAACGGCGTCCGGTTCGTGCCCCCGGGCACCTCCGCCCGTACCATCACCCTGTCCCCGATGCTGAAGCCCATGGCGCCCCTTCCGTCCCGGCGACCCCCGAGAAGACCCCCGGAGTCCACCGGGAACGCGGCCATTCTACCAACCGCCCTCCGCCACGGTCAAACGAGGACCGGCCCTCACCCACACCCCCGGCAGAAAGATGGGGCCAAGCCTGGGGCGGGGCTTCCTTGCCGCGCGAAGCGCGGGGCGGGAGGGCGGGCAAAAAACCCCGGGGTGGGGCCTCCATGCCCCCACCCAAGACCCGCGGAAGAAAGAGCCCGCCAACCGCGAGAGGCGCGTCCGGCCGCGCGGAGCGCGAGGTGGCCACACCTTGATGCAATCCCAACCCTGTGGTATCGTTACCCTACGGTCGGGGCGTGGCGCAGCCCGGAAGCGCACCTGCATGGGGTGCAGGGGGTCGCCAGTTCAAATCTGGCCGCCCCGACCATCTCCAGCCGAAAACCCACCCCTTCCGCTCCATGTTCAAGCTAGGCGTTCTCACCGTCAGCACCTCGGGCTTCCACGGCGGCCGCGAAGACACCAGCGGAGAGACCATCCGCGAGATGCTCGCCGCCCCCGACTACGACTGCCTCCGCTACGAGATCGTGCCCGACGACCGCGACATCATCGCGGAACGGCTGGCCGGCTGGAGCGACGGCGACGGCCTGGACCTTATCATCACCACCGGCGGCACCGGCATGGCGCCCAGCGACGTGACTCCCGAGGCGTGCCTCTCCGTCATCGACCGGCAGGTCCCCGGGCTGTCCGAGACCATGCGGGCCCGGACCCTGGAAAAGACGCCGATGGCTATGATCAGCCGGTCCGTGGCTGGCATCCGCGGCCGCACCCTGATAGTCACCCTTCCCGGCAGCCCCAAAGGCGTCGCCGAGTGCCTGGAGGTCATCCTTCCAGTACTCCCCCACGCCCTGGAGCTGCTCCGTGGCGACGCCCCGGGCCACCCGACGGCGCCCGACCCCGGACACGGGCACCGGCATGGACACGAGACCGCCTAGCTCCACCGACCGGCGTCAAATGGACATCCGCATCCTCACCCTGTTCCCCGGCATGTTCCACGGGCCCTTCGACCACAGCGTTGTCGGCCGGGCCGTGAAGCGGGGCCTGGTGAGCATCCAGGTGAGGGACATACGCGACCACACCCACGACAATCACCACACCGCCGACGACTACCAGTACGGCGGCGGCCCGGGGATGGTGATGAAGCCCGGGCCCATCTTCGAGGCGGTGGAAGCCACCCTGTCCGACCTTCCCTGCGGCGTGCCCCCCCGCGTGCCCGTCGTGCTGCTGTCTCCCCAGGGGAGGCGGCTGGACCAGCAGGTGGCCGCCGAGCTGGCGTCCAGGCCCGGACTGGTGCTCATATGCGGGCACTACGAGGGAGTGGACGAACGGGTGAGGGAGGCACTGGCCACCGACGACATAAGCATAGGCGACTACGTGCTCACCGGGGGCGAGCTGGCCGCCATGGTCGTAGCCGACGCCGTCGTCCGCCTCCTGCCCGGGGTCGTCGGCTCGCCGGAGAGCGTGCGGGGCGACTCCATCACCTCGGGCCTGCTCCAGCACCCCGTCTACACCAGGCCCCCCGTGTACCGGGACCTGGAGGTCCCACCGGTGCTCCTCTCGGGGGACCACGGGGAGGTGGACCGGTGGCGGAGGGAGCAAACCCTGCTCCGGACTCTGGAGAAGCGGCCGGACCTGCTGGAGAAGGCCGACCTGGGGGGCGATGACCTCCGGTTCCTGGCCACCCACGGCTACCGGCGTAGCTGACTTCGCGGGCGCCCCGGGCCCCTGCGCCTTGAACAAGCGGCCCCGCGGGTATAGAATGTACGGTGCTACGGCGGTCTTTATCTAGAAAGGCACGACATGGAAGCGCACGCCCTGGTACCATCCAACATCGACCCCAAGCTCCGGGACTTCGGCCCGGGGGACACGGTCCGGGTCAACTTTCGCATCCGGGAAGGAGAGCGGGAGCGGGTCCAGGCCTTCCAGGGAGTCGTAATCAGGCGCCGCAAGGGCGGCCCCGCCGCGTCGTTCACCGTCCGCCGCGTCACCTACGGCATCGGCATCGAGCGCACCTTTCCCCTCCTCTCGCCCCTGTTGGAGTCGGTGGAGGTCGTACGCAGGGGCGTGGTGCGGCGCGCCAAGCTCTACTACCTCCGGGGCCTTTCGGGCAGGGCCGCCCGCATCAAGGAGAAGCGGCCGCCCCGGGTCCAGAAGGCATCCTCCTAGCGGCCTCCCGCCGGCGCCCGGACGGCGCCCGTCCTCGGACCGCCCGACCTTTCTCCATGGTAGACTCGTCTGCCGGCGTCGAGAGGTGTGGTGTGAGATACGCTGAGGTGGCCGTCGACGCCCCCATAGGCTACGACAAGACCCTCTCCTACGGCATAGCCCACGAGCCCGACGTCCTCCCCGGCGCGCTGGTCTGGGTCCCCCTGGGGAACAGGCTCACCCAGGGCATCGTCTTCGACCTGACCGACCAGTCCCAAGCGGAGACGACCAGGGACGTGGTAAGCACCGTCGCGGCCCCCCCGCTGGTCGGCCCCGCGCGCCTCGAGATGGCCCGGTGGATGAGCCGGCGCTACCTGTGCTCTCTCTTCGACGCCGTCGCGCCCATGCTGCCCCCGGGCTTCCAGACCCGGCTGAGACCCTGGCTTCGCCTCGGCCCCAAGGGCCCGTCCGGGCCACCGGTGTCCGGCTCCCCCGAAGCCCTTGTGCTTGGCCGCCTCTCCTCCGGCCGGGAGACGCCGGAAAAGGACGTGGAGAAGGCCCTGGGGAAAGAGGGGTCGGCCGTCATCAGACGCCTCCTGGCCCACGGCCAGGTGGAGCGGCGCTGGAGGCTGCCCAGGCCCCGCCCCTCCCACCGTTACGACTGCTTCGTACGTCTGCCGCTGGCCGGCGGCGGCCCCGCCCACCTCGACGGGCCGCCGGACCGGGCCCCGCGCCAGGTCGCCCTGTACGAGGCGTTGAAGGCGTCCTCCCGGCCCACGCCTCTGGCCCTGGCCCGAAAGGAGTACGGGGGCCCGGCCGTTCACGCCCTGCACGAGAAGGGGCTCGTCGCCATGGACTGGGTCAGGGTGGACAGACGCCCCGCCCAGACAGCATCCATGATGGGGGGAGAAGCCGAGCCCAGGCCCACGCCCAACGCGGACCAGTCGCGGGCTCTGGCGGAGATCGTGGCCGCCATGGACGGCGGGTCCGGGGCGCCGGCTTCCTTCCTGCTCCACGGCGTCACCGGGAGCGGCAAGACCGAGGTCTACCTCCGCGCCCTGGAGCACTGCGTGCGGACGGGCAAGCGAGGCATCCTCCTTGTGCCCGAAATCTCCCTGACCCCCCAGATGGTCCACAGGGTCCAGGCCAGATTCCCGGGCCAGGTCGCCGTGCTCCACAGCCGCCTCCCCTCGGGGGCGGCCTTCGACCAATGGTGGAGCATACTGGACGGCGACTGCCAGGTCGTCGTCGGGCCACGCAGCGCCCTCATGGCTCCCCTTCCGGAGGTGGGCCTGATCGTGGTCGACGAGGAGCACGAGTGGACCTACAAGCAAGACTCATCTCCCCGCTACCACGCCCGGGACGCGGCCCTGGAGCTGGGACGGATCACCGGCGCCGCAGTCATCCTGGGCAGCGCGACCCCCGACGTGGAGACGTACCACAAGGCGCTGCGAGGACGGCACAGGCTCCTCCACCTCCCTCACCGCATCCCCCATCCCGGGGCTGGGCTCCCGGCCCAGGGGGGCTCCCCCGAGCTGGCTCGGGTGCAGGTGTGCGACATGCGCCAGGAGCTGAAGGAGGGGAACCGGAGCATATTCAGCCGGGACCTGTCCCGCGCCCTATCCCAGTGCGTCGGCAGGGACGAGCAGGCCATCCTGTTCCTCAACCGGCGAGGGACGGCCACCGTCGTCCAGTGCCGCGACTGCGGGCTCGCCCTCCGCTGCCGCAGCTGCTCCGTCGCCCTGACCTACCACTCCGACGGACCCCGGCTGGTGTGCCACCAGTGCAACCGCGGACGTGCCGTTCCCAGGATATGCCCCGGCTGCCGGAGCCCCAGGATAAAGTACCTGGGCCTGGGGACCCAGCGGGTCATGGAGGAGCTGCGGGGCGCCATGCCCCACGTCACCGCCCTCCGGTGGGACGGGGACACCGCCCAGCGCCCCCAGGGCTACGACAGCATCCTCGGGCGCTTCGTGCGCGGCGACGCCCAGGTCCTGGTGGGGACCCAGATGGTCGCCAAGGGCCTTCACGTTCCCCGGGTCAGCCTGGTGGGCGTGGTCCTGGCCGACACCGGCCTGAACCTGCCCGACTTCAGGGCCGGAGAGCGGGCCTTCCAGCTCCTGTGCCAGGTGTCCGGCAGGGCAGGCCGGGGGCCCCGGCCCGGCTCGGTGATAGTCCAGACCTACGACCCAACCCACTACGCGGTGGAGGCCGCGGCAGCCCAGGACTACCAGGCCTTCTACGACAGGGAGCTGGAGTTCCGCGGGGACCAAGGCAACCCTCCCTTCCAACGCCTCGTCCGCATGGTCTATACCCATACGGTCCCCGAAGCGTGCCGGCGTGAGGCCGAGCGAATGGGCAGGGCCCTTCGCCGCCGGATGCACGCCCGGGGAAGGGCGGACCTGGACCTCATCGGCCCCGCGCCGGCCTTCCCCCAGCGAGTGCGCGGCAGATACCGCTGGCACCTGGTGCTCCGCGGGCGCCGTGTTCACGAGCTGGTGGAGACCCTGCCCGCCGTCCAGGGATGGACCTTGGACGTAGACCCTGTCACGGTCATGTAACCGTGCCTTTACACACGTGACCAACCTCTCTATAATCGATACGGTGGCCGGGGCGGCCAGTCACTATCGGCCCAGAGGTAGAGCGTTGTCAGTCCTTCCCATGCGCATCGTGCCCGACCCGGTCCTGAGGCAGAAGGCCAAGCGGGTCAGCTCCCTCGGCGGCTCCCTTCAGCGGCTCATCGACGACATGATCGAGACCATGCACGAAGCCAATGGCGTGGGCCTGGCCGCCAACCAAGTCGGAGTCCTCCAGAGGGTGGTGGTCATCCAGCTGCCCGAGGACGAAGAGCCCCGGGTCTTCATCAACCCCGAAATAACCCGCCGAGAGGGGGAGCGAGAGGTCGAGGAAGGCTGCCTCAGCATCCCCGGCTACCGCGGCATGGTCCGGCGTTCCGTCAAGGTCCGCGCCAAGGGCCTGGACCGCAACGGGAAGCAGGTAAGGGTCTCCGCGGAGGAGCTCCTGGCCCAGGCCCTGGAGCACGAGATAGACCACCTGGACGGCGCCCTCTACATCGACCGGCTCGTCTCCAGGGACCAGCTCTGGAAAGAGGAGCCCAGGGAAGGGCCCCAGCCCAGGGAAGATCTCCAGGATGCGCCCGCCCAAGGCGAGCCGGTGGAGGCCGGCCGCACCGGGTAGCCCGAGGCCCGGCCTTGCCTCCTACCGTCATCCCCACATCCGACACCCTCCGAGCGTCGCTATCCTTACACGTCTGAGACAACTCCTCCTCGCCCGGTCGATACGGGCGTTCCTCGTCGGCGGCTTCGTCAGGGACTCCCTGCGAGGCGTGCCCTCCCGGGACCTGGACGTGGTCGCCGCGGCGGACGTCCATGCCCTGGGAGAGGAGCTCGCGGCCTCCCTGGGCGGGAGTGTGTCGAGCCTGGGCGGCGACGGCCGGGTGCTGCCCGGCATGGGCCCGGCCGACCGCATCGTCCGCGTGACGCTCCCATGCGACGGCGAAGGCCGCTGGACCGTGGACCTGGCGCCACTGAGCGGCTCCATCGAGGACGATCTGGCCAGGCGCGACTTCACCGTCGACGCCATCGCCGTCCCGGTCGAGCAGTGGGAGCTTCCCCTCCGGCTCGACGGGACCGCCGACCCGTACGGCGGCCTCCGCGACCTGGAGCGCGGTCTCGTGAGGACGGTGGGGCCGAACGTGTTTCGCGATGAACCTGGCCGCCTGCTGAGGGCCGTGCGGCTGGCGGCGGCCCTTGGCTTCCGCCTGGAGGAGGCCACCGAGAGCCTCGTTCGCGCCGACGCCGGGCTTGTGTCGCACGTTCCCGGCGAGCGCCTGCGGGACGAACTGCTGGCCATCCTGGTCCTGGATGGCGCCAAGAGACACCTGGAGGTGCTGGACGCCCTGGGCCTGCTGTGCTGTATAATCCCTGAGCTTGGAGAAGCCAGGGGAGTAGAGCAGCCCCGGGAGCACTACTGGGACGTGTTCGGCCACTCGATCAACGCCGTCGACGGTGTGGAGCGGGTCACGTCCCCCGACAGGCTCGACCCGGTGGTGCGAGAAGTGCCGTGGGGAGCGGAAACGGAGCAGCGGTTCGCCTCCCAGGTGTGCGACGGGCACAGCCGGCGCACCTTCCTGAAGCTGGCCGGTCTGCTGCACGACGTGGCCAAGCCCGCCGCCAGGACGGTGGACTCCACCGGCCGGACCAGGTTCCTGGGACATCACACCGTGGGAGCGGTAATGAGTCGAGACATCCTCGGCAGGCTGCGGGTGGGCAACCGGGGCACGGCCCTGGTCTCCCGCGTGGTGGAACACCACCTGAGGCCGACCCAGATGAGCCAGGGGGGCGAAATGCCCACGGCCCGCGCCGTCCACCGGTACTTCCGGGACCTGGGCGACGCGGCCGTCGACACCCTGTATCTCAGCCTCGCCGACCACCTGGCCGCCCGGGGGCCGCTCCTGGACATGGACGCCTGGCGCCGCCACGCCGGCCGGGTCGCCCACGTGCTGGAGATGGGCACGGGGCCCAGGTCCCCCCAACGGACCCCCAGGCTGGTCACGGGACACGACCTGATGACCGCCCTCGACATGACGCCAGGCCCCGCCGTCGGCGCCATGCTCGACGGCATAGAGGAGGCGCGGGCAGCGGGCGAGGTGAGCACCCGGGACGGGGCCCTGGCCATGGCCCGACGCCTCAGGGACGGCGCGTTGGATACCGTAGGGGTGGGTACGGGTAGTGCGTAGGAGAGGGGTCAGGGTCTTCGCCTTCGTCTTCGTGGTGGTCGCGCTGGCCGTCGCCTCCCTGAGCTTTCAAGAGGTGCACGTATCGATACCCAGCCTCTTCGACATCGACCGGGAAGCCTCCGGTCCCCTGGGGCTCACCCTCGGCCTGGACCTGGAGGGCGGCAGCGACCTGCGCTACCAGGCCGACCTGCCGGACCTGGTCGCGCTGGAGTTCGACGAGCCGGTGGACGAAACGGACATCATGGACGTGCTCCAGGCCCAGGAGCAGACACGGGCCGCCATCGCCAAGCCCGAGTTCGTCCTGACCGGCCTCGCCCTCCAGCAGCTGTCCGAGGCCGACCTGGAGCGGCGCCTGGAAGCCGACATCGCCCTGATAGACACCATCGAGTTCCAGGACGAGGGCGTCGAGGTGGCCTTCCTGGGCACCGCCGACGAGGGCGCCATCAGCCTTACTCTCTCCCAGCTAGGCTACGACGCCCCGGTAATCGAAACCACGGGCGAGAACCGGTATTCCATCCAGGGCCTGCCCTTCCTGGCCAACGCCGAAGGGCAGCTCAGGGTGGCGTTGGAGGAGAGGCTGTCGACCTTCGAGTCCTTCGTCCTGACCGGCGACTCGGTCATGGTCACCTTCAACGACCTCCTGCTGGACGAGGACGTCCAGGACTTCCTCGATGAGGTGGGGCTGGTAGACGCGGGTTTCGAGAGCCCTCCCCAGACCCGCTTCCGCATCGAGGGCCTGGCCCTAGACGATGAGGCCAGGCAGACGGACCTGAGGGACGCCGTCTCCGACGTGGGCCCCGTCACCCTCTTCCGCCCCGAGGTCCAGAGCCCCACCGAAGACCAGATGAAGGGCGTCATCGACATCATACAGAACCGTATCAACGCCCTGGGAACCACCGAGCCCATCATCCAGCGTTGGGGCGAGGACAGGGTGGTCGTGCAGCTCCCCGGCTCCGAGGGCTCCACCATAGACGTGGCCTTCCGTCCGGTGCCCTCCACCGTCGACCTCACGAACGTCCTGACCGCCGTTGGACGCACCGGCGACAGCGTGGACAACCCCGAGGTCAACACCTTCGTCATCAGCACCGAGCAGCCCTTTACCGACGCCGAGGTCAACACCCTGAGCAATTTCGTCACCCAGATATTCGCTCCCTTCGAGTCGGTCGCCACCGGCGACGAGGGCAAGCAGATCACCAGCGTATTCATTCCGCCGCTCAACCGGTCCGGCATCGAACGGCTCCTGGACGAGCTGGGCTACGTGGACTACTCCGTGGAGGCGGTCGCTCCCGACCGGTACTCCATAAACATCAAGGACTCCATCACCACCGAGGGGCGCGACGCCCTGAGGGAGGGATTGACCAGGGACCCACCCGGCATCGCGGCCTTGACCGCATCCGGCGGCGTCGAGGACGCCAAGCGGCTCATCGGCCAGACGGCCCAGCTCAGCTTCTTCGAGCGCGAGTGCCTGGTCAGCCTGGAGGAGCTCAGCTCCAACCCCGGGGCCTGCGAGCCCCTGGAGCTGGGCGGCGAGGGGCGGTACAGCGACCTCCCCGTGGACATCACCGGCGAGGACCTGGAGGAGGCCTTCGCCCAGCGCAACCCGACCACCTCCGATCACGAGGTCCACCTGGAGTTCAAGGGCAAGGCCGCCGGAATCTGGAGCGACCTCACCCGGCGCCTGGTGGGAGACCAGAGAAGGCGCATCGCCATATACCGGGACGACGAGCAGCTCACGGCGCCCATAGTCAGCGGCCACAGCCCCGACGGACGGACCCGCATAACGGGCAACTTCAACCGGGAAGAGGCCCAGACCCTGGCCATTCAGCTCGAGTCGGGTAGCCTGGACGTACCCCTGGAGCTCATCCGCGAGGACACCGTCGACGCCCTCCTGGGGGAGGACTCGCTGAGGAACAGCCTGGTGGCGGGTTTCGTGGGCCTTGGCCTGGTCCTGCTGTTCCTCATCGCCTACTATCGTGTCGCCGGGCTGGTGGCGGCCACCGCCCTCATCGTGTACGCCGCGATAGTCCTGGCCATCTTCAAGCTGCTGCCCGTCACCCTCACCCTGTCGGGGGTCGCCGGCCTCGTCCTGTCCATAGGAATGGCCGTGGACGCCAACGTGCTGATCTTCGAGCGCATGAAGGAGGAGATGCGCACCGGCCGGTCCCTCACCTCCTCCATGGACGTGGGATTTCGGAGGGCGTGGACCGCCATCCGCGACAGCAACATCTCCACCATCATCACCTGCCTCATCCTGTGGTGGTTCGGCTCCCGCACCGGGACCCCCATCGTCACCGGATTCTCCCTCACCCTGGGGATCGGGGTCATAGTCAGCATGTTCACCGCCATGACCGTCAGCCGCAACATGCTCCAGCTGCTGGCGTACACCCCCATGGGGAGCAGGATCAATCTGTTCACTCCGGAGCCCCCGCGGCAGCCGGTGCCGGTGGCCGGCGCCGGTCACGACCCGGGACCGGCGGCGCCGGGTCGCAGGAGAGGCGGCTAGCCTTGGACTTCGTCGGCAAGCGAGGGTGGTTCTTCCTGGTCTCCGGCCTGATCATCCTGCCGGGAGTCATATCTCTCCTGATCCCCCCACCCCTCACCCCAGGCATCGACTTCACCAGCGGGTCGGCACTGGAGGTCACCTTCGTGCGGGGAACGGATGTGAACGAGGACGCCGTCAGGGACGTCCTCGACGACCACGGCCACTCCGAGGCCCTGATCCAGAAGACCGGCGGGCGCTCGGTCTTCATCCGCACCGACGTCCTGGAGCCGCAGGTCGAGGGCCCCGACGGCGCCGTGTCCTCGGAGCAGGCGGTCATCGAGCGGGACCTGGAGGACAGGATAGGCCCCATCGAGTCCCGGGACTTCGATACCGTGTCGGCCATCGTCGCCGAGGAGATGGTCAGGAACGCCATCATCGCAGTGCTGTTCGCCGCCGTGGGCATCCTCGTGTACGTCACCTGGGCCTTCCGCAACATCCCCAACTCCTTCCGGTACGGCGTCTCCGCCATCCTGGCCCTCGTCCACGACATGCTCCTCATCGTCGGCATCTTTTCCATACTGGGAAAGGTGCTGAACGTGGAGGTCAACTCCATGTTCATCGTCGGCCTCCTCACCGTGCTGGGATACAGCGTCAACGACACCATCGTGGTGTTCGACAGGATACGGGAGAACGTCGCCCGCAACCCCGACAGGCCCTTCCCCGGGCTGGTCAACCTGAGCATCATGGAGACCATCGGCCGGTCTCTCAACACCAGCCTGACGACCCTGTTCGTGCTGCTGGCCCTGCTGCTCTTCGGCGGCTCCACCATACGCCCGTTCCTGCTGGTCCTCATCATAGGCGTCGTGGTCGGCACCTACTCCTCCGCCGCCATCGCCAGCCAGTTCCTGGTGATCTGGGAGCGGGGAGAGCTTCGCCGGGCCCTGGGATACCTCCCCTTCGTCCGCCGCGTCCCGGCCAGGAGCGGCTAGCGGCCCCGGCCCTCCCGGGGGCGGCGTCCCAGTGCCTGCGTACCGAACGCGAGACCGGCCAAACGTAGGACCGGCCGAACGTGAGATCGGCCAAACGCGAGACTGGCCAAACGTGAGACCGGAAGGGAGCGCCAATGAAGCTGGGTGCGCACGTCTCCACCTCGGGCGGCTTGGACAAGGCCATAGACCGGGCAGCCGACCTGGGCTGCGAGACCATCCAGATATTCGGCTCGGCGCCCCAGGCATGGGCCTTCAGGCCGGTCTCCCAGGAGCGGGCCGAGACCTTCCGGCATAAGGCCCGGGAGGCGGAGATCGCCCCCGTCTTCTTCCACGCCGTCTACCTGATCAACCTCGGCACCCCCAACCCGGCGCTGCTGGAAAAGGGCATCGACTCCCTGGTCAACTACATGGACCTTGCCGCCCAGGTGGACGCCGCCGGGGTCATAGTCCATCCCGGCAGCCACAAGGGCGCGGGGTACGACGCCATCCTCCAGCAGACCGTCTCCGCCCTGGAGCGGGTGCTGGACAGCTCCCCCGAGGGGCCCTGGCTCACCCTGGAGAACACCGCCGGCATGGGCCAGCACATCGGGGCCAGCTTCGACGAGCTTGGGCGCATCCTCTCCGCCGCCCGGCCCGGATACCGTGAGCGGCTCAAGGTCTGCCTGGACACCCAGCACTCCTTCGCCGCGGGCTACGACGTCGCCACGAAAGAAGGCCTCGACGCCATGCTGGCCGAGTTCGACGAGTGCATAGGCCTGGACAATCTGGTGGCCGTCCACGCCAACGACTCCAAGTACCCCCTGGGCGCGGGAGTCGACCGCCACGAGAACCTGGGAGAGGGCTACATCGGCCTGGACGGGTTCGAGAACATCATGTCCAACCCCGCCTTCCGCGACCTGCCCTTCTTCCTGGAGGTGCCGGGCTTCGAGGGCAAGGGCCCCGACCGGCAGAACCTGGGCATACTCCGGGACATCCGGGCGCGGGTGGCCGCGTAGGGGTCATGCGCCTCACCCGGCGCCAGTTCCAGCGCCTGGTCCTGCAGGCGGTCGAGGAGCTTCCCGAGTCGGTGCGCGACAGCCTGGAGAACGTGGCGCTGCTGGTGGAGGACTGGCCCAGCGAGGAGTATCTTCAAGAGGCCGGGGAGGACCAGCCCTCGAGCCTCTTCGGGCTCTACGTCGGCGTCCCGTTGCCCCAGCGCTACGGGGACCTGCCGCCCCTGCCGGACACCATAACCCTCTTCCAGGGCCCCATCGAGGAGGCCTGCGGCACCAGGGACGAGGTCGTGCGAGAGATCAGGATTACCGTGGTCCACGAGGTCGGCCACTTCCTGGGGCTGAGCGAGGACGACCTGCACCGACTGGGCTACGGCTAGGCCCCCCGGTGGTTCGTTGACACCCCGTCAACGGGCGTGGGAGAATACGGCCACGTCACGATGGGTATCCATCCCCATCACAGCGGGAGGAACAATGGCTGACATGAAGATAACCGTACGCGCCAACGGCCCCTATCGACTGGAAGGCCCCTTTACGATGGTCGACGCCGAGGACAACGAGTTCACCCTGCCCGAGGGCCAGTGGGTGTCCCTGTGCCGGTGCGGCAATTCCGACAACAAGCCCTTCTGCGACGGTGCCCACAGGAACAAGACCCCGGCCTTCGAGGCGGAAACCAAGGCCTCTTAGCCGCCCGGCAGCCGGACGTCACCGGCGTCCCGACGAGCCCTTCCGGGGGGCGGGACGAGGTCGGCGGCCGTCCGTGCCGGGGTCCTACGGGCCCCGGTATATCCTCCGCAGCTTGGCCACCGAGTCGATGCGCTCCCGGGCCATCCGGTCCGCGGCCTGGGAGGTTGGCATCCCCTCACGGGAGGAGATGTCCAGCACCCGTTCCATCGTCCCGTAGACGCGCTCGGTCATCTCCCTCGCCCGGTCCTCGTTGTAGGGCGCGCCCAGCTCGCAGGCGACGTTTATCACCCCGCCCGAGTTGATGATGTAGTCCGGGGCGTACAGGACACCCTTGCGGTGCAGCTCCGCGCCGTCGTCGTCGGTCAGGAGCTGGTTGTTGGCGCCTCCGGCTATGATGCTGCACGTCAGCCGGGGTATGGTTCGGGAGTTCAGGACGCCCCCCAGGGCGCAGGGCGAGAAGATGTCGCACTCCACGTCGTATATTGCCTCGGGGTCGACCACCCGCGCCCCCATGAGGCGGGCCTTCTCCCTGGCCTCCTCGTAGACGTCCGTCGCGACCAGGTTGGCCCCCTCTTCCACCAGGTGCTCGGCGGTGCGATAGGCCACCTTGCCAAACCCCTGCAGGGCCACGGTCCTGCCCGACAGGGAGTCGGTCCCCCAGGCCGCCTTGGCGCACGCCTTCATACCCATGTACACGCCCAGCCCGGTCATCAGCGACGTGTCGCCGCTGCCCCCCTGGCTGACGGGCAGCCCGGCCACGTGCTCCGTCTCCAGGGAGATGTACTCCAGGTCCCTGCCCGTGGAGCCCACGTCGGTGGTGGTCACGTACCGGCCATTCAGGCTGTCGACGTGGCGGCCGTAAGCGCGCAGGAGGGCCTCGGTCTTGTCCGTCCTCGGGTCGGCCATTATCAGCGCCTTGCCTCCCCCCATGGGCAGGTCCGCGGCCGCCGACTTGTAGGTCATCGCCTCCGACAGCCGCAGGACGTCCATGATGGCCTCTTCCTCAGTCTCGAAGGGCCATATGCGCGTCCCTCCCACCGCCGGGCCCAGGGAGGTGTCGTGTATGGCGATGAACGCCTTCAGCCCCACCGACGGCTCCGAGCACACCACAAGCTGCTCGTGCCCATGCTCGGCCATGTACGCCAGAACGTCCATCACATTGCACCTTCTTTCACAAATCAAAACCCCGCCCTTGTGCTCGGGCGGGGTCTTCGCGGTAGGCAATCACCTTCGACTACCCATCGGCGCCATTATACCGCACCACGGGCCCGGCAGAAACCCCGGCGGGCTGTTAGGCTCTTGACAAGGGTGCTGAAATATGGTTCAAGGATGGAACCCTGTTGACTAGGGAGGAAGGGAGCACGGTAGATGCAGATAGAAGGGCACCTAAGCCCAGTGGAGATGAGGCAATACACGGAGCCAATCATCATGGCCCTCGAATATCGTGATATCGTCCTAGACCCTTTTCCTACGCCCCAAGAGGCTACCGTCACATTTCCGCTGGAGAGTGGAGATCAACACGCCTTCGTTCCGCTGAGAATCGTCAATCAAGACGAACGGACCGTAGTGGCAACCCTGATCGGTGAGATGGAAGGGAATGTCTTCGTTACGTTCCCGCCTACCAACTTCGGTCGGACCCAATTCTTTGCCGTGAAAAAAGACCTGGAGGCCATTGCGGTAAAACGACTGTAAATCCCCGGAGAATGAGACGCAATGGTTCTTTCAGACGTTGAAATCACAGCGGAGATTGCTGCCAAACGTCTGGTTTTCTCCCCATCAGTCCCCAATGAGAGGATTGACCCTTCATCCATCGACCTACTGCTACATGAAGAACTGATCGTCCTCCCATCGGCCCCCGTACAGGGTGTTGTTCTTGACCCTGCTCCAGGTTCTGAGCCGCAGTTTATGGCACTACTTGCCAAACATGGCAAGAAGACAACCCCGGCAGATGCACCATTCAAGCTTGACCCACACAGGCTGGTCATCGGTAAGACTCTGGAGCACATGAAGCTTCCGCTTCACATCGCTGGTCGCATAGAAGGGAAGAGTTCATTGGCACGACTAGGTCTGGCCGTTCATGTGACCGCCCCCACCGTGATGGCTGGCTTCGAAGGCTGCCTCTACCTGGAGATACACAGTGTTGGCCCCTTCGCAATCAATCTCTACAAGGACATGAAAATCGCCCAGCTCGTCTTGGAGCATACCGGCTTACCGCCGACTCGACAGTATCAAGGCCAATTCCTCAGACAGACTTAGCTGGCATAGGAAGGAGATAAGCCCCAACGGAGGAACAAATCGGCCCACCACGCCCCGGGGCTCAGAACAGGTCGTTCAGCTCCTCCTCCAGCGACCTTCGCCGCCCCGGGCCCTCCGCGGCCGACCCCACGGGCCGTGACAGCTCGTCGTAGGACCTGGGCGTGCCGTACTCCCTGGTGCGGACCACCACGGGCATGGGCACCGCGTGGCCGAAGACCAGCGCCTCCCGGTTGGAGTCCAGGCGCGACAGCACCGTGCGCAGCTCCCGGCCTCCGGGAGCCCCGCCCAGGACCGACTCGATGTCCCGGTCGTTGTCCAGGAGGCAGGTGAGCTTGGTCCCGATCTGGCTCATGACCTCCGAGTCTATCGCCCCGGGCCGCTGGTCGATGACCATGAGCGTCACGTTGTACTTCCTCATCTCCCGGGCGATGGTGCCGAAGATGGTCTGGGGCGCCACCGACGGGCTGAGGAACTTGTGGGCCTCCTCGATGGTTATCACCAGGGGGCGCGGCTCCGCCGCCGCGTTGCCCTCGGCCTCCTCCTTGCGCCGGACGTACCGCTCGTGTATCCGGCGGGTCAGCAGGTTGGCCACCAGGATGTACGCGTTCAGGTCGTTGCCGTACCGGCCGAACTCCAGCACCACGTGCATTCCCCGGTCCAAGTGCTCCAGGATGCGGCGCACCGAGTCCTCCCGACCCTTGGGGCCCAGAAAGGTGTAGCGGTGAAACCGCCGCAGCCGCGTGTGCAGGGCACTCAGGGCCTGGGGGTTCACACCGATCTCGTTGGCTAAGTCGAATACGGCCTCACGGCCGGCCATGGCCGAGAACGCCTGCAGCCAGCTGCGGGCGCCGAAGTGACGGGCAAGGTCGTGAGCCGCGTCGGTGGCCACCTGGGACAGCCCCAGGTTCTCCTGGAGCACCTCGATGTCCTCTGGCTCGATGTCCTCGTAGGCGATGCGGACAACCTCGTCGGGCGAGAGGCCCCTGTTCCGGGAGCTCTCCTCGTCCAGGGAGAACACCGCCACCCTGGAGGGGAAGAGCTGCTTCAGGCCCTTCACGAAGGTGCCCCCCTGGCTGCGGCCCTGCCACCCGTACTCGCTGTGCATGTCGAAGACCAGGGCCGAGGCCAGGTCGCTCTGGAGGACGCCCACCAGCAGCAGGCGC
The DNA here is from genome assembly GCA_034423015.1 of Dehalococcoidia bacterium. GTDB lineage: Bacteria > Chloroflexota > Dehalococcoidia > Lucifugimonadales > JAGWBF01 > JAGWBJ01. The sequence continues at coordinate 72,435 of DAOUJG010000022.1, read as the reverse complement.
GTGAGAAAAGTCTTGCCCGTTCCGCTCTTCCCGAAGACCCCCATGGACCGCTCCACCAGCGCTCCCAGGTCCAGGCAGACCTTGGTCTCCATCTCCAGGGGGGTGCCGATCCAGAAGTGCCTCCCGTCTTCCCGGCCGAACACCGCCTCCACGTCCCCCTCCGAGGCCAGGAAGCTCCTGGAGAAGTGGGCCGGCACGGTCCGGGCCGCCGATGGGCCCTCCGACGCCCCCAGCGCCACGGGCATGGTCAGCGTCGGCATCACCTTCACGCTCCCGTAGGCCACGGTGCCGGACACCACCTGGGCGATGAACGGGTCCTCGACCCCCGGCGGCGCGTGCTTCAGGCCCGGGCCCGCGGACTCCAGGCCCACGTCGGTGACCACGCCAAAGAACCGGTGCTTCTCCCCCTGGATGGTGACGAAGGCGCCCATCTTGACGTCCTCCACCGAGGTCTGACCGTCCAGGCGTATCTCTGCACCCCGGGTCATGGAGCCGTCCACCACCATGCCCAGGTAACGCCCCTGCGACGCCTGGGGGCCGATGCCGTCGGTCATGGCCGGAGCCTCCTCAGGATGGAGTCCAGGCGCGCCAGGTCCCCGGACAGGTGCGCCGCCAGGGCCTTGCCCGCCTCCACCAGGAACCCCCGGGGGTCTGGCTGCCGCGCCGAGGCCCTGCGCAGGCACGCGGCGATGACCTCGTCGGCCATTCCCGGCCCCAGGGGGGAGGAGCCCAGCAGCAGGCTGAGGAAGCCCAGGCCCCGGGCCGCCTCCCGCTCCTCTCCGCCGGGGCACTCGAAGACGAAGGAATGGATGCGAGGGGGCAGAGGGGGCAGGTACTGCTTCAGGGAGCCACCGGACGAGTGGCCCGTGATGACCGCCTCGAACCGGGTGCAGAGCAGCCGCGAGAGCTGGGGGTTGGCCTCGTACACGGCCTCCTCGCTGACCGAGTCTCCGCCCCGGGCGATCACCGGACGCCCCGGGTCCAAGGACCGGGTGCTGACGCCGTACACCACCCCGTACACCGGCGTCCCATCGCCGTTGGCACCCTCGGACCCCGCGCGGACGAAGGCGCCCAGGGGAGGGGAGCCGTACAGGGTGTAGCACTGGGCGACGAACCGGTCCGAGGCCGACTCCACCACCTCGCCCACTCTTCGGGCAGTCTCGGCCCCGGTCACAGCCACCTCGTGCGCTTGGACCGGGCCTTCTCCGACGTGTACACCGGAAGCCCGTTGACCTCCAGCGCCTCGTCCACCATCTGCCTGAAGGCGAGGCGGTCCGGGCCAGTGACCACCGCCTGCTCGTGGGACTCGGCGATGGCCACCGGGTAGCCGATGCCCCGTTCGCACTGGTCTAGTATCAGGGCGTGGCACAGGGACGCCAACCCCTCGTCGGCGGCCACCCAGCCGGGCACCTCCACCCGCCCGATCTCCCGGCCGGTGTTGACGTAGAAGAAGTGTACCCGGTGCTGCCTGTACCAGTCCCTGGAAATGGAGGACTGGCTCAGGAAGGTGTCCGACCGCTCTCCCGGCCCCAGCAGCTCCTGGAACAGGTGCCTGTCCAGCAGGCCGTTCACCGTGTCGCAGGGCGTCTCCCGGGAACGGTGGCTGTTGCAGTGGGCCCTGCAGGTATCTTCGTCGTGGGGACACAGGTACAGGCGCAGCAGGTTCGTCACCTCGGTGCTCTGGGGCAGGCTGACGTACGCCGCCAGGGCCACGGGGCGGCTGCGGGACGCCTCCTCCAGCCTGTCCAGCGCCGGTAGCAGTCCCTGGGCAATGATCCGCTCTCGGACGAAGGGCTGGTACCCCCGGCCGGCCAGGGCCCACAGCACCAGAGAGCCGTCGATGAGGGCCAGCACCGGCATCTCGGGCGGGGCCTCGTCCACGAGACGGGCCAGGGCCTCGATCTCGGCCACGGCCCGCTTCAGGCCCAGCACCGGACCCTCCACGGCGACGGCCTCCATGGACCCCGGGGCGCTGCTGCTCAGGTACAGGTCAGGCTCCTCGCTGTACAGGACGGGCTCGCTGAAGAGACGGGCGTCGGGCTGAGAGCCGTAGGTCAGCAGGCACCCACCCACGTTTATCAGGTAGCACCTGACGGGGGTGTGCCTGTCCACGTCGATGTGGGACCCGTCGGTGGCCGCGACACAGAAGTCCCCGGGCAGGCCCGCGGGCTGGTGCCGGCCCGAGAGGCCTGTCACGAGGCCCGGGCACAGGAACGGCCTGCCGGCGGCCGAGTCCAGCTTGTGCCGGAGGTCGCCGGCGTCGGCGCAGGTCATTGCCGCCATGGCCCGGGCGAGGCGGCCGGACCGGTCGTCGCGGCGGTCATGGAGCCGCCGGGCCAGGGAGTCGATCTGCCCCACCGTCCTGGCCAGGTCCAGCGCCATGGTCTACCTGAGCACCCGCTCGTCGCCAACGCGACGGGTGACGTGCTGCTGGTCCAGGTATTCCAGGAGAGGCAGAACGTACTTCCGGCTGGTGCCGAACAGGTCCCGGCCGTCGGCAACGGTGATCCTGCCCCGCTGGGCGATGTGCCCCTTCACCTTATCGACCATCTGGCGGTAGGCCCCAGCGCTGAACACCACCGAGTCGCTCACCCGGACCACCTTGCCCTCGTCCGTAAGGAAGGCCAGAAGCTCGGCGTCCAGGGGATAGTCGGTTGGAGGCGCGTAGGGGTCGGCCTGAAGTGCCTTCATGTAGGCGTCCATTTGCGACTGCTGCTGTCCGCTGGGCTTGGCCTCGTGGCCCGGCAGCCGGACCCACGCGCCGTCCTCCTCCAGGACGGCCTGGGAGGCCAGCCGGTCCATGGCCAGGGGGAACACCTGGGGAGAGAGCCCCAGGCGGCTTCTCAGCTCCTCCCGGGGCAACCCCCGCCTGAGGGGGTGCTGGCCGTGGTGCTCCCTGGCCGCCTTGGCTCCGGCCCTCTTCAGGGACTCCCAGGCGGCCACGGAGTACGCCACCGACTCCGCCTGGCCGGCGCCGTCACCCAACACGACGACCATGCCCTGGTCCGCCAGCTCCTGTACCCCGGATGCGGCCTCCTCCAGGGAGATGTTGGCCTTCTGGGACAGGGTCCTCAGGTCGCACGGGCCCCAGTGGTCCACCGCGCTGAGCAGCGACTCCTCCTCGGAGCCCTCGTCCATGGCCGTGAGCCGCTGGATGATGGGCGACAGGAAGCGGCGGTGGCGGCGGGCGGGATGGGGGTCCACGACCTTACCCCCGCCCAGGGTCGCGTCCGCGGACCGGACGACGAACAGGTCTCCCTTGACGGCGGGCAGGGGCTCCTTCAGGTGTATCTGGGCCCACCCCTCTTCGCCCGGGCCCAGCTCGTCATGTCCCAGCAGCCTCACCCGGCCCGGCGTCTCGCCGGTGAACAGGTGGCAGGTAACGGTCTCGTTGTGCTTCAGGGGGCGGGTATTCCGCACCATCTTCAGCCGGGCGTCCATCCTCGTGGTGGGCCTCAGCCAGCCCGTGTTGGTGATCACCTCGCCCCGCTCGAAGTCCTCGCGGGTGATGCCCGACAGGTTCACAGCCAGCCGCACGCCGGGCTCGGCCTCGTCGACCTTCTTCCGGTGGCTCTGGAGGCCCCGGACCCTGGCCCGCTCTCCGGACAGGACGAGCTGCACCTCCTGGCCCACCTTCAGGGAGCCGTCGATGAGGGTCCCGGTCACCACGGTTCCGAACCCGGCGACGGTGAAGCTGCGGTCCACCGGAAGCCTCGGCCGGCCCAGGTCCCGACGGGCGTCGGTGGAGTCCAGCATGGAGTCCAGCAGCCCCTTGAGCTCGTCCAGGCCCTGGCCGGTGTACGCCGAGACGACCACGATGGGGGAGTCCTCGAAGGTGGTCCCCTCCAGGGTATCCTCCACCTCGGCCTTGACCAGCTCCACCAGCTCCTCGTCCACCAGGTCCCGCTTGGTCACGACAACGATGCCCCGTTTGACCCGAAGCAGGTCCAGGATGGCCAGGTGCTCCACCGTCTGGGGCATGACGCTCTCGTCGGCGGCGACGATCAGGAGGGCCAGGTCTATGCCCCCCACCCCGGCGAGCATGTTCTTGATGAACCGCTCGTGGCCGGGGACGTCCACGATGCTGATCTCCCGGCCGCTGGGCAGCGTGAGCCAGGCGAACCCCAGGTCGATGGTCATCTCCCGCTCCTTCTCCTGGGGGAGACGGTCGGGGTCGATGTTCGTGAGGGCCTTTATCAGGGTGGACTTGCCGTGGTCCACGTGTCCCGCGGTGCCTATGACGTACAAGATGCGGCCTCGCAGCCAGGGTGGTTACTAGGGTGGCTAAAGGATAGCACCAACGCCCCCGGGGGACAAACCGGACGGGATACCGGCCCCTATCCGCAGGGCGCTTGTACGGACCGTCTTACAGGAACCTCACGAAGACCTGGTTGGCCAGGAGGCACCCCCTGTCCGTGAGGCGGAGGAGGCCGTCCCGGTGCTCCAGCAGCCCCAGTCCCGTCAGCTCCCGCACCTGGGGGCCGTACAGCTCCAGGGGGTCCCGGCCGAACCGCGCCCGGAAGCCGTCTATGCTGAGACCGTCCAGCAGGCGAAGGCCCAGGAACATGGTCTCGGACATCTCCAGGGACGGGCCGATGGCCTCGACGCCGTCCACGGGGCCGGCGCAGCGGAGGGCCTCCTCGTCCAGCCTCCCCACCGGCGCGGCCCCGTGCTCTTCCCACTGCCTGATGCGGTCCATGTAGGCGCGGGGCGGCCTCAAGTTCCAGAAACGGTGTCCATCCAGGCAGGAGTGGGCGCCAGGTCCGACCCCGAGGTACTGCCCGTTGAGCCAGTAGGCCATGTTGTGCAGGCAGCGGCGCCCCGGCACCGACCAGTTGGAGATCTCGTAGTGGTCGTACCCCGACGCCCCCAGCATCTCCCGGGCCAGGCAGTACATGTCTGCGGCCAGGTCGGGATCGGGCTCGGGTACTCCGCCCTCCTCGACCCACCGGGCCAGGGGCGTGCCCTCCTCCAGGGTCAGGGCGTACATGGACAGGTGCGCCGGCGCGAGGTCCAGGACACCCGAGAGGGTGGCCCTCCATTGGTCCATGGTCTGGGCCGGCAGCCCGTACATCAGGTCCAGGTTCACGTTCTCCAGGCCGGAAGATACCGCCAGGCCGCAGGCTGCCGCGGCCTCGGCGGAGGTGTGCCTGCGGCCCAGCAGGACGAGCAGGGAGTCGTCAAGGCTCTGGACGCCGATGCTCAGCCTGTTCACCCCCGCCCGTTGCCAGCATTCCAACGCCGGGCCCGTCACGTCCCCCGGGTTGGCCTCGAGGGTGACCTCCGCCGAGGGCGCGAGCTCGAAGGAGTGGGAGACGCTCTCCAGCACCCTGCCAACCTGCTCGGGAGGGATGTATGACGGGGTCCCGCCGCCGAAGAATACCGTGGCCACCGGCGGACGTCCCAGGGTCTCTCCCCACAGGCGTATCTCCGCGGCCAGGGCGTCCAGGTACGGGGCCATCAGCGCTTCGATGCCCTGGTACGTGTTGAAATCGCAGTAGGGGCACTTGGTCTGGCAGAAGGGCACGTGGACGTACAGGGACAGCCCGCCCTCCGTGCCGTTCTCCGAGGGAGCCGTCACGTGTTGAACAGGAAGGTTATGACGTCCCCGTCCTTGACGGGGTATCTCTTTCCCTCCAGCCTCAGGAGACCCTGCTTCTTGCACTGGGCCAGCGACCCGCACTCCGACAGGTCGTCGAAGGACACCACCTCGGCCCGAATGAACCCCCGCTCCATGTCCGTGTGGATCCGTCCGGCCGCCTTTACCGCCGGGGTGTCTTCGGGCACGGTCCAAGCCCGGACCTCCCGGGAGACGTAGGTGAAGAAGGAGACGAGGGACAGCAACCGCAGGGACATGCGGACCACCCGGTCCAGGCCCGACTCGGTCATTCCCATGGAGGCCCGGAACGCCTCCTCGTCCTCGGGGCCGAGCTGGGTCAGCTCCATCTCCAGCTTGGCCGACAGGGAGGTGCACCCCGTTCCCGGACCGGGTCGCGCGAGGCAGTCAGTCCCATCGTCGGGGGCGTCCTCGCCAGTGTTCACCACGGTAAGCAGGGGCTTGGCGGTGAGGAGCTGGTAGCCGGACAGCACGTCGGCCATCTGGTCCGGCACATCCTGCTCGCGGACGGGCATTCCCTGATCCAGCCCGTCCTTCAAGCGCTGGAGCAGGGCGCTCTCCCTCGCCAGGGAGTCCCTCTCGGCGGCCCTGGCCTCCTTCTGCTGGGCCTCGATGCGCTCCAGGCGCCGCTCCAGGATCGCCAGGTCGGAGAGGGCGAGCTCCGCCTCCATGTCGGCTGCGTCCCGGGCCGGGTCCACCGTGCCCTTCGCGTGGGCCACCGAGGGGTCCGGGAACTGCCTCACCACGTGGAGCAGGGCGTCGGCCCCCTGAAGGACGGTCAGGTACAGGCCGCCGAAGCCGTCGCCCGAGCCGGCGGGCACGTCCCAGTACTTCACCTCGGCCGGGGTGACCTTGTCGGGTTGGATGATGTCAGCCAGGGAGTCCAGCCGCGGGTCGGCCATCCGGGCGGTCCCGGCGTGCACGTTGCGCCTGCCGCTTCCCTGGGACGCGGCCTCGACCCTCCCCCGGGCCAGCGCGTGGAAGAGGGTCGTCTTGCCGCTCTGGGGGGACCCGATTATGCCGATCTCCATCGCCTACAGAGGGACCATGCCGCGCCGCCCCAAGGGCCTACTTCCTGGCGTCGTCTTCCTCCACGACTCGGTAGCTCCCCTCGACGACGTTGGCAGGCTCCCTGGGGGGCTTCGGGGGCTCGCGCCGGGACCGCCACGGCGCGTAGAAGTCCACGACGTGCTGCGGGGCCAGGGCGATGAATATCCGCATAACCAGCAGCACCAGCAGCACGAAGCCCGCCACGCCGACGAAGGGAATGCGCACGATGGGAGTCGCCAGATACAGCAGCGGCGCCGGCAACACCAGCTTGGCGAGCCACGGCACCCGTCCGTCCCGCAGCAGCTTCCAGACCAAGTACAAGTTCCTGAAGGCCCAGGGGATGAGCCTGGGCCCCAGCAGCATGATCAGGGGAAATGCCAGCCGCCACCACATAGCGAACCCGTCGGATACTCCTGTCTTGATTATACTTCAAACGACGCGCCTTTGTTGGCGCCCGCGGATGGCGCTGGCCTCCTGCCGGCCGGGCCCCTCCTCGTGGTACACTAGGCCAGGCCCCTTCCAAGGGGCGCTCAGGCACGAGCTAAGGCGACTTTCTTGCCCGCTTACGTCATATACGGTGACAGTTTCCTCGTGGCCGGGGCCATGGAGGAGCTCCGGTCGCGGGTGAGCCCGGCCGAGCTGCTGGAGGCCAACAGCCACGTCCTCACGTCACCCGACTACTCCGCGCTCAAGGCCACCTGCGACGCCGTTCCCTTCCTCGCCGAGCACCGGCTGGTGGCGGTGGAGGGGTTGCTGGGGCAGTTCGAGTCCCGGGACGGCCGCCGCCGCGGCTCCGCCTCGGGCCGCCGGGGCCAGGGCCAGCGGCAGGACATGCGCCGGTGGCAGGATCTGCCGCGGTACATCGCTGAAGAGATGCCCCCTACGACGCTGCTGGTCTTCCGGGAGGAGCGTCTTACCCGGGGCAATCCCCTGTTGAAACAGCTCCAGCCCTGCGCCAAGGTCCAGGCGATGCCGGCCCCGACGGGCGAGGCGCTGGCCCGGTGGATCAGGACCAGGATCGAGGCCCGAGGGGCCCAGATCACCCCCGGGGCCATTCTGGTGCTGACTCAGGCCGCCGGCAACGAGATGTGGGCGCTGGACAACGACCTGGAGAAGCTCTCCCTTTACGCGGGGGACAGGCCCATCGAGGAGGCCGACGTCGCCCTCCTGGCCGCCCAGTCCCGGGACGCCAACATATTCGCCGCCACGGACGCGCTTCTGGAGGGCAGGGCCCAGGCGGCCATGCGGCTGATGCACCGGCTCCGGCAGGACGGAGCGGACGTGTCCTACATCGTCTCCATGATAGCCAGGCAGCTCAGGACGGTAACCCTCGCCAGGGACCTCATGGACCGGAAGGTAGCCGAAAGGGAGATCGGAGACCGTCTGGGCATCCCCCAGGAATTCATCCGCAGAAAGGCCGTGGGCCAGGCCAGACGGCACTCGTGGAACGACTTGAAGTGGCTCTACGGCAGGCTCTTCGAAGTGGACCTGGCCGTGAAGCGGGGCCGGGCCGACGAGGACGTGGCTTTGGAGCTTCTGGTCAGCGAGGCATCCGCCCTGGGCCGAGGCCGCGACCGTCCACGGGCTCGTAGCTCCTAGCATTGTAGCAGGCGACCTCGTGGGACGGCTCCAGGTCCCGGAGCGACGGCCTGGGGTCGATGCGGCACCTGTTGACGGCCCTGTTGCATCGCGGCAGGAAGGGGCACTCCTCCGGGAGGTTCAGCATGTCCGGCGGGTCCCCCGCGATGGCCTGAAATCTCTGATCGGGCCTGTCGAGCCGGGGAATGGACTGGATCAGCCCCGACATGTAGGGGTGCATGGGCCGGTCGAAGACGGTGTGGACATCGCCGGACTCGACCACGGTGCCGGCGTACATCACCGCCACGTCGTCGGCCATTTCGGCCACTATCCCCATGTCGTGGGTGATCAGGACCATGGAGGCGCGAAACTCTTTGCAGAACCGCTTCAACCGGCGCAGGATCTCCGCCTGTAGGGTAACGTCCAGGTTGGAGGTCGGCTCGTCGGCGATGAGCAGCTTGGGCCTGAGGGCCAGGGCCATGGCGATCATCACCCGCTGGCACATTCCGCCGCTCAGCTGGAAGGGATAGCGCTTCAGCATCTCCCCGGGATCAGGCAGGCCCAGCTCCCCCAGCATCTCCGCCGCCATGGCCATCGCCCCCTTCTTGGGGAGCCTGGTGTGGGCCATGAGAAGCTCGGCCACCTGGGCGCCGATGGTATGGAGGGGGTTCAGCGAGGCCTTGGGCTCCTGGGGGACCATGGCGATGTCCTTGCCCCGGATCCCCCGCAGGCTGCGGCTGTCCAGGGATAGAAGGTCCATCCCCTCGAAGTATATCCGCCCCGATACCACCCTGCCGTTCCTGGGAAGCAGGCGCATGGTCGTCAGCCCGGCGGTGCTCTTTCCGGCTCCGCTCTCTCCCACCAGGCAAAGGACCGACTCCTCCTGAAGGCTGAAGGTCAGGCCGTTCAGGGCCTTCACCTCACCCTGCCTGGTGGTAAAGCGGACGTGAAGGTCCTCCACCTCCAGCAGTCCGTTCAACGCCTCGCTCCCGCGGATCCCGTATGGGCAGACAGGGCCGGCGCCACGGCCTCGAACCGGCCCGCCCGTATCTCCCGGACCAGCTCCTGGACGGAGGATACCCGCCGGTGGAACCTGGTGGCCGCCGCGCCGACCTGGCCCGGGTGGTGGCAGTCGCTGCCCCCCAGGCCGGGCTTGTCCAGCCGGCGCGCCAGCTCCCCGGAAAACTCCCGCTCCCGGTCCGTGGCCCGGCCGTTCAAGGTCTCTACGGCGTGGCACATGCCCAGGAGGGGGTCTGCCGCGGCGGCCTCCAGCATGCTCTCCACGTCCTGGGGGGAATGGTGCTGGCCGGTCAGCAACCGCCGCCTGTGGGGATGTGCCGCAACCATGACCCCCCCGGCCTCGGCCACCAGCCGGCCCAGGTAGCCGACCTTGTGCATCCCAAACACGTACGTGTCCAGCCCGAAGACCAAGACGTGGCCGCCGTCGGTGTTGACCTCGCAACCAGGCAGCACGGGAAAGCCGTGCCGCCGGGAAAGGGCCGCTGCCTCCTCCCAGGTCCAGAAGTGGTCGTGGTCCGTGACGCACACCCCGTCCAGCCCCGCCTCCCTGGCCGATTGGACCAGGTCGTCGGGGCTCAGGGTGCTGTCGTCGGAGCGGGGACTGGTGTGGGCGTGGACGTCTACAAGCAAACCGGCCTCGGGAAGAATGGGCTTACGGGAGCGGCGGGATACCATAAGTGTACGCACCGTCTCCGAGGCGCGTCAACTCCTCGCGCTGCCTGGGCATCCCGGGGACCCTTCCCCCTTCGTAACCCACCAGCTCGACGAAGCCCGTGCCGGAGACCGGGTCCCCGTCCCTGGTGCCCTGAACCGAGACCTGCCCCTCCCAGTAGGACAATGGGTTGAACAAGCTGGCCCCGAACTCGGCGTCGGGATGGGTGGGGAGCACCTCCAGGTCCAGGTCCAGTGGCGGGATAGCGACCCGCCACCCCGAGGGGTAGGCCACCCCCGTCCGGGGGCTCGTCCACTCCCCCATCACGGATATATCCACGTCCTGCTCGTCCAGGTACGTCACGTCGCCGTCGGTCCCTACGAACGTGCCGCCGCCGCGCACCGGCTCCCGTGTCCCCTGCTCCCACAGAGAGAACACCATCGCCTCCTCGTTGCCGTCGAGCTGGAAGCTGAACCAGTCCCATCCGACGCTGGCGGCGACCATCTCGCCCCACTGGTGGTCCATCCACGCCTGGCCCGATACGTCCTGGGTTGCGCCACCGGCGGTCACCTGCCCATCGATCCGCAGACGGGGGTAGGTGTAGTAGTACGTCTCGCCGCCTGGACCCATGTCCAGGAGCCCGTCTCCGTCGTGGAACACCACGTTTTTCACCGGCCGGAGGCGGAGGTCGAAGCCATTCCCGGGCCCCGCGGCGGTCAACCGGAACTCCTCGCCGTGGCCGGACATGCTCCAGTCCCCGATGGCCACGCGGAAGCCCTGGGCCGGGGCCTCACCCCTGCCCACGTCTCCCCTGGATTCCCTGAGCAGCGGGCCCTCCTCGGGACTGGCCATGGACAGGTGCAGCACCCTGGCGGTCATTCCCGGAGGCACCAGCACTCCCACGCCGGTGAAGTTGAACCCCGCGAAGTGGAAGCTGTACTCCCGGTTATCCGCCGAAAGGTGGCCGCTGAAGTACCACCACTCCACGGGGGCCTCGTGGTAGCCGTGGTCCCGGGGGAGCTCGATGAGGGGAGTGGGGGTTGGGGTTGGCGGGGCGCCCCCGCACGCCAGGGCAGCCAGGAGCACAAGTAGGGATACCCAGCGCGACGGGCCCCGCGTGGCGCGGCGCGCGTTGGCGCACCGAGCGGCGGCGGCCGGGGCCCTATCCATCCCCGGGGAGCTCGGCCACGGCCTCCACTTCCACCACCAGCCCGGGGACCACGAGGGCCGCGACGATCACGGTGGAGCTGGCGGGCGGGTCCTTGGGGAAGCACCTGGCACGGACGCTGTTGTAGGCTGAGTAGTCGGCCGCGTCGGTGAGGAAGGTGGTGGTCTTCACCACGTCGTCGAACCCGGCCCCGGCCGCTTCCAGCACGGTGCGCAGCCGGTCCATGATGTACTCGGACTGGGCGGCGCAGTCCCCGGGGCTGACCACCTGGCCCTGCTCGTCGATGGCCGCCTGGCCGGAGACGAACAGCAGCCGGCCCGACCGCACAGCGGGAGAGAAGAACGGGCTTACACGGCCCTTGGCTGGGATGACGGGACTACGAGCCATGGCTGTACTCCTTCGATTACGGTCGTCGGACCGGGCTCCGGGACCCCGCCAATATAGCAAGGGCCGCTCCGGCCGGTCAAGGAGAGGGCGGTTGACCCTCACATTCGGCACGGATATAATGAGCGAAGCGCCTTCGGGAGCGGATCGACTATGGCAAACGAGACGGGCAAGCGTTACGTCTGCGGCAAATGCGGGGCCGAGTTCATCGTGACCAAGGGCGGTGAAGGCGCCGTGACTTGCTGCGACGAGGCCATGTCCCTGAAGAAATAACCCGCGGCCCCGGCCGCCGGTGGAGTCCCAGATGCCAAATCAGCTAGGCAAACGTTACGTCTGTCCCTCGTGCGACACCATGGTGCTGTGCACCAAGTCCGGGGACGGCGCGGTACAGTGCTGCGACACGTCGATGGAGATCCAGGAGCCGCGGAAGCTCCCCTCCTCGGACTGACCCTTGGGCGACTGACCCTTCACGGAACGACGCTCCAAGCGACGTCTCACTGAAGCCCAACCGGCCAGGGTCGGGGCTCACGTCCTACGGGATCATCCGGATGATGCCCACGACCTTGCCCTGCACCTCCACGTTGTCCGCGGCCGATATTATAGGCTCCATGGTGCTGTTGGCGGGCTGGAGGCGCACCCGTTCCCCCTCGTGGTACAGGCGCTTTAGGGTCGTCTCGTTCTCCATCCTCAGCCGTGCCACGACCATCTCGCCGTTGGAGGCCGCCCTGGTGGGCTCCACCACCACCACGTCTCCATCGTCCACCAGGGCGTCTATCATCGACGTGCCCCGGACCCTCAGCGCGTAGAGGGGGCCCGCGCTCTTCTTCTGCATCTCCGGCGGCACCTCCACGGTGTCCATGGGTTCGCCGGAGTCCCAGCCACCGTTTTCCAGCACCGGCAGGGGCTCGCCGGCCGCGATGTAGGCCACCACCGGGACCCGCATCACCGGCGGCTCGTCGGACATGCCCAGCCCGCCTGCCCCCGGCAGCTCGATCCCCCGGGCCACGTCGGGCTTCCGGCCGAGATACCCCTCGCGCTGCAGGATGCGGAGGTTGTAGTCCACCACGGATGTGGAGCTGATCTGGCAGGCCCTCTGTATGTCCCGCACCGTCGGCGGAAGCCCGTTCTCGCGCATGAACTCGCGGATCACTTCCAGGATGCGCTCTTGCCGCGCCGATAGCTTCTTCTTTGGTTGCATCGTCACGCTCTTAAAACTGGTGTTCTGGTCGCAGGCTAACATCCCCGTAGCTGGGGTGTCAATAGGCGGATGCCAGCGGGGACAGGCGCCCCGCAGGGGCCGGGACACGGAACGGGGACTCCCGCCGGGGGAGTCCCCTACTCCCTGCTTTGTCCCTTCCCTCAGGAGGCCTTGAGGGCGTTGAGCTTGGCCGCCAGCCGGGCCTTCTTCCGGGCGGTGTTGTTGCGGTGCAGAACTCCCTTTGTGTCAGCCTTGTCCAGGCTGCGGACGGCCCTCAGCACAGCGGCCTCGGCCTCTTCCACGTTGCCCCCCTGGAGGGAGGCAACGGCTTTGTTGACAATGGTGCGGGTGGAGCTGCGAATGGTCCGGTTGCGTACCCGTTTCCTGGCGGCGGACCGGGCGGCTTTTGCGCTGGGCAAGGTCTCCTCCTGACTCCGTACTGGCTGGTATGCTCCCCGGGCTTGGCTATCGTGCCGCCGGCGCGGGCGTGGCGGAGTTGGCGCGCGACACTCCAATTACTCCCTGGACGCCTTCGAGCTTGGAGAAGAGGCGCCCCAGCTGCCCGATGCCCGTCGTGTACAGGGTCAGGGAGATGGCGTGGGTGCCGTCCTCGTTCTCGGTGCTCACGACGGACGCGATGTTGACCGACTGCTCCGATACCTTCGTGGTCAGGTCGCGAAGCAGACCGACCCTGTCCCACGCCTGGATGGTAACCCGCACCGGATAGAACTGCCTGGTCTGGCCCCATTCCACGCCGATCAGACGCTCCTTCTCGTCCTCGTTGCGCAGGTTGGAGCAGCTCCTCTTGTGGACGGTCACGCCCCGGTTGCGGGTGATGTAGCCTATGATCTCCTCGCCGGGCAGGGGGTTGCAGCAGCGGCCCATCTGCATGAGCAGGTCGCCCGCCCCCAGCACCTGGACACCGCTGGTGGGACTGGACAGGGAGGCGGCCGACGAACTCTGCTGCTCGGACTGCTCTTGCTGGCTGGCCAGCCGCGACACCAACTGCGTCTCGCTGATGCCCCCAGAGCCCAGGGCGGCAAGGAACTCGTCGACTGTGTCGACCTTGAACAGGGAAGCGACGTTTGCCTCGTCCATCACTATGTTCAGGCGCCTCAGCTCCCTCCGAAGGAGCTCCCGGCCCCTTTCGACGTTGACGCCCTTGGCCTGCCTTCTGAACCAGTGGCGTATCTTCTGGATGGAGCTGGCCGAGTGGACGTAGCCCTGGTTGGGATTCAGCCAGTCCAGGCTGGGGCCCCGGGCCACCTTGGTGGTGAGCACCTCCACCGTGTCGCCGTTGCCAATCTGGTAGTCCAGGGCCACCAGGCGGCCGTTGACCTTGCTGCCGATACACCGGTGCCCCAGCTCCGTATGTATCTTGTAGGCGAAGTCGATAGGCGTCGCGCCGCTGGGGAGCTCGACGATGTCACCCTTGGGCGTATAGGCGAACACCTGGTCCCTGAACAGGTCCGTACGCACGGACTCCAGGAACTCCTCGGTCCCCGTGACCTCCCGCTGCCACTCCAAGAGCTGTCGGAGCCAGGTCATCTTGTTCTCGAACTGCAGGTCTCCGGTCTCGCCCTCCTTGTAGCGCCAGTGGGCGGCCACGCCGTACTCGGCGGTCTGGTGCATCTCGTGGGTCCTGATCTGGACCTCCAGGGGGACCCCACCGTCGCACATGACCGTGGTGTGGAGGGACTGGTACATGTTTTCGTTGGGGCTGGCGATGTAGTCGTCGAAGGTGCCCGGCAGGGGCCGCCACAGATTGTGGACCACTCCCAGGGCGTTGTAGCAGTCCGCCTTGTCCTCCACCAGCACCCTGATGGCGTACAGGTCGTAGATCTTGCTCAGCTCCTTGCCCTGGGCGGCATACTTCTGGATCTTCTTGTGGATGCTGTAGATGTGCTTGGGGCGCCCGACGACCTGGGCATCCAGTCCCGTCGATTCCAGCTCTTCGCTGAACTTCTCCACCACGTTGTCTATGTAGTCCTCGCGTTCCCGACGCTTGGCCGAGAGCATCCGCGAGATCTTCTTGTACTGGAGGGGCTCCAAGTGCCTGAATGCGATGTCTTCCAGGCGCCACTTGATGTCCCATATGCCCAGCCGGTGGGCCAGTGGAGTGTATATCTCCAGGGTCTCCCGGGCGATGGCCTGGCGTCTCTCGGCGGACAGGGCCTCCAGGGTGCGCATGTTGTGGAGCCGGTCCGCCAGCTTGATCAGCACCACGCGGATATCCTGGGCCATGGCCACCAGCATCTTGCGCAGGCTCTCCGCCTTCAACCTGTCCTGGACGCCGCTGGCATGGGCGGAGTCGTCGGTGTCCATGGCCATGAGGTCCATGCGGGTGAGCTTGGTCACGCCGTCCACGAGCTTGGCAATCTCGTCGCCGAACTTCTTGGATAGCTGGGCGTAGGTGACCCCGCAGTCCTCCATGACGTCGTGGAGGAGGGCCGCCGAGATGGTGTCGGCGTCCAGCCGCAGGTCTCCCAGGAACAGGGCAGTATGGATCGGGTGCTCTATGTAGGGCTCCCCGGACTTCCGGGACTGGCCGTTGTGGCACTCCGCCGCATACCGGCAGACCTGCTCCACCAGCTCCAGCTTGTCCGGGGGCAGATAGGCCCCCACCAGTTCGAGAAGCTGTCCTTCGGCTGTACTCACTACTCTATGCCCACCCGTTACGATACGCTTATAATAATCTCTCGAAACTCGCAAGTCCAGAGCCACGGCTCGAAGGTCTCCTCATTCCAGGGTCGCTACTTCCCTCTCCCTCGGGGAGAGGGCCGGGGTGAGAGGGCCTTCGAGCCCGCCTCAGCGGAGGCGCGTTGAGAGGACGATATGCAATATAGGGCCCCCAGGGGCACCGCCGACCTGCTGCCGGCGGACCAGAAGTACTGGCGGTACATCGAGTCCAAGGCGGTGGGCCTCTGCCGCACCTACGGGTTCGGCCGCCTGGATACGCCGGTGTTCGAGAACGCCGGCCTCTTCCTCCGATCGGTGGGAGAGGGCACCGACATCGTGGAGAAGGAGACGTACACCTTCGAGGACCGGGGCGGCGAATGGATGAGCCTGCGGCCCGAGGGCACCGCTCCCGTGTGCCGGGCGTACCTGGAGCACGGGATGCAGAACCTGCCCCAGCCCGTGAGGCTCCATTACTTCTGCCCCGTGTTCCGCTACGAGAGGCCCCAGGCCGGCCGTTACAGGGAGCACCACCAGTTCGGCGTAGAGGTGATCGGCGATGCCGACCCCTCGGTGGACGCAGAGGTCATCGAAATGGGCTGGGCCTTCATGACCTCCCTGGGGCTGTCGGGCCTCTCCCTGGTGGTCAACAGCATCGGCGACACCAACTGCCGCCCGGCCTACATAGACCAGCTCAAGGCCTACTATTCCCGACACTCCGAGCGGCTGTGCCGCGACTGCCGCACCCGCCTGGAGCGCAACCCCCTGCGCCTTCTGGACTGCAAGCAGCCCGGATGCCAGGCCATGGGCTCCGAAGCCCCACGCTCCTCCGAGTGCCTTTGCGACGCCTGCCAGGAGCACTGGGACCGGTTGCAGGGGTACCTGGACATCATCGGGCTCCCCTACCGGGTGGACCACCGGCTGGTGAGGGGGCTCGACTACTACACCCGCACCGTGTTCGAGATCCAGCCGGCGGAAGAGGGTAGCCAGAGCACCATATGCGGAGGCGGCAGGTACGACGGGCTCGTGGAGCAGATCGGCGGCAAGGCAACCCCCGGCATAGGCTTCGCCACCGGCATGGAGAGGATGGTGCTGAACCTGAAACGCCAGGAGGTGGACGTCCCCGACGAGCCCGCTCCCAGGTACCTCGTGGCCAGCACCGGCCAGGAAGCGCGCAACGTCGCCCTGGATATCGCGGCTAGGATGCGCGGCCGGGGCGTAGGAGCCATACTCGGCGGGGCCGGCCGAAGCCTCCGGGGCCAGCTCAGGCAGGCCAATTCCATGGGAGTAGACTACGTGGTCATCGTCGGAGAGGACGAGCTGGCCAGCAACCAGGTGACGCTGCGCAACATGCTGGAGGGCGGGCAGGAGCCGATGCCCGTGGAACGGCTCTTGGCACGCATAGAAGCGGAGCGGGACTGAACCGGGAGCACCCACCTCCGACCGGGAGCCCACCACCGTCCCGCACGCCTGACGCCAGTCCGTCGTCGGACGCCGGACCGTGCCCCTCCTCGCGCTTGACAGCCGGTCGAGCCCTGTCCTATTGTAGTCTACAGCGGCAACTGCAAATGCGACCCTTCGCATGAACAGGCACACCGACATACTCGAGGCGGTCAAGGCCCAGGGGCTGCGCCTGACTCCGCAGCGCATGATCATCCTCTCCGCCATTGCCGACGGAGAGGGCCATATGAACGTGGACGAGGTGTACGAGCGGGCCAAGCAGGCCTATCCGTACATGGACATCGCCACCGTCTACCGCACCCTGCACCTGTTCAAGCGGCTGGGACTGGTTACCGAGGTGGGCATGGGCGACAGGCTCCACTACGAGCTGACGGACCCCAACGCCCGCCACCACCATATGGCCTGTCTGGTCTGCAGCGAGGCATTTGCCTTCAGCCCCAGCTACCTGGACGAGTTCAGAAGGCGTCTGGTCAACGAGTTCGACTTCGAGCCCGACCTGGACCACTTCACCATCACGGGCGTGTGCTCCGGATGCCGAGAGACCCGGCCTGAGGGACCGGATGCCGGCCAGGAATGACCGTCCAGGCCGGCGGATGCCATGAACTTTAGCTGGATCATCGAAGGCCAGCTGGCGGGCTCCATGGGCCCGGTCGACCGGCAGCAGCTACAGTACCTGAAGGACCAGGGCGTGGGCGCGCTGGTCCGCATGGAGCGACGCACCGTATCCGGGGAGGACGTCGGGCTGGTGGACATGGCCGAGTTCGTCGTTGACTTCACGCCGCCCACCCAGGAGCAGATAGACCGCATGATAGCCTTCATCGACAGCCAGATCGCAGCGTCCACGCCTGTGGCCGTCTCCTGCCAGGCCGGCGTGGGGCGTACGGGCACGGTGCTGGCGTGCTACCTGGTGCACACGGGCTACGAGGCGGGGGACGCCATAGCCGAGGTGCGCCGTCTCCGTCCCCGGTCCGTCGAAGCCCCCGGCCAGGTCGATGCCGTCTACCAATACCAGGAGAGGCTCCAACGGGCCCGCGGCGGCGTGTCCGAGAGCTCCTAGTCCGCCGTGCAAGTCCATCTGAGAGTGGCCGGCTCGGCCCCCGCCAATCAGACGGCGGAGTTTGCCCGGCGCGCCGAAGAGGCGGGCTTCGACGGGATCGGAATCCCCGATACTCAGCTAATCATGCGGGACGTGTACGTCGCGCTGGCCCTGGCGGCGCAACGCACCTCGACCCTTAACCTGATGACCGCCGTCACCAACCCTATGACACGGCACGTATCCGTCCTCGCTTCCCTGGCCCAAACGGTAGAGGAGCTTGCCCCCGGACGGCTCACCCTGGTGGTGGGCAGCGGCTACAGCGCCGTGAACACCATTGGCAAGAAGGCCGCGACGCTGAAGGAGATGCGGGAGTCGGTTACCAGCCTGAAATCGCTGCTGGCCGGCGACAACGTCGACTTCGGCGGCTTCCAGGCCCGGCTGCCCTACTCGGCGGGCCGGAGGATACCGGTGCTCCTGGCCGCCACCGGCCCGCGCACCATAGAGCTGGCCGGGGAGGTGGCGGACGGCGCAATGCTGGCCGTGGGGCTCCACCCCGGCTCAATGGACGCGGCCCGCAGCATCCTGCACGCAGGAGCGCGAAAGGCCGGCAGGGACCCCGACATGCTGGACATCATCTACCTGGCCCGGGTCCACGTGGCCGACGACCTGGACGCGGCCCGGGACATGGCCCGGCCCATCTGCGCCCAGTGGGCCCTGGAGCCCTACCGCGCCCGCTGGCTGCGGGAGGCGGGAGTGGACCTGCCCCACCTGGAGGTCCCGCCGGAGCTGGAGGGCCTGTATCCGGACATCCCCCACGCCGAGAACTGGGAGGAGGCCCGCCGCCTCACGTCGTTTCTCTCCGACGACCTTGTGGCTCAGATATGCGACGTCATCGGGCTGGTGGGAGGGCCGGACCGCCTGGCGGCGAGGCTCAGGGACCTGGAGGGGCAGGGCGTGGACAAGCTGTTCCTGTCGACGATGGAGTCCTACGACCACCCCGAGTCCACCCTGAAGGCCTTCGCGGAAGGGGTGTTCACCAAGCTGCGGTCCTCCTGAGTATCAAGGCAACGGGCTGAGGGCTCAGGCATCCGGCTGGGGCCCGCGGACCGAAGATCGCATCGGGACCACCAGCAGCATCAGGGCCGTCAGCCCCGTAAGTATCCCCGAGTAGTAGTATATGGACCCGTAGCCGCCCAGGTAGTCGATCACCACGGCGGCCATGAAGGGCGAGGCGGCGCCCGCGGCCCCGTTGATGCCGAACAGCAGACCTGTCGCCGTTGCTTCGGTGCCCCTTGGCGCCACGTCCAGCAACGCGGCCTGCATGATGTGGTGGAGGGAGAAGCTGAAGAGGCCCATCGCCGCCAGGACCAGTGGCAGGGCGAGGCTGTCGCCCAGGGCCACCACCACCAGGGAGAACGCCGTTGCCAGGGCCAGGCACGGTAAGAGCACGGCCTTTCGGCTCCACCGGTCCGACGCGGCGCCCAGCACCGGACCGGAGACTATGCCCATACCCGTCAACAGGCTGAGATAGAGCCCGGCCCTCAGGCTGCTTGCGTGCAGGTCCTCCTCCAGGTAGAAGGGCGTCCAGTGGAAGAGGGCGTCCAGCCCGATGCTCCGCAGGGTGGCTGCCAGGATGATCACGGCGATGATGGGCTGCTTCAGGAGCTCCAGGGCCCCGCGGAACCGTGTGCCGAGCCGTATCTCTTCCGCCCGGCCGTCCCGGCCCAGATCGCGGAGGGACCACCACACGAATATGGCCAACGCCAGGGCGGGGCCGGTGTATATGAGCAGGGCGTACCGCCAGAACAGGACCCCCAGCAGCGCCCCCGCCAGGAGGGGGCCCAGGGCGTTCCCGATGTTGGAGCCGAACCCGTGCATGGATATGGCGAACCCCCGGCGGTCCGGGAACTGCTGGGACAGGGCGGCGGTGGCGGGCAGGTGCCACAGGGCCCCCGGTATGGAGAGGAAGATGATGCCGAGTACCAGGATGCCGAAGTTGGGAGAGCCGGCCACCACGGCGAAGGCCAGCGCGGCCCAGAACATGCAGCCGGTGAGTATCAGCCCCCAGTGGCGTCTCATGGTGTCGACGACGGGCCCGCCGCCCAGGTTCACGACGCCGAAACCCGCCATCCGGATGCCGTGGAGGGTCGCCACCTGGAGGTTGCTGAGACCCAGGGACGAGGCGATGGTGGGCATCACGGCTGGCAGGCCGAAGTCGTACAGGTGGGCCAGCCCGTGCCCTACGGAGAGGCTGCCGAGGATGAAACCCCGGCTGCGCCTGGGCGTGGCCGGGTCTCGGGTGTCCGGAGCTTCCAACGTCACCTCCCGGCGCGGCGGCCGGACTGGGGGCAAGGCTAGGGGCCAGCGTTGCGCTGGCCCCGGTATCCGTTGTCGCTGCCGTCTGGGCCCGACCGGAGACTCCGGCGGAGTCGCCCCGTCGGGGATGTACGGCTATTTCGCCAGCAGTATCTCGAGCACCCTGGGCAGGGCCTGCCTGGCCCTGGCCATCACGACGTCGTCCTCCAGGCTGCCCACGGGATGGGTAACGACGGCGTAGGGGTACTCGGCGATGCCCCTTATCTTGGCGATGGCCCTGGCCGTGGGAATGAACGCGTCGGTAAGCACCACGGCTGCGGGCTTACCGGCCTTCTCCACGGTGATGGCGTCGTGCATACTGCACGAGCTGCAGGACCCTCAATCCCCGGTCGCCGTTATCACCACGTCGCACTTCTCCAGGAGCTCGTCCATGATCTCCTTGGGAGCGGGGCGCGAGGCGTCCCCCTTGTCCAGGAACACGAAGCCCTCGAACTCGTAGGTGTCCTGGAGCAGCGCGTAGATGTCGTGAAGCAGCTTGTCGGCGTTGCGCTTGCTGTTGGACAGGAGCCCAACCACCTTGCCGTTGAGGTCGTCGGGCCGGGGAGCGAGGATGGTGTGGTCGGGAATCGCCTCCACGGTCGGGTCCAGCAGCTTGAACGTGGTAGCCTCTGCAACCATGTGTGCACCTCCACCAAGGGTATGTGTACCGCCAATTATATCATCCTGACCTGGCCGGGGTATACGGCCACGAAGGCCTGGACGGGCCGCGCGTGGGGCTCAGTGTCCGCCGTGCCAGAAGGGTGTCTGCCACACCGGCTCCCGGCCCTCCACCAGCGCCCGGCCCGCCTCCTCGTAGTCGGGATGGGTGTGGTACCAGCGCTGCATATACGAATCGAGCTGTACGGCGTCCCTCAGCCCCATGCTGAGACCGTGCCACAGTATCTCCACGCTGGCCTGCACGGCGATGGGGGAGTTGCGCATGATGGTCTTGGCGATCTCGGTGGCGCGCGGCATCAGGTCCTCTGGGGTGGTGACCTCGGTGACGAGGCCTATCTCGTAGGCCCGCTTGGCGTCCAGGACCTCGTGGGAGCCCATGAGGGACATGCGCATGACGTGGTTGTAGGGCAGGCGCTTGGACAGGGCCACTGCGGAATGGACGATGGAGGCGTAGGAGACGTGGTTGTCGTAGAAGGTGGCATTGTCCGAGCAGATTACGATATCCGCCTCGCTCACCTGCTCCAGGCCCGACGTGGCGCACAGGCCGTTGACGGCTACGATGACCGGCTTGAAGAGGTAGTGGGCCTTGGGGCTGGCCGGGGTGTTCCAGCTGTAGCGGTATGGCCTGGTGGGGGGAAGGGGGTCGGCTTCCAGGGAGTCCTTGACGCGCTGGACGTCGCCCCTGCCCTGCATGAAGGACTCTCCCGCCCCTGTGAGTATGACGACCTGCACCTCTCCATCATCCCGGACCTCCTCCCAGACCGAGACGAGCTCCTGCAGCATCCTGGCGTTCAGGGCGTTCTGGACCTCGGGACGGTTCAGCGTAACGTAGCCGACCCCGTCCTTCTTCTCGTAGATGACATGCTTCAAGTCCTCGGGTTTCATGGCGCCTCCTATCGTCGCATCGTCCCGCGACCCGCCGCCGGAGTATGGAGCAGGCGGGCGGAGCCCCTTCAATATATGGACCCGCCTGGGACCCTGTCAACGAGGCGCCGGCCGCCGGGCAAGCGAGGCCGTCGAGGCACGTCCGCGGCAGCCTCCGGCCGGGCACAGGCAGCTTGACACCCACTGACACGGGGAGTAACATGTGGACTTGACGTAACAGATTGAGCCCCCAAACGGCCCGTTGGGCTGGAACGGCGCCGACGCCTGGACCGGGGCCCCTCCACCACGACAAGGAGCTGCGATGAGGCCCGCCGAATCTCAGCCAGACTACTACGGAATCCTGGGAGTGCCCAGGCACGCCACCGAAGAGGGCATCCGGCGGGCGTACATACGGAAGGCGTGGAAGCACCACCCGGACATCCACCCCGACGACCCGGACCCTTCCGCGGACATGCGGGACGTCAACGCAGCGTACGAGACTCTGTCCGACCCCGTGCTCCGGATCCGGTACGACTCACTCCAAACGTCCATCCGGGTCAGGTATCGGAGGAGCATGCCCCCAGACCGCTACTCCTCCGGAAAGCTGCGGGCGCCCGTCCGCCACGGCAAGCGGAAGCCCGGGGTCGTCGACACGGTACGCCTGCTCATACGGCGCCTGGCGAGATACGTCTCAGGCTAGGGGTGCCCCCGGGTTATTGAGCCCACCTGCCCACCATCCCGCTCCGCGCGGGAAGGGCGGACCCGCAGCAAACGAATCAAGCCAGCGCGTCCCTCAGGTATTCCACCACGTGCCTCGCCCTGCGGCCCGTGCCGTGCTCCACCTGCTGACGGCAGGAGACCCCGGTGACGGCCACGTCCCACTCGGGGCCCTTGGCCTCCACCGCCGGGAACAGGCGCAGCCGTCCGATCTCCATGGAGATGTCGTAGTGCTCCGCCTCGAACCCGAAGGAGCCGGCCATTCCGCAGCAGCCGGAGCTGACCTCCTCCACCTGGTAGCCCGCCAGCTTCAGGGCGGCCACCGAGGGCCCGGTGCCGACCAGGGCCTTCTGATGGCAGTGGCCGTGGAGGAGCAGCTTTCGGTCGGAGACGTCGGCGAAAGCCCCGTCCAGGGCGCCCTCCTTCCGAGACATGTCCAGGAGCTCCTCCAGCAGATAGGAGCCGGCCGCCACCTCCCGGGCCCTGGCCCGCTCATCCCCCTCGGGCAACAGGTCCGGGTACTCGTCCCGGAGGGTCAGTAGGCAGCTGGGCTCGCAGCCCACGATGGGCACTCCCTCCCGGGCGTAGGGATAGAGGGCCTGGACGTTGCGCCGGGCGTTGTCCCTGGCCTTGTCCAGGAGGCCCTTGGAGACCATGGGGCGTCCGCAGCAGACGGCGCCTGCCCTGGACTCGCCGGAGGGTGCGGCCAGCTCCACGTCGAATCCGGCCCGCTCCAGCACCTCCACCGCCGCCATGCCGACCTGGGGATAGTTGTAGTTCATGAAGGTGTCGTTGAAGAGGAGGACCCTCTTCGTCCCAACGGCGCCGCTCCCATCCCGCCCCTCTCTTACGGAGGGCCGCCGGGAGGCGAACCACTTGGGGAAGGTGGTTCGCGCCAGGGGCGGAAGGCTGCGCTGGGAGTGGACGCCCAAGATCGCGTGCAGGAGCCTCTTGCCCAGGGGGTTGCTCGCAGCCCAGTTGGCAAGGGGCGCCAGGGGGGCCCCCAGCCGGCTCAGGGTGTTGATATTCGCGAAGACCCGGGCCCGGAGGGGCAGGCCCTGGGCCCGGTGGTACCGGTCCAGGAACTCGTACTTGAGCTTGGCCATGTCCACGCCCGTCTGGCACTCGGCCTTGCAGCCCTTGCACTCCAGGCACAGGTCCATGGCGTCGTAGAGGCGGCGGCTGGTCAGCTCGGTGAAGGGCAGCGCTCCCGACAGCACCGAGCGGAGGAGGTTGGCCCTCCCGCGGGTCGAGTGCTCCTCCTCCCTGGTGACCATGTAGGAGGGGCACATGGTGCCGGTGGTCTTGCGGCAGGCGCCCATGCCGTTGCACATCTCCACCAGGTTGGCGTAGCCCAGGTCCGCCGAGAAGTCCAGCTTGGTATCCAGGCTCTCCGTCGAGTACTCGGGCCCAATCCTGAGGTTCTCCGTCATGGGGGGGCAATCGACGATCTTCCCCGGGTTCATGATGCCCTCGGGGTCCCAGGCCCGCTTCACGTCCCGGAACGCCTGGTATATCTGCGGCCCGAACATCTTCTCGTTCCAGACGCCGCGGACGATGCCGTCCCCGTGCTCCCCGGAAAGGCATCCTCCATACTCCAGCACCAGCTCGCTTATGTCCGAGGCGATGGACACCATCTTGTCCACCCCCTCGGATGTCTTCAGGTCCACCAGGGGCCTGATGTGCAGGCAGCCGACGCTGGCGTGGCCGTAGTATCCGGCGGTGGTGCCGTGGGCCTTGACCACCTCCTCGAACCTGCGCACGTACTCCCCCAGGTTGCGGGGGTCCACGGCGGCGTCCTCCACGTAGGGGAGGGGCTTCGCGTCCCCCTTGGTGCTCATCAGCAGGCCCAGGCCGGCGCTCCGCAGGGCCCAGACCTTGCCCTGGTCGCCGGGCTCCAGCAGGTTCACACAGGCGTATCCCAGGCCTTTGCGCTGGGCGTCCTCCTTGAGGGCGTCCAGCTTGGACCTGACCTCGATGTCCGACTCGCCGTTGACCTCCACCACTAGCAGGGCGTCGGGCTCCCCTTCCACGAAGGAGAGCAGGTGGGCGAACCCCAGGGAGGCCCGGCAGCGGTCCAGGATCATCCGGCCTATCACTTCCACGGCCGCGGGGTTATGCCCCAGCAGCTCCCAGGTGGCCCCGCAGGCCTCGACGATGTCGTGGAAGTGGAGGACGGCCAGGGCCTTCCTGGCGGGGACCGGGACCAGGTTCACCTTGGCCTCGGTCACGACGCACAGGGTGCCCTCGGAGCCGACGACCATGCGGGCCATGTTGACGGGCCCGTCTCCCATGAAGTCGTCCAGGTTGTAGCCGCTGACCCGGCGCATGATGTTGGGGTACCGGGCCACGATCTCGTCCCGGTTCTCCCGGGCGATCCTCTTGACCTGCCTGTATATCTCCGACTCCAGCCCCGCGCCCGACAGCCGGGTCTCCATCTCCTGGCTCTGAAGCTGCCGGAAGTGGGCCTGGCTGCCGTCGGAGAGCACCGCCTGGACCTCCAGCACGTGGTCCGAGGTCTTGCCGTAGATGACGGAGTGGGAGCCGCAGGTGTTGTTGCCCACGCCGCCGCCCACGCAGGCGCGGTTGGAGGTGCTGGGGTCGGGGGCGTACTGGAGACGGTGGACGGCCAGCGCCTGGTTCAGGTGGTCCAGCACGATGCCCGGCTGGACCCGGGCCCAGCGCTCCTCGGTGTTCACCTCCAGCACGCCGCGCATGTACTTGCTGAAGTCCATGACGATGGCATGGTTCACCGTCTGGCCCGCCAGGCTGGTGCCGCCGCACCTGGGCAGCACAGGCACGCGGTTCCTGCTGGCCACGTCCATGACCGCCAGGACGTCGGCGGCGCTTCTTGGAACGACGACGCCCACGGGCTCCATCTGGTAGATGCTGGCGTCGGTGCTATACAGGGCCCGGGAATAGGGGTCGAAGCGGACCTCGCCTTCCACCCGCTCCCGGAGCTCGCCGGCCAGGTCCCGGCCCTGCCGGATGCGGGCCCTGGCCTCTGCTGCTGTCGTCATGTGCCGGCCTCCAGAGGTACGTTCGACGCCTACATTACAGGAAAGGCCATGCTGCTTCAACCGGCTTCCACGACGCGCCCGGCGCATTGACACCGCCCACCGGGGCACGTAGCCTTGGACCCATGCCCAACAGGACCCATGCCCAACAGGAGGTGAGCGTGGCGGCGAAGAGGACCATGGACCCCGAGGACGCAGTGACCGCCGGATACAGCCGGGGCGCCTGCTCCCACGCGGCGGACAGCTCGGACACGCTGTGGGTGAGCGGCATCACGGCCGCGGAGCCCGGCCCCTCGGGCGCCGGGTGGGCCTGTACGGGGGACATGGGCCGGCAGACGGCGGCGGCCTACGACAAGCTGCTGCGCATCATGGGGGCGGCCGGCTACGGCCTGTCCGACCTGGTGAAGGTGGTCTACTACATGACCCCGGGGGCCCTGCCCAACTTCAACCAGTCCATAGGCGTGCGGGCGGAGCTGATGGGAGTGGAGGGGCTCCCGGCGGTGACGGCCATCGCCGTGGAGGCGCTGCTGGACGACGGCGCCCTGGTGGAGATAGAGGCGGTGGCCGAGAGGGGAGGCAAGGGGCGGCCCCACTACCCCGACCCGAGGAACGACTGGCGGCTCCCGTACAAGCCTGCCTGGGGCGGGGGCCGAGTGCTGTGGATTGCGGGGGTCGTCGCGCGCTCCTTCGACGACATGGGGACCCCCAGCTTCCCCGACGGCATCGTCGCCCAGACCCGCGCCATCTACGCAAGGGCCCAGCGCATCCTGGAGAGCGCGGGCCTGGGATTCGAGGACGTGGTCAAGACGGTGGACTACATCGTCCCCGAGGCCCTGGATGGATACCAGGGGACGGATGAAGTACGCCGGGATGTCTTCGGCGACCACCTGCCCGCATCCACCAACATCGTGATCGACCAGCTCCTGGCCCCGGGCGCCCTGGCGGAGATCGACATATTCGCGGTGGCCGGCGGGTCCCGGAGGATCATCGGCGCGGGGCGGCCGGGCCGCGGGGGGGCGACCTTTCATCCGGCCGTGGAGAAGGGCGGCCTGCTGTTCCTCTCGGGCCAGACGGGGGTGGACGGCGCCGGCGCTCTCGTAAGCGGGGGAGTCGCCGCCCAGGCCAGGCAGGCGTTCGCCAACGTCGCGGACCTTGTGGAGAAGGCGGGGGGTGGCCCGGGGAACGTGGTCCGCACCGTGGAGTACCTAGCTCCCCAGGCGGCGTCGGAGCACCGGGAGGTGCAGAAGGCCCGCCGAGAGCTCTTTGGCGACGACCTGCCCGCGGCCACCACGGTGGTCGTGAGCCGGCTCATGCAGCCCGGGGCCCTGGTGCAGGTCCAGGCGGTCGCCGACCTGGCCTGATGGGCGGGCCACGGCCATGACGGGCCCTGTGCTATGATTCGCCCATGGCCCGACCGTCGGTAGTAGTCCTCGGCGGAATCAACATGGACCTGGTCACCGTGTCCCAGCGGTCCCCCCGGCCGGGAGAGACGGTGGTGGGCGACAGGTTCCTGACCTACCCCGGCGGGAAGGGCGCCAACCAGGCGGTGGCGGCGGCGCGGATGGGGGCGGCGGTGATGATGGTGGGCCGGGTCGGCGGGGACTCCTTCGGCGGGGAGCTGCTCGGCCATCTTCGGGGCGCCGGGGTGGACGTGTCCGGCATCGAGGTGGATGCCGCGACCAGCTCGGGCATCGCCGTGATCAACATCGACTCCTCAGCCCAGAACCGCATCGTCCAGGTGCTGGGGGCCAACGCGACCTGCGGACCCGCCGAGGTCTCCCGGGTCCTGGCGGCGATGGAGCACGCGTCGGTGCTCATGCTCCAGCTCGAAGTGCCCCTGGAGACGTCTCTGGCGGCCGCCCGCGCCGCCTTCTCCACGGGCAGGACGGTGATTCTGGACCCGGGACCGGCCCGCCCCCTGCCCGACGAGATGTACGGCTACTGCAGCTACGTCACGCCCAACGAGACCGAGGCCCAGGCGCTGGTTGACTTCCCCGTAGTGGACACGGCCTCGGCGGAGACGGCCGCCTCCAGGCTGCTGGCGAGGGGAGCGGGCTGCGCCATCGTCAAGATGGGGTCCCTGGGCGCCTACTACTCCGACGGCTCCACATCCCGCCACACCCCCGCCTACCCGGTGGACGCGGTGGACACGGTGGCGGCGGGCGACGCCTTCAACGGCGCCCTGGCGGCGGCCCTGGCCGAGGGAGCGGGTCCGGAGGAGGCCGTGGAGCTGGCCATGGCCGCCGGGGCGCTGGCGGTCACCCGGCACGGCGCCCAGGACTCCATGCCCCACCGGGCCGAGGTGGAGGCTTTCCTAGCCGGCCAGTAGGGCCGTTAGCTGCGCCACGTCGTCCAGGTCCTCCAGGGCGTAGACGGTGTCCAACGCCTCTCTCTGCCGCTGGGGGGTGATGGTCCCCCGGGCGCAGTCGTCGAACTTGGCCTCCAGCTCCTCCCGGGTCATGGGACGCTCGGGCGTCCCACGGGAGGTGGAGGCCTCCCGGGACAGCACGGTCCCGTCCTCGAGCTCTACCTCGATCAGGCTGAGTATGCGCTCGAAGCCCCGGGCCTCCAGCCCCTCGTGCAGGTATGGGACGACCCTGGCCATCATCTCCCGCACGTCGGGCCGCTCCACCGTCTCGTCGGAGAACTCGGCTATGCCGCCACGGCGGTCCAGCACCAGTATGGCCATGCAGAAGGGGATGCTGAACTTGGCCTCCAGCTCGTTGTGGGGCTCCCTGTAGCGGAGGGCGTTGAGCACGTTTGAGCTGGTGCCGAACCTGATCTCCTTCACCGTCTCCGGCCTGACGTCATTCTCGGTGACCAGCTCCAGCATGGCGTCCATGCTGGGGTGGGCCAGGGAGCCGCAGGGGTAGGGCTTGATGGAGACGCCCGGGTCCACGAACGCGTAGGGCCTGCCAAGCTTCCCCCGGATGAGCTGCGGGTCGGAGCCTCCCCCCGCCACCTGAAAGAAGCCCCACCTGCCGTCCAGCGCGTCGGGGTCGGTGGTGTACCCCAGCCGAGCCAGCTTGGCCGCCACCACGCCGTTCTCCCCCGCCGCCCCCGCGTGGTAGGGCTTGGTCATGGTGCCGAAGGCGACCCTGATGCCGGCGCTCTTGCTGGCGGCGATGCCGATGGCGTGGCGGGTGGCTTCCACGTCCAGCTCCATGAGCCGGGCGGCCGCGGCCGCCGCGCCGATGACGCCGATGGTCCCCGTGGAGTGGAAGCCCCCCTGGTAGTGACGGGGCGCGATGGTCTCGGCGACCTTGCAGGCAACCTCGACCCCGGCGCAGAAGGCCGCCAGCAGGTCCCTTCCCCCTGCCCCGGCCTCCTCGGCCTGGGCAAGGGCGGCGGAGAGGACCGGCACCGTGGGATGGGTAAGGAGGCCGTAGACCCGGTCCGGGACCGACGATATCTGCGTGTCGTCGAAGTCCAGGGCATGGCCGCTGACTCCGTTGGCCAGGGCGGCGAACTGGGCGGGCAGCCGGACCCCCTCACCGATGACCGACGACTTGCCGGACAGCCCCATGTCCCCCAGGTAGCTCCTGACGACGCGGGAGCAGTCGGCGCCGTGCCCCGCAAGCATCACCCCCAGGCCGTCGACCACCGCCTCCTTGGCCCTGTGGACCAGCGTCGGGGGCAGGTCGGCATATGAGACCGAGCTGGAGTACTCGGCCACCTCCAGGGTGATGGACTTGGTCTCTTCGGTCATGTGGACAGTACCTCCTTAGCGCGTTGTGCAGGCAGGCAACCGCGAACGCCCAATCATATCACGATGACCTTGACAGTCGTTACATTACGACGCTAACGTTCATATAAAGAGAGGGGTGTAGTCAAAGAACGGCTGCCGAAGCGCCACACACCCCTCTGAAGACAGGGCCCCTGAGGATAGGGTAGTCGATATGCCAATCGTAAGGTTCCTTCTCAGGTCGGGGTCGGGCGACCATCTAGCGGGGGCGGCTACACTGATAGAGCTTCCTAACGGGACGCGGCGCACGGGGCGAACCGACGCCGATGGCGCATGGCAAGTCGACATATATCGCACCGACCAACCCATGAAGTTCCTGGCGGCGGCGGCGGGCTATCTGCCCTTTAGCAAGACGGTGACTCCCAAAGACGCGGCGACCGTTACCCTGAAGTTGGAACCCTCAGACGACGACCGGCGTGCGGTGCTGTTCACATCGTCCGCAGGACATATCCCGGGCATCGAGGGTCGACTGAACCCGATACGGGATGAAGGCGACAGGCTCTATGTGTACGCCGACAATATCGCCATCAACGGGCACGTCGCCCATCCCGCATCGTTCCAGCTTGGCGAGTCCATCCACTTACAGGATGTATTTGGGGTCGAGACGACCATCCAGTTCCTCGAGGTGGCCAGCCAGTTCTCGCTGATCGAGTACACGGCCCCGAAGCCCTACGGAGAGGGATAGGTTGGCATCTGCCGAGCGGCACTGCGAGATAAGTGCAGAGTTCATGGAGCATGCCGATGACCAGATGCGCCAGGGAGACCTGCTACAGGCATCCGAAAAGGCATGGGGCGCCGTCGCCCACTGCGTCAACAGCATCGCGAGGGCGAATGGGTGGAGGACAGGGTCAAACGAACTCCTAGTCGCCAATGCCAGAAGGCTCTATGAGCGAGACCGTGACCAGGTTGACCACAGACGGCGATTGTGGCAAGGAGCACGGAGTTTGCACGCCAACTTCTACCAGGAGCTATTGGACGAGGGCGAAGTACGCCAGGGCATCAATGACGCCAAGGAGCTGATAGAGGCATTCATGGAGCTTGCAGACCGGCCGGACGTATCGGAGCCTGAATCCCGCCCTTGACCGCACACCCTAGGCGTGTCGTCTGTCATAGCCAACCCCTCGCACGAGTGAACCCTTTGCCCCTCACCAGGCCATGCCCCGTCATGCACCCGCCGTCCATGTCGTGGTATCCTTATACCGCTCATGCTGGCAGATGACAAGTACTGCCCTCGCTGCGCCTCGCCCCTGGAGATGCGCCACGTGCAGGGAAGAGAGCGTCCGGCCTGCCCGAGCTGCGGCAGGGTGGTGTACCACGACCCCAAGGTGACGGCCGTGACGGTGGTGGAGCGCGACGGCAGGGTGCTGAT
Source organism: Dehalococcoidia bacterium (assembly GCA_034423015.1). Taxonomy (GTDB): domain Bacteria; phylum Chloroflexota; class Dehalococcoidia; order Lucifugimonadales; family JAGWBF01; genus JAGWBJ01. The sequence goes on along the minus strand of DAOUJG010000022.1, from coordinate 41,850 downwards.
GGTCAAGCGCGGCCTGGAGCCGGGCATCGGCCTCTGGAGCCTTCCCGGGGGATACGTCGACCGGGGCGAGCCGGTGGAGGCGGCGGCCGCCAGGGAGGTGCTGGAGGAGACGGGCCTGGAGGTGGACGTGACCGGACTGGTGGGTGTATTCTCCCAGGAGGGCCAGCCGGTGATCCTGGTGACCTACGACTCCCGGATCAGCGGAGGCCGCACCGCCGCCGGTCCGGAGATACAGGAAGTGGGCTTCTTTCCCCCCGAGGAGCTGCCCCCGCTGGCCTTCTCCCGGGACCGGGAGATACTGCGGGCCTGGAAGATGCTCCGGGAAGAACGCCGCCACTCGACCGTAGGAGGATAGAGGAGAATGACCCCCGCCATAGGATTCGTCGGACTGGGGATCATGGGCAAGCCCATGGCCAGGAACCTGATGAAGGCCGGCTACTCCCTGACGATATACAACCGCAGCCGCAGCTCCATGGACGAGCTGGCCGCCGAGGGCGCGGAGCTGGCCGGCTCATCCATGGAGGTGGCCGAGAGGACCGAGATATTCATAGCCATGGTGCCCGACTCCCCCGACTCCGAGGACGTGATCATCGGCCCCAAGGGAGCCCTGAAGGGGGCGAAGGCGGGCTCGGTGATCATCGACATGAGCTCCATCGCTCCGCTCACATCCCAGAAGCTCGCGGCCGAGGCAGCCAAGGTGGGCGTGGAGATGCTGGACGCCCCGGTTAGCGGCGGAGAGCCCGCGGCCATCTCGGGCAATCTGGCCATAATGGTGGGGGGCAAGCAGGAGGTGCTGGACCGCTGCAGGCCGGTCCTCGACGTGATGGGCGCCAGCGTGGTGCGCGTGGGCGACGTGGGAGCGGGCAACACGGTCAAGCTGGCCAACCAGATCATCGTGGCCGCCAACATCGAGGCGGTGGGAGAGGCCTTCGTCCTGGCGCAGAAGGCGGGGATAGACCCGGAGCTGGTGTTCCAGGCCATCCGGGGCGGGCTGGCCGGAAGCACCGTCATGGAGGCCAAGGTCCCCATGATCATGGACCGGAACTTCAACCCCGGCTTCCGCATCCGCCTGCACCAGAAGGACCTGCACAACGCGCTGCTGACGGGGAAGGAGCTGGGAGTTCCCCTTCCCGTCACGGGCCTGGTGCAACAGATGATCGGCGCCCTCATGAACCGGGGCAAGGGCGAGAACGACCACTCGGGCATCGTGAACTTCATAGAGGAGCTGGCCATGACCGAGGTCGCCAAGAAATAGATGAAGCTTCACGAGCACCAGGCCAAGGCGATACTCAAGAGCTACGGCGTGCCGGTCCCCCGGGGAGGCGTCGCCGCGACCGGAGCAGAGGCGAAGGCCCTCACGGAGGAGCTGGGCGGGACGGCGGTCCTGAAGGCCCAGGTCCACGCGGGAGGGCGGGGGAAGGCTGGAGGGGTCGTGCTTGCGGGCTCCCCGGAAGAGGCCGCCGGCGCTGCCTCTACACTGCTGGGGAAGCAGCTGGTCACCGCCCAGACGGGGCCCGAGGGCGTGCCGGTGCGGAGCCTCCTGGTGGAGGAGACCGCCCAGGTGTCCGGGGAGCTGTACCTGGCCATCACGGTGGACCGGGTGGTCCAGGGCCCCGTGGTCATCGCCAGCGACGCCGGGGGCATGGAGATCGAGGAGGTCGCCGCCAGGGAGCCGGAGAGGCTGCACCGGGAGGCCGTCGACCCCCTTCTCGGATTCCAGCCCTTTCAGGGACGTCGTCTGGCCAGGGCCCTGGGCCTGGACAAGGCCCTCTCCCGCCCACTGTCCGGGATCCTGGGCGCCCTCTACCGGGTGTTCGTGGAGAAGGACTGCACCCTGGTGGAGATCAATCCCCTGGCCATCACCGGCGACGGCCGTCTCGTGGCCCTGGACGCCAAGCTGGAGGTGGAGGACGATTCGCTGTTCCGCCACGGTGACCTCACGGACCTGAGGGACGCGGAGCAGGAGAACCCCTTCGAGGCCAGGGCCCGGGAGTACGGCATCGCCTACGTGAAGCTGGACGGCGAGGTGGGCTGCCTGGTCAACGGGGCCGGCCTGGCCATGGCCACCATGGACGTGATAAGCGCCGCCGGGACGAGCCCCGCCAACTTCCTGGACGTGGGAGGCGGCGCCAGCGAGGAGAAGGTGGCGGAGGCCTTTGGCATCATCCTGTCGGACGCCCAGGTGAAACGGGTCCTGGTGAACGTCTTCGGCGGCATTCTCCGGTGCGACATCGCTGCCAGGGGAATCGCCAGGGCCTGCCGGGAGCAGAAGAAGAGCCCGCCCATCCTGGCCAGGATGCTGGGCACCAACGTGGAGGAGGGCAAGTCCATCCTGAAGGAGTCGGGGCTGGACGTGACCTTCGCGGACTCTTTGGAAGAGGTGGCGGCGAAGCTCGGCGGCGGAGGGACGGCTTGAGCATCCTGGTAAACGAGAACACCAGGGCGGTGGTGCAGGGGATCACCGGCAGCGAGGGGGGCTTTCACGCCAGCGCCTGCATCGCCTACGGGACCAAGGTGGTCGCGGGAGTCACGCCGGGGCGCGGCGGCCAGCTGTTCGAGGACCGGGTCCCGGTGTTCGACTCGATGGCAGAGGCGGTGGGGGAGACCAACGCAGACACGTCGCTGATATTCGTTCCGGCCGCCTTTGCCACCGACGCCATAGTGGAGGCGGCGGACTCCGGCGTGGGGCTGGTCATCTGCATCACCGAGGGCGTGCCCGTGATGGACATGGTGCGGGTGCTGCCCTACCTTCGCAGCAAGGGCGTCAGGCTCATAGGCCCCAACTGCCCGGGGCTCATCACCCCCGGCGGCCACTGCAAGCTGGGAATCATGCCCGGGCGCATCCATCTGCCGGGCAGGGTGGGCGTGGTGTCCCGCAGCGGCACCCTCACCTACGAGGCCGTGAACCAGCTCACCGAGCTGGGGATCGGCCAGTCCACCTGCGTCGGCATCGGCGGCGACCCTCTCATAGGCACCAGCTTCGTGGACGTGCTGGCCCTCTTCAAGGAGGACCCGGACACCGACGCGGTCGTCCTCATCGGGGAGATCGGCGGCACCATGGAGCAGGAGGCTGCGGAGTACCTGGCCGGGGGCTTCGGCAAGCCCGTGGCATCCTTCATCGCAGGGGCCACGGCGCCGCCGGGGAAGCGCATGGGGCACGCTGGCGCCATCATCACCGGGGAGGCGGGCACGGCCAGGGCCAAGACCAGGGCACTGAGGGAGGCCGGCGCGCGGACCATACCCTCCCCCGGGGAGATCGGCGCCACCGCCAGGTCCATGCTGGCGTCGTAAGTGTCTGGCCACGCGGGAGGCGTCGAGGGCCGTACACCATCCCGCGCCCGCCTTGACCCGATTTTCCGCCGTTCCTATAATTAACCCTCGAAAATCCCGGCCCACAGCCTGAAGGGCAGCGCTCCGTCCCCATGCAACCCACAGTGACACCGGAAACCATTGACGAGATACGGGAAGAGGCCCTGCGCGAGCTGGAGTCCCTGGACGACCTGGACGCGGTGGAGGGCTGGCGGGTGTCCTACCTCGGCCGCAAGGGACGCCTCAGCAGCATCCTGCGGGACATCGGCGGGCTTCCCCAGGAGGACCGGCGCGCCGTGGGCGCCGTCGGCAACCGCTCCAGATCACTGCTGGAGGAGCGGCTGTCCCAGCGCCTGGAGGCCATCAAGAACGCGGGGCTGGCCGGGCTGGCCGACGCGGACCCCATCGACGTCACCCTGCCCGGGCGGCCGATAGCCGTGGGGAGGCTCCACCCCACGACCCAGATCGTGCGTGAGATATGCAGCGCGTTCATCGCCATGGGGTTCCAGGTCGTCGAAGGGCCCGAGGTGGAGTGGGACAGGTACAACTTCGAGCTGCTGAACATCCCCCGGGACCACCCGGCCAGGGACATGTGGAACAGCCTCTGGATCGACCACCGCAACGAGAGGGGCGAGCACAACATGCTGCTGCGCACCCACACCTCCCCGATGCAGGCCCGGGTGATGGAGAGCATGCGCCCGCCGGTGAGGGTGGTCGTCCCCGGCAAGTGCTACCGCTACGAGGCGACGGACGCCACCCACGAGTGGCACTTCTACCAGGTGGAGGGCCTGGCGGTGGACGACGGGATAACCTTCGCCGACCTGAAGGGCACCCTCTACGAGTTCGCCCGGAGGGTGTTCGGCCCGGACCGCAGGGTGCGGTTCCGGTGCGACTACTTTCCCTTCGTGGAGCCCGGCGTGGACATGTCCATCGACTGCTTCTCCTGCCAGGGCGGGGGCTGCCGCATCTGCAGGGACACCGGGTGGATCGAGATCATGGGCGCGGGCATGGTGCACCCCAAGGTCCTGGAGGGGGTCGGCTACGACCCGAGCGTGTACACGGGCTTCGCCTTCGGCCTTGGCCCCGAGCGAATCGCCATGCTGAAGTACGGCATCGACGACATCCGTCTCTTCTACTCCAACGATCTCAGGTTTCTCCGGCAGTTCTAGTCCAGGTCGATGTCAGAGGGAGCACCATAGGCCGGCCATGAAGGTCCCCATTTCCTGGCTCAAAGAGTACGTGGACATCACGGTGCCCGCCGAGGAGCTGGCGCGGCGGCTGACCATGGCCGGGACCGAGGTGTCCGAGGTCGCCGCCATCGGGGGCTGGAAAAGCTGCTACGTGGGCCTGGTGACCGGCGTGGAGGGGCACCCCAACGCGGACCGTCTCACGCTGTGCGCAGTGGACCTGGGCGGTGAGACGGCCAGGGTCGTGTGCGGGGCGCCCAACGTGGCCCAGGGCCAGAAGATCGCCTTTGCCAAGGTGGGGGCGGAGCTGTTCAACACCCACAGCGGAAAGGTCGAGGCGCTGAAGGCGGCCCGCATCCGGGGCGTGGTCTCCGAGGGGATGGTCTGCTCGGAGCTGGAGCTGGGCCTGGGGGACGACCACGAGGGAATCCTGGTCCTGTCCGAGGACGCACCGGTGGGCATGTCCCTCTCCGACTACCTGGGCGACCAGATACTGGACTTGGACGTCACGCCCAACCGGCCCGACTGTCTGTCCATGCTGGGCGTGGCCAGGGAGGCCGCCGCCCTCACGGGCGAGATGGTGCGGGAGCCGGACGCTTACTACCCCGAGGAGGGCGATGCCGTCGACTCCCTGGTGTCGGTGGAGGTCCACGACCCGGACCTCTGCCCGCGGTACACGGCGAGCCTGGTATCGGGGGTCGCGGTCGGACCCTCGCCCCGCTGGCTCCAGGACCGGCTGACGAAGGCGGGTCTGCGGCCCATCAACAACGTCGTGGACGTCACCAACTACGTGATGCTGGAGTACAACCAACCCCTTCACGCCTTCGACTTCGATACCCTGAAGGGCAAGACGGTTGTCGTGCGCCGCGCCCGGGCCGGCGAGACCCTGACCACGCTGGACGGGGTGCAGCGCAGGCTGTCCCCGTCGATGCTGGTCATCGCCGACGCCCAGGACCCGGTGGGGCTGGCCGGCATCATCGGCGGCGGCAACACTGAGATGACCGAGGGCACCACCGCCGTGCTGCTGGAGTCGGCCAACTTCGACCCGGTAAACAACCGCCGCACCAGCCAGGGTCTGAAGCTGACCACGGAGGCGTCCATCCGTTTCGAGAAGGGCCTGCGGCCGGACCTGGCGCCACTGGCGCTCCGGCGGGCGACCCGCCTGATACAGGAGGTGGCCGGGGGCGCCGTGGCCAAGGGCATCGTCGACATCTTCCCCGGCCGGGACACGTTCACCCCGCCGGTGGTAACCCTCACCGCGGCCCGACTGCGCAAGGTGCTGGGAGTCGATTTGCCCCCCGGGAGGGTGGAGGAGACCCTGCTGTCCCTGGGATTCGCAGTCCAGCGGGAGCCGTCCAACGGCCGGGAGTGGGCCGCCCTGCACGCGACGGTGCCCTACTGGAGGAGCGACATAGAGGTGGAGGACGACCTTGTGGAGGAGGTCGCCCGGCTGGTCGGGTACGACGAGATTCCCACCAGGGCCCTCTCCACGTCCATTCCCCTGTCCCAGCCACAGCCCCTTCGCGAGCTGCGCGAGCGCATCAAGGACCACCTGGCGGGATGCGGGCTGCAGGAGGTCATAAACTACCCCCTGACCAACCTGGAGGAGCTGGAGAAGGTGAGGTCCTCGACCGATGGCGCGGTGGTGAGGGTGGCCAACCCCATGAGCAGCCAGCAGGAGTGCCTGAGGCCCACCATCGTGGCCAGCGTCCTGTCCACCCTGGCGTCCAACCGGCCGCACCTCCAGGGACCGGTCAGCGTCTTCGAGGCCGGCAGGGTGTTCCTTCCCCGGCAGGGCGCCCTCCCCGAGGAGCGGGAGATGGTCGTCGGGGCCCTCTCTGGGCCGCGGGCCGAGCCGCACTGGATGTCCGACGGCAACGTCCTGGACTTCTACGACGCGAAGGGTGTCGTGGAGCGGCTCCTGGAAGACCTGGGCATAAGTGCCTCGTACGAAAAGGGCGAAGGGGGCCAGGACCCGGTGCTGCATCCGGCCCGGAGTGCGACCATCTGCGCCGGGGACGCGGTGCTGGGCAGGGTCGGGGAGCTGCACCCCGGCGTAGCCGACTCCTTCGGCCTGGGCGACACGCCGGTGGCCCTGTTCGAGCTGGACGTGGAGCGCATCCTGGAGGCGCTGCCCGAGCAGGGACGCCGCTACGAGGCCGTGGGACGGTTCCCCAGCGCCATCCGGGACGTGTCCGTCCTGGTGGACGCCGGCGTCCCCGCGGACCGGGTCCAGGAGGCCATCGCCCGCCATCCGCTGGTGGCAGGGGTGGTGCTGTTCGACGTGTACTCCGGGGAGAACCTGGCCCCGGGCAAGCGTTCCCTCGCCTACCATATCCACTTCCAGGCGCCGGACCGGACCCTCACCTCCGAAGAGGTGTCCCGGGCGCTGAAGCGGGTAGTCGGCTCCCTGGCGCGGGAGGTCGGCGGGGAGCTGCGGGAGTGACCGCACCGCAGGCCGGGTCGTTGCCCCAAGACGTGCAGCAGGTGGTGCGGGACCTGCTGCCCTACGGGCCGGAGCGGGTCATCCTGTTCGGCTCGATGGCCAGGGGAGACTCGGACGAGTACAGCGACATGGACTTCATAGTGATAAAGCGGACCGAGACCAGGTTCGTGCAACGCCTGGTGGAAGCCGCCAGGCTCATCTCGCTGCCCAGGAACGTGGACGTCTTCGTCTATACTCCCGAGGAGCTGGCGGCCATGGTGGAGGAGGAGAACCCTTTTATCGAGAGCGCCCTCCGGGAGGGGATAGTGGTCTATGAAAAGGCCGCATGAGACGTATCGGCGTTGGATGGGACAGGCACAACACCAGCTACGGGTCGTGGAGTCTCTCATGGAGAACGCCTTCTGGTCCGACGCGTGTTTCATGGCGGAGCAGACGGCCCAGATGGCCCTGAAGGCGTTCCTGTTCGGAAGGGGGCGGCGCATGGTGCCCATCCACTCGGTCCGGGACCTGGCGAGTCAGTGCAGCGAGGTCGACGAGAGGTTCTGCAAGGCCATGGAGTGGGGCAGGGTGCTGGACAGGTACTACATCACGACGAGGTATCCGGACGCCCTGGCGCCGCCGGCGGTGCCCTTCGACTCGTTTACCGAGGCCGATGCGGTGCAGGCCCACGGATATGCCAGAGACATCGTGCAGCTCGTCGGAGGGGCGGCGGCGACAGACTCGGGGCAGGAGAAGGGGTGAGATGACAGGAGGCCACGGGCACAGCCACGCCGACATGCTCAGCGTCGAAGACGCCTTCGAGAGGGTCATGGCCTATTTTCACCCCCTGGAGGCGGAGGAGAAGCCGCTGCTGCAGGCTCTGGGACAAGTGCTGGCGGAGGACGTCCAATCGCCGATACGGATACCGCCGATGGACAACTCGGCCATGGACGGGTACGCCGTCCGCCACGAGGCCATCGCCGGGGCGGGAGACGGCTCGCCCAGGCGCCTCCGGGTGACCGGGCAGGTGGCGGCGGGACAGGTGCCCCAGGGCCGCGTGTCGGGGGACTGCGCCTTCAGGATCATGACCGGGGCTCCGGTCCCCGAGGGGGCCGACACCATCGTTCCCTTCGAGGACACGGACGAGGTCGAGAGGGTCCAGAGGGGGCTGGGGCTGGACGAGATCCAGGTCATGCGGGAGCTCCCCCCCGGGGCCCACGTCCGCCCGGCCGGAGAGGACGTGGCCCAGGGCGCCCTGGTGCTGAGTAAGGGGACGGCGCTGCGCCCCGCGGAGATCGGGGTGCTGGGCTCCCTGGGCAGGGCGCGGGTAAAGGTCATCCGGCGCCCCTTGGTGGCCATCCTCGCCACCGGCGACGAGCTACTGGAGGTGGGAGCGCCGCCCGAGCCGGCCAAGATATACGACAGCAACACCTACAGCATGGCCGCGTCGGTCATCAGGTGCGGCGGCGTGCCAAACGTCCTGGGGATCGCCCGGGACAACCTGGAGGACATGCACCGCAAGCTCTCCGAAGGGACGTCCTCGGACCTGCTCATCACGTCGGCCGGGGTCTCCAAGGGCGACTACGACATCGTCAAGGACGTGCTCATGGAGCGGGGCGAGATCAACTTCTGGTCGATACGGATGCGGCCGGCCAAGCCCCTGGCCTTCGGGGTCATCCGGGGGCCCGAGGGCCGGGGCATTCCCCACCTGGGCCTGCCCGGAAATCCCGTGAGCACCATGGTGGCGTTCGAGGAGTTCGCCAGACCGGCCATACTCCGGATGCTGGGAAAGACCAGGCTGGCCCGGCCGTCGTTGCAGGCGGTCCTCGAAGGGCCGGTCCACAACTACGACGGGCGGCGGGTGTTCGCCCGGGTCGAGGTAACCAAGCGGGGCGACACGTACTACGCGAACCCGACGGGACCCCAGGGGTCCAACATCCTAACATCCATGTCCAGGGCCAACGGACTGGCCATCTGCCCCGAGGACGTGTCCAGAGTGGACACCGGGGAGAGGGTCCGGGTGCACATGCTGGACTGGAACGAAGAGGTGGAGATTTGACGCTACAGGAGAACGCGCTCAGCCAGGAGCCCTACGCCGCGAGGGAGGCCGATCCGAGCTACGTGATCGACCCGTCCAGGGTGGACGCCCTGAACCGGTCCCTGGCCGTGCTCCTGGCCAGCAGGCGCTGCGCCGACTGCCGGGAGCAGCTGGAGGCCCAGGGTGGCAACGTGCCCGCGGAAGAGCACATCCGGCACATTCAAGAGTGCTGCTCCCAGCAGGATGGGTTCATTCAGCCCGAGATGCCCATACAGGAGATAGTCTTCCGGACGCTGCTGGCGGGGGGCAACAAGCCAGCAGCCCTGTCTCACCTTCACACCGAGGTCACGGAGACCTGGTACACGCCCATGAACCCGCGAAACATCAGCATCGACAACGTCAGGCGCGTGCTGGAGGGCGACAGCTACTACGGCTTCGTCCAAGCGGGGACCACAGGCTAAAGGGCACCCTCGCCCCCACCCCTGGGTCCCGGCCTTCGCCGGGACGACGGGTCGGCCTTGAGACCAAATCCAGAGGTCTCCTGGCCCGGGGAGGGTGGGCGCTACTCCTTGGGCTCCCGGGCGGCCTTGCCCTTGGCGACCACCTCCACGGGAGGGTTGGTCACGACGGAACTGGTCGTGACCTTCTCCGCACCCTTCTTGGGCTTCCTCTTCTGTTTTCGCCGCACGTCTTTGTTGGCCACGACGCACCTCTGAATGAAGATTCGGACCCGGCAGCCTACCGTTATTGTACCATCGCCGAAGGGCCGGCACTAACCGAACTTGAACAGCTTCACCGCGGCCGCCGACGAGACCACGAGCCATCCCGCCAGCATGGCCAGCTCTCTCCACACTTCCCACGGCTGAAGGCCGTCGATGGCCACCCCCCGCATGGCGTCTAGCATCGGGGTGAGGGGCAACACCTGTACCAGCTCGGGAAGGACCGACGGGAGGCTGGCCGTGGAGAAGAAGGCGCCCGAGAAGAAGACCATCGGAATCGCCACCACGTTGCCCAGTCCCGAGGCGGCCCGGGGGCTGTTGGACCAGCTGGAGATGACGAAGCCGATGTTCAGGAATATGGTGTTGGCGAAGGCGGCGATCAGGAACACCCACACCAGGTTCCCCCGGAAGCCGGCGTCGAAGGCCAGCACGCCGATCCCGATGACCACCGCCGCCTGCACCAGGGACAGCAGCGTATGGGCCACCACCTCCGAGGCGAAGTAGTTGCGCACCGGCAACGGCGTGACCAGCAGACGCTTGAGGATGGACTGGTTGCGGTACAGGCTGACCTTCACCGCGATGGAGATCATGGAGTTGGTCATCATCCCGAGACCCACCAGGCCTATCAGGACCGAGTCGAAGTACCCGGCCCCATGGGTGTCGACCATCCGGGCCTCCACCTGGACGGCCGGGGGCACGTCCCTCAGGCGCTGGTCCGCCCGGCCGACCACGCCGACTATGGCCTCGATGGCAAGCCGGCCGCTCCGGTCCTCTGCACTACCGTGGAGCAGGGGCAGAGCGACCGGACCGTCCCCGCCGGTGGACTGCGTCCCCAGGGCGGCGAAGGACTCGGGGATGACCAGCAGGAAGTCCAGGTCGCCGTCTTCCAGGTCGGCCTGGGCCTCAGACCGGGATGCGTAGTCCGACCGTACGTCCAGGTACTCCAGGCCCTCCAAGTCCGTCCGCAGCAGGCGCGAGTCTTCGGTGCCGGCCAGGTCCACGATGCCCAGGTCGGCCGAGCCGAGGTCGCTGACGTCGAAGAGCCCAAAGACCACGACCAGGATGACAGGGAACGCCACAGCCCATACCAGCGTCTGCCTGTCCCGAAGCAGCATCTTCAGGTTCGCCGCCAGCAGCGGAACCACGGGCTAGTCCCTCATCTCTTTGCCCGTGAGCTCCAGGAACACGTCCTCCAGGGTGGCCTGGACCACCTCCAGGCGTTCCAGGGTGACGCCCCTGCCGGCAGCCCAGTCGAGGACGTGCGCCACGGCCCGAGGCGCGTCCTTCACCCTGAGCCGGCACGAAGCCCCATCTGCGACGACCACGTCGTCGGGGGTTGGCCTGAGGGACTCCACATCCTGGGGCGACAGGTCCCTGCCGGTGGAGAGCTTCACCAGGTAGGGCCTCTCGACGCGGAGCAGCAGGCCGGAGGGTGTGTCCAGGGCCACGATAAGGCCGTCGTCCATGATGGCGACCCGGTGGCAGAGGGCCTCGGCCTCTTCTATGTAGTGGGTCGTGAGGACGACGGTCTTTCCGTAGGAGTGGATCAAGCGGACTAGCTCCCACAGATTGCGCCGGGCCTGGGGGTCCAGCCCGGTGGTGGGCTCGTCGAGGATGACCACCTCGGAGTCGTTCACGAGGCTGGCCGCCACCGTGAACCTCTGCTTCTGCCCTCCCGAGAGCTTCTTCAGGGTGGTCCCCGAACGGTCGGCCAGGCCCACCGCGTCCAGCAGCTGACCCGCCGGCAGGCGCCTGGGGTAGAAAGAGCCGAAGAGGGTCAGAATTTCGTGCAGGGTCAGGTGGTCGAAGTAGGCCGAGGCCTGAAGCTGGACCCCGATGCGCCCCTTGACCTGGATAGGGTCCCGGCGGGTGTCCATCCCCAGGACCCGCGTCTCCCCCTCGGTGGGCGGCTGCAGCCCCTCGATGATCTCCAAGGTCGTGGTCTTCCCGGCGCCATTGGGCCCCAGGATCCCGAACACCTCGCCCCGCCGCACCGTGAACGAAACGCCGTCCACGGCGGTGAGGCGGCCGTAGCGCTTGACCAGCCCCCGCACCTGGATCACCTCGTCCATGGCGCCCGGATTATAGCACAGGGACCACGGCTGACTTGAAGGCCGGCTCACAAGGTGTTAACGTAGCCCCACATCTCTCGTCCCCGGGCTTGTCCCGGGCACGTCCCCGGAAAGGCAGACCGAAGGTGGCCACACTGCACGCGAGGACATCGTCCTTCGATTCCATACGGGTTGGGGACGAGCTCCCCATACTGGTGAAGCACGAGGACCAGCAGTCCATCGACAACTACGCCAAGTACGCGCCGGTGGGCCTGAGAGAGGGCTGGCGCAACCTGCATACCGAACCCGAGTACGCCAAGCAGGGCATCTTCGGCGGCACGGTGAACATGGGCGTGGCCACCGTCGCCTACGTGGCGGAGCTGCTGGAGAAGGCCTTTCCCCTGCGCAACCTGATGGCCCGGGGGAGCCGTCTGGAGATGCGGGCCACCGAGCCCTTCCGGGCCGGCGACACCGTCACCTTCACGGGCCAGGTGACCGAGGTGTCCGAGGAGGGAGGTCTGGGCCTGGTCCGCTGCGAAGTGACGGGGACCAACCAGCGGGACCAGGTCGTGGCCCGGGCCAGGGCCACCGTCCCCTTCGTTTCCTAGCCTCCCCTCAGGGCCCTAGCACCCTCTCACGGGGCGCACCCCTCGCCTCATACGGCCAGGAGCCTCTCCAAGTGGTCCTCGTCGGTGAGGCCGTCGGAGTCCGGCGTGAGCAGGAGCCACGGGTTCAGGCTGAGGTCGACGCCGCCGCACCTGGGGCACCGCGGCGTGGGACCGTCGGCGCTGAACCAGGGGAACTCGTGGCGGCAGGTCCGGCAGGCGTACTCGGCTATGGCCATGCCCCTACTCCCCAACGGTCGCCCGGACCCGATTCGCCGGGGTTTCCCGGCCGGGGCCCCAGTTCCTCGCCAGAAGCCCTAGTTCCTCGCCAGAAGAATATGGAACTCAAGCTGGCCGATCTCCCGCCGCTCCCTGATGGAGGCGACGGCGTACTCGATGGCCATACGTGCGAAGCCCGAGTACCGGACGGCATTGGAGCCCAGGGTCACCACGGGCTCCGGGCCGTTCAGGTCGATGCTCATCTGGTCGTTCTCGCTCTCGTCCAGGCGCAGCACCACGTCCCGGCCGGTGAGCCGGCGTATCTTGTCCTCCATCCGGCGTAGAAACTCGGTGTCGTCCATCGGAGAGGTCCCCAAGGTCTGGGCGCCCTGACGGCTACGCGTACCTGACCAGAAGGTCGGCCAGCTCCCTGGGCCGTTCGAGCATCACCTCGTGGCAGGAGTCCACCTCGGGGCCCATCTCGATGCCGTCCAGCCGGGACGCCATCTTCTGCTGAAGGGAGAGGGGGACCAGGGCGTCCCGCCACAGGGACACGTAGGTCACGGGGCAGGGTCTGGCCATGTCGTCCAGGTACACCGGCGAGCGGAAGAACCGCATTGGCAGGGGGCTGAACCAGCCAGTGACCTGGATCACGTCGAAGGGGTCCATCCCGCGGCAGTAGACATGGTCTATGACGGCCTTGGGCAGCCGGAACTCCCGCCGGGTAAGGCGGCTCATGCGGGCGGAGGTCTTCAACCCCATCCTGTGGAGCCGGGGCAGGGTGTCCAGGACACTCTTGCCCTCCGCGGGGAGAATGCCCGCCAGGAGGACGACCCTGCTGGGCGGCTGCTCCAGCCTGGCGGCGGCGTGGAGCACTACCGGCGCAGACGCGCCGTGCCCCACCAGGAGCACGTCGCCGAGGCCCCTGTCCCGGACCGCAGCGGTCACGGTGTCTACGTAGTCATCCAGCGACGCCTCCGTCGGGTCGTCGCCGGGCTGGATGACCTGCCGGGGCAGGTCGACGGTGACCACCTTGCCGACCTTGCCGCCAACGTACAGCCGCGGAGGGTGTTCCACGGGAGCGGTCAGGCAGCCCCAGACCTTGCCCCAGCACCAGGCCCCGTGGCCTACATCGTGTACCAGAACGACATCCACCATACCGCTCCCGGGCGAAGCCCTCGCGAGTCCAGCCCTTGCCAGTCCAGTAAGTAGTATACACGCAGACGCGGGCGTGGCAAGCGGGCCCTAGGCGAGGGCGTGCAGGTAGTCCAGGGAGCGGGCCACCGTGGCCTGGCGGGGGAATACCTTCTCGGTCAGGACCCTGTGCACCTCGGGGTCCGGGTCGGCGCAGCAGTCCGCCAGCACCACGATCTCGTAGTCCGCGTCCGCCGCCCACCGGACTGTGCTCAGAACGACCCCGCTGGTGGAGATGCCGGCCAGCACCAGGTTGGTGACGCCCATGGACCTCAGCACCGTCTCCATGTCCGTCGTGGAGAAGGCGCCCACGCGCCGCTTGGTGACGACCACCTCGCCGGGGTCGGGGCGCACGGCGCCGTGGACCTCGGCCCCGGGGGTCCCCTCCCTGAGCCGGCCCGTGCTCTTCATGGCACTGAAGGACTTGTTCCGGGCGCTCACCTCGGGGTGGCCGGGGCGGAAGGACACCACGACGTAGACCACGGGGATTCCCGCCCTGCGAGTCGCCGCCACCACGGAGGAGGCCCTGTGGAGGAGCCCCGCCCGCTCGGCGCCGGACACGCTGCCCACGATGTCGTTCTGATAGTCCATGACCAGTAGCGCCGTGCGGTCCCGGTCTATGCTGAGCTGCGTGGTCATTCCATCCCTCCTCGGCGAGCGTTGTTGGCGTGCCCGAACCTGCATCCGCAGGGTCCCCCGACGGGAACGTCCGGGCGGGAACATGATAGCACAACGACATTTGATTCTCCGGTGTGTGGCACACCTGATGGGTATCTTCCGTGGGGCCTTGTCCGTGGGGCCTTTTCCGGCTGGGGGGGCGGCTTGTTGAAACCCCTTGGGTTGTCTGATAGCATCGTACCCGCTGTCAACCTAGGGCGTTGCCCGGAAGGAGCGCGTTGGCGCGGACGGACGAACAGGCTACGGGGGCGGGGCCCGGGGACCAAGCGGCGCGAAGAAGCAACGCCCTCATGGCCGGCAACGTCATCGGGGCCCACGGCCTGGAGCATACCTACGGCCGGGGCTTCCTGGTGATACTCACCACCCGGATCTACGACGCCTTGGGGCTGTCCGACTTCCAGGTGAGCCTGCTGGACGGGGCCCGGTCCCTGTACAGCGGCGCCGTCAGCATGGGCGGCGGGTTCCTGGTGGACATGTTCCAGCACCGCCGGGGACAGATACTGGCCTTCAGCATGGCCCTCATCGGCCTGGGCTACTTCCTGGTGGCCGTATCTCCCAACTACGCGGTGATCCTGGCCGTGCTGTTCCTCCCCGCCGCCGGGACGGCACTGTGGCATCCCCCGGCCCTGGGGCTGCTGGCCCAGAGGTACCCCAGGCGAAGCGGCCTGCTCATGTCCCTGCACCGGTCCACGGGCAACGTGGGCGACTGGGCCGGGTCCCTCCTGGCCGGGGCACTCCTGACCTTCGTGGGCTGGCGGTGGATCATGGGCGGCGGCACTCCCCTGTTGGTCCTCCTCTCCCTGATGCTGCTGGTCTTCCTGAGACAAGCCGGGGGGCCTCGGCTGGCGGCCGCCGGCTTCACCGGCAAGCTGAAGCTCCAGGTGCGCGGCCTCCAGGAGGCCATGCGGGGCGGAGGTTGGTGGGACATCCTCCCCATCTTCGCCGTCTCCGCCCTGCGCGGCATGGGCGACAGGCCGCTGATGTGGATGATCCCCCTCTACGTATCCAAGGAGCTGGGGAAAAGCGACTTCACCGTGGCGGTGCACGTGGCCCTGCTGGCCGCGCCGGGCATCGTGTCGGGCCCCCTCTTCGGCGCCATGTCCGACCGCATGGGCCGGAAGTCCATCATAGCCGTGACCATGGCCGCGGGGGCGATACTGCCCGTGACCATGGTGCTGGGGGGCAGCGGCCCCTGGATGACCCTGTCCGTGGCCGCCTTCGGCCTCTTCATGTTCACGGTGAACTCCCTCACCCAGGCCGCCGCCATCGACGTGGTGGAGGGCCGGGGGCTGGAGGGCACCTTCATAGGCTTCATGTGGGGGAGCAACGCCTTCTTCGGGTTCGCCTCGTCCCTGGCGGCGGGCCAGCTAGCCGAGTCCATCAGCCGGCAGTCCGTGTTCTACTTCGCTTCGGCCCTGTTCGCCCTGGGGTTCCTGGTCTCCCTGGTCATGCCCTCCACCGGCGGCCGCGCCGGCTCCCGGGAGAGCGGCGCTACTGCAAGGAGATAATCACGACCCCGGCGGTGATGGCGGCGATACCGGCCACCTGGGGTCTGATGGTCCCAGCCACGATCCAGTGGCCGAACCGCGACGGCAGGAGGCGGGCCAGGAGCAGCGAGTAGAGGAACACCACGGTGGGCTGGACGGAGCTGACGGCGGCCACCAGGGAGACGGGCCCCAGGTTGATGGCGCCGTTGCGGGCGATTAGCGACAGAGTCACCAGGGCCTCCGCGGCGATGACCATTCCCATGAAGCTGGGGCTCCTCAGCGCCGCGGCCGGGTCTTCCCGGACCTGGGGGAGGGCGAAGGTCCAGAGCATGACGGTGGCGACGCCCAGGCGGTAGACGCCGAAGAACTGCCAGAAGGTGTCGCTCTCCAGGAACTCCTTGGCCAGGACTATGGACACGGCCATGAACACCGCCGCCCCCAGCGCCAGGAGTATCGGCACGGGATTGCCGAAGGAGCGGGACTCCTTGCCGCCGCCCTGCCACGACACCAGTACGCCGCCCATCACCGCCATCACGATGGCGAGGACGGCCAGCAGGGAGATGTGCTCTCCCAGGAACACGGCCGCCATGGGGGCCACCATCAGGGGGTTCAGGTACCAGACGGGGATGACCCGGGTCACCTGCCCCATGCGCAGCGCCAGGAGGTAGAGCACGAGGCTGACGGACACCATCGTGCCCGAGAGCCAGCCCCCCAGGTAGGCGCGCCCGTCGACGCCCTGGCCACTGGCCGCCGCCAGGACCACGACTCCGATGAGCGAATCGAACACGCCCACCCACGCCACGTAGTGATAGATGCTGGTGCGGGAGCGGTCGACGATGAACTTTTCCAGGCAGTTGACGGAGGCGAACAGGACGGGGGACAGGAGGGCGAGGAGGAGCCACGCAGGCAACGTGCGCGCGCCCGCCTACCGGTGGGAGACCCTGGCGCTTCCGACGCCGGCGGCCGTCCTGTGGCCCTTCTGGTTCTCGGACCACACCTCCACCGTCGCCCGGGTCCCGCCGTCCTCGGGAACGGTCTCCGTGACACGTCCGCGGACGGTTATCACGTCGCCGTCCTTCACGGGGCGCAGGAACTTGAGGTTCACGCTGCCGGTGGTGTGGAAGGCCTCGGCGCCGAACAGCTTCCTGAGGGCCTCGGACACGAAGGCTATGGCCATGCGGCCCGACGCCACCGGGTAGGACGTGCCCAGCTTTCGGGCCGCCAGGTCCCTGTCGGTGTGGATGCTGGCCCGCTCCAGAACGCCGCACGCCTCGAACAGGTCGATCTTCTCCTGGGTGACCGTCTTGGCGAGCGGGGGAAGCTCCGCGCCGACCTCTAGGGATCCTCTGAACATCCTAGGCCCCTCCCGGGTTATTGGGCCCACCCTCCCACCCCGCGCTCCGCGCGGGCAAGGAGTCCCCTTGACCGGGGGGCATTGCTAGGGGCCCTGGGGGTTCCATTTTCTTCCCAACTCGTCGGGCTTCTTCAGCTGGTAGGTCCGGACGCGCTCCAGGAGGCGTCCGTCCTCGTCCTCCGCGGTGGCTTCCAGCACGATGTACGGCCTGTCGCGGCGGTGGTACTTGTCCGCCAGGGTGGCCCTGACCGTGATGCGCTTGCCGGGGATGGGCTCGTTGAAGAACTCCACCTCGTTGCCGGCGTTCACGTTCCCGGTGGCGTCGTCGTAGACCATCAGGAAGGCGGTGGCGTCGTGCTTGACGGCGATGGTGGCGAAGACCGCCTCCGGGTCGTCCACCGACTCCCGGTACCGGTCCAGCATCTCCTGGGTGAGCACGTACTCATAGGAGCCCAGGTCCTCCCCGGCCTCGGCGCTGTCGAAGTCGAACTGTCTCTTGGCGCCCTCTGCCACGGCTACTCCTTGTACCACAGGCCGTGGAGCGAGTCAATGGAGACGGAGCACGGGGGGATGCCCTCAGGCACACGGCACGGACCGGCGCAGCGGGGACTCCCGGGCCGAACCATGGCCGGGTGATGGGCACCGAAAGGCCCGGTCAAACAGGCGACCGGGCCAACTGTGGTCCAGGTTTTCGGGCTGCTTATCTGGGCGCCCTAGGCCTTTGGGCGACTCGGAAATGCAGCGCATGGACCTCATAGCCATCTATGATCCAGCTTACCTGGTAGTCACCGAATCGCTCTAGTCTTAGGCCGTACAGACCGTTCACAATTCGATGAGTCCGGTAGGTCATCCCCTCGGCCGGTGCCGGAACGTCCAGATTGCCAGTTGTCGGCGGGATGATGTCCTTGGCATCGGCGTCCTGCAAGTGCACCTCGAACGCCCTCCTTCTCCCAGTCTCGCCAGCCGTAAACTTCAGCGCGAGAACGACGAAAAGCTGCGGATGAATTGCTGGCAAGACCTCCGCATAGATCGAGTCAATCCCGATTCCTACCGCCGTGAGCTTGTTACCGGAGTCGGCATAGTCGCAGAGGAATGCATACTCGACGTTCATGGGCGCTGGGCCGTCCCGGTCTCCGTTAGTGACCAGGGTGCGACCTGTGGAGCGTTGTCGGGAATGATAGTGGTCATTGGCCCTTCCTCCGGTCTCGCCACTCTACTCACGAAGGGCCATCAGCACGGCCAAGGCTATCTCGCACTCCGCAATCGTCCACGCCAACAAGGGACTTGTTTATTCTAACACGGCACGGACTCCGGGGCAGGATCATGACGTGGTGACGGGGCGACGAAATGGGCGGGTCACCCCGAATCGGTGAAGCGGATGATGAAGGGGACCAGTATAGCCGTGGCCGCCAGTGTCACGATAACGGCTGTGAAGAGGAGATAGCGGGTACCGTAGTTGGATACCAGGGAGGGGTCGTAATACTTGTCCACTTCGTTGTCACGATACATGGCTATCAGGCCATCGAGGAGCATGCGCCGAGTCCTCCTGCCCAGGGCCAGCGCCGCCACCGCGATGACGTTGACGGATACCGTCAAGACGACAAATACGGCCAGCACGAGGTCGTACGTGAACGTCGAGTCCTCCCCCGTGGCTCCCAATGATACAGAGGAGTTAATCCCTAGGACGATCAGGTTGAACACGATGGCAGTGAGCACGAAAATGGTGTCCGTGCGGCTGCTGTCACCCAGCTCCCTGACAATGTGCTCGTGGACTTGACCGAGCATCCTCACCTCCTCCGTTCTTGATGGAACGCGGTGCGGTAGACCCTCCAGCATCATACCAGAACGACAGCCGGGAGCAGAGGGCCGAGAGATGGCCGCACGGCCTCGGGATGCGCCTATACTCCCGACCTCGCACCGGTGGTACAATCTAGACCGGCGGCCGTGGGGAGCGCGCCTGACGCCGGCCCGACGTTGGCCCGACGCCGGAAGGAGGACCGTTTGATCCACGAAATCGGGGGAAAGGCCCCAAGGATTCATCCCTCGTGCTACATCAGCGAGGCGTGCACCATCATCGGCGACGTGGAGATCGGCGAGGGGTCCAGCGTGTGGCCGGGAGCCGTGATCCGGGGCGACTACGGGAAGATCACCATCGGCAGGAACTCGGTGGTCCAGGACACCTGCGTCGTCCACACCGACGACTACCTGGACATCGGGGACAACGTGCTGGTGACCCACGGCGTGGTGATCCACGGCCACAAGATCGGCAACAACGTGCTGCTGGGCGTGAACTGCGTCATCCTGGAGTCGGTAGAGATCGGCAGCTACTGCCTGGTGGGCGCCGGCAGCGTCGTCAGGGCCAACACGACGGTCCCCGACGAGTCCCTGGTAATAGGCGTGCCGGGCACCGTCCGGCCCCTGAGCGCCGGCAACCGGAAGCGCCTGGAAGCGCCCACGGCCAACTACATCCGCAACGCCCAGCGGTACAGGGCCGCGGGGCTGGGCCTGGAGATACCTCCCCAGTGAAGGACTCAGGCGTTTCAGCCGTCCACGCCGCGGAAGGGGCATCATAGAATGCCGCCTCTCCTGACCGAGGCGGAGGTCCAGGAACGCCTGGGCGCCCTGGAGGGCTGGCGCCGCGACGGCGACTACATCGTCAAGGAGATGCGCTTCCCGTCCTTCCAGGCCGCCATGGAGTTCGTGAACCGCGTCGCGGACGTCTCCGAGGAGATCGACCACCACCCGGACATCACCATCGTCTACACCAAGGTCACCCTCTCCATCACCACCCACAGCGAGGGCGGCCTCACCCGCCGGGACTTCAGGCTGGCGGGTCGCATCGACGGGCTGGAGTAGTCCAGGCCCGCACATGGCCCAATTCCACGTACAGAGTACTTCCGCGGTGCTCCGTGGTGTAGGATAACTGGGATACTGACTGGGTACTACTACACATGCGCAAGCGCTTCGGCGATTCCGTGTAGTTGACAAACGAAGTCATCCAACACGTCCTCGTATTCTACGCCTGTTTTCAAGTAGATCGGAATCTCGTAGGCCCAGCCGTCTTCGCCTTCGGCTACTGTGGGTACTCTTTCTCGCAACTTGTCGATATTGACCGTCGTCTTCCATCCTATCCGAAGCCACAACGGTGTATCGCCATGGGTTGACCACAGCCGGATGTTAACACACAAGAATAGTAGTTCCCCTGGAACATCTGTGAACCTGAAATACCGTCCGTAACCATGCCTCTGCGGTGTTGCACGCAACCCCGTCGTCGTCATCCAGCCTTGCTCGACCCCACGCCCATCGACCACGGCATCAACGAGACGATTTAGCCAGCGTATTCTCCTGGGCACCGAGGGCGCAAATTCCTGCGACTCGATCGGCTGGAAAGCTTCGTCGTCTTCTCGCCGGGCAAGCCCATTGAGCTGCTGTATGTCCGAAGCAACTGGGGCATCATGGGGTACGGCGGCTGCTAAGTGTGCAAGGAGGCGGGACCAGGTGACCAGTATCACTCGCTTGTCCAAACCGACTATGCGAGCCTTTCGAATCCCCTTGGTGGATTCCACTAACTCTATCCGCACCCCATCCTCACCGCTCTCCATTTGACGCCGGATTTCAGCCCATAGGACTTCGAACCTCGCGTCCGGGGCTATAAACAACAACACCCCCGGCCCTACCTCTTCGAGTTGACCGTAATATCCGCTGGCCTGCCCTTCAAGGAGAGTAGCCCAAAATTTCGCCTCTACTAGCACCCGCTTCGCGCCGGTCTCGTCATAACCAGCTAAGTCAGGGCGGGAGCCATCTTCGTAAGTTACCTGGGTCTGTACTCTGACTATGGGGGCAAGAGCGAAGTGTTCATCGCGCAATAGGAGGTTCAAAGCGTCACGACAAGCAGTGGACTTATTCAGAATGAATGCAAGGCCATCTGTCGCCGTGTCTTCACGCCGACTGGTCAGCCTCGGCACCAAGTAAGCCAGCAACGTCGCTTCTTCTGGCACGCAAGTACCTCCCTCGCGACCGCAGGGTCGGAAGGACGGGTTAGGGAGACAGCCCGCTAGCGGGCCCTGGCGACGGCCTCTCGCAGCGCCCGCCCGGCGAACACCTGGACCAGGTGGGCCCGGAACTCCTCCGAGGCGTGGATGTCGCCCAGGAAGTCGATGCCCTCGCCCGCCCGGGCCGCAGCCTGGGCGATGTTGTCGTCGGTGGCCTCCCGGCCCTCCAGGGCTGCCTCGGCGCCCCTGGCCCGGCCGGCGTTGGCCCCTGCGCCGGTGACGCCGATGCGGACCCTATGGCACGTGTTGCCGGAGAGGGTCACGATGGCCGTAACGCCCACGATGGCGAAGTGGGAGGCCTTGTTGGCGAACTTCTTGTAGGCCCCTCCCGTGTTGGCGGGGAGGGCGGGGATGCCGATCTCCGACAGGATCTCGTCGGGCTCCAGGCCCGTGGTGAACGGCCCCTGGAAGAACCCGTCGGCGTCTCTGGTGCGCTGGCCACCCGGCCCGGTGGAGGTGAGGGTGGCTTCCAGGGCCAGCACGACCGAGGGCAGGTCGGCGCCGGGGTCCGCGTGGGCCAGCGCGCCTCCGATGGTGCCCTTGTTGCGCACCTGGACGTCGGCCACCTGGCCGGCGGCCTCGGAAAGGGCGGGGTAGCCGTCCCGCACCAGGGAGGAGGTCTCGAGCTGGTGGTAGGTGGTCATGGCCCCGATGGCCAGGCCTCCCCCCGCCTCCCTGACGTAGGAGAGCTCGGGTATCCGGCCCAGGTCGATGAGATGGCCCGGCTCCGCCAGGCGCAGCTTCATCATGGGTATGAGGCTGTGGCCACCGGCCAGGACCTTGGCGTCGGCGCCGAGGGAGGCGAGCATGCCCTGCGCCTCGGCCAGGCTGCTTGGAGCGCTGTACTGGAAGGAACCGGGGTACATATCGTCAACTCCTCGTCGTGCTGAGAAGGTCCGGTCCTCGTCGGCCGCCGGGCCCATTGCCCGGGCCCTCGTCGGACCGGACGTGTAGCGTGCTAACGCTTGTCGGCCGCGTACTGGATGGCCTTGACGATGTTATGGTAGCCGGTGCAACGGCAGTAGTTGCCGGACAGGCCGCTGCGTATCTGCTCTTCGGTGGGGCTGGGGTTGCGCTCCAGGATCTGGTGGGCCGTCATGATCATGCCGGGGGTGCAGAAGCCGCACTGGAGGCCGTGCTTCTCCCAGAAGCCCTCCTGCAGGGGGTGGAGCTGCCCGTCCTTGGCCAGGCCCTCGATGGTCGTGATGTCCGAGCCGTCGGCCTGGACCGCCAGCATGGTGCAGGACTTGACCGCCAGCCCGTCCACGTGAATGGTGCACGCGCCGCACTGGCTGGTGTCGCACCCGATGTGGGTCCCCGTGAGGCCCAGCACGTCCCGCAGGTAGTGAACGAGGAGCAGCCTGGGCTCGACTTCGCTGGTGTGCCTGGTCCCGTTGACGGTTACGGTGATGCTGGCCATCCGGTCATACCTCCACCGCGATATCCGATCCTGAGAAGAAGTGCTTTTTGCCGGGCGAGGCGTGGGTAGAAGACAGTCGGATTGTACTTCAGGCCCCTGGACGTGTCAAACGGCGGGGGGGGGCGGTTTGCCGTAGGCGCCTACCGCAACGCCCCAAGGAAATCGTCCAGCGATATGTCCAGCAGGACAAGGATGTTCCTAAGGGTTCCCCTTGCGATCTCCCTCTTGCCAAGGACCAATGGTGCGGTCAACGTTCGACCGTCGGCGCGCACGCGATGATATGACTGGTGACTCCGCTCCTGGCCCTGCCCGGCCCGGCAGCCCAGTCGCACGAACTCTCGTGCGATCTCATCCGAAGAGCACAGGGGTACCCGACCAAAGCGGCGCAAGGCTAGGCAGGTTGAGGTTCGGCGGCGGGAACTTCCCTTTGATAGGTCATGGATATCTTACCGGGAGGAACGCGAATAGACAGCTCTTCGTCGGACACCGGTTGGACGTCGATGCGAATGTGTCTTTCGCGAAGGACGCGGAGCAGCTCACCGGTCTCTACGAGTACGGCAATGTGTACCTCTATGGCGTCGTCAAGGTTCTGGAAGGCATCCTCGACCGTGTCGCCGCAGCTGGATGTCCCGAGCTCTCGGCAATAGGAGACGAACTGGTTGTCTTCTTTTTCGACGAAGCCTGTAAGTGTAACGTAGCCCACCACGCCGCCTGTTGCCATCACGCCTTCCCCCGTCTCCATGCGTCAGGGCGTATCATGACGCCTGAGGGTTGACTATCAATCGAACGACCACTCCGACCGCTAAACTCGCCTGGGGGCCCCGTGATAGTGCCCGGTAGGAATGGGATCACGAGGCTGCCTCCCCCAACAGCCGCACGATCTCGTCCCCCACCTGGGAGGTGCTGGCGTTGCCGCCCAGGTCCGGGGTGCGCACGCGGCCCTGGCGGAGGTTCTCCTCGACGACGGCATTTATCCGGGCCGCCGCGTCGGGCTGGCCCAGGTGGTCCAGCATCATCGCCACGGCCAGGATGGTGGCCAGGGGGTTGGCCACGCCCTTGCCGGTTATGTCGAAGGCCGCCCCGTGCACGGGCTCGAACATGGACGGATAGGCGCCCTCGGGGTTGACGTTGGCGCTGGGGGCCAGGCCCATGCTGCCCGTGATGATGGCGCCGATGTCCGTCAGGATGTCCCCGAACAGGTTGGACGCCACCACCACGTCGAACCACTGGGGCCCCCGCACAAAGTCCATGCACGCCCGGTCCACCAGCAACGACTCCGTCTCGATGTCCGGGTACTCCCGGGCCACCTCCTGGAAGACCCGGTCCCAGAAGACCATGCCGTAGGCCATGGCGTTGGACTTGGTTACCGACGTGACCTTGCGCTTCTTGTCGCGCTTGCGGGCGTACTGGAAGGCGGCGCGGATGATGCGCTCGGTGCCCCGCCGGGTGAAGACCGAGGTCTGGGTGGAGACCTCGTCGGCGGAGCCCTGGTAGAGGAACCCGCCCATGTTGGAGTACTCTCCCTCGGTGTTCTCGCGGAACACGGCCATGTCGATCTCCCCGGGGCCGAAGCCCGAGAGGGGCGAGGTCACGCCCTCGTGGAGGTACGCGGGCCGCAGGCAGACCCCCTGGTCGAACCCCCTGCGGATGGGGAGGATGAGGCCGTTGAGGGTGATGTGGTCCGGGATGTGGGGGTCTCCCACGGCGCCGAACAGGATGGCGTCGTGGGCGGCAAGCTGCTCCAGGCCGTCCTCGGCCATCATCTTGCCCGTCTCCCGGTAGTAGTCCGAGCCCCAGGGAAAGCTGGTGTACTCGAAGGCCATGCCCCCGTCCCGGGCGGCCAGAGAGTCCATCACCTTGCGTCCCTCGTCCACCACCTCGGGGCCGATGCCGTCGCCGGGCACCAGGGCTATCTTGTACGTGGGCATTGACTCACCTCTATCCGCATCCTGTGCATTCGTAAGCGTAACACGACCTAAATTTAACGGGACGCCCGCGACCGTGTCAACGCCGCCGCCGGCGGGCTCTGGACTGGGCTGGGCACGGCACCTATAATCGACCCTACATTGGCAGCGCCGCCCCGGGGCGCCGGGGGGCAAGAGGAGCGTGGCATGACGGACGGGATCGTCAGGGTGGGAATCGTAGGCGCGGGGGACAACACCCGCGTGCGGCACATACCCGGGCTGCGGGCCGCCGGGGGCGTGGAGATAGTCAGCGTCTGCAACCGGACCCGAGAGTCCAGCGAACGCGTTGCCGGGCAGTTCGAGATCCCCACCGTGTACGACAACTGGATGGAGCTGGTGGAGGCCGGGGACACGGATGCCATATGCATAGGCACGTGGCCCTACATGCACGCCCCTGTGACCCTGGCCGCCCTGGAGAACGACAAACACGTCCTGTGCGAGGCGCGGATGGCGATGAACGTCGCCGAGGCCCGGGCCATGCTGGCGGCGGGGCGCCGCAAGCCCAACCTGGTGGCGCAGATCGTGCCCTCGCCCTTCACGTTCAAGGTGGACGCCACGATACAGGACCTGATCGCCGAGGGGTATCTGGGCGATATCCTGGCCATCGACTTGCGGGCCGCCCAGCGGGACTTCGTGGACCGGGACAGCCCCATGCACTGGCGGCAGGACCGGGACCTCAGCGGCTACAACATAATGACCATGGGCATCTGGTACGAGGCCCTGATGCGATGGGTCGGCCCCGCCACCCGCGTG
Organism: Dehalococcoidia bacterium; assembly: GCA_034423015.1. Lineage (GTDB taxonomy): Bacteria > Chloroflexota > Dehalococcoidia > Lucifugimonadales > JAGWBF01 > JAGWBJ01. The sequence continues at coordinate 16,395 of DAOUJG010000022.1, read as the reverse complement.
ATGGCCATGACCAGGGTCAGCACTCCCGTCAGGAAGGATGAAGCCGGCAGCCTGCGTTCGGTCCAGGTGCCGGACCACGTGGACGTCCTGTGCGACATGGCCTGCGGGGCCCAGGCCCACATGCGGTTCAGCGCCGTGACCGGCCTGGCAAGGGGCAGCGAGGTGTGGCTGCACGGCTCCGAGGGTACCCTGCGCCTGGAGGGGCCACCCTCCCTGTCTCTCTACGGAGGCAGGAGAGGGGACGCCGGCCTCCAGGAGATTCCGGTGCCCGCGGAGAAGCAGGGCGGGTGGAGGGTCGAAGAGGAGTTCGTCAACGCCATCCGGGGCACTGAGAAGGTGCGGTTCACGTCCCTGGAGGACGGGGTCCACTACATGGAGTTCACCGAGGCCGTGACCCGCAGCGCCCAGTCGGGAGCCGCCGTGTCCCTGCCGCTGTGACGGTCCGCCCCGCCGCGGCCTTTCTGGCCGCGGCCGCTGTACTCGCCCTGCTGACGGTCTCCTGCCGGGCCGAGCGGGGCGCCGGGCCCGCCGAGCCCGCCGCTACGTCCACGCCCACAAGGGGGGTGGCGCCCCCAACGCCCAGGCCGACGGCAACGGCCCCCGAGCCTTCGACAGAGCCCGAGCTTTCGACAGAGAATGAAGGAAGTGAGATGCCCGGCAACCGCATCGCGTACATCGGTCCCGACGGCAACGTCTACACCATCAGGCCCGATGGCACCGGGAGCCGCCGGCTCACCGACAACGACGTCCGCGTTGGCAGCGCCGGCGGCGTTCTTGCCCAGGGGGCGGCCCAGGCTCGGATCGTCTACGCCTGGCCCACCTGGTCCCCCGACGGCGCCACCCTGGCGGCGTCCAGGATCGCCGTGGAGCCCAGCGGCATCTCCGCCTCGGTCATAATCGTCGACGCCGCGACCGGCAACGCCCGAAAGATATACGACAACGTGCCCAACGCGGGCTTCGTGGCCACCGGCGCCCCTCACTACTTCTACTGGTCGCCCGACGGCAAGCACCTGAGCTTCCTGGCCTCCACGGTCAACGCCCTGGAGGTGCTCGTAACCAACGTGGAGGAGGGCGGGGACCCCGTCGGGTTGATCGACGGGGCCCCCCTGTACTACACGTGGGCGCCGGACAGCGGGAGCCTGCTCATCCACCGGGGCGGAGAGCTGTTCGTGAGCCGCGCAGGGGCCGGCGGGTTCGGCCGTCCCGAGCGGCTGGGAACTGTGGGGGGCGCGTTCTTCGCGCCGGCCATATCCAGGGACGGGCGGACGTTGGCCTTCGCGGCCCAGGGCGGGGAGGAGGGTGCGCTGTTCACCGCGGACGCCTCGACGCCCGGTGGGGTGTCCGAGGGCTCGCCGGTGCCGGGAGCCAGGCGCGTCCTGCCCCTGGAGCCCTTTACGGCCTTCAAGTGGTCGCCCACCCGGGACGAGGTGGCGGTGGCCGACAGGTTCGACGGCAGAAGGGCCCTCTTCGACCGGCTGTCCATAGCCAACGAGGACGGCACCGGCCACCGCGTCCTGGTGGACGAGAGCCTGATGGCCTTCTTCTGGTCCCCCAACGGCGACCGGATAGCCTACGTCACGTGGAACCAGGAGAGCCGGACCTTCTCGTGGAAGTACGTGGACCGGGACGGCGGAGAGCCGGTGAAGCTGATCGAGTTTCTGCCCTCCGAGGACTTCGAGACCCTCATCAGCTTCTTCGACCAGTACGGCTACTCCAACTCCATCTGGTCGCCGGACAGCTCCCAGATCGTCTTCAGCGGCACCCTGGGCCCGGCGTCGGCCGGCCGCAACGGGACGTCCCCCGATACCGACAAGGTGTACGTGATCAACGTGAAGGCGGGGGCGTCTCCCCTCGAGATCGCCACCAGCCGGTACGCCGTCTGGTCATGGAACTAGCGGGGGGCTAGACCGCTCCATGTCTCCCCTCCCCGGTCTGTCGGCTGCCTGCCTGCTCTTTGCAGTGACCGCAGCCGCCCTCTCGTGCGGCTCCCAGGAGGGGCTGGCGGACCGGTCCGCCGTGCCGACTCCGACTCCACGGCAGCTCATCGAGCAGTGCAGCCGCGAGATGACCGCCCTGGACACGGTCAGGTTCGAGCTGGTCCACGAGGACGATGGCTCGTCGCAGCTCTTCCCGGGCATGGTGCTGACCCGGGTCGTGGGCGAGGTCGACATGCCCGACCGGTTCGCCGTGTCCGCGGAGGCGATGTCCCTCTTCCCCCGGTCCTTCATCGGGATAGAGGTAGCCGTCTCGGGGGACCGGGCCCTGATGACCGACTTGCTGAACCCCGAAGAGTGGAACATGCTGCCAGTGGAGAGTCTGCCCTTCGACTTTGCCGACCTGGGCGGCACGCTGAGCGACATAGTCCTCGCCATGGAAGGCGCCAGAGAGGTCGGCGAGGATACGGTAGACGGGGTCCCGTCCCGGCGCATCCGGGGGACCGTGGGCTCCGCCGCGCTGGACACCCTGATTCCGGCGGCGGTCGAAGGGCACGTACTCAACATGGACCTGTGGATCGGGAAAGAGCGCCCGCTGCTGAGGCAGGTCAGAATCGAAGGGCAGATATTGTCCACGGACCAGCCGGACCTGGTCCGCGTCCTGACCATACGGGACTTCGACCAGCCCGTGAACATCACCCTTCCCCAGACGTAATCCCTAGGGTGTAGCCGCCGACGGAGGTGTGAAGGCCGGCATGAAGCCGGGGTTTCTCTCGGCCTCACTGGCCCTGACGATAGTGGGCCTGGGCGCCTTTGTCACGGCGCTGGACCAGACGGTCGTGGTCACCGCCCTGCCCGAGGTCATGCTGGACCTCAAAATCCCCGTGGTGGAGCTGGACCGGGTCTCCTGGGTAGTCACCGGCTATCTCCTGGGCTACACCGCGGTCATGCCGCTGATGGGCCGGCTGGCCGACGTCTACGGGTACCCCCGCGTGTACCAGGCATCCCTGGTCATCTTCAGCCTGGGCACGGCGCTGGTGGCGGTCTCCCCCAACCTGGAGTGGATGGTCGGGGCCCGGGTCGTCCAGGCCATCGGCGGCGGCGCTACGCTGCCCATAGGCATGGCCATCGCGACGTCCATGCTCCCGCCCCGACGGCGCGGACTGGGCGTCGGCATCGTGGTGGCCTGCGCCGAGGCGGGGTCCATGCTGGGCCCGGCCTACGGCGGCGCCATCGTGGAGCTGGCGAGCTGGCGCTGGATATTCTGGCTCAACGTCCCCCAGAGCACCGTCATCTTCCTGGCCCTGTTGTGGATACGCAACCGTCCCCAGCGGGGGGTGAACGTAGACTACCTGGGGGGCGCCCTGCTGACGGCCACCCTGCTGATGCTGTCCCTGGCCCTGTCCCGAAAAGGCCTGTTCACCCTGTCCTCCCCCACTCCCTTCGTCATGGCCGCCATGGGGCTGGGGCTCGTCCTGGTGGTCATAGTGGTGGAGAGGAGGGCCCTACAGCCCCTCCTGGCGCCTTTCCTGTTCCGCTCCCGCGCCTTCGTGACAGCCAACGCCACCCAGGTGCTGGAGGGTGTCGCGTTCATCATCGCCCTGGTCACGGTACCCCTGATGGCCAATACGGTGATGGGCCGGGACCCGTTGACGGGGGCCTGGTGGCTGCTGCGCCTCACAGCCGCCATACCGGTAGGCGCCCTGGTGGGAGGGTGGGCGGTGGCCTACCTGGGGGTCCGTCCGGTCACGGTGGCCGGCCTCGTCCTCTCCGCCGTGGGGCTGCTCCTAGTGAGCACGTGGGACCTGGACATCGCCGAGCCCCGGCTCACGGTGCACCTGTTGGTCGCGGGCGCGGGATTCGGCCTGAACAACGCGCCCATAATGGCCCGGGCCCTGGGCGCCGCGGGAGACGAGTACAGGGGGACCGCGGCCTCCCTGGTGACGGTCTCCCGCATGATCGGCATGGCCCTGGGCCTGTCGGCGCTGTCCGCCTGGGGGGTGGAGCACTTCCACGTGCTGACCGCCGGCCTGGAACTGCCGATCCAGCAGCCCGGGGAGACGGGGGAGGCACTGAGGGCCAGGCAGACCGAGTACATGGCCCGTTTGAACGACGCCGGCCTGGCCCTCTTCCGGAACTTCTTCCACATCGCCGCCGGGGTCTCCCTGGCCGCCATCGTGCCGGCCCTCCTGATGAGGCCTGACCGCCGGGAACGGGATACCGGGCTAGAGGAGATTGACCAGCCTGGGACCTAGGATGACCTTCAGCGCCGAGAGCGCGACCACCGCCACGATTATGAACACCACGGCCGACCAGGTCCAGTCTGGGATGACGAGGCCGAGGGCGGTCCCGGCGGCCGGCGCGTGCTCGGTGTCCGTCACCACCATCACGAAGATGCTGAGCCCCACCGCCACCGCGGCCGCCATGTAGAAGGCGTGCCGGTCCGCGTCGAAAGTGTCGACCCCCAGGGCCCTGAGCACCCCAGTCGCCGCGGACCCCAGGACCACCGCTACGACGTGGCCCCCTATCACCTTGCGGAGTCCGGCCGCCGGCGTATGGGGAATGGCGAAGACGATGAAGGCGGTGGACGCGACCGCGACGATGATCGCGGCCCTCAACACCACGTCCTGCACCAGCATGATGACCACCAGGGCCAGGGTGGCCAGCAGGGACTGGAAGACGTAGTGGTGGGCCTGGGAACGAAACTTCTGGTCGAAAAGCCGCATCGGTTTCGGGAGTGGGCGCTCTCGTCAAGCTCGGAGAAGAGTGGGGCTACGCTACGCGCCGCCGCGAGTGCAGAGCTCCACTCGGTTGTCGTCGGGGTCCCTTATGAACAGGTACTGCTGGCCGTCGTAGCGCACGCCCGAGCTCTCTATGGGCAGGCCGCGCTCCTCGACAGCCTTCCTGGCTGCTTCGAAGTCCTCCACCTCGTAGGCGTTGTGGAGGTTCCTTGGATGCGCCGGCGCCTCGGGAGTCTCTATCAGGTGGACCATGACGCCGCTGGGCAGCTGAAGCCACGTGATCTCCGGGTTGGGGACCTGCTTGGGGATCTGCTTGAGGCCCAGGAACCCGCAGTAGAACTCCAGGCTCCGCTTCGTGTCCTTCACCATGGTCGTAACGTGGTTGAGATGCTTGAGCTGCACAGCACCGTTGGCCATCGCACCCTCCGGGGTCCATGATGGGGACATTATACGCGGGGAGGCACGCAACGTAAAACCTGACCCACAGGGCTTCCCTCTTGGTTGACATCGGCATTGGGCGCAAGTAAACTGTGTGAACCTCAAGCCGTAACTGCGCCGTACCTAGCCGGGCGGTGTGTGGCCACACCCATCCGAGGCCGCTGCAGCAGGCACCAACCGGATAGGCCCCCGCCCCAAAAATCCATCGCTCAAAGTAGCAAAAAGGATGGACGTTGACCCGAACAGGGGCCATATTCAAGGGCCTGGGGCTGCTTGGCATGCGTGGACTGGACCTGCTGCAAGTCAACGGCGACCTGGTGGGCTCCATGGCCAGCGGCCGGCCAAGGCAACGCTTCGACATCGCCCTCAGGCACGGATCGTGGAGGAAGCTGTTCAACTTCGCGCGGATCGAGCTCCAGCTCCGGTTCGGGCGCACCAAGGTATGGGGGTATCCCTTCGAGTGGGAGTTGGACACCACCAACATCTGCCAGCTCAAGTGCCCCCTCTGCCATACCGGCCTGGGCACCGTGGACAGGCAGAAGGGCGTGATGCACTTCGGCCTGTACAAGAAGACCATCGACGAGATAAAGGACTACTGCATCTGGCTCAGCCTGTATAGCTGGGGCGAGCCTTTTCTCAACAAACGCATCCACGAGTACGTCGAGTACGCCCACCGGGCCAACATCGCCACCATCATGAGCACCAACCTCAACAAGCCCCTGACCCCGGAGATGGCGGAGGCCCTGGTCCGGTCGGGCCTCGATTCCCTCATCATCTCCCTGGACGGCACGACCCAGGAGGTGTACCAGGTGTACCGGGTCGGGGGCCGGCTGGACAGGGTGCTGGCAAATATCCGCCTGCTGGTGGACGCCCGCCGCAAGCTGGGCTCCACGACCCCCTTCCTGGAGTGGCAGTTCATCGTCATGCGCCAGAACGAGCACCAGATTGAGGACGCAAAGGAGCTGGCATCCGAGCTGGGGGTGGACGACATCGTATTCAAGCAGGTGGACTTCCCCCACGGCGAGGAAGACCCGAAGCTGGCCGAGCGGTGGATGCCCGTCCACACCAACGAGTTCCGCACCGACAATCCCTTCGACAAGCCCTACGCTGAGGGCGGGGCCCGTTGCTGGCGCCTGTGGCGCAGCGGCGTGGTGAACTGGGACGGCGGCTACGCTCCCTGCTGCTACCTGACCGACGCCGCGGACGACTTCGGAAGCGTGAAGACCCATACCATCAAGGAGATATGGAACAACCAGCACTACACCACCGCCAGGGGCCTGTTCAAGGACGGACCGGCGCCCGGGGTGAAGGTCGGCTGCATGGGCTGCAACGTTTACCTGGACAGCCCGGCCGGCCGGAAGCGGCGGCAAACGGCGCCGCTCGGGACCAACGGGCACAAACCTGCCGTCAGCCTCGGCCTAGAGCGCGCGCAAGCCGTATCCAAGCCCCGCGACGATAAGGCTCGTGTCAACGCAGACGGATAACGCCAACGCCAAAGTCGGGCTGCGCCGGCGACTGCCCTCCCTCGGGGCCCTGAGAGAGGCGGGGATAATCGTCGGGTCGTACTTCGTGTACATGCTGGCCCGCCGGTTTCTCATACCCGACATCGAGGCGGTGGCCTTTGGCAACGCCCTCAGGTTGATCGACTTCGAAGCCGCCATTGGCATCCTCCTGGAAGCCTCCTGGCAGGGCTGGCTTCTGGAGCACTCGAAGGCGGTCGTAGTCCTGTTCAACTGGGTCTATATAGTCACTTTCTTCCCCATACTCATCCTGACCGCCGTCGTCCTGTACGCCAAAGACCGGGCCCAGTACTGCTACTACAGGAACGTATGGCTGGTCAGCTTCATCCTGGCGCTGGCAGTCTTCATTCTATTCCCGCTGGCCCCGCCCCGATTCCTGCCGGAGTATGGATTCGTCGACGCCATCCAGGAATTCGGGCCCTCCTGGTACGGCGGCACCGAGATGGCCCGGTCGCTGTACTACAACGTGTACGCGGCGATGCCCAGCCTGCACTTCGGCTGGACACTCCTGTTCGGCGTGCTGTATTTCCGCATGGGGCCCCTGCCGCTGAAGGTGTGGGGAGTGCTCTACCCCACGATCACCTTCTTCGCTATCACCATCACGGGCAACCATTACATCATGGACGCCGTGGGCGGCCTGGCAGTCGCCGTGGCCTCCTACGCCAGCTACGAGGCCCTGCTGCGCTTCAAGCCGTCTCTCCGGACGTTCCTCCAGCGCGCGGAGCAAAGGGCGGCGCGGGCGGTGGCCAGGGCCCGCACCCGGGCGGCGCAGCTCAAGCCCAGGGCCCCCTCCATAGGCGGCCGGGTGGCGGCCAAGCCCCTCACGACCTCCGTCCGGGACCTGTTGCTGTACTGGAAGGTGACCGCGCTGGCAACCGTCGCCAACCTCAAGTCCCAGCCCCTGGTGGAACGCGCGTACCTCCGTCTGTACGCCCGAAAGTGGAAGACGGGCTTTCCCGGCTAGGGGCGCGCGGCCGGGCTGAGACCAGCCTCGCAGTCCCGGATGCCCCTGTCGCCCCATGACCGCTTCTCCCGATTCAAGCCCCGGAGCGCCGACCGTCGTAAGAGGGAACCAAGTGGCCTCGACACCCGAAAAGAGGGTGTCCATTCTCACCCACGGCTGCAAGCTGAACCAGTCGGACAGCGACGCGCTGGCCCGCGGGTTCCAGGATGCCGGCTACAGCATCGTCGGCCCATCGGAACAGGCCGACGTCTACGTGGTGAACACCTGCACGGTAACCCACGTCGCCGACCGGAAGGCCCGCCGGGCGCTGCGCTCCGCCCGGCGACGGGACCCGTCGGCCCTGGTGGTTGCCACGGGATGCTATGCGCAGAGAGCCCCCGCCGCGCTGGCCGACATGCCCGAGGTGGACCTCGTGGCCGGAAACCGCGACAAGGACCGCCTGGTGGAGTTGGTGCGGCAGGCCGGCTCGGGCCCTGTCCCTGGCAGCCGAGATGCCATCGGGCAGGCGGCCCCCGCCCCCTCCATAGTCCGCCGGGGAAACCAGGCCCGCCGGGGCGCCCGATGCCGGGCGATGGTGAAGATACAGGAGGGGTGCGACCAGGTCTGCGCCTACTGCATAGTCCCCACGGTCCGGGGCAGGGAGCGGAGCATCCCTCCCGGGCACATTCTGAAGACGGTCCGGAGAAGGGTGGGGGAGGGCTTCAAGGAGGTGGTGCTCACCGGCACCCAGCTTGGCACCTATGGGTTCGACATCCCCGGAACGTCCCTGGGGGACATGCTGGACATGCTGCTGCGAGAGTCCGGCGTGGACCGCCTGCGGGTCTCGTCCCTCCAGCCCCAGGAGCTGACCCGCGGCCTCCTGGAGCTGTGGCGGGACCGCAGGCTGTGCCCCCACTTCCACATGCCCCTCCAGAGCGGCAGCGACCGGGTGCTAAAGAGGATGCGCCGTCGTTACACCGCCCGGGAGTACGCCGACGCGGTGGAGAGGGTCCGGAGCGCGGCGCCCGACGCCTCCATCACCGCAGACGTCATCGTGGGCTTCCCCGGCGAGGACGAGGACGACTTTCGGCAGAGCATGTCGCTGGTGAAGGAGGTGGGGTTCGCCGACCTGCACGTGTTCCCCTACTCGCCACGTCCGGGGACCAGCGCCGCGTACATGGGCCCGCGAGTCGACGCCCCGACCGTGGGGCGTCGGATGTCAGAGATGCTGGCCCTGGCCCGGGTGCAGGCGGACGATTTCCGGACCGCGGCTCTGGGCTCCGTTCGGCCCGTGTTGTGGGAGCGGTCCAGTCTGCGTGAAGGCCGTCCCATGCTGGTGGGGTTGACGGACAACTATCTGAGGGTAGTGGCCGAGGAACCGGCGTCGCTGGTGAACAGTGTGACCCCGGCACGTCTGACGGGCCGGCTCGGAGGAGAGCTGCTGGGCGAGGTGGCGTAGGTCCAGCCGTCGCCCGGCCCTTCTTCGAGCGGCCCGGCCGCGCTGCAGCCTCACAGCACGGCGGTCAGACGTGTGTGATACGGTCTGGGCTTTGGGCCCCGCCGTATTCGCCTTCAGGCCCCTATAGGTCCACGGGGCGGAGGTAGGCCGAGCCGTTGCGCCGCTCCAGGTAGCCGGCCCTCTGGTCGTGGCCGTGGGCGAATATGATCAGCCAGCCTTCCTTCTCGGCCTGCATGAGCAGCTCGCGCTTGCGCTCCAGGGTCTCTTCGGGGAACTGGTCGAAGGCCGATATGGCCGCCAGGTCCAGGTGGTACGGCGTGGGGACGATGTCCCCCAAGAACGCTATCCGCTCCCCGCCATGGTTCATCAAGACGATCTGGTGGCCCTTGGCGTGGCCGTTCGTCTCCCTGACCCACAGGCCCGGGTAGATCTCGTGGTCGCCCGACAGGAGCTGGAGCTGTCCCCGCTCCTCTATGGGAGAGAAGTCCTCGGACCGATGCACGCCCTGGCACCTCTCGTTGGGGCTGCAGGCCTCCTCCCAGCACCCTTCCTGTACGAAGTACGTGGCCTTGGAGAAGGTGGGCACCAGGGTGCCGGTCCGGTCGAGCCGGGTGCAGCCGCCCGAGTGGTCGAAGTGAAGATGGGTAAGTATTACGGCGTCGATGTCCTTGGGCGACAGGCCCATGCCCCGCAGGCCCTTGGTCAGCCGGCTGGGCACCAGGCCGTAGGTATCCTTCTCGTTGTCCAGCTCTTTCGAGCCTACGCCCGCGTCCACGAGGACGTTCTTGCCGCCGATCTGGATCAGCAGGCAGTTCAGCCCCATCGTTATGCGGTTGCGCCTGTCCGTGGGGACCTTGCTCTCCCAGAGCACCTTGGGCACCTGCCCAAACATGGTTCCACCATCAAATTTGATAATGCCGTCGCTCAGTAGTTTGACCGATGATGTCATCATCTCCGCACTCATCCTCCCTGATAACTGAAACAACCGGAAAGGGCGCTCCACGATGGGAGACTCCCCAATGGCAAGGTCTCTAATCACCTCCTCTCCACACGCCGAAACAACAGGACCACGCGGTGAAAGCCGGGAACAGGTCGAAATGCGGATGAAGACCGTTCGCGGACCCTTCTGCTGCGTCCCAGGGACCTCCCGGCCCCACGTCCGCCACGTCACCTTGCGAAGGGTAGACTTCGACCCGGGCATGGTACGTGCGATTAATGGTCGACTGTCAAGGCATTCTAATAATCTTTTCTCGGAAAAAACTTAAATTTACAACTAGAATATTGTAAAGCTATTTTCCGAGATTGGCAATAGGGGGCGAGAAAACTCGCGCTCAGAAGACTGGGGCATGGCCCGACCGTGCGCCTCTGGCTAGGCTCCTATCGGTTGCCCGTGTTTAGTCCAATTATTAGAACTTAGTCAGCCAAGTGGACATGTACCGTCTCGCGGGTCAGCCCGGGCCGGCGGTCCTGGGGTCCTCCACGGTCTCGGCCAGGGAGGCCCCCATGGGGACCATGGGGAAGACGTTCTCCTGGTATTCCAGGACGAACTCGATGAGGAAAGGCCCGGGATGGCTGCGGGCCCGGTTCAGGGCCGCCAGAACATCCTCCGGCCGGTCGACCCTCTCGGCGGCGATGCCATAGGCCTCGGCCAGCTTGACGTAGTCGGGCCCAGGCACGGGAACCGCCTTGAAGTGCCTGTCGTAGAACATCTCCTGCCACTGGCGGACCATGCCCAGGTGGCCGTTGTTGAACAGGGCTATCTTCACCGGTATGCCCTCGTCGGCGATGGTGGCCAGCTCCTGGAGGGTCATCTGGAACCCGCCGTCTCCGGCGATGCTCCAGACGGTGGCGCCGGGCCTCCCCACCTGGGCGCCCATGGCGGCGGGGATCTCGTAGCCCATGGCCCCCAGTCCGCCCGAGGAGATGAACGAGTTGGCCCGCTTGAAGAACAGGTACTGGGCGGCCCACATCTGGTGCTGGCCCACTCCGGTCACCGCCACCACGTCGTCCTCGTCGCGGACCAGGCGGTCCAGGTCCTGAAGCACGTGCTGGGCCAGGAGGCCGTCGCTCTCGGGTATAGCCAGGGAGGGGTGGGCCCTTCTGAGGGCGGCCACCTCCTCCAGCCAGTCGGACCGGTCTCCTTGGGCGGTCATGGGCGCCAGGGCCCGGAGCACTGCCCCCACGTCGCCCACCAGTCCCACGTCGGTGGGCACGTTGCGCCCGATCTGGGACGGCTCTATGTCCACGTGGACGATCTTGGCGTTGGGCGCGAAGGTCCCCGGCCTGCCGGTGATCCGGTCGTCGAACCTCATGCCCAGCCCCAGGATCAGGTCCGCGCGGTCCACGGCGATGTTGGCCCAGTACATGCCGTGCATGCCCAGCATACCCAGGCTCAGCGGGTGGCTGCGGGGGAAGGAGCTGAGGCCCAGCAGCGTGTTCACCACGGGTATCTGGGTCTTCTCCGAGAGCTCCACCAGCTCGGCCCAGGCGTTGGAGGCCAATACCCCGTGGCCGGCGATTATCAGGGGCCTCTTGGCTTGGTCGATGAACTGGACGGCCTCGGCAAGGTTGGCCCGGGTCTCGGGGCTGAGATGGTCCGAGTAGCCCTGGGGGACCTCCATGTAGTCGAACTCGGCCAGCTCCTGCTGCACGTCCCTCGGGACGTCCACCAAGGTGGGGCCGGGCCGGCCGTCCTGGGCGACCCTGAAAGCCTCGTAGATGGTGGGGGCCAGGTCCTCGGCAGACATGACCAGGTAGTTCTTCTTGGTGCACGGCACGGTGATGGCGCAGGTATCGCACTCCTGGAACGCCTCGGTGCCCAGGGCGGACCGGGCGACCTGGCCCGTGATGGCCACCATGGGCACCGAGTCGGCCTTGGCCCCCATGATGCCCGTCACCAGGTTGGTGGCCCCGGGGCCCGAGGTGGCGACGCAGACGCCCACCTTGCCGGTGGCCCGGGCGTACCCGTCGGCGGCGTGGGCGGCGCACTGCTCGTGGCGCACCAGGATGTGCCGCAGCTGGTCGTACTTGTAGAAGGCGTCGTAGAGGGGCAGGACGGCCCCGCCGGGGTGTCCGAATATGACGTCCACGCCCTCGCGGAGCAACGCCTCGCAGATGATCTCCGCTCCCGTAAGCTTCATGGCGCCCCTCTATTCCGGCCCGGCCCGAGCGGGCCGGACCGATTAGGATTCGTTCCCTGCTAGAGGTGACGCCTGGGAGCACCAAAAAGTCCCGTCCCAGATTAGGGACGGGACTGTCGATCCCGCGGTACCACCCTAGTTGTCCGTCTCCGCCGCCGGCCACGGGCCGATGGCGGGGAGACCGCTCAAGCAAGGCACAATCATGCCCCATCGTTGGTAACGGGCGATGAGCCCGGCCCGGTCTACTGCTGCGTGCCCTTGGGCCCGCCGTTCAACCTGCGGCTCCGGAGGGATTTTCGGACGGGCTCGGAGTGTCTGCTCCCACCTTACCAGACTCGCTGAACCCCTGGTCCCCGCCTACTCGTCTCCATCTAAGCCTTTACACTATTCGGCAAGCTAACACAACGGGCCTTCTGCTGTCAATCCCGGTGGGAGGGCCTGCCCGTTTCCGATAAGGCCGGAGGCAGGGGATTCGGGATAACTTGTCCCCCGGCCGACGCCGGTGCTATAATTGACTGGATGGGGATTCGTCTAGTGGCAAGACGGCAGACTCTGGATCTGCAAACCGTGGTTCGAATCCACGATCCCCAGCCAGCGCGGGTTGGCGCATTCGTCTAGTGGACTAGGACACCGCCCTCTCAAGGCGGAGATCGCGGGTTCGAACCCCGCATGCGCCACCACCCCCTCCACCAACGTGCACCGTGTCAACATCCAGACCACGAGTACGGCGCTTGCAACACCCCCGTCCCCCAGGGGTCCGCGCCCCCGCATGAGGGCTCGTCGAGACAGACGCAGCCGGCGTTGTTGCTTATTCCAACCCAGGGGCGCTCATTCCGACCCGGGGGCGCTTATTCCAACCCAGGGGCGCTCTCTCCCCGGATGCAGCCAAGCATCCCATCGCGGTGCGGTATCGTATATAGTGTTTGTGGACCCATGAACCTGCCAGGCAATCGAGTCCGGGGGACCATTCGATGACGACAGCTTCCGGAGGCCTCCGCTACGATGTGGAGGAGAACCCGCCCCTGCTGACCACCGTCGGCCTTGGCCTGCAGTTCGCCATGATCGCCTCCGCCACCCTGCTGGTGACGCCGGTCATAGTCGCCAGCGAATCGGGAAGGGATGAGTCCTACCTGGTATGGATGGTCTTCGCCTCCCTGGTGGTGGTGGGAGTGGCGACGCTTCTGCAGGTGCGGCGGCTGGGGCTGGTGGGGGCCGGCACCGTCCTGCCCATGTTCACCGCCGCCTTCGCCATACCCTTCTGCATCACGGCGGTGGCCGACGGGAGCCCGGCGACGCTGACGACCCTGGTCCTCGTCTCGGCCGTGGTCCAGATCGTGATATCCAAGTGGCTGTTCATCCTCAGGAGGATCGTCACTCCCACCGTGGGGGGCACGGTGATGATTCTCCTCTCCATCACCCTGGCCTCCGTGGTCTTCGGCCTGCTGGACCGCGCGTCGGAGGTGGAGCCCGTGGCCGCGCCCCTGACCGCGCTGACCACCCTGGTCATCGTCGCAGCCCTCACCCTCCGGGGCTCGGCGGTGCTGCGGCTGTGGGGGCCTCCCATCGGCATAGTGGCCGGCTGCATAGTGGCCGCCGGCTTCGGCATCTACGACATCGACAGGGTGATAGAGGCCCCCTGGATCGGACCGCCGACCGTGTCGCCGGGGCTGGGCCTGGACTTCAGCTTCTCCTTCTGGTCTCTGCTTCCGGCGTTCCTTTTCATCGGCGTGATCATCTCCATCCAGACCAACGGGGCGGCCATCGCCATGCAGCGGGTCTCGTGGCGCGACAGCCGTGCGGTGGACTTCCGGGCCGTGCAGAGGGCGCTGGCGGGCACCGGGGTGACCAACCTGATGGCCGGCGTCGCCGGCGCCGTGCCCAACATCGTCAACCCGGGGACCATGGCCTTCGCGCAGACCACCGGCGTCGCTTCCCGCAGGGTCGGGTACTGCATCGGCTTCGTGTTCATCGTGCTGGCGTTTCTGCCCAAGGCGTCGGGACTGCTCAGCACCATACCCGGGCCCGTCATGACGGGGTACCTCATCCTCATCACGGGGACCCTGTTCGTGGACGGCGCGCGGACGGTCATCGAGACCGAGGAGAACAGGCAGAAGGTCGTGGTCGCGGGGGTCTGCTTCTGGATCGGCGCGGCCTTCCAGTTCGGCCTGTTCGACCTGCCCAACCTGGGCTCGGCGTGGGCCACCCTGCTCAAGAGCGGCGTGACCACGGGAGGGTTCGCCGCGATAGTGATGATACTCTACCTGGAGCTCACGAACCCCAGGCGCATGCGGTTCCGGTCGCGGCTCCACATCGACGCCCTGCCGGACCTGAACGAGTTCATAGCGAGGTTCGCCGCCCGCAGGGGCTGGAATGCGGCGATGAAGGACCGGCTGAGCGCCGCCGCCGAGGAGACGCTGCTGACCCTGGCCCCGCTGGACCTGAGCCTGGACGAGGATGAGGAGGACGAGGACGCCCAAGAGGAGCGCCAGCTGGTCGTCGTGGCGTCCAGCGACGGCCCGGTGGCCAACCTGGAGTTCATCGGCGGGGGCAACCAGGCGAACATCGAGGACCAGGTGCGGCAGCTCCAGCAGCACGACATCGAGACTCCGGCGGAGAACGAGCTGTCCCTCCGGCTGCTGCGCAGCTACGCCTCGTCGGTGCAACACCAGCAGTACCACGATACCGACATCATCACCCTCCGCATCAGCCCTCCCGAGGCGTGATGCCCGTGACGGCGGGACGGCCCTATCCGTCCGAGATCTCGATGAGCAGCCGGCAGTGGTCGCTGGCGCCCCACTCCTCGACGGCGTTCATGGCGCGCACCGTGATGCTCTCATGGAAGCCGCGGGAGGCGAAGACGTAGTCTAGCTGGTTCTGCGCGGTCGCCGGAGACTGCCGCACAGTGTGGTAGGTAGGCAGCGCGCCCGGCTAGCCGTTGGGGCCCTTGGCCTCCATCCGCGCCAGGATGTCGCGGATTTCGGTCAGGATGGCGGCGACGCCCCCGGGCGCCGGCGAGTCCACCGTTGCGGTCTCCGAGTCCAGCAGCTTCTGCCTCTGCACGAGCACCGCATCGCGGAACGAGACGGCGTCGATCACGGCCAGGAGGTCGCTCTCGCTGCTGCCGGGGCCACCCGACTGCCCGGCGGTCTCCACCTTCAACCCACGCAGCCCATAGTGCCGCATCAGCGGCCCGTCGTGGAGGCGCAGGTCCGTAATCCGGTTCAGGGGGATGGTGGCCTCGGAGCGGGCAAACACACCCTTCCGTATCTCCAGGGCGTTGGTGGTCAGCCTGGCCGAGACCCGCCGGTGGTACTGGGGGCAGTACCAGAGGCTGAACATCAACCAGAAGGGGATGAGGAGTATGCCCGCAACCGTGATGACCAGCCACAGCGTGACGAACGACCGGAGGTACGGCATGATGTTCCTGTCGAACTGGGCTTCGAGCAGGGTGTTGCCGGTTACGCTGGAGGGGCCGGGCTGCTGGTCGGTCATCTCGACGTTGTCCCCGGATGCACCTCGGGGATTACTACTCGTCCTCCTTGATCTGCTGGTTCAGGTAGAGATCGACGCCGATCTGGTTTATGGTCTCGATCTGGGTCTCTATCCAGTCGACGTGCTCTTCCTCGGAGCGGATCATCTCCTCGAGCATGCTCCTGGTCGTGTAGTCACCCACCTGGGCGGCGTGGCTGATGGCTTCCCTCAGGGTGTCCACGGCCGCCACCTCCGAGGCCAGGTCCAGGTCCAGGTCCTCCCTGACCGACTCCCCCACCATCACCTGCCCCAGGCGCTGCACGTTGGGCACCCCCTCCAGGTAGAGGATGTGGGCGATGAGGTGCTCGGCGTCCTTCATCTCGTCGAGGCTGATGTCACGAAACTTCTTGTATAGCCTCTCGAACCCCCAGTTGCGGCACATCTCCGCCTGGACGAAATACTGGTTGATTGCCGTCAGCTCGATGGTGAGGATGCTGTTGAGCCGGTCTACGATGCCGTCCTTGGCCTTCATTAAAGCTCCTTCGTCAAGTGTGTTGGAGTATTCTATACCATCGGAGGTGAGGCCGCCACACGGCTGGTGTGATCGCGCACCCGCCCTCTTTTGTGTCATGGAATCACCCATCCCGTCGTCCCGGCGAAGGCCGGGACCCAGCAACTGTCTTGAAGGTCAAGCGTTGAGGGCGTGGGTGGCGTCCCATGGGGCGCCCCGCTTGAGCATCGAGTTCAGG
>DAOUJG010000021.1:0-32775 GCA_034423015.1 Dehalococcoidia bacterium | reverse complement strand
CATTCCGACCCCCCGACCCTGTCATTCCGAGCCCCCGACCCTGTCATTCCGAGCCCCCGACCCTGTCATTCCGAGCCCCCCAACCCTGTCATTCCGAGCCGCAGGCGAGGAATCTCAGGTCGATATGTGAAGCCTCCCCTCTTGCCGCGGGCAGGCCGAAACCAACGTAAGCGGCTGAAGGAGACGACGACATGAAGATGGAGCGGACCATCGTCGTACCGGCCCCGAGGGCGGCGGTGTGGGACCTGCTGATGGACCTGTCCCGCGTGGGGCGGGCCTTCCCCGGGGTGGAGGACCTGGAGGCCCTGGACGACGACCGGTACCGGGGCGCCATGAGGGTCCGGGTAGGGCCCGTCAGCCTCCGCATCGCCGGCACCATCGAGGTCCTCGCCCGGGACCGGGAGAGCTGGCGCGCGTCGCTGCGCATGGAGGGCGGCGACCGCCGGGTGGGCGGGGGCGTCCGGGGCACCCTGGACCTGGTCCTCGACGAGGTATCCGCCGACGAGACGGAGGTCGCCGTGTCCAGCGACGTGACCTTCGTGGGCAAGCTGGGCGAGCTGGGCCAGACCGTCATCCGCAGGAAGGCCGACTCGGTGGTCCAGGAGTTCGCCGCGAACCTGGCCAGGGAGGCGGCCGGCGGCTGACGCATCGGCCCTCCGGCGGCGCGGCCCGGGCTCGCCGTCCGAATTGCCACCGCCCGACGGCTGCTGTAGAATCAGGGTGCCAGGCAATCTTCAAGACCGGATAGAGCGACGCAAGGAGGTGGTACCCGTGGCACTCACGCTGGCGGAAGCCAACAAGATCGTCCAGGGGGCGATCGCCAAGGCCGAGGAGATGAACATCAAGATCAACGTCGCGGTCTGCGACTCGGGCGGACGGCTGATGGCCTTCAACCGGATGGACGGGGCCATGTGGGCCGGGGCCTACGGCTCCCAGGGCAAGGCCGTGGCTTCGGCTGCCATGGGAAGGCCCAGCGGCGAGATCGACGGCAGCCGGGCCATCGTCCAGAGCATCATGGCCCACGAGGGCGGCCACATGATCCCCTCCCAGGGGGCGGTCCCCATCGTCCGCAACGGCGTGGTGGAGGGAGCGTGCGGCGTGGGCGGCGGCACCAGCCAGGAGGACGAGGACTGCGCCGCCGCGGGGGTGGCGCTGGTTTAGCGGACGTTCCAACAGCCCGACCCGGTTCCAATAGACGAATCAGGAGGTGCCGGCATGGCGCTCACTCTGGCTGAAGCCAACACGGTCATCGCGGGGGCCGTCAAGAAGGCCCAGGAGCTGAACATCAAAGTGTGCGTGGCGGTCTGCGACGGCGGGGGCCGTCTTGTCGCCTTCAACCGCATGGACGGGGCCATCTGGGGGGCCGTCTACGGCTCGCAGGGCAAGGCGGTGGCCTCGGCGGCCATGGGCCGGCCCAGCGGGGCCATCGACCCCTCCCGCGTGATCTTCCAGAAGATCGGAGAGCACGAGGGCGGCCACATGATCGGCTCCCAGGGAGCGGTGCCCATCGTCCGCAACGGAGTCGTGGAGGGCGCCTGCGGCGTCGGCGGCGGCACCGGCGAGCAGGACGAGGAGTGCGCCGCAGCGGGGGCGGCCTCCCTCTAAGGCCGCAACCCTCCCCGGTCGCATAGAGACCCCGGGCGGGCGTCCAGCCCGCCCCGATGATATTGGCCGGGCCGACGAGGCCTGGCCCCGCTTGGTCTATACCTGGACTAGGCCCACGCGATTGCCTTGGTCTGGCTGGGCGCCGAGGTGACTCAGATACTGCCTGACCCTCGCGGCATCCGCAAAAGTCGAAGCACTACCGGAGGCGTCGCTAACCCGGCAGACCACGGTCTGAGCAACATCGGCAGAATCGACGCGGCATGGAGGAGATCGTCATGCCCACCGCCCGTGGACCCTTGGATGTCAACGCCGAGGCCGAGCCACCGTTTCTGGACCAGGAGGGGCTGAAGCTGAACCGCAACGTCATCCGCAAGAAGTTCTCCGGCGATATGGTCGGCACCTCGGAGGCGCAGATGATCGCAGTCTTCACCGGTACTCCCGGTTCGGCGGGCTACGTGGCCATCGAGCACTTCACAGGCTCGGTAGGTGGGAAGTCGGGCTCGTTCGTACTGCAGCACAGTGGCGTGATGAACAGGGGCGACGCCCAGCTTACGATCACGATTGTGCCGGACTCGGGCTCCGGAGAGCTGGCTGGCATATCGGGGACGCTGGAGATCGACAACGACGAGGGCCAGCACTCCTACGTCCTCGACTACGAGCACGCATGATTATCTACTGAATAAACGTAGTGACCGCCGCCTCGCCGGTATGGATAGATTCCCCACTTCGCTTCGATGCGTTCGGAATTGCTAATGGCCTTGTGAAGGCCACGTATGGGGATGAAAATGGCGGCGCCACTCCCATCGTCATCCCGGCCCCCGACCGGAATCAAGGGGTGGGGGGCCTGGACTCCCGCCCCCCGTATCGAGTACGAGGACATGCTTTCACAGGAGTGCCGGAGGGGGAGCCCTCCTTGTCGTCATTCCGGGCCGCCCCCATGTACACTTCCGACCCGCCCCCATGTACACTTCCGACCCGCCCCCTTTGTGTCATTCCGAGCGTAGCGAGGAATCTCTCCATGCCGCCGAGTATTGGGCCCGGGGCCTCGTAGCGTAGCGTGCTCGTCGTAGGGTCCCTGAGATTCCTCGGCTGCGCTTCGCTCCGCTCGGAATGACGGGTGAGGGGCTTCGCTCCGCTCGGAATGACGGGCGAGGGGGCTTCGCTCCCCTGGGAATTGGGCACCGACAAGGGGCGCCCCTACGACAGGACCAAGGCAGAGGGTTATTTCATGGCAATGCCACTCCTCCCTTGACGGGCCCGGACCCCGTTCCTCAAACTGGTATCCGTGTTGACGCCACGCCCACGGCCGAGACCCCTCGGTGGTGCCCCTTGGCCGCCACTGCCAACGAGGTATTGGAGGCCCTGGCGCCCGTGGCCGATTCGAGCCCTATTCGTTCCAACGCTGGAACGAATCCCCCCGGCGGCCGGCGAGTCCAGGGCCGTTGCGTCGGGACGTAGGGGCCCGGGGGTCACTCGTACCTGAGGGCCTCCGCCGGATAGATGCCCGATGCCTGCCGCGCCGGCAGCAGGGTGGTGATCAGGGAGAAGACGTAGGCCACGGCGATGATGGCGATGATCTGCAGCCAGGGGATGCTGAAGTGCAGCGTCTGGACCCCCTCCTGCTCCCGCACGTCGTTGACTATGTTGTACGAGATGATGGTGCCCAGGCCCACCCCGATGGCGGTGCCCAGCAGGGCCACGAAGGACGATTCCAGCAGGAAGCTGAGCTCTACCATCCACCGCCGGTACCCGATGGCCCGGAGGACGCCTATCTGCTGGCGGCGCTCCACCACGGCCCGCAGGCTGATGACGCCCAGGGCTGCGATGCCCACCAGGAGTCCCAGGCCCATGAAACCGGTGAAGAGGTGGTTGAAGGCCCGCTGGGCCGCCGCGCTGTCCTCTATGACCTGGCTCAGGACCCTGGCCTCCATCCCCTGTTCGGGGAACGCGGCGTCCAACCCGTCGGCCGCGTCCGAGGCGTCCACGCCCGGGGCCAGGCGAAACCGGTAGGTCGTGATGGGAACGGGGAATGGGATTGCCGCGTCCAGGGCTGCCTTGGAGGTGATCATGCCTATGCCCAGCTGCCCGAAGGAGTCCGAGAGCTGGTCCAGCACGCCGATGACGGTGAAGGGGACCACCTGTCCCGTGGCCGGGTCCCGGGCCTCGATCTCGGTGGGGTCGAAGGTCTCGTCCTCGTAGAAGAAGCCCTCCATCCGGAAGGGCACCGTGGCGGCGGGCCCGAAGGAGGACCTCCACGGCACCGCCGTCGAGTCCACCACCGCCAGGGTCGGGTCGTCGCGCAGGGCCGCCCACACGTCCTCCGCCGTGGGGCCGTATCCCCTGGCGATGAGCTTCAGGTCGTACCTGGTGGACTCCAGGTACGCAGCGTCGGCGGCCCTGGCCGCGTACCACCGCCAGCGCTGCTCCGACGCCCCCACCTGCCTGGCCTCGATGGGGATGAAGGTGAACCCTCCGATGGCCTCGAAGTCGTCGAGCTCCAGCCCGGGGGCCTCGTCGACGGCCTGGCGTATGTCCCCGATGGGCGTGATGGGGTTCACCTGGGCCTCTATGTCCCAGCCCCCGGTGACGGCGTCCCGGTCCACCTCGGCGACGTCGAACACGTTGGTCAGTATCGACATGACGATGAGGGTGAAGATGACCAGGGCGAACATGGACAGGGTGAGCCCGGTCCGGAACTTGGCGCTCATGGGATAGGCCACCGCCGTGACCAGCACCGGACGGAGCCTCCCGACGCGCCCGGTGGCCAGGGTCAGCGCCTTCAGTATCAGGTCGGCGTTGTACATGACCGTCCACACCGCGGCAGCGACCATGGAGATGCCCGATACGAAGAACATCTCCGGCCCGCCTTCGAGCTCCCCGGACACCGTCCTGAGGACGCTGAAGGGCAGCACCCAGAACACCAGCATGACGAGCCCGATTCCCGTGTAGGCGATGCGGTCGCGGACCTCGGCCCGCATGGCGTTCCGCATCATGAGGCTGCGGGCCGTGAGCCCGGCGCCCACGATCATCAGGGACACGCCGATCCTGAAGCTCGACGCCTGGTCCGTCTGCATGCCTATTAAGGTGAGGAGGACCCCCAGGAGGAAGGCCAGCCAGCCCTGCTTGAAGGGTCTCCAGAATATCTGGAACAGGCTCCCCGCCGCCACGCCCGGAACGGCCAGGGCCAGCCTCCCCGCCCCCAGGAGAAGGCCGCCGGCCTCCACCGGGTGAAGGGTGGCCAGCGCCTTCAGGGCGCCCCCCACGGAGCGGACCGGCTGGACCGCTGCGACCAGGGGCGCCGACAGCACCCGCTTCCACGGCGTCTCGTCCCGCCTCTCGGGCTGGGGCAGCTCCCGGATTGCCGCGACTATGTTCATCCGGCTCACCCGGTAGGCGGAAACGACGATGGTGATCAGCGTGATCGCCATGCCCAGGCAGTAGGCTATCACGATGCTGCGCGGCTCGAAGTGGCGGGTGAGGGCGAAGTCCTCCTCGGAGGTGTCGATGATCTGGTTCACGACCTGGATGATGAGGGCGCTGACGGCCAGCCCGATGACGACGCCTATGGCGGACGAGGCGACCGCGTATGCCGTCCCCTCGAACACGAACATCTGCACCAGGTGGCGGCGTTTGGCGCCCACGGCCCGGGCCATTCCCATCTCCGTCCTTCGGGCCGCCGCCAGCATGACGAAGATGAGGAAGATGAGCAGGACGCCCACCAGGATGGAGAAGAGGCCGAGGATGATGAAGAAGGTGGTTATGAAGCTGCTGATCAGCTCCGCCTCTTCCATCACGGTCTGCTTTATCTCGAGCACCTCGAACTCGGCCAGGTCGCCGAACAGAATGTCCGCCGCCTCCTGGACCTCTGCCAAGTCCGGCTGGTCCAGGGCGCCGAGCACCTCGTTGGACACCTCCCCGTCGGAGAGGAGCCCCAACAGGTCGTCGGTGACCTGGCCTTCCTGCAGGGACGCGGCCAGCCGGTCCATGTCCGCTCTCTTGATGCCCGTGAGGCCCTCGGCGTGCTGCTGTATGGCCTCCAGGGCGGGCCCCTGGGACAGCAGTGCCAGCAGCTCCCCGGCCGCCTCCCGGCTGACGAAGATCACACGCAGACCCTGGGAAACGTCGTCGCTCAGATCCACCCCGGACTCAGCGTCTCCCCGGTTGGAGACGACGATGGAGTTGATCTGGCCCTCCCTGTCGAACAGCTCCTGGGCCCGGTCCAGGGGCACCAGCAGGGTGGCCTGGTCCCCGGCAAGCCCGCCCCGGTCCACGACTCCCCTCACCCGGAAGGTCGCCGAGTCCCCCTCCAGGATGATGCGGATGTCGTCTCCCGGCGCGGCCTCCAGGTCCTCGGCGGCCTTGTCGTTTATGTACCCCTCCTCCGGGGGCAGGTCCCGCAGCGTCACGGTCTCTCCCGCGGTGGAGACCAGGCGGAAACCGCTCAGGTGGTCGGGGTCGACGCCCGCCACTCGCATCTGTCCCTCGCTCTTGAGGTTGGAGAGGTTCACGGCGGGGACGCTCTGCCCGACGCCCGGGGCCAGGCCGTCTATGTCCCCTTCCAGTGGCCCCAGCTCCTCCAGCAGGCGCTGGAACGTCTCTTCCGGCACGTAGGACGGGGTCCCGAAGGTGTCCTCGGCGTTGGTCTCGGTGGACACTATGATCTCGTCTATGGGCCCCAGGAGCTTGATGGCCTCGTTGCGGATGGAGAAATTGATAGTGTCGCCCGTGCCGAAGGCGGCGGCCATGATGACGGTGCTGAGCATGATGCCGATGACGATGAGGGCTGTCTGGGCCCTGCGCCGGGGTATGTTGCGCAGCCCCAGCTTCAGCATGACCCGGTTCCGCCAGGCCATCAGGGCCACGGCGGCCAGGGCCGGCACCACGATGGCCAGCAGGACCACCATGATGACGTTCATGGACAGGCCGAAGAGCTTTTCCATGCTAGCTGCGCCCGGGGATGGGGCGCCCTTCCGCAAAGGCGCCCCGCCCGTCGTCCACGATCTGCCCGTCGCGCATGCGGACGATGCGGTGGGCCCGCTCGCCCACCTCCCTGGAGTGGGTCACGATGATGAAGGTCTGCCCGTTGGTGCGGTTCAGGTCGCACAGCAGGTCGATGATGTCCGCCGCTGACTCGCTGTCCAGGTCGCCGGTGGGCTCGTCGGCCCAAACTATGGCGGGCCGGTTGATGAGCGCTCTGGCGATGGTGACACGCTGGCGCTGCCCGCCCGATAGCTCGCTGGGGACGTGGACGGCCCGGTCTGCGAGGCCCACCATCTCCAGCGCCTTCAGGGACCTGCGCCGGGCCTCCCCGGCGCCGACGCCGGATACCAGCAGGGGCATCTCCACGTTCTCCACCGCGCTGAGGACCGGCAGCAGGTTGTATAGCTGGAAGACGAACCCCATCCTCCTGGCCCGGTAGTCACTCCGTTCGTCGTCGGGCAGGTCGTGGAGCACCACCCCCTCGATGGACACCGTGCCCGAGTCGATCTCGTCCAAGCCGGATACGCAGTTCAGGAGGGTGGTCTTGCCGCAGCCGCTGGGGCCCATGATGGCCACCATCTCTCCGCGCTTGACGTGCAGGTCCACGCCCCTGAGGGCGCTCACCTGGACCGTGCCCGTATCGTAGGTCTTGTGAACGGTGTCTGCGGAGATGATCAGGTCTTCCATCCGCCTCCCCCTGAATGCGCCGGTCGCGTGGCCGTTCTTGGCCAGAGCGGAGTATAGCATAAGCGGGCGCCGCGCAAGTAGGCCGGCCCGTGACCCGTCGCCCCGGCCTCGAATTGATAAACGGTACGGGGCGGCGTATAATGTGCAATGGCAAAGAGACTAGGAGCCCCCGGAGGATTCAGATGGCTGAAACAGGTACTTGGAGAGTAAAGGCCGGGCTGGCCCAGATGCTCAAGGGCGGCGTCATCATGGACGTGGTCAACGCGGAGCAGGCCAGGATCGCCTACGAGGCCGGAGCAGTCTCGGTCATGGCGCTGGAGCGGGTGCCTGCCGACATAAGGGCCCACGGCGGGGTGGCCAGGATGGCCGACCCCACCAAGGTCATGGAGATCATCAACGCCGTGACCATTCCTGTGATGGCCAAGTGCCGGATCGGGCACTTCGTCGAGGCGCAGGTGCTCGAGGCCCTCGGTGTGGACTACATAGACGAGTCCGAGGTGTTGACGCCCGCCGACGAGGCGCACCACGTCTGGAAGCACGACTACAAGGTGCCCTTCGTCTGCGGCTGCCGCAACCTGGGTGAGGCGCTGAGGCGCATCGCCGAGGGCGCCGCCATGATCCGCACCAAGGGAGAGGCGGGCACCGGCGACGTGGTGGAGGCAGTGCGGCACATGCGGGCCGTGCAGGGAGAGATCCGCCGGGTCCGGAATATGTCCGAGGACGAGCTGCCCACGGCGGCCAAGGAGCTCCAGGTGGACCTGGAGCTCCTGACCGAGACCCGGAAGCAGGGCAGGCTCCCCGTGGTGAACTTCGCCGCCGGCGGCGTGGCGACCCCCGCCGACGCGGCCCTCATGATGCAGCTTGGCGCCGACGGCGTCTTCGTCGGCTCCGGCATCTTCAAGTCCGGCGACCCGGAGAAGAGGGCCAAGGCCATCGTCATGGCGGTGACCCACTACAACGACCCGAAGATCGTCGCCGAGGTGTCTCAGGACCTGGGCGAGCCCATGGTGGGTATCGGCGTCAGCTCCCTCCCCGAGGAAGAGCTGCTGGCCCCCCGCGGCAACCTCTAATCCTCGATGGACCGTAACCGGCAACGGGCCGCCCCCGTTCCCGGGTGGCAACTGGCCTAGGTGGCGACTGGCCTGGGTGACGACTGAATTGAAAGCGGGAGTCCTAGCGTTACAGGGCGACTTCGCCGAGCACATTGCCGTGCTACAGCGCCTGGGAACGGAGACCGTGGAGGTGCGGCTGCCCCGGGACCTGGAGGGGATAGACGCCCTCATCATGCCCGGCGGCGAGAGCACCACCTTCGGCTACCTCATGGGCCTCTACCACCTGAAGGAGCCCATCAGGGAGATGGCCCGCCGGGGCGTCCCCATCTGGGGCACCTGCGCCGGCATGATAATGATGGCCCGGGAGCTGACGGAGGACGAGCCCGTCCCCCTGGGACTCATGGACATCCAGGTGGTGCGGAACGCCTTCGGCCGCCAGGTGGACAGCTTCGAGGCCGACCTGGAGGTGGAGCCCCTGGGGCGCGAGAAGTTCACCGCCGTCTTCATCCGCGCCCCCGTCATCTCCCAGGTCGGCGAAGGCATCAGGGTGCTGTCCCGTCTCGACGACGGCCGGCCCGTGGCCGTACAGGAGGGAGTCCTTCTGGCCACCTCCTTTCACCCCGAGCTCACGGACGACGTCCGGTTGCACCGGTACTTTCTGAGCCTGGCATCCGGGGAGTCCCCCGAGACCGGGCGCTCGGCAGGTGCCCACCAAGCATGACTCAGGTCCGAGCAGGGCGTGTTGACACCAGCAAGCCGCTGAATACCGTAGTGGCGAGCTTCGGTCGTGTTTCGAGCCCCCCACACGCCCTTCGGGCCCTCCCGAACGCCCTTCCGCCCCCCCCGAACGCCCTTCGGGCCCTCCCGGACGCCCTTCCGGCCCTCCTGAACGCCCTTCGGGCCCTCCCGGACGCCCTTCCGGCCTCCCCGTATGACGTTCCCAGCCCTCTACATGTCATTCCGAGCCGCAGGCGAGGAATCTCCGACCCCTTACGACGAGCACGCCACGCCGTCGCTTTCACCGCCCCGGAGGCAACGGGATGGTAGCTGCGGACAGGCGTATACAGGACGACCTGGACACCCTGCTGGAGGCGCTGCCCCCCAGGGTCCGGACGCCTCTGCAGGAGCGGGAGGACCTGCACGACCTCCTCGAGGTGATCCTCGACCTGGGGCGCGTCCCCGAGGCCCGCTTTCCCGCGGGAGACGTGCCCCTG
Source organism: Dehalococcoidia bacterium (assembly GCA_034423015.1). Lineage (GTDB taxonomy): Bacteria > Chloroflexota > Dehalococcoidia > Lucifugimonadales > JAGWBF01 > JAGWBJ01. The sequence continues at coordinate 23,237 of DAOUJG010000021.1, read as the reverse complement.
GACCAGCGCGAGGTGGACGCCGAGGACATCGAGTACGTGGTGGCCCACGTGGGCGAGTTCGGGGGCGACAACCGCGCCGGCATTCCCCGGACCCTGCATCGCATCTCCGCCATAAGGAACCGCAAAGGCAAGATCGTGGGCATCACCTGCAGGGTCGGCCGGGCCGTCTACGGCACCATCAAGATCATCGAGGACCTGGTCTCCGGAGGGATGAGCATCCTCCTGCTGGGGAGGCCGGGAGTGGGTAAGACTACCCTGCTCCGCGAGGTGGCCCGAGTCCTGGCGGACAACGCCAGGAAGCGCGTCGTGATCGTGGACACCTCCAACGAGATTGCCGGCGACGGCGACATACCCCACCCGGCCATCGGCCACGCCCGCAGGATGCAGGTCTCCACCCCAACCCACCAGCACTCGGTGATGATTGAGGCGGTGGAGAACCACATGCCCGAGGTGATCATAATCGATGAGATGGGAACCGAGCTGGAGGCCGCGGCCGCCAGGACCATCGCCGAGCGCGGCGTGCAGCTGATCGCCACCGCCCACGGCAACACCCTGGACAACCTGATCGTGAACCCCACCCTGTCGGACCTCGTGGGCGGCGTCCAGTCGGCGACCCTGGGAGACGAGGAGGCCCGCCGCCGGGGCACCCAGAAGACGGTCCTGGAGCGCAAGGCCCCTCCCACCTTCGACGTCGTGGTGGAGATACAGAGTTGGGAGCGGGTCGCGGTACATCAGGACATCGCCCAGGTGGTCGACTCCTGGCTGAGGGGCTATCGCACCGCCCCCGAGTCCCGCTGGCTCAGCGAGGCCGGGGAGGTCAAGAAGGCCCTGGAGGTTGGGCCGGGCAGGGACTCCCACCCGTCCCAGCCCGCGCCCGAGGCCGTCCATGCGCCCGCCGGGGGCAGCGCCCCGGCGGCCAGGGTGTTCCTCTTCGGAGTGGGTAGGGAGAAGGTGGAGCAGGCTGCCGACTCGGCGGGCGTTTCCATGGAGGTGGCCAACGAGCTCCGCGCCGCCGACGTGGTGTTGACTACCAAGACCCACTACCGGCGCGGGTCCCAGCTGGTCCGGGCCGCCGAGAGGGCGGGGAAGCCCGTCTACGTCCTCCGCAAGAACACGACCCACCAGATCGAGGAGTTCCTGAGGGCGGCGACCAAGCCGCGGGAGGACGGCGGCGAGGTGGAAGAGGCCCTACACGAGGCCAGGATCGCCGCGGAGCAGGTGCTCAACGGCCTGCAGACCGCGGAGCTGGCCCCTCAGCGCTCCTACATCCGCCGGCTCCAGCACCTCCTGGCCGAGCGGTACAGCGTGGCGTCCGCCAGCACCGGTCGGGACCCCAACCGGCACGTCACCTACTACAAGGCCTAGGTCGCAGTGAGGCCCTTGGGCGCCTTCATCGTGCTGGAGGGCGGGGACGGGGCCGGAAAGACCACCCACGCCGCCCTGCTGGCCCGCCGCATGCGCCGCCGAGGCCGGACCGTGCTGGTGGCCAGGGAGCCAGGCGGCACGCCCCTGGGCCGGGCGTTGCGGGGCTGGCTAAAGGGCGGGCGTCCCACCACCCCCCTTGCGGAGCTCCTCCTCTTCTCGGCAGCCCGAGCGGAGATCGTGCACCGGGTGATACTCCCCGCGCTCCGCACCGGCGTCACCGTGGTCTGCGACCGCTTCGCCGCCTCCACCGTCGCGTACCAGGGCTACGGCCGGGGCTTGGACCTCGACCTGATACACACCCTCAACCGCCAGGCGACCCAGGGGCTCCGCCCCGACCTGACGGTGCTGCTGGACGTGCCGGCGGAAGCGGGGTTGGCGCGAAAGGAGCCGGGCAGCCGGGACAGGTTCGAGTCCGAGGTGGTGGAGTTCCACCGGCGGGTCAGGAGCGGGTACCTGTCCCTGGCGTCGTCGGCCCCGGGGGCCTGGGCCGTCCTGGACGGCGCCGGGTCCAAGGCCGAGGTCGCCTCCCAGGTGTGGAAGACAGTTCAACCCCTCCTCGATACGTAGAGGAGGGGTTGAATCTACGTCTCCGTGTGGGGTCCGGGTCAGTCGTTGGCGGCGGCGGGCATGGCGCCCAGCCTCTCGCGGACAAGCCCCTTCAGCTCCCTCACCTTGGCCAGGTCCGGGAACTTGTCATCGTCCTTCTTGTCGTAGATCTTCTGCCCGTCCAGGTAGACCTCCAGACGCCCGTTCCCCTTGGGGGTCAGCGCTACGGCTGCGTCGGGGCCGAAGGCCTGGTAGAACTCGTTCGCCATCCACGTGGCGGTGCCGTGGTGCTGTCAGGGTACGCAGTAGACGATGTCGATGTGGACCTTGCACTTGTCGCAGGACATGGTTCTCCCTCCCATTAGTTCCGTGGCTTTCCTGAGTACCTATAGTCTAGCGCGTTTCCGCCGCAAGTCAAGGCCGGCCGCGGCCGTGTGGGGATTCCTTGCCGCGCGGAGCGCGGGGTGGGAGGGTGGGCTCGATAGGCTGGGAGGGGCTGGGGTTGTTCAGAGCATCCCCTGAAGTCCTTGCTGGCAGGGCGGCGCGAATGGCAAGGATTTTAGACTCCTCACTCCGTTCGGGTGACGATCAAAAGACCCTGCGGCCGCGGCTGAACACCGTTGACATTGAGACGCCGGGAAGCGTAGAATCGCCTAGGCAGTCCGCGGTTGTTGCCGCGTGCAGGATGATACACAGATGCTGAAAATTCGATTGAGACGGGTGGGCAAGAAGGGCCAGCCCTCGTACAGGATAGTGGTGGCCGACGCCCGGGCGCCCCGTGACGGCGCGTACGTGCAGTGGATAGGGACCTACGACCCCCTCGTCGACCCGCCCAAGTTCACCCTCGACCGGGAGAAGGCCCGCGACTGGATAAGCAAGGGCGCCCAGCCTTCGGAAGCGGTCCAGAGGATAATCGGGTGGGCCGACGCCGCGGCCCAAGAGTAGCCGCCCATGAAGGAGCTTATAGAGTACATAGCCCGCAACCTGGCAACCAAGCCCGACGAGGTCAAGGTGACCGAGGACGTGGAAGAGGACAGGGTGGTGCTGCGCCTGGAGGTTGCTGACGAAGACAAGGGCAAGATCATCGGCAGGCAGGGCCGCGTAGCCCAGGCCATGAGGGTCTTGCTCAGGGTCGCCGCCGTCAAGAGCGGCACCAGGGCGGTCCTGGAGATAGTGTAGCGGGCCCGCTGTCGGGCCCCACCCAATGGACGTGCCCCCCTCCCGGGAGCGGATGATACCCGTGGGCAGGGTCCTGTCTCCCAGGGGCGTCGAGGGCGAGGTACAGATCGAGGTGCTCAGCGACTCCCCCGGCAGGTTCGCCCCCGGGGGAGCGGTTTTTTTGGGGGGAAGGCGGCTGGTCATAGGCCAGTGCTCATCCCTGTCCCGGGGGAGGCTGGCCCTGGCCCTGGAGGGCGTGTCCGACCGTGGCCAGGCCGAGGGTCTGCGGGGCGCGCTGCTTACCGTCCCCGAGGAGATGGTGCCCCCCCTTCCCGAGGGCCGCTACTATCACTTCCAGCTCGTGGACATGGATGTCCTCACGGCGGACGGCGAGCGCCTGGGGCGGATAACCCAGGTCCTGGCCACCGGCGCCAACGACGTTTACGTGGTGGTCGGAGAAGCGGGGGAGCTGCTGGTCCCGGCCCTGGAGGATGTGGTGGTGGAGGTGGACGTGAGCGCACGAAGGATGGTGGTGGAGCTGCCCCCGGGCCTCCGCGGCTAGCTCCTGCTCACCCCTGCCGCGGCCGCCCCGGGCCCGGCCTACAGGTGAAACTCCAGGACGTCCCCGTCCGAGACCACGTAGTCCCGGCCCACCCGCTGGCCGTCGAACTTGCCCGAGCCCCACAGCAGCGAGTACTTCAGCTTCCTCCCCCAGTCCTTGTGCAACGACGCCGCGGCGTCGTGGACATTGCTCCCCCGGGTGAGCACGATGGGAGACTCGTAGGCGGCGGCTTGCCCCGGGGCCTTGGTGTAGACCCGGACCAGGCCCAGGGCCAGGAACATACCCTCGCTCAGGTCGTCCAGACCCACGTCCTCCAGGGCCGACACCATCGTAGCCTCCAGCCGGGAGCCGAAGGCCGCCTCCAGCCTGCCCCACTGGTCCAGTCCTCCCGGCGCGTCGGCCTTGCTCCCCACCAGCAGGGCCGGCTTCTCCACCCGCGACCCGTCCTGGTCCGGCTCTTCGCCGGGGCTCAGCAGCCTGTATCCCCACCTGTCCAGCTCCGCCGACAGCTCCTCCATCTGGCCGACGGCGTCCACGGACAGGTCGACGACGGCCACCAGGAGGTCCGTGTTCCTCAGCAGGCTGAACAGGCGCGTCTGCATGTCCTGGTCGTTGATGGCGGGGGTGTCCACGAGCTGGATGCCCACGTTCTGGTACCGGACCATTCCCGGCTGGGGGACCTGGGTGGTGAAGGGATAGGGGGCCACCTTGGCCGCGGCGCCCGTGAGGCTGGCCAAGAGCTGGGACTTGCCGCTGTTGGGCAGTCCGATGAGGGTGGCCTGTCCGGCCCCCTCCTTTCGCAGGGAGAAGGGCTGGGGCCCGCTGCTGGTGGCCTTGGGCTTGGCCAGGTCGGCCATCAGCCGGGCCATCCTGGACCGGAGCTCGGCCCGCAGGTGGTCGGTGCCCTTGTGCTTGGGGGTCGCCGACGTCATCTCCTGCAGCGCCGCGATCTTCTCCGGCACGCTCTTGGCGCCCCGGAACTTCCGCTCGGCTTCGAAGTAGGCGGGAGGCAGGTTCGCCGGCATACGGCACCTCGGGCTCGACTATAGCAATGGGTCGCCACCCAGTCAAACCCAAGGCCCGGGGCAAGCAAGGGACCGCGACCCATCTGCCCGAATTGCCAATGCCCTTGTGAAGAGAAACAGGGCCTTTGTCTAGACTCCGGCTGCGGTTATAATGGAGGCGCTCCCACGGGTACGCACCGAAGACCGGCTCTTTCGAGCATTGTGGCGAGCAGTCCTAGGGAGGTTATGGGTCATGGGCGCCACCGAGACCATCGCCAACTGGATAGTCGACACTTCCTACGAGGACATCCCGCCTGAGTCGGTCCAAGCCGCCAGGGAGGCCTACCTGGACTGCCTGGGCCTGGCCCTGTCTGGGTCGGTTCAGCCCCTGGGAAGGATAATCACCGAATACGTAAAGGACCAGGGGGGTACCCCCGAGAGTACGGTGCTGGGGCCGGGGACCCGGGTGCCGGCGGGGAGCGCCGCCCTGGCCAACGGCACCTTCGGGTGCGCCATGGACCTGGACCCGGGGCCCATCATGGTGGGCATGGCCCCCGCGCTGCTGGCCGTGGGCGAGAGGATAGGCGCCACGGGCCGCGACCTGCTGGAGGCCTTCGTGGTGGGGAACGAGCTGGCCGTGGCCCTGGAGGCGGTCACCCACACCAACCTCCAGAACCGGGGCATCCACGCCATCGGCGGCGGGCGCATATCCGTGGCGGCGGCCTGCTCCAAGCTCCTGGACCTGGATGCCCGCAAGACGGCCATGGCCATGGGCCTTGCCACCTCCACCGAGGGGGGCCTGGTCTCCAACCAGGGCACCATGACCAAGCCCCTGCACGCCGGCCTCATCGCCAAGGACGGGGTCATGGCGGCGCTGATGGTCGAGAAGGGCTTCACGGGCCTGGACCACGTCTTCGACCACCCCAGCGGCTGGTACGGGGCCAGCCCCTCGGAGGGCACCGCCGACATGGGGCCCGTGGCCGAGGCGCTGGGCCACCCCATCCGGATACAGCACACCAAGTACATCCGGCGGTTCCCCTGCTGCCGCACCAACCACGGCATGCTGGACAGCATCCTGGGCCTGATGGCGGAGCACGGGTTCGGCCACGAGGACGTGGACAGTCTCGAGATGACCCAGCAGCACGGCTCCATCGTCATGCTCTTCCTGGAGCCCGAGGACGAGCACGAGGCCCGGTTCAGCGCCCTCTTCTGCGCGGCGGCCGCCCTGGTGGACGGCAAGATCGGCATCGACACCTTCACCGATGAGAAGGTCAGGGACCCGGTGGTCAGGCGCACCATGGACAAGGTCCGCATCAACGTCCGCGCCAGGTGGCATGAGAGCCGGGACGACTACTCGGCAGGGGTCCCCGTGAAGGTACGTCTGAAGGACGGCCGCGTGCTGGAGCACCGGACACCCATGAGCCAGATATACGGGGCGCCCCAGAACCCGTGGCCCGTGGACGCCATCCTGGACAAGTTCCGGGAGAACGCGGCCATGGCCCTGCCACGGGACATGGTGGAGCCCGCCCTGCAGACCTGGGCCAAGGTCGACGAGGTAACCGACCTGGCCCCCGCCGTCAAGACCCTGGTGGCCGGGTAGCCGACAGCGAGACCAGCTAGGAGGCCAAGACGATGGGCGCTACCGAGACCGTATCCGACTGGATAGTCAACACGTCCTACGAGGACATTCCCCCCGACGCCATCCGCGTGGCCGGCGAGTCGTGCTTCGACTTGCTGGGCGTCACCTTGGCGGGGGCCGTGCAGCCGGTGGGGGAGATAATCAAGAAGTACGTCGCGGAGCAGGGGGGCGCTCCCCAGGCCACCGTGGTGGTCTCGGGCCTCAGAACGTCCATGCCCAACGCCGCCCTGGCCAACGGCACCATGGGCCACGCCCTGGACTACGACGACTTCGGCGGCTTCGGCCACCCGACGGTGGCCATCTTCCCCTCCCTGCTGGCCCTGGGGGAGAAGACGGGGTCGTCGGGCCGGGACCTGCTGGAGGCCTACGTCATCGGCTGCGAGGTGGGCATCGCCCTGGACAGGGGCACCAAGTACCAGCAGATGGCCCGGGGGTTCCACAGCACGGCTGTGCTGGGGCGGATGGCGTCGGCCGCGGCCTGCGCCAAGCTCCTGAGGTTCGACGCGGGGCAGACGTCCACGGCCCTGGGCATCGCGGGGTCCATGGCCGGCGGGCTCATCCACAACTTCGGCACCATGACCAAGCCCCTCCACGCGGGGCTTACCGCCAGGGACGGGGTGATGGCCGTCCAGCTCGCCGGGATGGGACTGACGTCGGGCCGGCAGGTGCTGGAGCACCCCGTGGGCTTTGCCAACACGGTCCTGGGGGAGGGCACCTACGACCTGGACGAGATCGCCCGGGCCCTGGGAGACCCCTTTCATACCCAGAGCGACCTGATGATAAAGAAGTACCCCGCCTGCGGGGGCAACCACGGGATGCTGGACAGCATCCTGGGCCTGATGCGGGAGCACCGGTTCGACTACAAGGACGTGGAGAGCCTGGACGTGGACCAGTCCTTCCTGTCGGTGGTGATGCTGTACAGGGAGCCCGAGGACGAGCTGAAGGGCAAGTTCAGCGTCCTGTACAACGCCGCCTCGGCCCTGGTGGACGGGGAGGTGGGGATCGACACGTTCACGCCGGAGAAGATACGGGACCCGCGGATACGGGAGACGATGGCCAAGGTGAACCTGAACGTCCGGTCCCGGTGGGACGAGGGCTCCTCGGAGGTGAAGGGGGCGACGCCGGTGCGGGTACGGCTGAAGGACGGCCGGGTCTTGGAGCACGCCACCCCCCGGGAGGATATCCTGGGGCACCAGAGCAACCCCTGGGGCATGGAGGGCATCACCAACAAGTTTCGCGCGAGCGCCCGCCTGGCCCTCTCCGACGAGGGCGTCGAGCGGGCCATCGAGACGTGGTCTGACGTGGCCGAGGTCGAGGACGTGGGTGAAGCGGTCAAGACGCTGGTGGCGTAACGGCCGGCCCCCGGCCGAGCGCCGATGACCGGCAGCCCGCAGCTACTCCTGGGCCCCTACCGGGTGCTGGACCTGACCGGCGGGGACATGCTGCTCTGCGGCAAGATACTGGCCGACCTGGGGGCCGACGTCCTCCAGGTCGAGCCCCCCGGCGGCAGCGAGTCCCGGCGGGCCGGCCCCTTCTACGGCGACGCGCCTCATCCCGACCGGAGCCTGCTGTGGTGGGCCTACTGCGCGGGCAAGCGCAGCGTCACCCTCGACCTGGACAGCGTCGACGGACGGGCCATCTTCACGCGCCTGGTCGAGAGCGCCGACTTCCTGATCGAGTCCTTCCCTCCCGGCCACATGGCGGAGCTGGGCCTGGCCTACGCCGACCTGGAGAGGGTGAACCCGTCCCTTGTGATGGTGTCCGTCACCGACTTCGGCCAGGAGGGGCCATACTCGGGCTACCAGGGCACGGACATCGTGGACATGGCCCTGGGCGGGTTCATGCACCTCACTGGGGACGCCGACCGGCCTCCCCTTACTGTCGGCTGCCCCCAGGCCCGCCGCCACGGCGCCGCCGCGGGGGCCATGGGCGCCCTGGTGGCCCACACCCACCGGGCCGTCACCGGCGAGGGCCAGCACGTGGACGTCTCCTGCCAGCAGGCCGTGGCCAAGGCGCTGGCCCACGCGCCCCAGAGCTGGGACATGGAGGGCCTGGTCATCCAGCGCATGGGCGTATACCGGCAGACATCCGGGGACACCAGGGTCAGGGTCAACTGGCCCTGCAAGGACGGGCACATCAACTACATGCTCCAGGGGGGCAGCGTCGCCTGGAGCACCCGCAACCTGCTCCAGTGGATGCGGGAGGAGGGCTCGGGGGACCGGGACCTGGAGGGGGTCCCCTGGGAGGACCTGGGCTACGGCCAGGTGACGGAAGAGCTGATGGACAGGGCCTCGGGGCCGCTGGGCGACTTCTTCCGGCGCCACACCCGGGAGGAGCTGACCAGCGGCAGCGTGGAGCGGCGCATCCTGCTGTTCCCGGTGGCGACCTACGGGGACCTGCTGGAGCACCCGCAGCTCCAGGCGAGGGGCTACTTCGTGGAGATGGACCACGCGGAGCTGGGCCGCGGGGTGACGCATCCCGGCGCGTTTGTCAAAGCCGAGGGCGTCAAGGCCGAGGGCGTGGCCACGGGACCGCGGCGGCGGCCTCCCCTGGTGGGGGAGCACAACCACGAGGTGTACGCCGGGGAGCTGGGGCTGGCGCCCGGGGAACTGGCCGTGCTCAGGGAAGGGGGCGTCATCTGATGGCGCAGGCCCTGGAGGGCCTCAAGGTGCTGGACTTCTGCTGGGTCGCCGTGGGCCCAATGACCACCAGGTACTTGGCGGAGTACGGCGCCACGGTGGTCCGGGTGGAGTCCGGCCGCCGGCCGGAGGTGCTGCGGCTGGCGGCCCCCTTCAAGGACGGCGTGTCGGGCATCAACCGCAGCGGCTACTTCGCCAACATGAACTCCAACAAGTACGGGGTGGCCATATCCATGCGCCATCCGAGGGCCAGGGATCTGGTGCTGAGGATGGCCAGGTGGGCGGACGTGGTGACGGAGAACTTCACCCCCGGGACCATGGAGGGCTGGGGGGTGGGCTACGAGGATCTGTCGGCGGTGAACCCGGGCGTCATCATGTTCAGCGCGTCCATGATGGGCCGGGGAGGGCCACTGGACAGGCAGCCCGGGTTCGGGCCGGTGCTCTCCTCCCTGGTGGGCCTGACGGGCATCACGGGGTGGCCCGACAGGGAGCCGGTGAACCCCTACGGCGCCTACACCGACTTCATCGTACCCCGGTTCGCCGTGGCGTCCATACTGGCGGCGGTGGACTACCGCCGCCGCACGGGCAGGGGCCTCCACCTGGACATGTCCCAGCTGGAGACGTCCATCCACTTCTCGGCCCCCACCATGCTGGACCGGGCGGTGAACGGCCGGGAGCAGGGCCTGAGGGGGAACCGCCACCCGGCGCTGGCCCCCCACGGGGCGTACCCGTGCCTGGGCGAAGACCGGTGGATCGCCATCGCGTGCCGCAACGACGGGGAGTGGGAGGGGCTGCGGCGCGTCCTGGACCCCGCGGGGCAGGGCGAGATATCCGGGGAGCGGTTCGCGTCCCTCCTGGGCAGGAAGTCCCACGAGGACGAACTGGACCGGGTCATCGGGGAGCGCACCGGCGGCTGGGACCGCAGGGAGCTGATGGAGGCGCTGCAGGGGGCGGGGGTGCCCGCAGGGGTCGTCAGCGACCCACGGGACCTGTTCGAGGACCCGCAGCTACGGCACCGGGGGCACTTCACCTACCTGGAACACCCGGAGATAGGCCCCTACGCCACCGACCAGACCGAGGCGCACCTGTCCCGGACGCCGGGCAAGCTGGACCGGGCCGCGCCCATGCTGGGGGAGCACACGGAGCAGGTGCTGACGGAGATGATGGGGCTCTCGCCCGAGGAGTACCGCTCGCTGAAGGACGACGGGGTGTTGGAGTAGTCCCGCCCCTGGGTCCCTGCCCCGTGTCACGGCACGAGGGCAGGCCCTCCCTGGGACGATGGACAAAGCTGGATTCCGGCCTGCGCCGGAATGACGGTAAGGAGGGCACTGCCTTTTCACCCCCCATACGTGGCCCACAGGGCCATGGCGATTCCGAGCGCAGCCCCCTCCGCTGTTATTCCGAGCGTAGCGAGGAATCTCAGGCCCGTTTCCTCGAGCCCAGGGTGGCGGCGGCCCGGCGCTGGCAAGGGCGGAGGTGAGATTCCTCGGCCGCGCTCGGAATGACGGGCGAGGGCGCTTCGCTCCGCTCGGAATTGCCATGGCCTTGTGAAGGCCACGTATGAGGATGAAAACCAACGGGGCTCACTCATCGCCGTGGTAGTGGCGGTTCGCCAACCGCCCCTACTCTTGCCCCTACGGTAGGTCCGGGCAAAGGGCCATTTGCGAGGAATGACATGTGGGCGGTAGGCGCCCACCCCACCCCTGGGTCCCGGCATTCGCCGGGACGACGGCAAGGAGGGCACCGCCATTTTCGTCCCCATACGTGGCCTTCACACGGCCATTCGATTCGGAACGACGTTGAAGTCGGAGTGACGCACGAAGTGTGTCCTCTTCGCAGGAGTGCTGGGAAGTGTGCAGGGCCTAGCCCTACTTGAAGGCGGGCATCACCCTGTCGGCCAGGAGGCGGATGGAGCTCTCGACCAGGTCTATGGGGACCTGGCCTCCCAGGTTCGTCTCCAGGATCACGCCCGACAGGCCCAGCATCTCCCGGTACTGTTGGATGCGGTCGACGATGGCCTCGGGAGTGCCGTACATGACGCTGTCTTGCAGTATGTCGTCGTAGGAGACCTCCGACGCCTTCTGGAACTCCCGGGCCACGTCCTCGCTGGCGATGTTGGGGAGGAGTATCTTAGCCCGGAGGTCCACCTTGTGCATGGTGCTCGCCTCGGGCTCTGACCTGGCCTTTGCCATGGTCTCGGCGGCGTAGGCGGGGATCCGGAGCATCACCTCGCCCGGCCCCGGGAAGCCTGCCTCCCGCCGCACCTTCCGGTACACCGCCACACGCTCCACCAGCTTGGGGAAGCCCGTGACCGAAGGGACCAGTATGGACAGGCCCATCTCGCCGGCCTGTACGAAGGACTCCTCGCTGCTTGCCGCGAACCAGATGGGCGGGTGGGGGCTCTGATAGGGCCTGGGCACGAGCCTCACGTCTTGGAAGGACCAGTACTCGCCTTGATGGGAGAAGGTCTCCTGGGTCCAGGCCTTCTTCACGACTTCCAGGCCCTCGGAGAGGCGGCTCCTGGCCTCGTCGTAGGGTATGTTGAACCCCTTGTAGTTGACCAGCACGGGGCTGCGGCCCACGCCGAAGTCCAGCCGGCCGTCGCTGAGGAGGTCCACGGTGGCGGCCTCCTCGGCCACGCGGACGGGGTTGTGGAGGGGCAGGAGCACCACCCCCATCCCTATCCGCACCCGGCTGGTGAGGCCCGCTACGGCTCCGGCGATGGTGAAGGGGGAGCCCATGATGGTGTTCTCGGGGCTGAAGTGGTCCTCGGCCAGCCACACGGAGTCCATGCCCGACGCCTCGGCCTGGAGGACCTCCCGCAGGGACTCCCGGAGGGTCTGCGCCTGGGTCTTGCCCACGCGCGTATTGAACTCGGCGAAGGTGCCGAAGTGCATGGCGCCTCCTTTGTTATGCCTCCAGTGTTATGCCTCCAGGGCCCTCCGGGGCCCGCCACGCCCTGGTCCGCGGCATGCGCGGTCCTACTGGAAGTTGGGCATCACTTCCCCGGCCAGGAGCCTGATGGAGTTGACCACCCGGTCGTAGGGGATGAGGCCGCCGTAGTTGGTCTCCATGACGACCCCGGATATGCCCAGCCGCTCCCGGTACTCTTGCACGCGCTTGATCACGTACTCGGGGGACCCGCAGACAGCGGTCTGTTCCACTATTTGCTCGTAGGGGGTGTCGGCGGTGCGCCTCATCCTCTCGGCCAGCTCCTCGCTGGCCGCCACCGCGGCCAGGTCCGTGGCGGCCCGGCGGACGCCAAACATGATGCTCTCCCGGGCCTCGGAGCGGGCGCCGTCGTCGGTCTCGGCCACGTGTACCGGCATGCGCAGGGTGGTGTTGCCCTCCCCCGGATGTCCCGCCTCCCGGTAGGCCTTGCGGTACTCCCCGAACCGGGCCTCCAGCTCGTCGATGCCGGCGGCGGTGGTGCAGAAGATGGGGAAGCCGCGTTTTCCCATGAGGGAGAACGTCGCGGAGCTGGCCACCGCCACCCGGATGGGTGGATGGGGGGTCTGGTAGGGCCTGGGCACCAGGGCCACCTCGTGGAAGCTGTAGTACTTGCCCTCGTGGGAGAAGCGGTCCTGTGTCCAGGCCTTCATGATGACGTCCAGGGACTCGAAGAAGCGCTCCCGGCTCTCCCCGTAGGGTATGTTGTAACCCTGGTAGTAGCGGGTGAGCCCGCTGCGGCCGACGCCGAAGTCCAGCCGCCCCTTGCTTATCTGGTCCACCGTCGCGGCCTCCTCGGCCAGGCGCAGGGGATTGCCCAGGGGCAGGACCTGGACGGCCAGGCCGATGCGCACCCTGCTGGTGGCCGCGGCAATGGCGCTGGCGATGACCAACGGCGAGGCGAGCACGGAGCGGTCGGGGGTGAAGTGGTGCTCCCCCAGCCAGACCGAGTCCATGCCCATCTCCTCGGCTGCCTCCACCTGCTTGAAGGACTCCGCGAAGGCCTCGGCGTGGGAGCCTCCGGGCCTGACGTGGAAGTCGGTGAGCATCCCAAAGTCCATTTTCAACCGTCCTGTCAGATGTTGTCTCGGGTCCCCTCTCCGTGGGGAGAGGGCCGGGGTGAGGGTCTCGGGGCGCCGGAAGCGAGGCACTCGGGTCCCTTCTCCATGGGGAGAGGGCCGGGGTGAGGGTCTCGGGACGCCGGAAGCGAGGCAATTGTACACCGTTACCGGGGCGGGCACCACCGCCGGGGTGTGTATCGGCAGGGCCCTACCCCCGGGTCGGGCGGTTGATTCGGCGGGCGTGGGCGGCCACCTCGTCGTAGTGGTTGGCGATGTAGTACTCGGCGATCTCCTCGGCGGTGGCCTGCCAGACGCCGTCGTGGGACATGATGTACCCCAGCAGACCGTCCAGGTGCCTGATCCTGTGGGGCCGCCCGGTGAGATACGGGTGGATGGAGATGCACATCACCCGGCCGCTGTCGGCGCCCTCCCTGTAGAGCTGGTCGAACTGGGCCCTGCACACCTTGGCGAAGTAGTCGCCCTCGTGGTTGGCGCGGAAGTTGGGCCCGTCGTTGGTCTCCGCCTTGTAGGGCATGGACACCAGCTTGCCCGACCGGACGTTTATGGGGAAGGGCTGGTCGTCGTGCAGCCAGTCGGCGTGATAGATGAGCCCGGCCTCGGCCATGAGGTCCGGGGTGTTGACGGAGCTGGTGACGGCGGGGCCCAGCATCCCCTTGAGCTGCTTGCCGGTGTGCCGCCGCAGGGTCTCGATGCAGTCCTTGTACCACTCCCGCTCGTCCTCCTCGCTCATGGCGTACAGGTAGCGGGTGTTGTAGATGCCGTGGCTCATGAAGTCCCAGCTCCGCTCCAGCATGGCGTCCCGGACCTCGGGGAAGTGCTCCAGGACGGCCAGGTTCAGGTCGGCGCAGGCCCTTATGCCGTGCTTGTCCAGCACCTGAAGGAGCCTCCAGAACCCCACCCTGTTGCCGTAGTCCCTGCGGGAATACTCCAGGACGTCCGGGTGGGGGACCCGGGGCCACGGGTCGAACAGGTCGTCGTAGTCGGGGAGGAGCTCGTAGTGCTCGACGTTGACCACGACCCAGAGGGCCACGCGGGCGCCGCCGGGCCACCTGATGGGGGGCCGCTCGATGATGGGGCTGTAGTCTACCCTGTAGGGAGGAAGAGGCATCGAGTCAGTCCTTGGCGCGGGGCAGGCCGCGATGGACCGGCTGGGCTCCCATGCAGCCCCGCCCTTACTGTTGTGTCCTGCCCCGGAGCATGGGGTCGAGGCGGTCGCGGAGGCTGTCGCCCATGAAGTTGGCCGACATGACTATCAGGGAGATGGCCATTCCGGGGAAGGTAACGGTCCACCATGCCTGGGTCAGGTAGTTGCGGGCGTCAGCGAGCATGCTTCCCCAGGCGGGGGTGGGTGGGCGGATGCCTATGGTGAGGAAGGAGAGGGTGGCCTCCAGCAGGACCAGGCGTCCCAGCTCGTACCCGGCCACCACCAGGATGGGGGCCACGGTGTTGGGCAGTATGTGGTGCAGCACTATGCGCCAGTCGGTGGCCCCCACCGCCCGGGCCGCGGAGACGTAGTCCCGCTCCCTGAGGGAGAGGGCCTGCCCGCGGATCACCCGGCAGAACTCCACCCAGCCCCGCACGGCCACGATGAGGATGAGGCTCTTCAGGTCGGTGCCGATGAGGGCGGCCCACACGATGGCTATCAGGATGTACGGGAAGCTCAGGAAGGCGTCCACGATCCTCATGGCGATGCGGTCGGTCCACCCTCCCCGGTAGCCTGCCACCAGGCCCAGGGAGATGCCGACGATGCCCCCGAGGACCAGCCCCGAGGCCCCGACCATCAGGGAGGCGCGGGCGCCCCAGACCAGACGGCTCCACACGTCCCGCCCCAGGTGGTCGGTGCCCAGGAGGTGGAATCCGCCCTCCTCGTCCACGTGGCCGGGGGGCTGGTGGAGGAGGGGGAGGTCGTTCACCGTTGGGTCGAAGGGCGCCATGGACTGGGGCCAGATGGCCATGAAGGCGAAGACCAGGGCTATGGCCGAGGAGGCGTAGAAGGCCGCGGTCCCCGGGGACCGCAGGTCCGGCACCAGCTCCTTCCACCGGCCCAACCTGCCCGCCAGGGCCAATCTCGGCGACGTCACACGCGCCTCAGCTCACCCGGATCCGCGGGTCCAGGAAGCCGTACAGGATGTCCACCGCCAGGTTCACCACGGCGACCATGGCGGCGGCAATCAGGGCCCCTCCCACCACCACGGGGAAGTCCTTGAGGAAGACGGAGTTCACCATGACGAACCCCAGGCCCGGCCAGGCGAATATGGGCTCCACCACAACGGCGCCCTGGATGAGGCTGCTGAGCTGGAGCCCCGCCATGGTGACCACGGGGATTGCGGCGTTCTTGAAGGCGTGGGAGTAGACCACGACAAACTGGCTGAGGCCCTTGGCCCGGGCGGTGCGGATGTAGTCGGCGTGGATCACCTCCAGCATCTCCGATCGGAACAGCCGCAACAGCAGGGCCGTCTGAAAGAAGGACAGGGTGGCTATGGGTAGGATGGCGTTCTTCACCCCCAGGCCGGAGACGGGCAGCAGCTTGAGATGGACCGCGATGAACAGCATGAGGAGCATCGCCACCCAGAAGCTGGGCATGGACTGGCCGAAGACCGCCACCAAACGGACCACCACGTCTATCAGGGAGCCCCGGTTCAGGGCCGCAATGGTCCCCAGGGGGATGGACAGGACTACGCCTATGACGATGGCGCTGCCCGCCAGGACGATGGTCCACTTGAGGCCGTCGATGACGATGGGCAGCACGGGCCGGTCGTACCGGAAGGACTTTACGGTCTCCCCGTCCCAGAAGCCCTTCATGAAGGAGAAGTACTGGACGTGCAGGGGCCGGTTGAGGCCCAGCTTCTCCCTCATCAGCTCGATGCTTTCGGGGGTCGCGAAGTCCAGGGGGACCATGAGGGACGCCGGGTCGCCCGACGCCTGCACGAACAGGAACACGACGACGCTGACGACTATGACGGTGACAACCGCCTGGATGCTCCGGTGTAGAAGGAACCGCTGCATGATTCGTCACCCGGCCACGGTGTCGGTGGCCTCGAACCCTGGAGCCCTGCCCCCCCGTTTGGGGCCTCCCCAAAGACCTATGCACGGGCGGGAAGCCCGTGCATAGGTCCGCATGTCACGTGTCTCGAAGGGTGAGGGGCAACCTCACTACCTGAGCCGGAGGTCGTGGAAGAGGCGCATCTCCGTGGGGAACGGCCGCCACTCGATCTTGTTGCTTATGCCGTAGATGTCGACGTAGTTGACCAGGAAGGCCCACGGCGCGTAATCGGTGACCATCTCGTCCAGTGCCCTGGACTGGCTGATGGACTCCTCGCTGCCCGTGGCGGTCAGGCTCAGGTTATCTATCAGGCCGTCCCACTCGTCGGGGCCCGCGGCGTAGTAGTCCCCTCGGCTCTGGGGGTCCTGCCGCTTCTGTATCCAGAGGGTATAGGGAAGGGCCGCGCGCGCCTGCACGTTGCCGTTGCCCACCTGCCAGGCGTCGTTCATCATGTTGTTCAGGCCCAGTGGGAATAGCACGGTCCGGCTCTGGGGGAAGTACTCCACGTTCAGGCCCACCTCCCGCCAGTACCCGGCAACGGCCTCGCCGGTCGCCTTGTCGAGGGTGTAGCGGTCGTTGGTGGCGTACAGGTCTAGGGAGTCAACATCCACACCGTCGGCCCGGGCCTCGTCCAGGAGCTGCCTGGCCCTCTCGGGGTCGTATGGGTAGCCGACGCGGTCGGGGTCGGCCTCGGACAGGAACGGGTGTGTAATCCCGGTCATGGGGACCGCGCCGATGCCCCGGAAGAGTGTGTCCACTATCTCCTGCTTGTTGATGGCGTAGTTGAGGGCCTTGCGCACCCGTATGTCGTCGTACGGGGGAGTCCTCACCGGCAAGGCGATGTAGACGAACCTGGAGCTGAGGGTGGACTCGATGCGCGCGTCGGCGTAGGCTGCGATCTCGGGTACCCACTCGGGGATGACGAAGGCGAGGATGTCCAGGCCGCCGGTGAGGAACTCGCTCTTGCGGGTGAAGGCGTCGGGGATTATCCGCCACTCTATTCGGTCGACGGCTTGCTCCGGGCCCCAGTAGTCCTCGAACCGCTCGGCGACGATGCTAACGTTGGGGGTCCAGCCCTCGAAGGTGTACGGGCCGGTGCCGATGGGATTGTTGCCCGGGTCCTCTCCGCCCTGCTCGATGAACTCCTTGGGGTGGATGTTGGTGTAGTAGAACAGGTAGTTGGGCACCCCCGCGAAGCCAGGGTCCGGCATGTCCAGGCGAATGGTGTTAGAGTCCAGGATGGTCGTTTCCCCGTTGGCCAGGGGCCCGGGCAACCGGGTCCTGGTGCGGGCGCCCTCCCGGAAGCACGAGTCCATGCTGGCGACCACGTCCTCGGCGTCCATCTCGCCGTACATGGGATCGTGGAACGGGACGCCCTCGCGGATGTTCATCACCCACTCGTTGACGGACTTCATCTCCCAGCCGTCCACGAGCCAGTCGTGGAAGTTGCCCTGGCGGTCGACCTGCCACAGGCCCTCGCCGAAGTGCTTTATCAGGTCCGCCGCGTCGACGGCGGCGGTGTTGCCGCAGTCCAGGCTGACGGGGTTGGCTATCTGGGCGACCCTGAGGGTCTCCAGGCGCCTGGTCACGGGTGGGGGAGCGGTGGGCGTGGGCACGGGCGTGGGGATCATGGCCACCGCCTCCATGGCTGCCTTTTCCGCGGCCTCTGCGACGGCGGCATCGATGGCGGTCTCCAGGTCTTCCCTGGTGACGCCGGGCTGGGCCGCGGCCTCGACGGCCTGCTGGACCATCGCCTGGATCTCCTCGGGGCTCGCGCCGGGACGGGCCTGGGCGGCCACCGCCGCCTCCACCAGGCCGCTGATCTCCTCGGCGGAGACGCCCTCGGCGGCTGGGATCTCAATTCCGGCAACGGCGGACTGCACTGCGGCGCTGATGTCCTCGGCGGACATCATCGGCGCGGGGGTAGGGGTGGGCGCCGGCGTAGCGGTGGGGACTGGCGTAGCGGTGGGGACTGGCGTAGCCTCGGTCCCGCACGCCAGCACGACCAGCAGTGTCAGCAGCAGGGGAACGGAGACCAGCCACCTGGCCTTGAGCAGGAAAGACTTGCCAGAATTACCCATTTCAACACTCCATGTTTTTAGCTGGCAGGAAGTTTACCCCGCTAAAACCTGCATTGTCAATCTTGGGGCGGGGCTGGAGCCGGGAGCAAATGCGGCTAGGCCGCCAACTCTTGACCTCAATGTGTATGTGCCCGAATACATTGATAACTGTACCGGTACACGGTATAATCAGTTCATGATCCGTTCATTTCGAAGAGGATTGTGGAGCATTTCGATTTCTGGCAACTGGCGGATCACCTTTAGGCTTGGTGACGTGTACGACGTTGATTTCGTCGATTACCAATGATAAGGAATGATAAGGAGAGAGACCATGCCCATGGAGAATCCTCCCCATCCAGGTCGCAGCGTCAGGGAGAACTGCTTGGACCCTCTTGGCCTGAGCGTTACCGAGGCAGCGGAGGTTCTGGGGGTTGCCCGTCATACCCTTTCGCGGGTATTGAACGGGCACTCCGGGATCTCGCCCGACATGGCCATCCGCCTGGAGAAGGCTGGATGGTCCAGCGCAGACTTCTGGTTGAGCCGTCAGACTGCATACGACCTGGCCGAAGCGCGCAAGGGTGAAGACAGGATACGGGTCGAGCGCTACCGGCCTCTGCCCACTACGTAGGAATCGCCCACGACGTTAGACCTTCCAGCATGAGCGCAAGCAGGATATTGGTTCTAAGTCCAAGTCCTCCTCCAAGTGGGCTCTGGCTGGGCGCGTGATGAAGCGGGGAGAAGGAGGCCGACGGGGTCGCCGATGCGGTGAAGGCCCACTACTCCGTGCGTTGGATCCCGTGGGGAATAGCGCCTGAGTCCTGGGCGGGTGAGGATCTCCGATCGATCTGGCTACGCAAACGGACGTCCTGAAGCGGGACCGTGTCTGACTCATTGTCCCGGATGCGGGGCTAGGGCGTGTTCACACTCCCGCCGTCGGATATGACATCCGGGAGATTGAGGGCGCGTGGTCGGGATTTCAGGGACCCCAAGCTATCTGGATTTGGCCCTCCGGGTGATAGCTTGAACAGGCCCTAGTCCGAGTCGTAGACGCCGTCTAGGAAACTCCACAGGCTGGCGACGGCGTCGTCCACCGCCGTCAGGACCTCGGAGTGGCTCGATTCCGTCTCCGCCAGTGCTGCCACCATCTGCCGCTCCGCGCCTGCGTGCTCGACGTCCAGCGTCCGGTGGACCCGGAAGAACGACACAGACCTGTCGTCGTCCATCCCGTAGAACCGGCGCAGGCCATCGATCTTGGCGGCCGCGACGGCGGGGATCTGAGACTCGAAGGCGTAGAGGGCAGCCGCTCCGGGCGCCAGCGGGCCGGACGACGTCAACTCACGGTACCTGTCGACCAGCGACTTGGTTGCGGCGACGGCTGTGCCCGAGCGCACCTGCTCCCGGTCCAGTCCCAGCGCGTCGCAGAAGCGCAGCCACAGCTCGACGTGGTTATCCTCGCCGTGCTCCTCGTCCCACAGGTTGTGCAGGACCATCTGCCTGACTTCCGGATCGTCGCAGCGGTGGTGGAGCCCGCTCAAGAACGTCGGGTAGGCGGCCTCGAAGTGGTAGTACTGCCCGGCGTACTCGCGAAGCGACCCCAGGGGCAGATCTCCCCTGTTCCATGCCTGGTAGAAGGGGTGTGTAAGCAGGCTTCGCCGCTGGACCATCTCGTCGATGCGTTCGATCAGGTCGGTCGTCAATGGAGTGCTCCTCCCGCGAGGTCTTGGCCGGGCTGTTGAGGTCGCTGCCCGGCGCCAGTCGGGGCGATTGTATCAGCGCGTTTTCCGGCCAGTCAACATCAGGCGAATCTTAGACCCCGGCGTCGTTCAGATAGGGTGCCGCACGGGGTTGTGCACAGGTAGGGGCATCCATGTTGTCGGCGTCGACCGCAACACCACTTGGGCTATGGTCTCTGCCGACGCGCGTCAATCTCGCGGCATGACATACCGGGCCAGCTTCAACGCGGTCTGGGATTTGACGGTCTGGTATTGCCTGAGTGAAGAGGACCATCATGCCGATTGTTGGTGGAAAAATGGGGTCCTGGGCGTAGGGTTAGCTCCAGTGTTCCGCGATTGTCCAAGTTCTTAGTGGCGGACCCGACCGGATTCGAACCGGCGATCTCTGCCTTGACAGGGCAGTATGTTAGGCCACTACACCACGGGTCCGGGGTTGCGCGGGCCGAGGGGCCCGGTAATCGATTCTAAGTCCCAGGCGGGAGCAGTGTCAACGGACCTGCCCACCTGGCAACGCCCCAGTTTGGGATTCCTGGATTCGTAGGCGCCTTACAGACCATTGTTGCGGAGGTTCCAAGGGGGGCGCACGGCCCCGGGGCTAGAAGCTTCAACCGACGCCGTGGTAGCCGACGGTGACCTTGTCACCCTCGACGACCACTGGCGTCATGCGCTCGCCGCCGGTGAGGCGCTCCAGCTCGGGGACGGCGTCGGGATGGCGGCTCACGTCGATCTCGTGGAACTCCACGCCTTCCTTGATGAAGTCGTCCCTCTGGGCGTCGGAGTAGTTGCAGTCCGGATGGGTGTACAGGATGATGGTCGCGGTCTTTTCCTGGGTCACTTGGCACCACCTCGAGTTTGGCTTCATGGGTATTGTAATCTCAGCGGATTCCGGATTTCAAGCTGGCCCCTCTCCCCGCTTTTGTGCCCGCCCTCCCGCCCCGCGCTTCGCGCGCCCCGCCCCGCGCTTCGCGCACAAGGAGGCCCCACCCCGATGCTGGCTCGTCATTCATGTCCTGGCCCCCGCGCTTGGCGGGCGGGGAAGGGTCCCTGATCGTGGCGGGGTTGGCGCTAGACGCCGACGATCTTGATGGTGGAGTGGGCCTTGTAGATCCGGTTGATGTTCACCAACAGGGCGGTGAGCTGCTCCACGTAGCGGGCGTTCTCCAGGCCGCCGCCGTCCACGGGCCGCAGGTCCCTTATCCTCCGTACCATGCCCATGACCGACTCCTTGGCCTCCCGGTGGTCCGAGCAGACCACCACGTCGCCCTCCATTGCCCGGTCGGGCACGATCAGGTCCGCCGCGCTGATGTTCTGGAAGGCGCCGACGACGGCGGAGTCGGGCAGCATGCGCTGGGCCTCCATGGCGGCCGACCCGGCCTCCACCGCGATGGCGGTAGCGCGGCCCCGGCTGAAGGACATGGGGGCCACCACGTTGACCACCACCTTGCCGGCCAGGTGGGGGGCCGCCTGCTCCAGCACCGGCCTCTGGCCCTCGTATGGAGTCGCGATGAACACGGTGTCGGCCTGCTGGGCCGCCGCCTCGTTCACCTGCCCGGTGACGGACGCGGCGGGCGCCAGCTCCAGGAGCCCGGCCGCGGCCTCGGCGGCCCGGGCGGCGTCCCGGGAGCCGATGACCACCTCTTCGCCCGCCAGGGCCAGCCTCAAGGCGAGCCCCCTGCCCTCGGGGCCCGTGCCTCCCAGAAACGCCAGCATGGCGACCTCCTTTATTCTATGGACCCGGTATTCTATGGACCGGGCTCCATGAGCCGGGGCACATAGATCCGGCGTATGCGCCGGGCACGTGCGCCGCAATGCGACTCCCGAGAAGGATGCCACAGGATGGCCGCCTGCGGCAACCGGAGCCCCTTGCGCCCGCGTCGAGTCGCACATCCCCCGGTATCTCATCCGGGAGCTGGAGGGCTTCATATGGGGGAGAACGCCAAATAGACGGGCCATTTCACACCGTTCTTCAATGGTGATATGCTTGTACTCGTAGTCCATGACAACATCTTGACAGGGTGTTGCACCCTTCCCCAACGGAGGCCCGATCATGCCCTACGGCGGCCCCGACTGGCTTGCGCTGACCCAAGAGCCCACCCTGGAGCCTGACATCCCCCTCTGTGACCCCCATCACCACTTCTGGGACTTTCGGGCCGCGAGCATTCCCTACCAACGGTACCTGCTCCACGAGCTGGCGGAGGACATCAACAGCGGCCACAACGTGCGGTCCACCGTGTTCGTGGAGGCCAGGGCGATGTACCGTGCCCAGGGGCCCGAGGAGATGCGCCCCGTGGGCGAGGTCGAGTTCGTCCAGGGTCTGGCGGCGGCAAGCGCCAGCGGCCTGTACGGCCCCGGCCGCGCCGCCGCGGCCATCGTCGGCCACGCCAACCTGAACCTGGGTGATGCGGTGGAGCCGGTGCTGGAAGCGCTGCGGGCGGCAAGCCCCAACCGGTTCCGCGGCATTCGCCACTCCGTCTCTTGGGACCCCGACCCGAAGGTGGAGAACACCGCCGCCCACCAGATAGAGGGCCAGCTCGGCTCCGACAATTTCCGGGCGGGCGCCCGGGTGCTGGCGCGCATGGGCCTGTCCCTGGAGGGCTGGCTGTACTTTCACCAGCTCCCCGAGCTGGCTGACTTCGCCAGGGCGGTGCCGGACCTGACCATAGTCCTGAACCACCTGGGAGGCCTGATGCGCACCGGCCCCTACGCCGGCCGGGACGACGAGGTGATGGCCGTCTGGCGGAGGGGCATCGAGGCGGTTGCCCAGTGCCCCAACATGAACATCAAGCTGGGCGGGATGGGAATGCCCCGCTTCGGGTTCGACTGGCACACCCGCGATAAGCCCGTCGGCTCCGAGGAGCTGGCGGGGTCCATGGCCCCCTATATGACCTACTGCATCGAGAGGTTCGGCCCCCAACGGTGCATGTTCGAGAGCAACTTCCCGGTGGACAAGGTCTCCTTCTCCTACAACGTCATGTACAATGCCTTCAAGCGTCTGTCCAGGGAGTACTCCCCCTCCGAGCGCGCAGCCATGCTCCATGACAACGCCGTTCGCGTGTACCGGATATAGGCCCTCTTCGCCCGCGCCCGACCCGCCCTTCCCCATCGGGAATCCGGTCCCCCAAACCGTCGTTGCTCAGAGAATAGGGTTTCTCATCCTTCGTGATGCCGGTCTCAACCGGCATCGGGGATTTCCCTAAAATCAGCCCTTTGCCCCGGCCCTGTAGCAGGGGCTTTCTGGCGGGCGCCCACAAGCGGCGCCCCTACAGGTCGATATGAGGTGGGACCACCCATCCCGTCGTCCCGGCGAAGGCCGGGACCCAGCAACTGTCTTGAAGGTCAAGCGTTGAGGGCGTGGGTGGCGTCCCATGGGGCGCCCCGCTTGAGCATCGAGTTCAGG